>JAGAGL010000050.1:0-4134 GCA_017627595.1 Oribacterium sp. | reverse complement strand
TCAACAAGAAGTTCGGTCTTTCTTAATAAGTCAACAGAAACGGGATTCAAGAGGACGCTTGCTACGGCATGCGTCCTCTTTTCTTGAATAAATAGCTCACTTCGTATACACTTAAAGATACACATGTTTTTATAAAGGTTACTATTATGACATTTTTTTCTACACATACAGAAACTAAAGAGGCTTCACCGTGTGAAGCAATGGCGAAAGCCCGGGGACAGGTTTACAGCGGAATCGGCGGACAGGCTGTTCTCGAGGGCATGATGATGAGAAACGGAAAGAGATACTCGGTTGGGGTTCGTAAGCCGGATGGAAGCATCGAGGTTATGGAAGATACTTATATTTCCATGACTGACAGGTTTGCAATCTGCAAGGCACCATTTATAAGAGGAATCTTTTCCTTTATTGACTCGATGGTGCTGGGATCCAAGTGCCTGAACTACAGTGCAACATTTATAGAGGATGACCCGGAAGACGCAGATCAGGAGCCGAGCAAATTTGAGAAGTGGCTGGATGACACCTTCGGAGAGAAGCTGGAACCGGTACTTTCCGGAATAGTGATGGTATTTTCATTTGTTCTTGCCATAGGACTCTTCGTGGTTTTTCCTGCGTTTATAGCAAGCTTTCTTAAGCCAATGCTTCCCAGCGAAGCACTTCTCGGCCTTTTGGAAGGTATCATCAGAGTAGGATTGTTCGTTATATACATTAAGCTTGTATCCCGTATGCCGGATATCAGAAGAACCTTCCAGTATCACGGAGCAGAGCACAAGTGCATCAACTGCGTGGAGCACGGACTTCCGCTGACGGTTGAAAATGTTGCGGCCTCCAGCAAGGAACACAAGAGATGCGGCACCAGCTTCATCGTTTACGTTATGCTCATTTCAATCATGCTTTTCATGGTCATAAGATTTGACAATATCATGTTAAAGCTTGCCAGCCGCCTCGTGCTTATCCCGGTGATTGCCGGCATCAGTTATGAGGTGCTCCGCATAGTGGGAACTCATGATAATGCTTTAACCCGGATCCTTTTCATTCCCGGCATGTGGATGCAGGGCCTCACAACCTTCGAGCCGGATAACAGCGAGATCGAGGTTGCCATTGCGGCAGTTGAAAAGGTTTTTGACTGGCGTGAATTTGAGAAGAAAACCTTCGGACTGGAATTTCCGGAGGATAACACTGCAAATTCTGTAATGGATAATGCGGAGGATTCCGTAAAGGATATAGCAGTAAATTCTGCAAAGGATGTCTCTGAACCGGAAATATCGGAGGATAATGCAGAAGATCCGGTGACATCAGAGATTCTTCCGGCTACCGGTACCGAAAACTAGCTTTTCTTCCTGTAACTGTTGGATATAAGGTTATAAGGAAGAAATATATGATAGATAAAACATTTAAAGTAATTCTCTCAGAGGCAGAAAAGAGACTTAAGGCTGCCAATGTTCCGGACCCGCGTTTTGATGCGCGGGCTCTTGTTATGGATGCCTTTAAGCTGGAAGGATCACATTATCTGAGTGTTTCCGATGAGAAACCTTCGGATCTTATCCCACGGTATTTTGAGGATGAGGAGGCGCTTCGGAAGGCGGAGGAAAACTTCGAGAAGAATCTTCTGAGAAGAGAGGGCAGGGAGCCTCTTCAGCAGATTCTGGGATCCGCCTGGTTTTATGGTTTTGAATTTAAGGTCACGAAGGACGTGCTCTGTCCGAGAGCCGATACGGAGACTCTAATAGATACGGTGCTTGGAAACCTATTATATGACAACCTTCCGGCGGAACTCCGGGAGAGAAAAGTTCCTGCGGATGTGGTGACAACCGGGCAGGAAATCCGGGAGAGAAAAGATCTTGAGGACGGGGTGACAGCCGGGCATGAACTCCCGGAGAGAAAAGACCCTGCGGACGTGGTGACAACCGGGAATGAACTCCGGGAAAGAAAAGACCTTGTGGACAGGTTGACGACGGGGCGTCAGATTGTGGAAAAAGAGGACGCTGCGCTGCTGGATCTCTGCACCGGAACGGGATGCATTGCCATAACCCTATGTAAAACGGGGCATTTCAGCAAGGTCGAGGCTGTGGATATCTCGGAAGAAGCATTAAAAATCGCAACATATAACAAAGAAAGCCTTCTGACTGAAGAGGAAAAAAACAGGTTCAGACTGTACAGATCGGATATGTTCAGCGAGGTTAAGGGAAGCTTCGATGTGATCGTCTCAAATCCACCTTATATTCCGTCGAAGGTAGTGGACACTCTGGAACCTGAGGTAAGGGAATATGAGCCGCGTATTGCCCTGGACGGTACAGAGGACGGACAAAGGTTTTATCGGATACTGGCAGAGGAATCGCCGAAGTACCTGAACCCGGGCGGGCATGTGGCATTTGAAATCGGCTATGACCAGGGGGAAGCTGTGGCAGAGCTTCTGAAAAACGCCGGATTCCGCGATGTCATAGTTATAAAGGATTACGGCGAAAACGACAGAGTGGTGACAGGTCACCTCTGAAAATCCGGAGATTATCCCCGGAAACTCAGATTAACAGCTGAACAAAGCAGTTTGACAGCAGTGATGAATATATGAGGGTTAAAAACCCCGGCAGCAGCTTAGAAATAGAAGAGGAAAAAATATGGATATGTTTGACCGTCTCGAGTCCATATCGAGACATTATGAAGAGATTCAGCGCTTTATGACAGAGCCTGACATAGTAAATGACACTGAGAAATACCTTAAGCTCATGAAGGAGAGTTCCGATCTGGAGACATTGGTAAAAACCTACCACAAGTACTGCGATGCGGTGCAGTCTGAGAAGGATGCCCTGGAGATTCTTTCTTCCGAGAAGGATCCGGATCTTCTGGAAATGGCGAAGGAGGAGCTTGCCCAGGCCAAGGCAGACCAGCCGGAGCTTATTAAGGAGCTCCAGATACTGCTCCTTCCCAAGGATGAAAATGACGATAAAAATATCATTATGGAAATACGAGGCGGTGCCGGCGGTGATGAGGCTGCCCTTTTTGCCTATGAGCTTTACCGCATGTACCTTAACTACTCGGAGCGGAGAGGCTATCGTACGGAGCTTGTTTCTGCCAATGAAACCGGCATCGGCGGTATGAAGGAAGTTGTATTCATTGTCACCGGAAAGGGCGCTTACTCAAGACTCAAGTATGAGGCCGGGGTTCACAGAGTGCAGCGTGTTCCCGTGACCGAGTCAGGCGGACGTATCCACACCTCCACTGCCACAGTTTCAGTTATGCCTGAAGCAGAGGATGTGGATGTTGAGATCAATCCCGCTGATGTAAGGATGGAGGTATTCAGATCCTCCGGTGCCGGCGGACAGCATATCAACAAAACTTCATCCGCAGTTCGTCTCATTCACGAACCAACAGGTATGGTAGCTGAATGTCAGGAGGAGCGTTCCCAGGTTCAGAACCGTGAAAAGGCAATGCGCCTTCTGAGAGCCAGATTATATGAAATAGAGTATAATAAGAAGCAGAGCGAAGCGGCTGAGGCCAAGAGGTCACAGGTTGGTACCGGAGACCGTTCCGAGAAGATCAGAACCTACAATTTCCCTCAGGGAAGAGTTACGGACCATCGTATAGGCCTCACACTCTATTCAATTGATAAGGTGCTTAACGGTGACCTGGATGAGCTTCTGGATCCCATCATTTCCGCGGATCAGGCAGCGAAGCTTCAGGAACTGAATAATGAAGTAATCTAAATCCGGCGGCTGATACTGAAAACCTGAACCGGATTTGGTAACGATCAGATTTACTTTTGGGAATCATATAGATGGATGTCTATGTGAAAGAGTATTAATCGGGGAGAACAGCATTTTGGCTAGAGAATTAAAAAGTTTCAGGGAACGTCGTGAGACCAGAAAGAAAAAAACAGGCGGAAAAAAGGGCACTCCCTTTATGGTTGTGCTTATATTGATCCTTCTGGCCGTCGGACTGGTTGGCTACTATTTTTATGAGAAAAAGTTCGCGCCCACAAAGGTTCTTGCGGATAAGGCAGAGTACTTCGGGGTCAGCGGCGATGAGGTGGCATTGTTCCTGAATGACGAACAGCTGTTTACGGAGGAGGACAAGCCTGTAACCGGCAGAGTCATTAACGGCGGACTTTTCCTGCCCTATGAGTGGGTCATGTCTGAACTC
>JAGAGL010000049.1:0-14754 GCA_017627595.1 Oribacterium sp. | reverse complement strand
CCGTTGGAAGAACTCTATAGAAAGGCGATCATTAAACTACGATCTAAAGAAGATAGCTTAGCAACAACAAAATCTTCCTTGCTCGCAAAAATGAAAGCAAATCCAAAACCCAAATCTTACCAACGGTACTCAAAAATGACTCCCTCACCTCGCAAATGAGAAGTCATAAATAATTGTAACCATTTAAGGCCTTGAGATAAAGCCTTTATTGAATTTACCCATTTTTTAGGAGCGAACATATGTTACACCAAATATCCAGTGAATGCACTTTCCTATAAAGCAAGTAAAGAGCTATAGCATTCTATGATGCTATAGCCCTGTGTGTTTGCAGGCAACCTCTCCATGGGGAGGAACTTGCATACGCTAACCAATAGGGGCAACTGAAACCGAACTTCCATGCCCCGGTACCAAAGGTACAAGTTTTTTGCAACAGGTTGAGTTTTTATTAATTGTGTTTTCAAGACACCCTGATCGTAACCTTGAACCATTCTCCAATAAAAAATAACCGATAACCACGAACCGCAACAATGAACGGCGAATAATGCTTAACCTTGGAGTACGCCAATTAAAACCTGATGCACGGAAAAAACATTATACTTCTACTTCAAACTCAAAGGTCTGATTATACTTATCAAGGGCAATCTGCATTGCCGCAATCTCTGCATCGATACGCTCATAATCCTTATTAACTGTCTTAAGATCATAATTGATATACCTGTATTCAGGAGTCGTTTTTCTCGATCCGTACAGTGCGGAATTTTCTCTTGCCTTAACCTGACGTTTACGCATCTTGTCAAGCACCAGCTTTCTCCTGTTAAGCTGAGACATTTTCACAAGAATTGAATCGATAGTCATGTCAACGCCTTCGACGGAAATCTTGCTGGTTGCATTTGTCACATTGATTGCGTGCTTGATCTTTATAATCTTCTCATCAATCTCTGCTATTTTTGCAGATACTTCTGCGTAGTCATAATCAGGAATAACCGGCTCCTCATCCAATGCTGCCACGTAGATCTGCCCCTCCTGTTCCTTGTTAAGATAAAAATCTTTATCATCATTAAGCTTTTTCAATACTTTATTTGCATATGCCGATGTCATCTTTGCCATTGCTCTTTCCTCCTCGAGTAAACTTCCAAATGTACCAACGCACGATTCATTTAATTAAATGATAACGCCTTACATGATGATTGTCAGTTAACTCGTGGTTTAAAAAAATTGTGTTAGCTGAAACATCCCGAATATAAATCCACACACATATACTTTTAAAGTCATTCTTATACGCTCAATTTTAATGCGTTTTGACTCAATACATATTCATTCATAAAATAATAACTAAAGAGAAATAATCATGCCTAAACGACCTAGAGAAATAGAAAAAGAAATCCTTGATGACGGCTGGATATTCAAGCGCCAGGAAGGCTCCCACAGACATTATGTCCACCCGACTAAATCCGGAAAGGTAACGATTCCTTTTCATAGCAAGGAGTTAAGTAAGATCGTAGAAAAATCCGTCCACAAAACTCTAACCAACCCAGCTTGGCTTAATGCCGCAGCGCAAGAAAGAAAAATCAACTTTTCTCAGACACTGCAGGAAGCACTTCTCGCAAAAATCCGCACTTAATCCCGGGATTGCTGAATTCAGCAATTCTTTAATTGCCACTTCTGATGAAAGACAGGAAATGAATATAAAATACGGCATTAAGTAATCGAAAATACAAATGAGGGCTATGGCATGTTTAGATGCCATAGCCCTTCCTTATTAACCAACCTAAGCCTTCACAATCTTAGCCATCTTCTCTGTATCAAATTCATCGGCGGCCTCAAGCTCATCTTTTGAAACAGACTTCACAATTTCAAGTCCGATGTTTACTTCCACCTCTCGTCCCATCATGGTAACGCAGATGGTGGCTCTTCTTTTATGGCGGTCAAGTTTTCTGATTTCGCCTGTCCAGCCTTTAAAGGAGCCTGAGGTTATCTCGATCATATCGTCTACACGATAGCCTTCCGAATTCCGAACGATATGCTCTTCTCCACCAAGTCTACTGAGGTATTCCTCCTCTTCAGGTTTTATAGGTGTGATTATGTCATCCACCCGGAGCAGCTTCAGAGGATGTTTTTCTTTTCTTAGCCTATAATCAAAATCTTCGGCTTTTTCAGCATTGATATCAACAAATATATATCCCGGAAAAAACGGATTTGTGTCCTTGATCCAGCTGCCTTTTACCTTATATTCCATTTCATTTTCAAAAACGAATACGGGCTCATCTTCTGCTGCCACATCGCATCGGACTTCTTCGGCAGCCTTGTACTCTTTGCCTTTCATTGTCTGGATCACGTACCACATCCCACTTTTGCCCCTTTAAATAATGCTATGACACTTATATTAACACATACCCTGATCTTCAACCAACGCCATTATCTTAATGTAATCTTCCTTTTTGTCCCTCATGATGAGAAGGCCCTTTTCAAGCTCCCGAAGCTTAAGCTCATGAGTTATTAGCCTTTCAGGATGAATGTTTCCCTCAGAAAGCCTCTCAAGCACATAATGCCAGTCATCCTTTTCTGCCTCCGGATCATCACCAAGATAAGAGGAGTTCCAGGTACCTCTTATACGGAGCTGCTTTCTCAGGATCTTCCAGTAGTCCCCCTGGATTAATGTCATATCCCCGGCCGGATTGCCAACCAGGCATAACTGTCCTCCGGCTTTCACCATGCCAAGGCCTTGCTCTACGGTTTCGTTTCTGCCCACACATTCGAAATATGCATCAGCTCCGAGACCTGATGTTTTCTCCATGACCCATGCTTTCACATCGCCGCTTTTGATGTCAAAATAGTGATCTTCCGGTAGTCCGATATCAAGAAGTGTCTTTTTCTGGAACTCCTTATTTCCCAGGGCATACACCTTCTTTATTCCTCTATCAAGAAGGAACATTATAAGCAATTGCCCTATGGTTCCCGCTCCGCAAACCAGCACACTATTGTCACTATCCAACTCAAGCTGTCTCATGGCATGAACCGCCACCGCCATGGGTTCCAGCATGGCCGCCTGCTCAAAGGAAACATTATCCGGAAGCTCTGTGAGGTTCCACTTCGGTACTGCTGCGTATTCAGCAAAGCCCCCGTCAGTTCTCGATCCGAGATAACTGTAGTTTGAACACATCTCATATTTTTTTGACAGACACGCAGGGCACTTCTTGCAGGGTATCAGCGGGAATATCCCCATCCTTTTTCCGATGAGTTCTTTATCCCCGGGATCCCCGGTCTTCTCCACCACTCCGGAAAACTCATGTCCTATTATGAGTGGCATCTTGTGGGCGCCGTTCTTATAGACTCTCGGCACATCCGAGCCGCAAATACCGCAGGCCTTCACCTTTACCAGCACCTGATCCGGTGCCAATGCAGGCTCCGGCACATTCTCGTAAAAATTTATATTTCCGACACTATTCAGCTTCCAGGCTTTCATTTCTGTCTCCTCAGCATTCCGCTCTGAATCTCTCCAGATCTTTCTTAGTTGTGATTTTATAATTATCCTCATCCCCCGGGATAGTCACGATATCCATCCCAGCAAGAAAAGCAGGTTCTGTGGAACCGTTAATGCTCCCCATCCTGCCTTCCTCTATCATCTTCTCGTTGGCCTTAAGGTATTTTCCATAAAGAAAAAGCTCCGGAGCCTGCCCCGCCATGATTTCTTTTCGTTCAAGGAGAGCTGCTATTCTTCCGGTCTCATCCACCTTATATACGGTATCCTTCATTGGAAGTACCGGAAGCACTCCGTCATAACCCGTTAAGGCATTACTCATATTATTTATCAAAGCTTCCTTCAGCTTCGGTCTTGCGGCATCATGAATGAGTACGGAATCGTCAGCATTGGCCTGACCCTTCATACGGAGAAGCCCGTTATATATGGACCACTGTCTGGTCTCACCGGGAAGGGCGAAGCCGGAAAATATGTGCCGGTCGTCATACTTACTGAGGACGTCCGCTATTGCCTCGTGCCACTTCTCGTCTGCCACTATGACCATGGACTCTACTTCCCTGCATCGGGTCAATGTCTCGATGCTGTACTCGATGATCATCCTGTTATTCATTTTTAAATATTGTTTCGGGATGTCCTCCCCAAGTCTCGTGCCGGTTCCACCGGACAAAAGAATTGCCCTCATAAAATAGTCCTTTGGTTTCTATATGGTAGCGCCTTATTCACTACACACTTTTTGTTATATACCAATTATTTCCCGGGATTCACATTAAAGAACATTCTCTTTCCATTAACTAAAAAACGTCCTACAATTCTCCTCGCCGGTAAAATATTCAATTTACTTCTTCACTCTTTCCCCGAACAGCAGCACTTCAATTTTCTAACGTCGGCAATGATGTCCTTATAGGGTCTGCCTTTTCCAAATAGAATATTAGTACCCAGGATGAAGCCATCCACTCCCTTCGGTCCATATGTTTCCACCTTGTCATAGGTACAGGCTCCATCCCAATACATCTTGAATTTCATTTCATCTTTAAGCTCCAGAAGTCTGGTTATCTTGAAGTCCACATAAGGAAGATACATCTGTCCTGCATTACCGGGGTTCACGCTCATGACAAGGATTTTGTCAACAATTCTCAGCATTTCATAAACTGTTTCCACACTGGTTCCCGGATTAATGGCTATGCCCGGTATCATCCCGGCATCTATGATATCCTGAAGAGTTGATGAAGGATGGTACTCCGCCTCAGGATGAATGTAGACCGTGTCACCTTTTCTGAGTTTTTTTAGAAACATCTGAATAACGTTTCTTGGGTGCTCTATCATGAGATGTACATCCAGAGGCTTCTCTGTGGATTTAGCGATACAGTCAAGATCATATAATGACATGGCAAAGTTAGGGACATATCTTCCATCCATTATATCGATATGAAAAGAATCAATGTCCGCTTCTTCGAGTGCCTTTACTTCATCATACAAATGTCCGAAATCCGCACACATCATAGAAGCATTAAATTCTATCATTTAGTCTCCCCCTTCACTTATCACCATGGCATTCTGTATCATGATCGGCATTTTTATAGCTTTGCACAGTGTCACAAGACTGCTTGGATCACCATAATACGCATCCGCCATCACCAGTGCCCTGTCAAGGTCCGGGGTGTCATCGTAGATGCCGGTTTCATTATACTTATAATACTCAACTATCTTATCATAGGCTTCCCGAAGCTGTGGCATCATAGAACTGATCGTTGCCTTGAGAAGCGGATGCGGCCTCCATAAAAGCGCCACCTCTTCTCTGTTCTCATCAAATACCCTGAACACATCCCGGATCTTTTTCAGCATCTGCTCCGGGTTCTGAAGAAACGCCGTGAGACTTGTGTTGTAAACAATGATCTTTTTGCGTCTTCCATCAGATTTATAGATGAATTTTTTCCATTCTTCCGGCAGAGTCACATCCTCCATAGTCATGGATTTTATCTTTTCTATCTTTGGAGAGCCGGTACCCTTAATCTTTTTTTCATAATATTCTCGATTCTCTTCACCGGCATACATAACCATACATTCGATGTATGCCTTCCGCATATTTTCAGACTGTACGATCACTTCATCTGCATTGAATACCGCAGGAAGCTGAACAAAATGCTTCATTCCTTCAAGAGCACATTTATTATTGCTGTCCGGCTCCTCAAGAACAAAATACGGAATATAAATAAGCTTATCCGTATATTTTTTCAGATTCTTCGAATAAAAGAATGGATGAATGCTTGTTACGAAATTCTTGTCATCATACGGATTATGAATATATATCTCGTCCGGATGGTTCGCTTCAAGGTTATATTTTTCATAGGAGATCACCGGCACATCCCCGGGAAATTCATCCCCCTCATAGTGCATCTCTCCATAGGAACCGTCCGGGTTAATGTCATAGTACGGAATAGGTATGACCTTAGCCTCCACCTCCGGATCTGCGTCAGCCTTTTTCCACACAGTTTCCAGAGAATCCCACATGGAAGCTTTGTAGGGAAGAAAGACAACCTCTTTTATTTCCGGGAGGTCATTTTGCATCCTGTAGTTGATCTCAAAAAGACTTTCCCTAAGCTTCTTATAAAGCTTATCCACAACATAGGTTTCGCCATTTACAAGCTGGTTATATATCTGAAAGATCAGCTCACAATATTCTTCCAGAGCCTTCACCGAGGTGGTTCCCTCTCCCTCAGAATCATCGATCCTCTGCCCAACAGCTATGGCGGTATTCTGACAATCCAGAAGACAGGTGACAGCAGATTCCATATCCCCATTGTTTAGACATTGAACCAGGTTTTCGTGTGCCTCGGAAAGAAGCTCAACAAGTTCCATCAGCTGCTTTTTCAGATGTCTTTTCATGTTGCGGCTCCTCCCTTCCATATTTGTACAACACACCGTCTCGTACTTAATTTCGACTTTACTATATTAAAATATAACATTTTAGGACGTATATGTGTAGATCAGACCCGGCAGACATCCGGCTTCAGCAGATGGGCCATCGATCAAAATCGAGCCCTCTAAGAGACACCATGGCACTCTTAGGAGTAACAGTTCAGCCGATAGACCGGAGAGTGAACCGGGGGGACGGGGTTGATGGCCCATTTTCTTTGAAAAATGGGCTACCAACCCCGTCCCCCCGGTCCACACTCTCCGGTTCTTCAGATGAACTGTTATGTATAAATCGGATTAAAAAATCATGCTCCATGCTGCTTATAATAGTCATCAAACAGCTGATTTGTCGCCTCAAGGGTCTTCTTGCTGATCTCCGGAAGCTCTCCGCCCCATGCCTTGGCAGCCTCGTTATAGCCGGCCGTAACGGCGGATTGAAGATTCTTCATGAGCTCAACATTATCACCTGCAAAGGCTGAAACAAAATCGAAAATTCTCTGGGAAGTGTTCTCTACGCTGAAATAGCCGCCATCGGAAATTGCTTCCTGGGCCGCGGCCTTGGTCTCGGCGTCTACGGTATAATTACCGCTGGCAATGAACTTCCAGATACCATCTCCGTCCTGTGTGAGCTGAGCATTGGCCGCACTCCACTGACGGAACTGCTCTCCCAGGGTTCCTGAGGTCATCTTCTGAAGGAACTTCGCCTGGATAGCTTCCTGCTCGTCCTTAAGCTGAGAGATGATCTCGGATCTTTCGGATTCGCTCAGCTTACTGACTCCGTACTTGTCGGCCTTTGATACATCGACAGCCGACGATTTCTTTCCGGAAGAACGGCTCTCAGACAAATCGCTGTCTTCCGAGGATTTTGATCTCACAAAGGAATCAACAGACATATTGAGCTCTGCTGCCTCAGTCGAGACATTTTCCTGACTCTGTAAAGATGATTTCTGAGACTTCCCTGTCTCATCGGTCTTCCTCATAGAGTTTGTGCTTTTTACAAGCATACTCGTTGAATTGTCTATACGGGATAACATCCTTGTCTCCTCCTGTAAACTTATCAATTCTGCTGCAAATGGATAGACTTTCACACTATCCTTAACAGGTTAATCGACATTTTCAGGCCAATATATAAATCCTAAATGTTAAAAGACAATGAATTCTAATTCGCTATGAATCTCCCATATGCATACGGCCGCTTGTAGTCATAGCGGTTAACTTTAATTCCCGCCTTTCGATTGGCGGCATGCACGATCATGTAGTTCCCTGCATAGATGGCCACGTGATTTATATAACCGGTCTCATCCGCATAGAAAATAAGGTCCCCCGGCATCACTTCCTTGCCCTTGAGGTACACACAGTTTGCATACTGGTCACGGGAGGTTCTGCCTGTGATAATGCCGAAATGCCGGAACACTTCCTGCACAAATCCCGAACAGTCGCAGCCGTTAGTGAGAGAGGTGCCTCCCCAGACATAGGGATTACCTACAAACTGCATGGCAAAGCTGATAAGTGACTGCCTTGCTCTGGTGGTGTACTCGCTTTCATTGGTGAATTGCTGAAGTACATTGTAGTCAGCATTGATATAATTTTGTATGGATACTGTGTCGAGAACCTCTTCCTCCTGCTGTTTTGTCATCACATCCTCGGGGTCGGTCCTCACGGTATCCGAGGTGCTGCCAGCCGGCTTATTGTTAATAAACACAGTGGTCACGGTCTGATTCTTTGCCACAGATCCCGAGGAACTGCTTTGCTCCGCATCCAGCGGTTTTGGAACCGGGTCGTCTTTTTTCTTTTCGATTACCACTTCACCGGTGATACCGTACTTTACTGTTGTATCGGAGGCATAGCCTGCTGCCTCGGAACCGGTTTTGTCATCAGATTTTTCTTCAGTATTTTCTGATGCATTTTCTTCGGCATTCCCTTCACCGTCTTCATTTGATCCTTTTGTTTTTGAAGACGAGCCAAATACTTCTTTTGCATCCTCCCCGTTTGCAAGCCTCATAAAGTCATTCACTGTCATGGAGGCGTTACCCTCAAACATCTGTCTCTTCCCGGCAGCAAAAACAGGTGTCGCTGTAAATACAGCCACACCTATAGATAACGCAATTATGCGTATAAGCTTATTCAGTTTCAATCCACTGTTTGAGCTTATCAATCCAACATCTCCATTATTCTAAACCAAGTACCACAATACCGGTGTCCATTTTGAGGTTCATTCTGTAAATATTTGAACCATATATTTTCTTAACGCCTTCTATATAATTCATGAGCAATTGATTCTACTCAACCATTAGCCACCTCCACTAATGGGGGCGGATCCCATTAAAAAAATCCTTACTGGTATTCTACCAATCCTCCTCTTCGAGGTTATCGTTCAGCACTTCCATCATCTCAATCACCTTTTCTATCGGCATCTGTCCGGGGGCGCTGGTTTCTCCAACCGTTGCAAAAGTATAGTCCGAACCGAACACTCCTCCACTCACACGGCTTACCCTTCCGAGATTCCCCATGGACATGGTGATCATCTCGTGCTGCCCTTCATCTTCTTCCTTAAACTTCGCAGTGGCAAGAAGAACTGCTGCGACATCCTCCGGATCCAAAGGCCAATATGCAGTTTTAATAATATCAGCGCCTGTACTTCTGATACTTCTGAATTTTTCCAAAATCACATCCACTTTCGGAGTACGGGAAAAATCGTGGTAGGAAACAACAGTTTTTACGTCGGATTCTTTAGCAAGCTTCATTATGCGTTCAAATACATCCTTCTCTGTTGAGTCCTCAAGATCCACCATACTAAGGAAACCGCTTTTTATTGCATCACATACAAGTCTCTCGTACACCTGCGGATTATAAGGAAATTCCCCACCCTGAAATTCTGTTCTTATAGTAAGAAGCAATTCCTTACCCTTTAGAATCCGAGATAATCTTTTTAATATCTCTTCAATGTTATCTGAGTACATGTCGACTAATGGCTCATCCGACATAAAAGAAATTCCAACATTGCAGAGTTCCTTCGCAAGATCAACTCTCCACTCGACGCAATCTGCCTCTGTTTCTGCAATTGCCTTTGCCTCTTTCATTATCGTTTCTTCATCCGCCCCCGTAATAGGAACTATGATCTTAACTTTATGCTCTTTCATCTTCACTTCCCGTTCTTCTGTGTTTTAAGCAGCTTTCCGATTTCATCCACAAAGGTATTAACATCCTTGAACTCTCTGTATACCGAGGCGAATCTTACGTAGGCCACCTGATCAAGAGCCTTCAGCTTATTCATTACAAGCTCACCAATCTCTGAGGTTGTTATCTCGCGGTCTCCCATTGAGAAGATTTCATTCTCGATTTCATCCACAACATTACTTATCTCAGCCGTGGATACCGGTCTCTTGTGGCAGCTTCTCACGATACCTGCCTCGATCTTTGAACGATCGTAAGGAACACGACTCTGATCCTTTTTGATGACCATAAGCGGAATAGTCTCAAGCTTTTCATAGGTTGTGAACCTCTTTCCGCAGGTCTCACACTGTCTCCTTCTTCTGATGGCTGTATTGTCATCAGCCGGTCTTGAATCGATAACCCTTGTATCTTCTGCATTACAAAACGGACACTTCATATTTTCCCCCTTTATACTCCTGTGCGGAGCTCCCCTTATAATGGTGTCAGACCCCATTACAAAATTCTTACAATTGATGATTAACATTACCCTCTTCTGTGTGGAGGGTCAGACTCTTTTCCATTATCTTTATGGTGAATGTTATGGAACGGATCCGGGTTGTCGATGGTGATGCCGTGATCCTTTTTCCACTGCACATATGCAGCGTAGGCATCCTCTTCGGAATCGTAATTTTTCTTTATTCCATTATCCGATAATGTCTCTGCACTTTCTCCGGAAACACTGTCGATTTTGATTTCATCCGATGACACCTCTGTACTGCAACCTGACATTTCAGCACTGGTATTCTGATCTGCGTCAAAAGACATTCCGATGTTGTTCTCTCCTGCATTTAAGAAGCTGTCGACTTTAGTTACGCTTTCTGCCGTATCATCGTCATCAGATGTACCGGTTCCAACTTCACTGAAGTCATTTGAAACTTTTGTATTGTCGTCATTTCTTTCAGCAAAAGCACTAGTTTTAGACTTATCTAAGTCGACGAAACCACTACCTTCGTCGCTATTGATTTCGGCGGAAGCATTGGTCTCAGCCTTATCTAAATCAATGAAACCAATGTTTTCGTTACCATTGATTTCAATAAAGTCACCGGTCTCATGCTCATTTAAGTCAGTGGAAGTATCAGCCTCTGTCAAATTGAAATCAGCAGAAGCATTACCCTCATCTCCACTGAAGTCAGCAGACTTATCATCTTTCTCGTAACTTTCTTCAGAATTATCCGCCTCATCACTTCCGAAATCCGTGAACTCACTTCTTACTTCCTCGAAGCTTCTCCTGCCGGTTTTAGCCCTCTCTGACTCTGATTCCATCGAACCGGAATCGACAGACTTTTCTGAAGATGAACTCGCCATCACCGCCTCAGCTACACCCGGCTTAACTGCATCTGACTTCACTGAATCCGGCTTTGCATCCCCCCTTACATAAACATCCTTCGGAGTACTGATGTAGTCCTGACCATAAGCGCTCAGATAAAAGATACTGAGAGAAGTGTTGAAGTAAGGAATGATCCAGAAACCGGCTATACCAAAGGTAATGACCACAAACACAAACCAGCCCAGGAAGCTTAGCTCCAGACACATAAACTTAAACTTTCTTTTCCTCATAAGATGAAATGAAACGCCGATAGCCTTCCATGCGCCCACTTCCGGATGATCGGCAGAGGCGAAACATGACATGCTGAGAAAAAGCGCAACGATATATGTGATAAAAGTTGTTATGGTACTTGTGATTCTGTAATCCGATGAACCTTTGCCGGAAATGATAGCGATAACCGTTTCCGGAACCATGATCAGAAACTGTATGAAATAAATGATGAGAATAACCCAGAAATAATGCTTAAGCTGTTCACCATCCGAGAAGCCCCTGAACACATCGAAAGCCGAAACCCTTCTGCCCTTAGCGATATTAAGGTAAAGCTTCTGACTGCCAAGCATCAGCCCGGAATAAAGATATATTCCCAGAAACAGCAGCGAAGCAATGATGATGCCCGTCCCCACATAAAACAGAAGCTGCAGTCTCTCATTCCTTGCCAGTTCCGGAATCACAAACCTGCCCGTAGAAGGCCCGATGATACCTACAAAAACAACAGAAAACAGCGCCGAACACCAAAGCATCGTGCAGATAAAAACCAAAATCATGGCCCCCGCCGCCGCCAGCTTGTTTCCTCTCAGCTGCCTTTTAGCAAACGTTTTTATTTGAGTTATAGTCATCATAGAGTAATACCCTCCAATCCTAATCGCTTCTAAGTATTATACCATATATAGTAGGTGTAATGCATTAACAGAAACCGAAATATCAATACCAAGCATGACAGTGGGCAGCCGTCTAAAAACGTTGAGCCGGGGACAGAAAAATCAAAATCGGACCCCTTAGAGGCACTTGGCTCTTTTTCCTTAGCACCCTCGCCAAGTCAGATTTTTCATAAAGAAAATATCTGACATTGCTGCCCAAGATTTGTTTTTTAATCTTGGGAGCCGCGCGGCTTTGAGCGCAAAAAAAGAATCCATAAGGATTCTTTCTTTGTTAGGGCCTAGTGCCTCTTAGGGGTCCGATTTTAGATTTTTCGTCGCCGGCGACTCGTTTTTAGACGGCTGCCCGCTGTCGTGCGTACCATTTCACTTATGGTAACTTAAAGCGTTCCACCAACTCGTAGAGCCTCTTCGCCTCGTTCGCAAGCTCGATACTTGCCGCAGCGCTCTGCTCCGCAGTTGAAGAGTTATTCTGAACAACCTCCGAAATCTGTCCTACACCGATACTTATCTGGTCAAGGGCATCCGCCTGCTTGTGGGAAGCCTCGGAAATCTCACCGATCATCTCATTGGTCTCATCCGCAAAGCCCGAAACCTTTTCAAGGGCATCCGCGGTATCATCAGTGATACCCTTACCATTGTTTACAGCCTCTGTAACCATCTGGATCAGGTCGCTGGTGCTCTGAGCCGCTTCCTGACTGCGCTTCGCAAGATTACCTACCTCATCGGCAACAACCGCAAAGCCTTTTCCTGCCTGACCGGCTCTTGCAGCCTCGATGGCAGCATTGAGAGAAAGGATATTGGTCTGGAAAGCGATATTATCAATGATACTGATGACATCCTGGATCTTGTTGGAAGCTTCCTCGATCTCATCCATGGAAGAGGTAAGCTTGTGCATTTCCTGATTACTCTCGGTAATGGCATCCTTGGTGCGCATGGCAATCTTACTCGCCTTTTCGGCATTGGCAGCATTGGTCTGCACCTTGTCGTTTACCGAACTGATGGTGGAACTAAGCTCCTCAACGGAACCCGCCTGCTCGGTTGCACCCTGGGCCAGAGCCTGGGAACCATCGGAAATCTGTGTAGAATTGTCCGATACCTTACCTGCGGAAACGCTGATATCCTTAAGAGTTCTTCCGAGAGTTGACTTGATGGTATTCATGGAATCAAGGGCTGACCTCATATCCCCCACATAATTTCCGGGGCAGGTGCTCTCTACCGTAAAATCACCATCCGACATAACCGAAAGCATGAATCCGAGATCCTCAATGATACGCTTCAGATTATCGGCCATGTGTGTAAATGTTCCGGCCAGCTCACCGATCTCATCATTGGGATACTTGTAATTATCATCCACTTCACTGAGCCTGAACTCCCCGACATTTTCGGCGATCTTCATAAGAGGCTTAACCGGAGCGAGGGATCTTCTGACCACAATTGAAGAGATCACCACAAGTGCCGCAACTCCTATGATTCCTATGATGGCAACGATCAAAAGTGACTGGTAAACCGCTGCTCTCACTTCATCTTTATGAACGATACTGGTAAGAACCCAGTTGATATCAGTTCCTGTCATCTTCACCGGCACGAAAATCGCAAAGGAATCCTTGCCGCCGATGTTGTCTTTAACTGATTTAAGGAGTTTCTGTCCGCCTGTAACGCTTTCAATGATGGAATCCGAAAAATCTGCTGTCTCACCTACAACAGAGGAATTTGCTGAGTTTGCAAGATAGGTCTTGTTGGAGTCATTAACAGTAACATACGCACTGTTGTAGCCACCGTTGGAATACTCAAGACCCTCAAGGGAACTGAGCTCTACATCACAGTTGGAAACTCCGATGAACTTTCCGTTATCCACGATAGGTGTGGACAATGTAATCAGATGAACCACCGAACCGTCCTCACACTCCCAAACGTAAGGATCTGTGATATGAGTGATCTGCTTATCCCTTGCGGGTACATAGTAATCGGCACTGCCGTAGCTGTCGTAGTCATTCAGAATGTCTACACCGAGGCTGTTGCCGCTCTTGTAAACATAGTAGGAAAGTCCGTCCGGTGTGTCCGGGAAGAAAGCATTAGGCTCAAATGCATAGTAGGCAGAAAATACCTTTCCGGAATTAACGGCCTCTTTCATGGCCTCAAGGATAGCCTCCTCGCCCTTTTCTTTTCCCATCTCGCGGTAATTCATTATACTGTCGCCAAGAGAGCTTGCATAAATCTCGATACCGCTGACATATTTCTGTACCGTAACCACGTTCTGATCCGCGATGTTTTCTATCTGGGTCTGAACCATAGTGTCAATATTTTTGAAGGTCACTATTCCGAAAACAATACACATTATGGCGATAACCACAAATACGGTAATTGCCAGCACCATAGGTATCTGCACTGCAAGGCTCATGTATGGTCTTTTTTTATTTTTATCATTTCTTATATTAGACATACTCTTTTCACCTCTCGATACTTAAGCATTTATACGACAAAATTCCCATTACCTAAGCTTGAAAGGCTTTACGATTTCCTTCAGCTTATTTGCTTCATTGGCAAGCTCAATGCTGGCTGCCGCGCTCTCTTCAGAAGTTGAGGAATTTGTCTGAACAACCTCTGAGATCTGACTGATTCCAATGCTTATCTGTCCAAGTGCTTCAGACTGATTCACGGATGCTTCCGAGATTTCTTTTATCATTTCATTGGTCTCATCCGCATATCCCGAAACTCTGTCAAGGGCTGCAGCCGTTTCATCGGTGATGCCCTTACCTCTGTCTACAGCTTCGGTAACCATCTGAATGAGATCGCTGGTACTCTGTGCCGCTTCCTGACTGCGCTTTGCAAGGTTCCCAACCTCATCCGCCACAACCGCAAAGCCTTTTCCTGCCTGACCGGCTCTGGCAGCCTCTATGGCTGCATTAAGTGAAAGAATGTTGGTCTGGAATGCGATATTGTCAATG
>JAGAGL010000048.1:0-10754 GCA_017627595.1 Oribacterium sp. | reverse complement strand
CTACAAAAGCTGCCTGATATCTAATTTGTCATTTTCAATGTGCTATAAATGAATTAGCTTTATTAAGGTTACCCAAAATGCAGGTAATGGCTAATTTCTAACATTTTCAATTTACTCCTTGACATTTCTTAGCTGGACTTTGATATGCTCAGGCCTTACGGCCTGTTTTACTGTTACAGTTCTAAAGGCCGCAGGTTTTTTCGGAATCTAAAGAGTGACACCCGTAAATTTGAAAAAGATTTCCTGCGGCCTTTTCTGAGGAGCAAAAGCCCCGTGACTTCCTACCTTTTCAGGCTCTTCTGTATCTCCTCCATGTCGCGGATGATCCGGTCAAGACTCCTGTTCATGGCATCGAAGGTCTCCTGGCGCTTCTGTTTTTCCTTCTTTCTCGCGTCATGGATCTCCGAAATGATATAAACCGCCAACACTCCGATTCCTATCATTCCTGCAGAGCATAAAAATGTAATGATCGCTGTTTCCATCACACGCCCGCTCCTTTCCTGTTCGCCTCAACAATGGGCAGTATCTGATTCCAGTACTTAATGACCCAGTTCGTGATGAACCTACCGTCATATTCGGAAACCGGTGTATCGGCGGGATACTTGTCCTTGTCCGAGACCACCTTCCTAAGCTCCGCCTCGGTCACGCCCGACTCCTCCATAAGCTCCCTAAGTTTCTCCAACGGGGATATCTCCTGTTGCACCGGTGCAACGCCGCCGAAAAGATGAGCGATACGCTTAAAATCAAGCTCCATCTCATCCGGCAGACCGTGCCTGTTCTTCGCATCCCAGGATGCAGTATGTGAAGCATACATAACCCTCCTGGTTCCGCCCGTGCCCTTATGGTGCTTATTCTCCGTGGACACGACATAAGTCTTGAAATTTGCGAACAGCTGGATGTCGCACCACTCACGGACGAGCGGTGACACGTTCTTTGACATCTTCAGCTCGTATCTGTCAAAGCTGCCCGCCTCATCCGGAAGCTCGAACTTCTTGATCTGTGCGTGTGCGCATATCACCACATTCACCCCTGCGGCGATCACCTTATCCAACTCGTGCAGGAGGTTCTCGAATTCCTCCCGCAGATACACATAGCCCTTGCCATATCCAAAACTTTCCAGCCCGTCGGTCTTATACTTGCGGCAGATGTACTTCACGCATAACGCCTCTGCCCAGTCCCCGGTATCTACGATGAGCGTCCTACAGACACTCGGATCAGCCGCCACATCCCGTACCAGCTGTAACAGTTCTTCCCATGTTTCCGGTTTCTGCGTCCTCTTTACATTCATGGAATCCGTGCCGTTCTCAAGGTCGATAAAAAGCGGATCAGGAAACTGTGCAGCAAAGGTGCTCTTCCCTACGCCCTCGACCCCATCCACCACGACACGCAGTGGACGCTTTACCTTGCCCTGTGATATGTTTAACATTGCTCTGTACCTCCTTTACTTAAGCGAGCAGTTGTTCTTGATAACCAGCTTTACGCCGGGTATCTTTGCATCATTTTTAACCAGCTTCTTGACCTCGTCCTTAATGACCTCCGGCGGCTTTATGCGAACACAGTCGTTATGCCCGTTATCATGGAGCCATGCACACGCCTTGGCAGAATCAATGACCTCAAGGCTGTCAGACTTCCGATAGGAAACCGTGGCAAATCCCAGATCCTTCTTCTCACCGCCGCACTCACGGTCTAAGATGGAAATGATTTTCTCTTCCTTTCGCTCCAAAGCCTTGCGCCTCTTGGAGAGCCTTTCCTCCTCCGCTTTCAGTGCCGCCGCATCGGATCTGATGTTGAGAGCGACCATAGCGATATATTCAAGGATCCGATCCCTCTCCATTTCCAGCGCATCCAGTTCCTCAAGCACCGCCTCCGTGTTCTCGCCGATCTCTCCGGTCTCCGGATCGAAGTCCAGTCTGTCGAGCGCAGACTGTATGGCGGCATTTACCTCGTATAGCTTCATCCCTTCCTCCCTTCCGCTGCGGCCTATACGCCGTCAGGCTTAACCTCGTGGATCTCAACCGACTCGACACTCTGTCCGGGAGACAGTAAATACACTGTCGTGAAATCCCCGAACAGGAAACGAAGGAGCCTCCTGGGGAGCCTTTTGTCGGCTCCCTCCAGAACCCTCTTTTTAGCTGCTGTTTCGTCGGTCACGTTGATCTTTACTCTGTGTTTCAATCCCATTTCCGATTCCTCCTTTCATGGGTGCTGTTTGCCTTTACACTTCTAAAGGCCGCGCCCGGAAGCGGAATCTAAAGGCCCCGGAAATGTTTTCTCAATTCCTCATTCGCGGCGAGCTTCCTCATAATGTCTTTTACGATCTGACCTACCCTCTGCTCCGAGATTTCAAGCTTTCCGCTGGCATACACATTTGTCTTTCCCCTTCGGAAAACGATCTCATAAACCTCCTGCTCCCTCTTGGTAAAGCCCTGCACAAGCCTCCTCATGCATTCTGTGGCGGTCTCGGGCTCATCTTCGAAGGGATTGACGGAAAGCTCCAATTCTATATTGGAAGAGTCCCCGATCTCGTTCTCCCCCTCGTCTTCGTTCTCCGTGGTCGCCTGGTAATAGATATAGGTACAGTGGCGGCTTGGCAGGTCAGCAGGATGCGGATCACATCCATACTCCTCCCTGTATTTCCTTATGAAATCCTCTCGCTCCTTTTCCCGAAGCGCCTTGTCGAAATCGTCAAGCTGGATGTCCTTGCAGTTTTGTCTCGCCTCAGCGTCATCTATTCTGTGCATAGCGTCCGTGAGCGCCTCCTTTTCCACGAGCGTGATATTCAAGGTGGTATCCTTCAACGGATCGAACGTGGCTATAACATGACCATCCTCGTCGATCTGCTTGTACACAGCCCTTGGATCTTGAAGCCGCAGTTCTGCCCTCTTTTGGGGATCCTTTTCCTGCTTCATCTTCTCCTGAAGCTCTGCCTTCTTTGCCTTACTGATGCTTGGTGTTTTGTGGAATCGCATTTTCGCGTCCTCCTTTCTGCTTTTCCAGCAGAGCGGTGGACACGAAAAAGGCCGGTGTTTCCAAAGATTCACCGACCGGTTGCTTTGGAAATATACCCAAGCACGACAAGTAAACGGTGGACTTCGGAATTTTGGAAAAAGGATATAGGTATCCCTTGTTTCTTTTTTCCTTTTAATGTCCACCGCCCTGCGTAAACTCGAGTACTTCCGCAAAGCGGGAAATTTATTGCTTATTTATGTTGTTGAAAATCGCTTGTCATGATATAATGGTTTATATGTGTTTATGTGGTTTTTTACTTGAATACTGACAGGCGGTCTGGGTTCCTCCTTTCACTTAAAATTCTGGAGTAGCGCACTGATACGGTCAATTTCCGCAAGCGACAGTTTAGGAGTTGATTTCAGTCGCTCAGAGAAATATTAGGGGTCGCTCAGTCTGCCGGTGTTTTGAAATAAATCTGGAGGTTATCTTATGGCTGATCAGACTGCGCCTTATCTTTGTGGCGGTGTGTTCTTTACCCTGCTTGTAGAAGCGAGCCGTGAACGCGTTTCCCCCACGAAGGGATATAAGGGCATCAAGGGCGATGTCCGCGACGAGTACATCATGAAAGATCTGGTGGAGCTACCCGGAAAAGGATTTGCGAATTTCGATAAACAGAGCGATTTTGGCGACAGCGTATCAAAATACAAGAATTGCAGGAGCGACTACGGCATGTCCATGCCATTTCGCAAGTATGAATACAAGGAGAGCCTTCGTGAAAAGATCACCCAGGACACAGACCGCGCCCTCTACCTGATGTCAATAATTCTTAAGAAATACTTTGCAATGAAAAAACGGGGTGACGGGATATACCCGCTTGACCTCGCCGTCAGAAAAATCCTGTATGTGATAAAGAAGGATGATGACATAGGGCGTGATGATGAGTTGCTATGTGGTAAAAACTGTACCCCTATTAAAAAGAAAGACCTCGTACAGGCAAAAGCCATAGATATACAGCCTTTCCTTCTGGGTGTGTGGAACTATATCCTGCAGAACAGACCGGATAATAAGCACGGGCAGGATACACTTAAGCTGATCTATCTCGATAAGGAAAACCCAAACGACACAGGTGATTACAATCCATCCTTTGCAAATGGCTTCCGTACCGATCTTATCGTGAACCGCCCATCCTTTCCAGGAGTTGAGGCTAAACTCTCAGAAGCATATGGGGATGATATACATGACCCTGCGGCATATGATATCCCTGTCGTGGAAGGCGATGTGATCGAACCGAATAGTGAATCAGGCAGGGACAGTTTCCAAGAGGATGGCGATTGCACAAAGAGCGGATCAACCATCAACTATATCAACAACGGTGTCATTGTCGGATCAGTTCTTGGCGACCTGCATCTGTAAGGAGAAGTGACCATATGAATGATTTGTTACCACAACCAAATACCCCACCCTCCTTGCATCGTGCAAACATGGAAACGGAAAATCTCCAAAACGAGCTGTCACCGGCGGCCTATGCTGAACTTATGAACATGGTGACCAAATGCAAGCCGGAGCATGTTTCCATTGGCAAGGTGGAAGGAAATGTGATTGTCGATGAGGAATCAAATGTCCCCTTCCCCATCGATATCAGCCATGATTATTTCAACCTTTTCGTCATTGAGGGCGAAAAACTGCGGTCACGCCATTTTCAGATGATTCCTGAATGCTGCCTATGCGAAGAATATGCCACGGAGAGGCCGATAGCCAAGTGGCTTAAACCACTCACGAAAAGGGAAATAGCCGAGATCATGAAGTTCCCTACCATTGTGGCGAACAAAACACGCAGATATAATGGTGAGATCGACCCAACACAGAAATTTCATTATGGACATTTAACTGATATCGATGTACAGCATGGAATCATTTATTTCGGATTTAAGATGTCTGACTCCATAGACCAGTCGCTGATCGAATCACTTGTGGAAGATCTCCATATCGTTACCAAGCCACGCACCAGCGAATTTACCGAGATACACTGGTCCGTAAAGAATGCCGACCTGATCACCACGCTAAGCCGTCACGTGAAGCTTTCAAACCCCAAAAACTGAAGGAGAAGGAATACTATGGGCAAGGAACAAGAACTTGATAACGAAAAATGGGTGAATATCGAAGATGTGGCAGAGCATTTAAGTGTCACACCGGATACCGTTCGTACCTGGGTGCGCTCGGGGAAGCTCCCCGCAAACAAGGTCGGGAAGAGATACAAATTCAGGCTTTCTGAAATCGATAAGCTAGTACTCGAAGGAAAACTCTGATAAGCCTGGACGCTGGAAAGGAGCTATTATGCAAGATGATGAGATTTTAGGCAAAAAGACCGCCGCCATCAAAACAATAATGCCCACAAAGAAATCCTTCGAGGGTAATACAAAACCTATTACTCCCACTCTCGTCAACTATTTCTTTGGCAGGAATGGTGCAGGAAAATCCACGATAGCAAAAGCCATCGAGGCAGATGACGGCGTTGTTTGGGAAGATCTTAAAACACATGATTCTTTCGATGTAAAGGTTTACGATCAGGATTACATCGATGAAAATTTCACTGATTATACAGGGCTGACCGGACGCCTGATATTCCATAAGGCCAATGACCAGGCGATCAAAAAACAGGACGCCATCAAGGGCAAAATAGCGGATAATAGAAAAGAAATAACGGATTCACAGGAAGCCATTGGCAAGCTGTTATCCGATGATGATATTGCAAAGAAATACTGGGATCCATTTTGGAAACTGACCGATTATTGCAGAAAAACCTTCAAGAAATCAATGGCTGGATGCCTGAACGGAAAGGAACCCTTCTTTCGTGAGGCGAGTGCAAAGTGTGCAAGCACCACTCCCGTTGAGCATGATCCCAAGGCTCTAACCGAGGAATATAATGCCCTCTTCGCTTCAGACCTCCAGAAATATCCCACGCTGTCTTTTCCTTCAAATGCATACTCATTTGAAAACCTGCCAGGAGCGAAGCTAATGGGCACAGAAATCACCAGCAGCAGCAACAGACCATATGCCCTGTTTATCAAGAAGCTGGATGCCATGACCTGGGTGCAGACAGGCGTTGAGCATTATGCGTATCACGAAGAAAACAAGGACGGATTATGCCCTTTCTGTAAACAGGGACTTCCAAAAGAATTCAAGCAGGATATTGCAGACCTCTTTAACGAAGACTACGCCAGGAATATGGCAAGTCTGAATGCATACCTGGATTCCTTCAAGCAGACTCTGTCCTCGCTCTATCTTTCTCTCCGGGAGCTGGCAAAGAATCCATTCTCTGCCGTTTCTACATCTGCTCTTAATGCGCAGATTGAAACCCTCGGCACCGTAACGCAGGAATGCCTGAATACCATCCGTGAGAAAATTGCTAATCCCTCCGGCAAGTATACGCTTCCGGACATCCGCTCTGCAATTGAATCGATAGAACGGACTGTGAAGGATCTGAATACAAAGATTGAAGATAATAACAAACTCTTCAAAGAACGCGGCGACAAAGAAGTAGAACTGAAAAAGAAAGTATGGGAGTATGTGGCATTCTTGCTTGAGGATGATAACAAGAAATACCGCAAAGAACTGAAGGACACGGAGACACAGCGAACGGCTCTCTCCGCTCAGCTTAAAGCTCAAAAAGAAGAACTGGTCAAACTCCAGAAGGAACTTGAGGAAGCCAACTCGGAAGGTGTCCCTACTGAGGAAGCAATGTCCAAGATCAACGACCTCTTGCGGCACTCTAATTTCCAGGGCTTCGAGCTCCGTCCGGAGGATGGAAAGGAAAATGTATACGCCGTTATGCGGATGAAGGACGGTAAGCCTTATGAAGTTGCCGACAAGCTGAGCGAAGGCGAGCGCAGCTTTATCGCCTTCCTGTATTTCTACTATGATGTTCTTGGTTTCAAAGACGATGATGACAACAAAAAGAAAAAGCCCAAGGTCGTCGTGATCGATGACCCTGTCTCCAGCATGGATGACAGTGCCCTATTCATCATAGGCTCCCTTGTGAAGCAGCTTGCCGAGCGTTGCAGGATGCGTGGCACCCTTGTGGACGACAAGTATGGGGATGCTCAGATCGACCAGATTTTTATACTTACACATAATGTACACTTTCATAGAGACATCACCGCAGGTCGCTCCGTAGCTGATTATTATGACACTACCTCATTTTTCCTTGTTCGGAAGGAAAATAGCCGTTCAGAATGTAAGCGCTGTGTCAGACCATGCAGTGCCGGTCAGCATGAAAACTATAACCCGGTCAAGAACAGTTATTTCACCCTTTGGAGTGAATACAGGGAACTTAGAAGCCCCTCCGCGCTTATCAACGTCATGCATCAGATACTGGAGTATTACTTTGTTCAGCTCTGTGGCTATGATGGCGAAAAGCTCATAAATACCATTTTGAAAGAGCGGGAGGACAAGTTCTTCAACCGCCTTTCCGATGGGACGCTTGACACATCAGAATATAACCTTGCCGAAGCATTTATCTCCAAAATAACAACACCTCCATCCGTCATTGCCGAGGAGCACTTCATTGAGGACGAGAGCGATCTGGAACGCTACCGTGATATTTTTGAGCGTATCTTCCGGGCAATGGATCAACAACAGCATTTTGATATGATGATGGAAAGCGTTAACTGGAATAAATCATGATATGTATATTCCACGGCTTACTGCCGATACTACATAATGAAAGAAAGCAGGTGACAGTCCATGTACATCATACAGGAAGATGAAATAAAGAATCTCATCGGTGAGGCCACCGAATATGATAAAAAAGAAATGTTGGAAGAAAAAGATCCGCGAAGCTGGTGCAAGAGCATCAGTGCCTTTGCCAACGGCATTGGCGGCTCGCTTATCTTCGGTATCGTCGATAAGACCAATGAGGTGGTGGGACTTGACGATGCTGAGGGCGATTCTGAAAAGATCAGCCGTGTGCTACGAGACAAGATGGATCCCATCCCGCCGTTTAATCTCCGTTTTGCTACCGTTGACGGAAAGAAGCTGATCATCGTTGAGGTTTATCCCGGCTCCGAAACGCCGTATTTCTATGCAGGAAAGAGTGAGAGAACTGCCTATCATCGCGTTGGGAACGAAAGCGTCATCTGCAATTCAGCCAAGCTGAGAGAACTCACTCTTAAAGGCTCCGGGCGCAGCTTTGACAGCCTTCCATCAGGATATGAGTTCTCCAAGATGGCTTTTACCAAGCTCATCTCCACCTATTACCAGAGGGCACATAAAGATTTTCAGGACACTGATTACGAGTCATTCGGCATCCGGGATGTCAATGGCAACCTTACAAATGCCGGTGCGCTGCTTGCAGACAACTGCCCTATTTACCAGTCCCGTCTCTTCTGCACAAGATGGAATGGACTGACGAAGGCATCCGGTCTTCAGGACGCCCTCGATGATGCGGAATACACAGGAAGCCTGATCACGCTCCTTCAGGAAGGAGAAGCATTTGTGAAGCGTAATTCCCATAAAGGCTGGTTCAAGGAACCGGATCGGCGTGTCGAGCTTCCCGACTACCCGGAGCGTTCTGTGACCGAAGGTATCGTAAACGCCCTAATACATCGGGATTACCTCGTTTTTGGCAGTGAAGTTCACATCGATATTTTTGATGATCGACTCGAAATCTACTCTCCCGGCGGGATGTTTGACGGGATAAATATACAGGACCGGGATATCATGACCGTTCCCTCGCAGCGCCGGAATCCCATCATCGCCGATGTGTTCACACGCCTGATCTATATGGAGAGGCGCGGCAGCGGCTTCAAGAAGATCATCGAAGACTACCAATTCCAGCATAACTATACAGAAGAGCTTGCTCCTGCTTTTCGGTCGGAACATGGTTCGTTTTTCCTGACGCTGAAGAACCTAAATTATTACCAAGGTAATAAAGAAGGTAACAATCAGGGTAATGATCCAGGTAATAATCAAATCGGAGTGGACTGGACAGAACGCAAAGAGATGGTATTTGCCCTCATACAAAATAATCCCAGCATCAAGCTCGATGAAATCCAAGATCAGCTTAATCTGACCAGACGGCAGCTTACCCGAACTATTGATATGCTAAAAGATGAAAAAAGGTTGGAAAGAGAAGGTTCCCCAAGATCCGGAAGATGGATCACTCACCCGAATTGATACCCAAGGTAATGATAGGGGACTAATCCAGGTATTGAACCAATAGAAACCTTACATCAACCTTCCAAATTACTGTGCAACCCACGGAAACCAGCACAGAAATTAATGAGTTATGGATACTGTCCCTCACAATGTCCCTCACGGAGTCCCTCATGATGTCCCTCACGAGGATCTCACTGAAAAAATCTATGCAACGCAATTGTCCACCAGTCTCATCCGTCTGGTGGGCATTTTGCTACCTGGGTAGTTATCTTGGTAGGAATTAGGTATTAATACCCTACCCAAGGAAAGAAAGCAAAAAAATAAGACCGATTTCGGTCTCTCCATCAAAAATCCATGTGTTTTTGCCTCTTAGCACGATTTCTTAGTTGTAATCAATGTTTCAACTCTGCTCGTTGCAAACACCTCTACATTATTTACCCCTTTTCTCCCGTTTTCTTGATTTATTAGTACCTTTTTTGAAAAAACGAAAATGAAAAAATCATCTTTGCGCCGTAGCGTGTTGTGATTTAGGTTCCGGCGTTGGTAGCGGTAGGTATGGATGCTTTATATCCATCTACAGGTGCAGTAGTTGCATCTTTACCGATTGCGTACTGCATCTCGCCGCCTTCTGCTTTACCGGCATTCACAAGTTCCTGCGCTGAGCCGGTGTAGGTCAGGGCCTTGGCTGTCGGAGGCGTTTTAACGGTCGCGGGAGTTTTTGTCGCCGATTCCACCGAGAAGGTATTGGTAGCAGAATCAAACATCACCTTTGACAGATCAAGCTTTAAAGCGGGGCGAACACCACTCTTGTTGGTCACAACGAGGCCATACAAATTGACATTCCAGTTGTTCCACCTGTCCACGTACGCCGCAGCGTCATAACTGTAAGTGCTGCTCCCCTGCGAGCACAGCCACCAGGAAGAGCCTGCTCCTTTTCTCTTAGTCGCAGACAATTCTTGTGCAGTTGATGTATCAATCAGGGTTAAATCGGATATCACACTGCTGATTTCTGCGAGCGGCTGCCCCTCTCCAGTCAATCCATCCACATATGTCTTGATTTCGGAGTTTGCATAAACATTACCTCCTAACCTTTCGCTGTTAAATGCGTAAGTCCCAAAACCTGATTTTGGAAGCAGTGTGACCGTTGAACTAGAACTATCGTAAGCAATTACATACCAGGTTTGCCCGGACACCTCACTAATGGTCACCTCGGTATCGGTTGAAATCAAATTTTCATAGTCGTGATACTCTGAAGCCGGATTATATGTTGTACCATCTGCATACACCGTCAATCCCATCCCCGGCATCAGCCCGACGACCATCGCCAGCGTGAGCAAAAAGCCCAGCAGTTTCCTTCCTGATTTTCTTTTTTGTTTCATTACAAATTCCCTCCTAGAAAATAATTTTTATATGAAAAAGACCGCCGAACCTGACAGGGTATAGTAACCCCGTCAAATCCGACGGTTATCCATCACGAATATATTCTGATTTATAGGAAATAAGGGCGCACTCAACTATGCTGTGCTTGAGCAGAGCACTTAATGAGGGCAAGCCTTTGGCGCAGTCCGAATTTAGTGCGAGCCATAGACAGCCACTTAACGAAGTCAAGCTATAAGCGCAGACTGAGTTTAGTGGAGTGGCTAGTGCTG
>JAGAGL010000047.1:0-3151 GCA_017627595.1 Oribacterium sp. | reverse complement strand
CTTGCATTGCCATATCATGCTCACATTACGGAGCATTGATGAACAGGGTAAGTGGATGCCGAAACAGAAGAAAGTTTATCAGAGGGATGAGAACGGAGAACGCATACCAGACATTGATAAAAAGACCGGACAGCAGAAGGTTGATAAGCAGAACCGTAAGCAATGGAAGTGCACTACGATTCAGACCAATGATTGGAACAGCAGGGAGAATGCGAAGATATGGAGAAAGGATCTTGCTGACACCATAAATGCGGTCAATGCAAAGATCGGTATGACGGATAAGTTTTGGGAGCATCGTTCCTTCAAGGAGCAGGGACTTGATATCATCCCTCAGATCCATCTTGGAGAGAAGGCAAGTGCAATGGAGCGCGCAGGGATCCGGACGATCCGAGGCGATATCAACCGAGAGATCATAGCGAAGAATGCTGTTATAAATGCTGCCCGTGCTGCTTATGAAAGAGCCAAGGAAGAACTTGCGGAAGTCATGGCTATTCCGGTTACCGTTGCGAAAGCATTTAAGAGTGAGATCATTGATGTGATCCGTAAGATAGCGGAGCGTAACAATAACCGTCTTACATTGCCGATAATGAAGGGCAAGTTTATCGGTGCCGTTTCTGATCGTGCATCCCTGCAGGATAAGGCAAAAATGGAGACTTATGTTCAGAGTAAAGGTTGGACTACCTTTGATGAAATGCAGGCTGATAGAAAGTCATTACAGGGCAAATATGAGGATCTTCAAAAGAGCAGAGGTGATATGACCGCACGCATGGATTATCTTGAAAAGCTTCTTGCTTTCCATGAGCAGTATGAACCATATCAGAAAGTCAATGCCGAGTATTGGAAATTGAAAAAGGCAGAGGATAAGAACGGCAAGCCTCTTGGTTTCTTCAAAAAGAGTCAGGCGGAAGAGTTTAAGAGAAAGCATCAGACCGAGCTGAACACTTATAAGATCCACCGTGATGTGCTGAAAGATATGATCAAGGAGCCGGATAAGAAGATCACACCCAAGGCATGGCAGAAGGAACTTGATGGTCTGAAAGAAAGGTATCAGAAAACAGAAAGACCGTTATCGGATGCCACCTTGGATCTTGCCAAGATGGAAGTGCTTAGTCACAACAAGCGCGATCTTGAGAGAATGCTTGAGAACGAAAGCCATCAGCGGAACAGAGGAATTATCAAAAACAGAGAGGAGAGAACATGACAGACGAATTGAATATTGCAACACCGGAGGGAGCAGAAACATCTGCCCCCTCTTTTCATGAAAACATCGGGAACATGAGGTACAATGTGGTGCTTCATTTTGCTGAGAAAGGCAGCCAGACCGTGAAGGACAGGCTGAAGCGGGTGATCCTGCATGAAGCGAATGCCAAGAGTGGTACAACAAACCCTTGACAATTAGCAACGGGATGGACTAGATAAAACTACCTGTACAGGGATGATATGGGTACCCAAATTCGTTGGCATTCTATAATGACTGAACCTATCTTGCAGATTATCTTTTTGGCAGAAGAAAATGGAATGAGAAATTGATAGCTGTAAAGGTTCGAAAGATTTGTTGGAAAATATACAAAAGAGTGTTAGTATATCTGTAAGAATCGTATTCTGATGAACTTCAGAGATTCAAAGATGTGATACCGGAGAAAGAAAAGGACGAAGATGGGAACGGATACCTGCATCCAAGGCACATGGGGATTGCAACATATGCATCATTCTACCTGAAAAGGCCGACCGTCGGTATTGCAAAGTCATATTTCTGTGTTGATGGGAAAACCGATTACAAGGAACCTGAAAATGAGGTGGGAAGCTTTACGGATATTGTTGTAGATGGAGAGACTTACGGAAGGGTATTGAGGACTCATAAAAATGTTCGGCCGGTTTTTGTATCTGTAGGAAATAATGTATCTCTTGATACTGCCTGCAATCTCGCGATAAGGCTTACTGGCCGGGAAAGCCATATACCTGTTCCAACGAGACTGGCTGATCTGGAAACACATGTTGCAAGGGAAAATGAAATAGTCAATCGGGGGTTATAGAGGGGGTATGAATGCATTGGTTATTAACTGCAGTCCCGTTCGTACCGGGGCAACTGCAGAAATTGCTAAACTGGTTTCAGAACAGTTATCAGCTGAGTACAGTGTAAAAAGCATATGTATAGATGACTATTCTTTTTCATTTTGCAAAGGGTGCCGTTCATGTCACAATACAGCGAAGTGTGTCATGAGTGATGCGACAGTCATAGAGAATATAATGAATGAATATGATGAGGCAGATATTATCGTCTCTGTTTCTCCATCATATTGGGCAGATATTCCGGGACAGTTTAAAGCATTCATCGACAGATGTACTCCGTGGTGTAATACGCATGATCCGCACGCAGTTATCAGGTCGGGGAAGAAAGGATACGTCATTGCATTGAGAACCGGCCCGAATATGCCGGAATGTGAGAGAATAATCGGTAGTATAGAACATTTTTATGGCCATTTGGAAATAGAATGTAAAGGTCATTTGGGGTTGACATCGATCGAGTATAAAACAGATGTAGAACCAAGAAAACAAGAGATTGTAGATTTTTGTAATGGTATGTGAATTTCTTTCAGCATAAAAGGCAAATATATTTTTGCAAATTAGAACAAGCAGTTTGGAGGTTTTTTAGGGCATGGATTTCAAATTACATTCCGAATACCAGCCCACCGGCGATCAGCCCCAGGCGATCAAAGAACTGGTGGACGGATTCAAAAAAGGCAATCAATTCCAGACTTTGCTTGGTGTTACGGGTTCCGGTAAGACCTTCACCATGGCGAACGTGATCGCGGCGCTGAATAAGCCGACGCTGATCATTGCGCATAACAAAACATTGGCGGCCCAACTCTACGGTGAGTTTAAAGAATTCTTCCCGGAGAATGCGGTCGAATATTTTGTATCCTATTACGATTATTACCAGCCGGAGGCGTATGTGCCTTCGACGGATACCTATATCGAAAAAGACTCGGATGTGAATGACGAGATCGATAAGCTGCGGCTGTCGGCTACGGCATCCCTGACCGAGCGGAGGGATGTGGTGGTCATTGCCAGCGTATCCTGTATCTACGGTCTGGGCAGCCCGGATGAATATTCAGGCCTGGTGGTATCGCTGCGGCCGGGGCAGCAGAAG
>JAGAGL010000046.1:0-8264 GCA_017627595.1 Oribacterium sp. | reverse complement strand
TACGGTCGATGACATCTTTTGAGTAACGGAATACGTTATTTTATAACAAATTCCCTCAGCAAGTAACCCAATATGATATTTTAAGGAGGATGTAGACGGATGAAAAACTATACGAATGCGGAACCGGTTTTCAGTGATACGATCAGCATATACGAATCCACAGATGCCGCAGACGCAGAAAATGTCCTCGATGTGCCATTGAAGCAGCTACAGGATAATGCTTTATGGCTTAAAGAGAACGCAGGATTAAAAGGTTTTGTAACCGTACCTACGGTGTCGGGAAGCACGACCTGATATTGTCAATAATGGTTGGCATATTTTCCTCAAACAAAGTGGAACCTATGCTGCATCCTGATCTATATTCAGGGATGCATAATACTGCTTACGCTTAACCATAGGAGGCAGGCCCTCGTTAGAGGAGCAGATCCTGCGGTTATTCCAATAACTGATGAAGTATCTCCAGATGATAACCTTGAGTTCAGATACCAACATCCTTTCGGTATCATAACGGTCATAGAGGAGTTCTTCCTTGAATCTGGCCCACATGCTCTCGCATCTGGCATTATCATGACAACGACCTCCATCGCTGTTCATGCTTTGTATAATTCCATACTGCTTAATGTATTTTCGGTATAGCTCACTGGTATACTGCGTGCCCCTGTCACTATGCAGGACCGCTCCCTTTAAGCCGGGATAGGCTTTCACAGCATTACTAAGGGTATTACAGCATAATGTAGCCCTCATGTTGGTATCCATTGCAAGACCAAGTACTGCGGCATCATAACAGTCAAAAATGGCAGATACATATAGTTTTCCATCCCTGGCTTTGATTTCAGTGATATCGGTAATGGCCTTAACAAGAGGCTTATCTGATCTGAAATCCCTGCGTAGCAGATCATCGGATTTCCGCGCTTCCCTGTCAGCCTTGGTTATGCCGTTAGGCTTGTGCTTTGGCTTGCGGATGATACCCATCTCCTGCATGATGCGGTAAACCGTACGCTCACTTGGTATATGAAGCCATTTGGGAGCTTTTTGTAACAGAGCCTGATACATACGGTACCTTCCGTATCTGTCATTGTATTCATCCTCTTTGAGGATCCTGCGGATCTCATCTGCAACAGCCTCATACTTCCAGGGCTTATCCCTGTTGATGAGGTATTTACGGAAGGCCTCACGGGTCACATTAAGCATCCGGCAATAGAACGATATTTTACCCTTAATGCTGCCGTCTTTGGTCTTAATTGCTATAAATTTCAACCTTGTGTTTTTGGAGACTTCCGACGGCTCGCTGCGAAAAAAGCGCTGGCTTCAGCGAGGAATTCATTCTCCTCTTTAAGACGCTTTATTTCCTTTTCCTGCGCCTTTAATTGCCTACGAAGTTCCATCATCTCTTGGTTAAGTGTAAGGGCGCTTTGGGGGTCATGGGCACCTTCTCCGATGTCCAGTTTTCCGTCATGGACGGCTTTGACCCAGCCATAGATGGTATTCCTTGAGATACCAAGTTCACGACCGGCTCTGGCGGAACCAATTTCTAAAGCAAGCTTAACCGCCTGAACCTTATACTCGTGATCGTAACTCCGTTGATTTTGTGCCATTTAGAGCACCTCCTTTTCAAAACTCGTGGTCTGGGGGCCTCAGCCCCCAGAATTACTACTTTCTTCACATCGGGTACATGTACCCGATGTGGATTTACCGCTCGCATAAACTATTCCTCGAAGGGTAGCTACCTCAGCCCTTAACCGCTTGTTCTCTTCTTCCAGTTTTAAGATCTTCTTGTCTTTTGCGGCTATTATTACATCCTTGGATTTCGAGGTTTTATCGTAGTGAGCCCTTCTGTTTATTGAATTATCAACATCACATTTTCTTTGCTCCTCGATAAGGTTTCTTACTTCACTGTCTCCGTATAAAAAATGCCGGGAGACTCCGCTTTCCCTGGAAATAGAGCTGAAATTTACCTTCTGACCCTCCGCCTTTAGGATATTGATTGCCTGTATCGCTTTTTCTCTTGCACCTATGGTACGTTCTATATAATTCCTCTGGAGACCCTTCTGATCAGACACCGGTATCCTCCCGAAGGGCTCCGTTCTTATGAACTATACCTTCCTGGCGGATACGTTCCACCATTCTAAGGAGGAGGTCGAGGTATTCCTGATTTTTGTCGACCCATTCCTGCCGGCCGATACGCTTTCCTATGGCGATCTGGGCTCCGACACGCTTGATCTCTTCCCTGTACTCAATTTCGTTCTCGCGCGTGCTGCAAAAACTGGCGCATTCAAGGCAATGCTTAAGCTGTGTCCTGCATGCCAGCTTCGCAGGCTTAAAGCAAACCCCAAACGGTACCCTGACAGCGTCAAGCCCCTTCCTTACATGCTCGTAACATACGCTATCTGTTCCCTCATTTCCGGATGGCTTTCCGGGAGGTTTTGCCGCCAGATGAAGTATTCCAAGGGCTTCTGTTTCCTTCCATTTTTTGTACAGGACATTATCTGAAACTTTGGCGTAGTGCAGACTCATCTGCAGGCTGCAGTGCCCCAGCATCCGCTGTATCACTCCGATAGGCATTCCCTGTTCCGCATACTCAGATGCCCTTGTATGGCGCAGGGAATGCGTCTTGAAATGGTAGGGCTTCCCATCTGCATCCATGATGCCCTTGCGATCAATCATTTCCTGTACTGCTTTTACAAATACTCCTTTGCTATAGGGCAGTCCTGTATCTTCACCTTCGTAAGTGTTAAACAGATACTTTTCTGGATTGTTCGCATCTGTGCTTTTTGCTTCGGCTTCTTTCTTTAAACCCTCCAGCATTTCCGCCACATCATCACGGATAGGAATCTTTAAGAGCGGTATCCCGGTCTTGGTTATCTCACCGCACAGATAGGGGACATACTTTTCCTCCGTCCTATCCCAGATGTAATCCAGGCATGTGTCATAGCGCAGGTCAAGGATGTCGGTACCCCTCCAGCCGGACTCCCTAAGCAATACATAAAGCGGCTGCATTTCTGCAGGCTCTATGGAAGATGCATTTGCATCAAGCTGATTCCTGACCGGTTCAGGGATGTATTTGATCTTCTCATAAGTATCCTCGGGGCGTTCCCTCCTTGGAACATCATCGTCAAAGATCAGCCTGTAGACATCCTTATCAGGGGCTTCAGGGTATTCAGCCATCTGTATATAATCCAGAAATTCCCGTATGAATGATACCGCCTTGCTGACATATGTGGCATTGTCTCCCTCGTATTCTTCAGCAGCCCATTCAAGGTAACGTTCTATATCAAACCTGTTTAGGCTTTTCAGAAACCCATCTCCATAACTGTTCCTGTAAAACAGCCTGAAAAAAGTCTTTATATAGCGCAGCATCTCTGAACAATGCGACCAGCTGCGTTTAACCACCAAACGGCGGAGGTACCGTTTTACCGGTTCCCGGTAATAATCCGCAATCTCCGCGAAACACAGGGTAGGCTTCGAGCGCTTCTGCACCGCTGAAAGCCTTGCTCCCGGAATCCGGAGTGCCCGCCACACATCCCTCTCCGTTTCATTCCTGACATCGTATATATCTGCGAGAAGGTTTTTTGACTGGTTTATGACATGCAAAACAGTGTTTCTGTGGAAATCAGCCCATCCTTCGGTCCCAGGCTCATTTTCATCGATCTGGATATCCATAACGCTGCCTGCTTTTCCGTTGGTCTGAAGAAGCTTGCCGAGATCCCGCACCGCCGATTTATAGTTCTCAGCATAAGTGGACGGTGCTATCCTTTTCATGCTAAGCGACCACAGTGCATGGTACTTCAGTTCTGTTTTAACCCTGTCGTCAGGCAGAGTGCTGAAGTCTGCAATCACGCCCTTCCTTTTGCCTCCAAGGCTAATGCCTCGTTCCATGAACTTACCGGAGTCAACTGTCCATATGTCATGCTTCAGCCAGTATCCGTCCTCTGCTGAAAGATAAACCTTTACTTCTTCAAAGCAGTCCCTTTCTGCCTGTTCTTCAGCAAGAGCCAGGGAAGTGCTGTTATATCTCTCCATCACATCCCACCTTCTTTCTTCGCCATTTCAGGCTTCGAGAGATGTGGAGCCGCTTTGCGGAACTCTGCGGCAAGCTCCTCCTCGGTGGGATGGATATATGTGTTTATCGTCGTATAGATGTTCTTATGCCCGGCTCTGATCCGGAGAAGCTCAGGAGCCCATCCATCCGAATAGAGCAGGCTTAAGGATGTGTGCCGGAACACATGGGGTGTTATGCTGATCCCTGTCTTCTGCCTGAGCCTCCGGAACAGGTTGTCCACGTCCGTATAGTCCATAGCCTTTCCGGCATTTCCTCCCCTAAGCTTCAGGAATACGTGGTTAGTGTTTACATCGCAGGTATGGATCTCGCATATATAACCTGTAAAAAGATCAGCGAGGTCTTGAGTGCAGTCTAACCTTCTCGGGCTGTGTACAGTCTTGATTTCTGCGAGATTTTCGAGCTCTCCACGGTCTGTAATGGAAATCTTAAGTCCGTCAAGGTCGAAGTCCTCCAGCCACAAGGAAAGTGCCTCACCGATCCGCATCCCTGTTTCAAAAAGCAGGTACAGAAGGAAATAGTCCCTAAGATTCGTACACTCTCCCAAAAGCGTGACCGCTTCTTCCTTGCTGATACGCTTTGCCTCCCGCTGGGGAACCGGCATCTTCAGTATGTTGCTTCTTGACGGCCTGTTCTCAGCAATGCCATGCAGGAACCCCTTATAGTTCTTCTGTGGGTGGCTGACAAACTTTACAAGCTTCTCAGGCAGCTGGTTCTCAAGTCCTCCACGGCGTACAAGGTATTCATAGAAATCAATAACCTTGTCGATGTTCTCATTGACAGTCTGTTCACTATGAGCTGGCTCAAACCTGATCGGTACTACCTTCTTCAGGATATCCGGGTTCCTAAGCCATGCCATAAACTCAGCGATATCATCAATAGATACCTTCCTGTAGTCCTTCCCCGCCTCCTCCAGGTATTGATAGTAGTTCTGTAGTTGATAGCAGCTTAGTCTCAGGGTGTTCCTTGCCTTGCCCTGATTGTCCAGAAACTTCAGGTAGTCCATCACCTCCGGAACCGGGTTCCCCGCCCCATCAGAGAGGTAATACCGGATCTTTCCATCCGGAGTCTTACACCTTACAGTCTTCATTAGGTTATGCTCCTTTCATTTATTTGCATAACCTACTATATACTGCCTGCTAATCGGATACCTGCTGTATCGCTGTATCATACCCTAGATCCTACCGCTTTCAGCTGATCCACATCGGGTACATCAGGTACATCGGGTACACAGCACGAGTTTGGACTGTACCCCATGGGTTATAACCCCACATGGGGTACATGGGGTACACTATTTTTAGACCACGAGTTTACTCTCTGTTTGCTGACATTTATAGCAAAGCGGTCTGCCGAAATGTTTTATGGAATAATCCCATACTTTCCGAGCTATCGTTGACCCGCACTTATCGCACTGAAAATCAGCCTCGCGATTATATTCTTCCTCCGGCTCTTCCGGCTGTGGTGCGTCTATAACCTCCTGCTCATTCTGATAGGTGTCATCCACATACTGGTCAAAGTTTTCCCCGTCAGAAGCTTCAATAGCTGCCATTTCCGGAACCCGGCTTTCGATTTGTTGAACTGTCGGCTGCGCCTGGCTGTTACTTCCAAACAGGCTTGCTGTGGAACGAAACATACTTTCAATAGCCGCTTTTTTGACATCCTCCTGCTGCATATTAGGTACGAGATACGCTACGACGAATGGCTTTTGCAGCTCCTCCAGCAGATATGTACCCTTTATGTGAAGTGCAGTCCTGATTGCGCCATTAAGAGCTTTCGCCTCACATATCTGCGGAAGATGCTTCATAAATTCAGCTCGCTGTCTGTCCGTCATCCCGGGAGTGACATTATCCACGATAATCTCGTGAGTGTCCTCTACCGTCAGCACTTCTCCCGTGAGCTGGGGAACCGTGATCGTGACCTTAAACGCCACATCATGATTTTTGCAGCTCCCGCACTGGACTACCTTGCCGCTGCGCTGGTTTACTGCTACGCATTTCTGACAGGTTGTCGGGATCACATGCTCACTGCAAAGCATTTTGATACCCGCTCCATCTGCGAGTTTTTTTAACCCGTTCTTGGTAATGGCATACTTGGCAGGTGTTGCCGGATGGCGCTTTCCGTCTTTTCCCGTATATGCCTCGGAAGCCTTAGTCTGTATGTAGACATCCCCTTTATCCGGATCCGTCTCTAAACGCACAGACTGAATGACTGGCGACATGATATCCGGCACCTGAACAACCACCGAAGTATTCCCCAGCAAGTTGTATTTATCGGTCGGATACTGCTTGATGATAGATAATTCGTTCATTTGATACCTCCATATTGTAAAATTTATGCTTGATTTATGAAGCAGAAACCGTTACAATATGGTCATCCGTGAGGGCGCTCTGTTCTTGATTGAACGAGTGCTCTTTTTCCATATTGTGAAGTTTTCTGCCTAAATCCATCGTAAAATCCGAGAGAGCATTCTGCTTAACATAGTCAACGACCAGGCTCACCAGGTACCAGTTTTCCCTGATATAATCCTTGCGCTCCAGCTTATAGAGAAAGTCCTGCTTCCTTTTTGCATCCTGCAAAGCACGCTCAAAGTCGGCATCCTCTATAAAACACCCTGCTTCCTGCTCAACTTCCTTTCTTATCGAATATTCCATACAGCCCCTTTCATCCTTCTGCCGGCATAACCTGAATAAAAATCTTGCCACCGGTCCGCTTCATCCATTCCTTTGCATCGCCATAGTTTTCACAGTACCTGTCTATGCACTTACCCGTTTCTATGGTTCCGCGGCTGTCTTTATCGCTCCTTACTTTCGAGGGAACGCCGTCACCGGAGGATCTTCCGTATCCCGTGTCCTTGATCTCGTACACTCCTATCAATGACCCCATCGTATAGCTATCTCCCTCGGGGATTGCTTCATATATCACACAGGCCATTCCGTACCACTCGGGAGCAGCTGCCACTATTCCATCCCTGGGTATATCTCCGTGACTGCAGACCGTTCCGTGGCAATATGCCGTTGTGTCTACCAAGAAAGGAGCGTTATCCTCCTCGATATAACTCATTACCATTTCGTGACAGGTAATTTCCGGTTCCGGCTCCTCTTCCCTGAAAGTTTCAACCTGTTTTATCATCACCGGCTCCGCCATCACTATCTCGGGTGTCTGATCGACCACAGGGAGGGAAACAAAAGCTGCTGTTCCAAGTAACCCCATAGCTGTTATGATGCCAAGCTTTCCCACGTTAATTGACCTCCTTTCTCTGTTTTAAGCCTTGAAACAATCTTCTCGATCTCCTCTTCTTTGTGCTTCTTTTCCGTCTGGCAATCACAGGTCTCACCCGGATCCAGATTTGCCCCACAAAAGGGACAAGTTTTATAAAAAGCCAATATCTAACCCCTCCTTTCGCTGTTGTAATCCAAAACTTTGTTGATTTCCTCGACCGGGATATCAAACAGCTCCGCAAAAATATATTTGTTTGCTTTTCCTTGTGTGAATGCCAGCTTCCCTTCAGATTCGGCTTTTGCATTAGTCTTGCGGATACATTCTGATGCCTTGGTCTTCTTACATCCCAGGATCATCATTACATCTTCAATGCGGACAAATATCCTTGTCGGAATGCTGATTACTCCCGGTGCGTTCTGTAATGCCGACATTTCCCGTGCCTCCTTTCATATCCAGGTTTTTTTCGACCCAAATCTTCAAATTTTGAGCAACGCCCTCCAATTCCACAAGGGTTTTCAGGACCTGCTGCATATCCTCCTTTTCATCATCTGTAACCTTTCCATCCTCTGCGATCTCAAGGAGCATATTTTCTGTTTTGTCAATCCGCCGAAAAATCGAGAGTGCCTTCAATGAAATTCTGTCCAGTTCCTCAACCCCCGCTTTAGGAATGTCTTTCCCCAGTGGACATACTTCTGTGCAGTAGTAATTTCTCAATTCGGGGGCTCCATACAGATCGGTCATCAGATGGATCTCCTCCGGATACGGATTGACCAAACCGCTCTCAATCCGATACAGTCTCCCTCTGTCGATTGACATGATGTCTGCAGCTCCTTCTCGGCTACTCAACTGCTCATTGTGTTTTGAAGCCCTTAAACGTGCCTGATAATATACGTTGCAAGCTGTCTTTTCTGTTATATTTGGCATTTTCCACATCACCCCTATTTCTTATAATGAATTCAACATGGTTCACTGGTTGAAACTTCATTGT
>JAGAGL010000045.1:0-5330 GCA_017627595.1 Oribacterium sp. | reverse complement strand
TTCCGATGCTTTTCGCGCCCGCTTCTCAAGAAAAAAGCATCAGAATTCGCAAAAATCTCAATTTCTGATGCTTTTCGCGCCCGCTTCTCAAGAAAAAAGCATCAGAATTCGCAAAAATCTCAATTTCTGATGCTTTTCTCGCCCGCCTCTCAAGAAAAAAGCATCAGAATTCACAAAAATCTCAATTTCTGATGCTTTTCTCGCCCGCAGACAACATGTCGCGAAAAAGTAAAGATTCTCATCCTTTTAAAAAATAGCGGGGTATATCCCCGCCACGTTGGTGGACTTCGCTATCCGTGTGACAGACAGGGGGACGGTTCTTTTGTCTGTCTTATCTCAGATCCAGAAGCTGCCGGTATTCGTAATCCGGCTCTTTCCGAAAAAACATTTTTTCTTTGCACTCCGCGATATCGCAACTGATGATATTGTAAATATGCCACCCGTAAGACCACCTCTGTGTATCCGGATCTACATATCTGTTATTGAAGATGATTCTTCCGTACTGATCCTTTCCCAGAACAAATGCCGTCTCGTTCAACCAATCTCTGTGATAGTAAATCGATTTCTCATCGTGAAATGCTTCGTTATGTCCGCGGCGTTTTGTCGGACACCACTCAACATTCTCATCACAAAACATGATCTTGTATCCATCTTCCTGTTTGAAAATCCGGATAAACTTCAGCAGCTTGTTATAATTATCGTAGCGGTTCTTTGTCCCTTCGGTAAATATATTCGCTCCGAATTGCTCGTATTCGATCTTATACGGCTGTGCCGGTGAAACTTCTCCATCCTTGTTATATTTAAGCCTGAGTCTCTGCGCAAACACTTCACATTCTTTGATCTTGCTGCAATCGATCGTACGAAACAGATCTTCGCTTCTTAACCGTGCAAATTCGGAAGATCGTTCTCTTTTTTCATAATAGGTATCTAAGGATTGAACAATAAGCATTTTTATCCCCTTGTCTGGGTTTCCTAACTGCGTCAGACAAAAGAACCGTCCCCTTGTCTGTGCCAGATAATTCTGCGGATGAAGGAAGCATCTTTCTCCCAAATAGTAGCATTATTCGGGAGAAGTATCAATGAATTTGTGAGAAAACTGCTCATTAAACCATGGGGACGGACCTTGTGGTTCTTCTGCCCGTAGTTTCCTCTGTTTTTCTATCCCCCTGATCGCCTCGACCGAAAAAGCATCAGAATTCGCAAGAATCTCGATTTCCGATGCTTTTCGCGCCCGCTCCGCAAGAAAAAAGCATCAGAATTCGCAAATATCTCAATTTCCGATGCTTTTCGCGCCCGCTCCGTAAGAAAAAAGCATCGGATTTCGTATAATTCTTGAATTCCGATGCTTTCACTGCGTCCTCTGCACCCACAAGACAGACAACCGCGAGAGCCTTGCGCTATTTATCCATACGCTTCAGAAGCTATACAAAGATGCCGTAGCTTTCCCGCTTTAATACCCTTTAACTGCAAAGCTTCGCTACAACTTCGTTGATGACCTTACCGTCCGCTTTCCCTTTTAGTTCTGCCATCACTGCTTTCATGATCTGGCCTTTGTTCTTGGTGGCGATCACCTCTGCAAACTTTTCTTTGAGCAGCGCCTCCACTTCCTCTGAGCTCATCAGCTTGGGCGCATACTCGCTGATCACATCATAACGGAACTGATACTCCGCCTTCAGCTCATCTCTGCCTGCAGGGCAGGTATCGATCTGCTCCTTTACGGATTTTAATTCCTTCAAAATAACACGGTCTACCAATTCTTCACCGATATCGTCCCGATGTCCCTCATCGATCGCTACCTTTTTAACCGCTTGGATCACCGAAGAAATGGCATCCTTTCTTGCCTTGTTGTGCTCCTTCATTGCTGCGATCATGTCTTTCTGTAATGTTTCAAATTGCATTTTTTTATCCTCCTGTTCGTATTTTTTTCTTTCTCTCATTTGTCTTATCCACACCTCTGCGTGCAGATATCCTCAAGTCTTCTCCGCGTCTCTATGCGCGGATATCATCAATCCATCTCCTCTAGGATTCCTTCTAAAATATCCACTGCACTTGCAACCATCTTAGGGCAAAACTCTGTAAATAATCCTTCCTCTCTGGCCTTCTGCGCTCCTTCCGGAGTTGAAATATCATATCCGAGAAGGTCATTACATTTGTAAGATCCGTTTGCTTCCTTAAAACGACTCATCATAAGATCATTTATGCGATTTGAGAGTTCGCGCTCTTCCTTATTTCCAGGGTGTGTCTCACCATACAAAAGCCCCAATACCATAAGTGCTCCTGTACACGCTCCACAAACCTCTCCCTTACGCATCCCGCCTCCAAAGCAGGATCCGAGTCGGAAAGCCTGCTCTTCCGATATCCCACACTCTTCTGAAAATGCCGCCAGCACCGACTGTGAACAGTGCATTTTTGCGGAAAAATATTCTAATGCCCTATCCCGCTTATTATTCTCACTCATCTTTATTTTCCCGTTCTTCTACTTTTCTGCATGCTTCATTATATATTCGCAGCGCCTCCAGGACTTTGTCCTGATCGCTCTTCTTGATCATTGAAAAGACCTTTTTATATCTACTTTTTATTACTTTTCTTCAGTTCATCAAACTTCGCCTGCATAGTCGGATTGCCTTTTGTCAGTTTCTTAACGCTGACCTCATCAACCTTATTGTTCGCAATTCTAAGCTGATTGTCAGACCCCTGGAGTTCCTTTTTTACTTTCTCCAAGTGCTGGATTGTCTTGTCAATCTCGTCTATTGCTTTGTCAAAATGAGAATGCGCGATCTCGTAATTGCGGCTAAAGTCATCCTTAAACTTAAGCAAACTATCCTCAAAATTGGAAATATCGATATCCTGATTACGAACCACCGCAAGCTCCTGCTTATACATTAAGGCATTCATCGCTGCGTTTCTAAGGAGCGTAATTATAGGGATAAAGCACTGCGGTCTTACAACATACATCTTGTCATACTTATATGATACATCAACGATGCCGGCATTATACAACTCGCTCTCGTTTTCAAGTAAAGAAACCAACACCGCATACTCACAGCCCTTCTCCCTGCGATCCTTATCGAGTTCTTTGAAGAAATCCTCATTCTTATGCTTTGTGGATGTCTCATCCATCTCATTCTTCATTTCAAACATGATGGAAATTATTTCGACACCGTTTTCATCACATTCACGATATATATAGTCACCCTTACTTCCGGAACGAGCATCATTATCCTTTTCAAAATACGCATTTCGGAAAGCCGTTGCTCTAAGTTGGTTAAACTGAATTTCACAATGCTGCTCTAGTGTTTCACCAACCATCTTAGTTGACATTCTGGTCTTCAGGTCCTTGTAATAGGCTATCTGCTCATCTTTCTGCTCAAGAAGCAGTTTTCCCTTGTCCTTTTCCTTTGCAAGCTCGTTTTCAAGATCGCGTTTTTCTTCTTCAACCTTCTTAACAGCCTGCATTACTGCAATTGTCTTCTTATCTTCTGTTGCATCCAGCTGCGTCTGTAACTTCTGCGCTTTGTCCTCAGCTTTTTTTAGTTGATCCTTAAGCTTTTGCAGCTCTTTTTCATGAGTTTCCTTAACCTGAAGCTTTATCTCACTTTCTTGAGCTTCCAGTTCAAGCTCATGTTTCTCCTGCATATGCTCTTCAAGCTCACTAACTCTAGAGTTGAGATCCTTCTCGAACTCCTTATCTCTTATCTGCTGAATAATTGAACTGAGCTCTGTATCGTCAACAGTAAACGCCTGCCCGCAATGCGGGCACTTCAATTCTGCCATAGAAAACTCCTTTCGAAATTGCAAAAGACGTGTCTCTATAAGTTACTATGCCTCTCCGGATAGCCATACTTTCACCTCTCTTAAGGCAAGGAACAACTAATCTACCTGTCCCTTTTGAGCAGTTCATCGACTGCTTTTCTCAGGGTGTCCGCTTTGGATAGGCCATACTTTTTGGCATATGCCTCGAATCGTGCCAGATCCTCATTGGAAAGTCTCATACTAACCTTATTTGCTTTGGGATCATCCAGCTTCGGCCTTCCGGCTCCTTCTCTCCTGGGCATTCTGCACCTCACTTTCGTCTATATACCGATTATAATATATGGGGGCCAAAATTCAAGTGCATTTCAGAATCCCAGCGGTTCGCCTACCAGTATCACATGGATCCGATCCTTGTGCCTGGAGAATCTTGTGATCAGGAACTGACAGCAGATCGTATCCGGCGACTTGCAGTTCATACATGAGCCTGTCTTTGCGCAAGGTGTCTGTAATCCGAAGCGCTGCGCATTGATGGGGGCCGCCACATTTCTCGCACTTGATAACTATAATAGCTACAAGAGCTTTAGAAAACTTAGTCAGCCCCCATACTGCTTGTGCCAGAATTTATCTAAAACCATAGAAGAAAATTCCGGTCCCCGCAGAAATGATGATCAGTAAAATCGGAGAGATTCCATTCTTCTTTATTTTTCTGGATCCCCAAAAAATAGTGCCAAGTATTATCACCAAAAGAACCGCAATGATATCTATTCCCGAAATCTTGCTTCCACAACAGTTCTGAACCATCATATAGATGCCCATTGCCATTATTATTCCGATAATGCATGGTTTCATTCCGCTAAGCATCCCTTGAAAATATCTGTTGCTGATAAATCTCCTGAATATTGCCATTACCAATATGATTATCAGAAACGCAGGGAGCACAACTGCCAGTGTAGCAATCAGCGCTCCCAGAATCCCTCCCTGAGTACTGCCGACATATGTTGCCATATTGACCATCAATGGACCGGGCGTACTCTCACTTACAGCAATCATATGAGTAATCATTTCGTCATCCATCCAACCGTAAGTTAGTACGATCTCACGTATCAGAGGTATCGATACATAACCCCCTCCAAACGAAAAGAGTCCGACCTCAAGAAAAGCAATAAACAGTTCTAAATAGATCATTTTACTGCCGACTCCTTTCCTTTTCGATTATGTATCGCATAAAAGACCAAGCCTGATACAGCACCCAAAAGCAGTATCACCAAAGATGAAATGTGCAAGGCCAGAAAATTTATGACAAGCATGCTGATCAGGGCGGCAATCATTATGATGATCGGGAATGGTTTTTTATCCATTTTCTTAATCATCTTTATTGCTGCGTCCATTATTAAAATAGCAACAGCAATTTTGATCCCCCGGAAAGCATTTGATACCCACTTTATCTCCAAAAAGCGTTCCAGGAATTGTGAGATCAGAAAAACTATACAGAAAGACGGCAGTATCATACCGAACGTTGCAATAAGTGCTCCCGGTATTCTTCGTAATTTGTAGCCAACATATGTTGCCAGATTGAT
>JAGAGL010000044.1:0-13529 GCA_017627595.1 Oribacterium sp. | reverse complement strand
TTTCTCACACATCATCTCTTTTTTCAGATCATGGTTATACAGCGGATTGCCTTCCGACAGAAATCGGAAGGCAATCCCATGCAAGACCACTTTGGAGGTTCCACATGGCTAAGAAGGCATCCGGCACAACAGCCAGATATAATCGCTGGGGTTATATATTTCTCATACCGTTTTTTCTCGTGTATGTAATCTTCAGCTTCATCCCTTTGGCGTCAACCATCTATAACAGCTTCTTTGAGAACTATTATTCCGGCCTGACCCAGATAGGTCCCAGATTCATTGGGCTTGAAAATTACATAAAGCTTCTCTCATCACCGGAGATCTGGAAATATCTCGGCAACACTCTTATCATGTGGATAGGCGGATTTATCCCTCAGATCACAGTGGCTCTCATTCTTGCCTACTGGTTCTCAGACCCAAGCCTCAAGCTTAAAGGTCAGAGATTTTTCAAGACAGTAATCTACATGCCAAACCTTATCATGGCATCAGCATTTTCAATGTTGTTTTTCGCTCTTTTCGCAGATGCAGGTCCCATAAACCAGATGCTCATGAGTCTCCACATCCTGAAAGAGCCCTTTAAATTCATGAACAGCATCGCAGCATCCAGAATACTGATAATGCTTATGAATTTCCTTATGTGGTTCGGAAATACAACCATTCTGTTACTTGCAGGCATGCTGGGAATCGACGGTTCCCTTTACGAAGCGGCAGAAGTTGACGGCGCAAGTGCTTCCCAGATTTTCTTCCGCATCACCATGCCGATACTCCGTCCGATATTCATCTATGTTCTCATCACTTCACTCATCGGCGGACTTCAGATGTACGATGTTCCCCAGATTCTCACAAACGGAAAAGGTACACCCGCAGGTTCAACCACCACAGTAATCATGAACCTGAATCAGTACCTCACAAGTAAGAATTTCGGAATGGGCGGCGCCCTTTCAGTTTATATGTTTATCATCACCGCCATGCTCAGCTTAGTGGTATTCAAAATAAACAGCGCAAAGAAAGATTAATGTATATATTACTATTCACTTCCTTCGGTTCCGCCATCCAAAGAGCGGAGAAACCGGGATTAGTGAAAATTGATTTTTAACATCATCTGTGCCGTCAGCCAAAAGGCGGCAGAACGGAGATAATAATGGAAACTCATGCAAGCAGTGGTCTTCCTGTCGGGACCAGAAGAGCCATAGCCTACGTGGTACTTGGCATTTTCACATTCCTGTGCCTCATATGGTTTTACATACTTCTTATAAACGCAACCAGATCTCATGCCGAGATGACCCGTGGTTTCACCATGCTCCCCAGCAATCACATCTTTGAAAACTGGGAAAACCTGGTAAACGGAACCATACCTATAGCAAAGGGTTTTGTAAACAGCCTTACAGTGGCTGTCTGCTCCTCAGTCCTTTGCGTATACTTCTCAGCTATGACAGCCTACGCCATTAACACCTATCGATTCAAAGGAAGAGATGCCATAGCAGCATTCATCCTCGCCATCATGATGATCCCGGGTCAGGTTACAGTTCTCGGTTTTATCCAGCTCATCAACAACATGAAGCTCGATGATACCATTATCCCACTCATCATACCTTCAATCGCTTCACCGGTTACTTATTTCTATTTCAGACAGTACATGGCAAGCAATCTGCCCATGTCACTGGTTGAGGCAGCAAGAATCGATGGTTCCGGAGAGTTCAGAACCTTTAACACCATCATCATGCCGCTTCTTAAACCGGCCATCAGCGTTCAGGTTATCTTCAGTTTTGTGGGAAGCTGGAACAACTACTTCACACCGGCCCTCATACTTCACACCGATACCAAAAAGACCCTTCCGGTTCTTATCGCACAATTACGAGGTGCCGACTGGCTCAGATTCGATATGGGACAGGTTTACATAATGATAGCTGCCTCCATTTTCCCTGTTATCCTGATATATCTTTTCTTATCTAAATATATCGTAGGCGGCATCACCTCAGGTGCCGTAAAGGGATAATTCAAAAAACTCATCGGGATCATCTTAGTCCATGATTAACCACAAACATGGCTTGGATGATCCCGTCTTATAAAAACACATACTACACAATAAACAGAAACCGATCAGCTTTACCCATGACCGGGATGATTCCGTTTCTAATAGTATATTGTTGAATATTGCAAAGGATGAAACTATGACTAAAGAACAGATAGAAGAGCTCGTTCAGAAGATGACTCTGGACGAAAAAATCGGCATGCTTCACGGAAGCGGATTCTTTCACAATGACGGAGTTGAGCGTTTTGGTGTTCCTCCGCTCATCACCTCCGACGGTCCCATGGGCGTAAGAGGAGAGTTTTATGACAGCAAATGGATATCCCTCAACTACCAGGATGATCTCGTGACCTACCTTCCCTGCAACAGTGCACTCGCCAGCACATTCAACAGGGCCCTTGCTCATGATGAGGGTAATGTTCTCGGCGCGGAGGCCCGTGGCAGAGGAAAAGATGTAATCCTTGCTCCGGGAATAAATCTCAAAAGAAGCCCTCTTTGCGGAAGAAACTTCGAGTACTTCAGCGAAGATGGATACCTCACCTCAGAGCTTGCCATCGAGTTCGTAAAGGGTGTTCAGGAAAATGATGTGGCTGCCTGCGTCAAGCATTTTGCTTTAAACAACCAGGAAACAGAGCGAATGAGTGTGGACTCCGAAATAGACGAGGAAATCTTCAGAGACACTTACCTTGAAGTTTTCAGAAGAGTCCTGCTGGAGGGCGGCGCCGGCTCCGTAATGGGCGCCTACAACCGGGTTTACGGTGACTACTGCTGCGAGAATAAGTTCCTCCTTGACACAATCCTCCGCGAAGAGTGGAACTATGACGGTGTTGTCATCTCTGATTGGGGCGGAGTTCACGACACCTATAAAGCAGCCACAGCGGGCTGTGACCTGGAGATGTCCGTAACCGACAACTTCGACGAATACTGCTTCGCAGAACCACTTAAGAAAATGGTTCTGGAAAAGAAGATAGACGAGAGTGTTATAGATAAGAAAGTATTCCGGCTTCTCCTTCTCATGGATAAGCTTCATATGCTTTCCGGCAAGAGACAGAAGGGTTCTTACAACACAGAGGAGCACCATAAAACCGCAGCAAAAATCGCAGCAGAGTCTCTGGTTCTTCTCAAAAATGAAAGTCATGTCCTTCCTCTGGATCCGGAAAAGCAGCGCCGCATCCTCGTTGTAGGTGATAATGCCATAAGGCAGCACAGCCTCGGCGGCGGAAGTGCAGAGATAAAGGCGCTTTACGAGACAAATCCGCTCCTCGGTCTCAGGGAACTCCTGGGCGGGAACACAAGGATTGATTACCTCTCAGGCTACGACGCAGACATTGCTCCTGACAGCACCGAGATCAACTGGCAGGAAAACAGTCTAGAAAAAGTAGATGTGGAAAGCAACGACCAGCTTAAAAAAGTATCCGAAGAAAAGAGAGAAGAGGTACTTAAGGCATTAAGAGAGAATAACTACGACAGTGTCATCTACGTAGGCGGTCTCAACCATGTGCTTGACAGAGAAGGCTTTGACAAGCCGGACATGAAGCTCCCTTACGGACAGGACGAACTCATCAAGTCCATCCTGGAACTCAGGAAAGATACAGTCATCGTCCTGATCAGCGGAAGCTCGGTTGATATGAGCTCCTGGATCGACAAGGCAGACACCGTCCTCTGGTCCTACTACAACGGCTGCGAAGGCGGAAGAGCCCTTGCCCGCACCATCTTCGGAGACATTAACCCGTCCGGAAAGCTTCCCGAAACCTTCTACCTCGACCTCAATGACTGCTCCGCCTTCAGCGTTGGAGACTTCGGCCGCACAGATACGGTACATTATAAGGAAGGCTACGAAATCGGCTACAAGTACACCGATAAGCACAACATCCCTGTACTTTTCCCTTTCGGTCACGGACTTTCCTACACAACTTTTTCCTATAATAATGAAAAGCTCGAAGGCAATACCTTAACCCTCACCGTCACCAACACCGGTGACAGAGCAGGCGCCGAAACCGTCATGATCTTCGGCGACAACAAAAAAGCCCAGGTGAGAGAACTCATCGCCTTCGAAAAAGTTCTCTTACAACCGGGCGAAAGTAAAGATGTTATTTTCACCATTCCTTCAACTCACGAAAACGCAAGCACGAAGAAAGCACAATAATAGTTCAACCTAAACGTAAGCACAAAAGATCAATAATACTATTTCAACCAAAACGTAAGCAGGGCGGAGTCGGTGGGTATCCATCTATATACGTTGAGCTGCGGCGTGAAAAATCCAAATCGGACCTCTTAGAGGCAGTTGGCTCCTTTTTTCCTTAGCCCCCTCGCCAAGTCAGAGTTGTCATAAAGAGAACTCTGACATTGGCGAGGGCCTACTGCCTCTTAGAGGTCCGATTTGAGATTTTTCCGCGGCAGCGACTCGTATATAGATGGATGCCCACCGGCTCCGCCCTGCGACCCTTTTCACTAAACTTAAATATCTCTAAACTTTCCCGCCCGTCTTGAAAAAAAAAGAGGTTAGTGATAAGATTTCATGGTTATAGCCGAAAGTAGAGTTGAAAGTGTGCCATTTTAAACCTGCACACGGTTATTAAGGAGTATATAGATGAGTTTATTTGAGAAGGTTTTCGGTACCCACTCTGAACGTGAGCTTAAAAGAATTGAACCAATCATTAATAAAATACTTTCATTAGACGAGCAGATGACTGCCATGTCAGATGAAGAACTGAAGGCGCAGACAGCAAAATTCAAAGAGCGTCTTGCCAACGGGGAGACACTGGATGACATCCTCCCGGAAGCATTTGCAACTGTCCGTGAAGCCGGAAAACGTGTAAACGGCATGAAGCATTTCCCCGTACAGCTTATCGGTGGAGTAGTACTTCATCAGGGCCGTATCGCAGAGATGAGAACAGGTGAAGGTAAAACCCTTGTTTCCACAGCACCTGCATACTTAAACGCACTTGAAGGAAAGGGCGTTCATATCGTAACCGTCAATGACTACCTCGCAAAGCGTGATGCCGAGTGGATGGGCCGTATCCATGAGTTCCTTGGTCTCAAGGTTGGTGTTGTTCTCAATTCCATGACAACAGAGGAACGTCAGCAGGCTTACAACTGTGACATTACATATGTTACCAATAACGAGCTTGGTTTCGATTATCTTCGTGACAACATGGCAGTATATAAGAACCAGCAGGTTCTCCGTGGTCTCCACTACTGCATCATCGACGAGGTTGACTCCGTTCTTATCGATGAAGCACGTACACCTCTTATCATTTCCGGACAGTCCGGAAAGTCAACAAAGCTCTATGAGGTTTGCGATATTCTTGCAAAGCAGCTTCAGAGAGGTGAAGAGTCAGCCGAGTTCAACAAGCTCGATGCCATCCTCGGAGAAGAGATCGAAGAGACCGGTGACTTTATCGTTAACGAAAAAGAAAAGACCGTAAACCTTACTCAGGAAGGTGTTCACAGGGTAGAACAGTTCTTCCATATAAAGAACCTTGCAGATCCCGAGAACCTCGAGATCCAGCATTGCGTTATCCTTGCTCTCCGTGCAAACAACCTTATGCACCGTGACAAGGACTACGTTGTAAAGGAAGACGAGATCCTCATCGTAGACGAGTTTACCGGACGTATCATGCCGGGTCGTCGTTACAGCGATGGTCTCCATCAGGCAATAGAAGCAAAAGAGCATGTTAAGGTAAAGCGTGAGTCCAAGACTCTTGCAACCATTACCTTCCAGAACTTCTTCAACAAGTTTGACAAGAAGGCCGGAATGACCGGTACTGCCCAGACCGAGGAAAAAGAGTTCCGCAACATCTATTCCATGGATGTTATCTGTATCCCCACAAACCGCCCCGTACAGCGTGTAGATCTGGATGATGCGGTATATAAGACAAAGAAAGAAAAGTTCCAGGCTGTAGTTGATGAAGCAGTTAGGATCCATGAGACAGGCGCACCTGTACTTATCGGAACCATCAACATTGACACCTCCGAGCTCCTCAGCGGAATGCTTAAGCGACGCGGCATCAAGCACAATGTCCTGAATGCAAAGTTCCATGAAATGGAAGCCGCCATCGTAGCAGATGCAGGTCAGCACGGCGCCGTAACCATCGCAACCAACATGGCAGGTCGTGGTACCGATATCAAGCTTGATCCGGAAGCCTTGGCAGCCGGTGGTCTTCACATCCTCGGAACAGAACGTCATGAATCAAGACGTATCGATAACCAGCTCCGTGGACGTGCCGGAAGACAGGGCGACCCGGGACAGTCTCAGTTCTTCATCTCACTTGAGGATGATCTCATGAGGCTTTTCGGTTCAGATCGTCTTATGAGCATGTTTGAAGCCCTTGGCGTACCTGAGGGAGAGCAGATTCATCACAAGATGCTTTCCAATGCCATCGAAAAGGCACAGCAGAAGATAGAGCTTAACAACTACGGCATCCGTGAAAACCTTCTTAAGTACGATGAAGTAAACAACGAGCAGCGAGATGTTATTTATGATGAGCGTTCTAAGGTTCTCAACGGAGACAACCTTCGTCCTCTTATCATCAGCTTTATTCAGGAGATCATTGAGAACTATGTTGATGCCAATGTTGCAGAAGATTCTACTGCAAAGGATTGGGATCTCAGCGGCCTAAATGATACACTGATGACCATCATTCCTCTTCCTAAGCTTAAACTCACAGAAGATCAGTTTAACACCATGACCAAGAATGAGTTTAAGCAGCTTCTCAAGGAGGAAGCCATCAAGCTTTATGAACAGAAGGAAGCAGACTTCCCTAATCCTGAGCAGGTTCGTGAGATCGAGAGAGTCATTCTTTTAAGAGTCATTGACCAGAAGTGGATGAACCATATTGATGATATGGATCTCATGCGTGACGGTATCGGTCTCCAGGCTTACGGTCAGAAGGATCCTCTTGTAGAGTATAAGATCCAGGGCTTCTCAATGTTTGAGGAGATGACCACAGCCATTAAGGAAGATACTATCCGTATCCTCTATCACATAAAGGTAGAGCAGAAGGTTGAGCGTGAGCAGGTTGCACAGGTAACCGGCACAAACCGTGATAACACAGTAGCCGCAGCTCCAAAAAAGCGTGAGGTTCGTAAGGTATATCCAAATGACCCGTGTCCATGTGGCTCAGGAAAGAAATATAAGCAGTGCCATGGACGCAACGAGTATTTAAAAGCAATGAATCCTCAGAACAGCGAGACCCCGGCACCCGGCGATAAACCGGAGAACTGAAACAATTCGGTACTTTAATCCGCACCGTGACCATGCCGCGAAAAGAAGCTTTCGCGGCATTTTTTCATAAGTTTCTGAATAGAAACATTACAATCTCCCAAAAAGACTGTAATATAGTCCTCACCTATCAAACGTTTATAAAAAAGGAATTACTATGATCGTAGAGTTAGAGCAGTATAAATTTGAACTTAATGGCAAAGAGCAGTCCCTTAAGGATCTCGGCGCTTCTCTTGACCTTGACAACAAGCAGAAAAGAATCGTTGAGCTTGACCGAATGATGGAGGAGCCTGATTTCTGGGCAAACCCCGAAACCGCGAATCAGTACTCAACCGAAGCACGTCGTCTAAAGGATGACGTAAAGGCCTACGAAGATCTTACGCAGGCATACGAGGATATCGGAGCACTTATCGAGATGGCAGAAGAGGAAGATGATCAGGAAAGCGTTGCCGAAGTTAAGGAAATGCTTGATGAGTTTACAGAGAAGCTTGATGCCATGTCCACAAGACTTCTTCTTTCAGGTGAATATGACACCATGAACGCTATCCTTCGTCTCAATGCAGGCGCCGGTGGAACCGAGTCCAATGACTGGGCAGGCATGCTTTACCGTATGTACACACGCTGGGCTGAGCGCCATGGTTTCACCTATAAGATTCTTGACTACCTTGAGGGAGATGAAGCCGGCATTAAATCAGCCACCATCGAGATCGACGGTCAGTACGCATACGGATATCTCCGTTCAGAGGCAGGCATCCACAGACTGGTACGTATTTCACCTTTTAATGCCCAGGGCAAGAGACAGACTTCCTTCGTATCCTGTGATATCATGCCGGATATCGAGACTGATATCGACATCGAAGTTCGTCCCGAGGACATCAGGATGGAAGTATTCCGTTCATCCGGTGCCGGCGGACAGCACATCAACAAAACTTCATCCGCTGTACGTCTCATTCATATCCCCACAGGTATCGTAGTAGCCTGTCAGGAAGAGCGTTCCCAGGTACAGAACCGCGCCAAGGCCATGCAGATGCTGAAGGCAAGACTTTATCTCAAGGAAAAGGCCGAGCAGGAAGAAATGATCGCCGGAATCAGAGGAGAAGTTAAGGATAACGGCTGGGGTTCCCAGATCCGTTCCTACGTACTCCAGCCATATCGCATGGTCAAGGATCTTCGTTCAGGCGAGCAGTCTTCCAATACGGACGCCGTACTCGACGGAGATATCGACCGCTTTATCACCGCTTACCTTAAATGGATGCAGCTTGGCTGTCCTGACCGCAGGATCCAGGGAGACGACTAATTTAATACCCACCTTCAGATCGCCACTATAGAGACATGGGTGGCGAGTTTATCCGGCTCTGAAAGGATTATGTCCTCATCCGGATTTGATGCTGTTAATGTTTTTTACATGGAGGCTTTCTGATGAATAACGAGTCAGATTATTTTGTTGTTCGAACAAAAGCATTACCGACAGTTTTAAAGAAAGTTGTTGAAGTAAAGAGCATCCTTGAAAACGAAAAGGGTGTCTCCATTGCGGAAGCAACCGAAAAAGCAGGCATTTCCCGCAGTTCCTTTTATAAATATAAAGAGGATATCTTTCCCTTTTATGACAGCTCAAAAGGAAAGACGGTAACCCTGGTTATGCAGATGCATGATGAGCTTGGTTTCCTGTCAAAAATATGCTCGAAGATTTCCGAATACAGAGCCAACATACTTACCATACACCAGTCCATCCCGGTAAATTCCATTGCGACTCTTACAGTATCCATCGAAGTCCGGGAAGACACTTCCGATATCAATGCCATGATTCAGGATATCGAGTCCTGGCCTAACATACAATATGTAAAGATCATTGCACAGGAACAGTCTCCGGTTTAGATGCTTTAAAGCAAAGCATACCTCTTATGAAAAAGTAATATGGAAAAACCGATATGATCGCTGTTTTTCCAGCAGCAAATCTCCATCCTTACACCTATTGGGATGATATAATGGTTTTATCAAATCTTATTGTAAAAAGGAGTCCTTTATGAAAATTGCAGTTATGGGTTATGGAACCATTGGTTCGGGTGTGGCAGAGGTTCTCAGAGTAAATCAGGAAATCCTGAAAAAAAAGATCGGGGAACCTGTAGAATTAAAGTATGTGCTTGATATCCGTGAGTCCATACCTGAAGATAACGATAAGCTTATCAACGACTTTTCCATCATTGAAAATGATGATGAGATTGGTCTTGTTGTTGAGACCATGGGTGGCATACACCCGGCTTACGAATTCGTAAAAGCCTGTCTCGAGAAAGGTAAGCATTGTGTAACCTCCAACAAGGCTCTCGTAGATGCCTGCGGTTCAAAGCTTATCAGTATCGCAAAGGCTCATAACTGTAACTTTTATTTCGAAGCCTCTGTAGGCGGTGGAATCCCGGTCATCAGAACCATACATCATAATTATGCCGGTGAGAATCTCATTGAGATAACCGGAATTATGAATGGAACCACCAACTTTATCCTCACCAATATGCGTGAAAAGGGTGCTGATTTCAGCGAAACTCTTGAGGAAGCTCAGCGTCTCGGCTATGCAGAGCGTGACCCGTCTTCAGATATAGATGGCTTTGATACTTCCCGAAAGACAGCAATTCTCCTCAGCATGGCTTCCGGAGACCGCTGCCGCCATGAAGATATCTACACAGAGGGTATCCGCAATATTTCAAAGCTGGATTTCTCCTATGCCCATGAGCTTGACATGACCATAAAGCTTCTTGGTTCCGTACAGCAGGTAGAAGATAAGTATTTCGCTTATGTTGTACCTATGATGATTCCTAAGTCTGATCCTCTTTTCAGTGTTGACGGCGTGTTTAACGGTATCCGCATCGTAGGTAACTGCCTGGGAACCACCATGCTTTACGGAATGGGTGCAGGAAAGCTTCCCACTGCAAGTGCAGTTGTTTCCGACATAATTGCCGCAGTTCGTCACAAGAACGAATTCCAGGGAATCGGTTGGTCCGAAAATATGCTTGAGATAGAACCCATGGGGTCCAATGCCTTTTCATATTTCATAAGAGTGGAGGGTACATCCTCAGACATTGAAGCTGACCTCAGGGAATATTTCCTTAACGAGGATTCCGAGCTTAAGCCAATAGTACTTAATAACAGGACCGATGAGTTTGCACTTCTTACGGATGTTATGTTCGAGGATGACTTCCTTGATAATGTAAAAGCTTTTGAGGCTAAGACAGGCCGGCGCATATTCCACTTTATCCGTACTGAAAAAGAAACCGAGAAAGAAGCTTAAAATGGTATTTGAAAGTAACTCTGCGGAGGACACCTTCGCATTTGGCAAAAAAATGGGTGAGGCTGCAAAACCGGGTGATATCATTTGCCTTGATGGCGACCTTGGCGTCGGCAAAACAGTCTTTACCCAGGGCTTTGCCGAGGGGCTGGGCATTGACGATTATGTAAATTCGCCCACCTTCACCATAGTAAAGGAATACTACGGCCGTATCCCCCTCTATCATTTTGATGTATACAGAATCGGCGACCCCTCCGAAATGGAAGAAATCGGTTATGAAGATTATTTTTATGGGAAGGGTGTCTCTATCATTGAATGGCCGGAGCTGATCGATGAGCTGATTCCTGAAGAGGCTCACTGGGTTCGCATCAAAAAGGATCTGGACAAAGGATTCGATTACAGAAAAATAGAGTATTGAACTATAGAAATGGATAGAAAAACATGTTGGTTTTAGGTATAGATTCATCAGGACATACTGCGTCATGTGCGCTAATAGAAGACAATCTTGTACTTTCAGAGTATTCCGCCAATATAGGACTTACACATTCTCAGACACTGTTACCTATGGTGGCTGAGATTTTTTCGCGTACCGGACGAAATGTCTCAGATCTTGATGCCATCGCAGTAAGTGCAGGTCCCGGCTCCTTCACCGGTCTTCGTATCGGTGCTTCCACAGCAAAGGGTCTTGCTCTTGGTTACGGAATCCCTCTTATAGAGGTCAGCACACTGGAAGGACTTGCGAAAAATGTTTCCGATATGGGCGGCATTTATTCAGGTACCGAATCCTCCGGAGAAAACAGGACAGCACCGGATAAGGATGCATTATATGTTCATCCCATCATGGATGCACGGCGCAAGCAGGTATACACCGGAACCTTTCTTGACGGTAAACTGATGGGTGAAGAAGAGGCTATAGGCATTGATGAACTGGCCGGAAACATTAACAGTACAGGTGGTCGTCATCTTTTCCTCGGCGATGCCGTACCTGTATACAGAGAATATCTTATGGAACATCTGACTGTACCCTTTGGTTTTGCCTCCCCTCAGAATCTCCTCCAAAGAGCTTCATCGGTGGCATTGATAGGTATGGAAAAGCTGAAAGCCGGAGAGACCGTAATCGGAAAAGATTTTCGTCTAAGCTATATAAGAAAACCGCAGGCAGAACGTGAGAAAGAGGCTTCGGGTCTCAGAGAATTCGATATCACCCATGACGATCCAAACAAGCTTAAGAAGTCTTCCGCCGAAGATGTTCTTGCAGCCCGTAACTATAAAATAGGAGAGGATTCCGGATACGAAGATGAATCCATACCCGAGAATCTCTGATTTCATTTATACTGCGGTCCTTATTATAAACAGACACTCACGTTCATGGTGCAGTGACTTTACTATTAGGTTTTAATAAAAATCAACGTCCGGATCACGTCATTTGGATTTAGACTCGTAAACGCAATCTACTGCCGTTTCTGAATTATCTTATAGTGCGTTTACTCGTTATACCCTGAATGTATTGGTACGGGTTTTCTTTAAATAATATAGATTATGATGATCACTTTAAATGCTATAGAGTTTATGGATATCAGCGACCTTCCGGAGATTCTGGAACTGGAACGATCATCCTTTGGCAAAATGGCATGGAGTTCAAAAGACTTCGAAACTGCCCTGTCATCGGATTATGACTATCCCATGGTGGTTCATAAGCGTCCTGTAAATACCGAAGACCGGGAAAGTTATATAAATAATCTCGCAGGTTACTCTGTTTTACGCTTACTGGGTCCCGAAGCAGAAATCGAAAATATCTGTGTTTCTCCCGATATGCGAAGAAACGGTATAGGCGAGACACTTATGCAGAAGATGATACAGACAGCCCTGACAGAAAAAGCTTCAGTCATTTTTCTCGAAGTCCGTGCCGGCAATACTCCTGCCAGAGCCTTATACCAAAAACTGGGATTTAAGGAGCTCTACGTAAGAGAAGGCTATTACAGGGATCCGACAGATGATGCCATCATCATGCAATTAACGCTATAATACGCCAAAAACCCAAAATAAGTTAAGGATCAGATTGTTGTTCTCCAAATACATACTAAAGATTTTAGCCTTTCATTTCTGACATACATATTCAGATTTAATTGGCTCCTTTACAGGTGAACTATAAAGCTGAGTCCGACCTTATACATTAAAAAAGGATTTATTTATATGCTTGATCTTTGTTTACTTGGAACAGGAGGCATGATGCCTCTTCCAAACCGATGGCTTACCAGCCTTATGCTCAGATGCAGCGGAAGCAACATGCTTATAGACTGCGGCGAAGGCACACAGATAGCCATGAAGGAGAAATCCTGGTCGCCAAAACCTATAGATCTGATCTGCTTTACACATTTTCATGCAGATCACATTTCGGGATTACCCGGGATGCTTCTGTCCATAGGCAATGCAGAGCGTACAGAACCCATACACCTTGTGGGACCAAAGGGTCTTAAAAGAGTTGTGGACGGACTCCGCATAGTTGCGCCTGAACTTCCCTTTGAGATCATATATCACGAACTTGAAGAGCCTGTTCAGCAGTTGGAGTTTGGTCCATTTGTTATCGATGCCTTTAAGGTCAATCATAAAGTAACCTGTTATGGCTATAAGATAAGCATCAGACGCCTGGGTAAATTTGATGCAGCAAAAGCGAACGAGCAGAATATACCTCTTAAATACTGGAATAAACTGCAGCACGGAGAGACCATAACCGCAGAGGACGGTATCATTTACACCCCCGATATGGTTATGGGGGCTGCCAGACGCGGACTTAGTGTCACCTACTGCACAGACACCCGTCCGACTCCCGCAATCACGGAAATGGCAACAGACGCTGATCTTTTTATTTGCGAGGGCATGTACGGAGAACGTGACAAGCTCGAAAATGCAAAGAAAAACAAACACATGATGATGTATGAGGCAGCAGCCATCGGTGCCGAAGCAAAACCCCGGGAGATGTGGTTCACGCACTATTCTCC
>JAGAGL010000043.1:0-3852 GCA_017627595.1 Oribacterium sp. | reverse complement strand
CGTATGAATCAGGAAAACGGAATCCCATTTTCCATGAATGTGAATGATATACCGAGAAACAGGGGACTAGAGGCAATGAAGGAAGCCAGTAGGATAGCGAACGAGAATGGCATTTCTGACATGACTCTCGATGAGATCAATGCAGAAATAGATGACGTCAGGAAGCAGGAGTCTAAATGAAGCGTTATGCAGTCATTGATACGAATGTCCTTGTTTCTGCTATGTTGAAATGGTCATCCGTCCCCGGAAATATCATTGAATTTGCATTCAGTGGAGTAATAATTCCGGTTCTTAATGAAAGAATAGTTTCGGAGTACAGGGAAGTCCTGCTGCGAGAGAAGTTCCATCTTACCAAGGAGATAGTTGATGATGTCATTCAGGCGTTGGAAGACCAAGGTGAGTATATAGATACCGACAATATGGATTATGAGCTCCTCGATCCAAAGGACGTTGTTTTCTACGCAATCGTTATGGAAAAGCGGAAAGAAGAGGATACATATCTTGTTACCGGCAATATCAAGCATTTTCCACCGGTATCTTATGTTGTCACACCGAAGGAAATGCTGGATGTTATTTTGGAAGAAAAATAGAATAAAAGCATCGAGGAGACTTTTATCCCAAAACCCGCTTATATTGTTTATTTAAGCGGGTTTTGTTATATATCATACATAATTTGTAAGCGCTCAAAAAACCGGCGGATAGGATACACACTAAAATAAGTTCATAATAGATCTGACAAATACACTACGTTTTGGTGTCACACTTTGAGCAAATGCACTATGTTTTGGTGTCACACAGGAAGGAGCCATATGTCAGATCAGAAATCGTATCGTACAAAGGATGAGTGGCTCATGCTCATCCAGGAGTGTCGCAGAAGCGGCATGACTGATATCCAGTGGTGCTTAGCGAACGGGATCAGTCGCCACACATTCAATAATGCTATCAGACGGCTAAAGAAGAGTTCATATGCAATACCTTCAAGAAGTCGTAATGATATGTATGACCTTACCACTTCTCAACAGGATGTTGTTAAGGTGGACATCGTTGCAGATACCAAGCCGCCTGGGGAATATATCACCGAAGCGGCGCCGCACATTGACAATCCACATAAGATAGAGGTCACCATGGGAGACATACATATAGCCTTAAGCAATGGGGCAGATCCTGTTCTGGTATCAAAGGCACTATCGCTGTTGAGGACCTTCTCATGATCGGCGATATCACAGCCGCAGACGAGATATACATTGTCTGTGGCTATACCGATATGCGTAAGTCCATAGATGGACTATGCGTCATAGTAGAGGACAAGCTCCATATGGATACAAGGCGAAGCGCCCTGTTCCTTTTTTGCGGGCGACGTGCAGACAGACTGAAGATCCTCATGTGGGAGCCGGACGGTTTCGTACTTCTTTATAAAAGGCTTTCCGCTGTCAGAGGGAGATACAGATGGCCTCGAAATAAAGACGAAGTAAGAAGCCTGAGCTGGAAAGAGCTTGACTGGCTTTTATCGGGCCTTGATATAGAGCAGCCTAAGGCCATCAGAACGTCCTGAATACTTTGGAAAGATCCTTTGTGCAACTTTTTTTAAAGGCCATGTATCGGATTCACACAGGCTCGTTTTTCTCTTAATTTCGGCACTTTGTCAATATCATACTGCTCCAAAGCCTGATATAATCAAGGTATCAAATCTTAGGAGGCATCTGGTGGCGAAGACCCCGAGGGATCAGCAGATCATAGAGCTCAAAGATACCATAAAAGAACTCAATAAAACGATCAATAATCTCAATGCCATGATTGATGCTGCCAATAAGCGTGAGCAGGTACTGCAGGAGCAGATAGACTATCTTACAAAGAAGCTCTTTGGCAAGTCCAGTGAAAAACGTTCTGATGATATCGAAGGGCAGCTGAGTTTTTTCGATGAAGCCGAGTCGGAAGCAGTAGTAGCGTCTGACCCGGCTGAAGAGGAATTCATTACTATCGAAAAACATACCCGAAAGAAAAAAGCCACTATGATGGACAAATTTGCCGGTGTCCCTGTACAGAAAGCCTATCTCGATGTTCCCGAAGATGAGCGCACATGCGAAAAGTGCGGAGCTCCACTCGAAAAGATCGGTGAAGAGTTCGTGCGCAGGGAGATCGAGATCATCCGTCCGAGCATAAAGATCATCGAATACTACAGCATCAACTACGGTTGCCCCAGGTGTAAGATAGATGCTGAGATACCTTATATCGTAAAAGGGAGGGACGGTCATCCCCGCATGCTCCATGGAATGGCATCAGCCGGAACGGTCGCATGGGTAATGTACCAGAAGTATTTCAACAGTCTGCCTCTATACCGCCAGGAGAGAGATTTTAAAATGCTCTATGGAGTAGATATCTGCAGAGGAACCATAGCGAGCTGGATCATAAAGAATGCTGAGGAATTCTTCACTCCGATGTGCCGCTACTTCCAAAAAAAGCTTGTTGCCGGGAGATACGCCATGGCTGATGAGACACCTCTGCAGGTATTGAAAGAACCGGGGCGGCGGGCTGAGACGAAGTCCTTCATGTGGGTGTTCAGAACCGGAGAATTCGATAAGGAACATATCGTTTTGTTCCACTATTCCGAGACCCGGGCCGGCAATACAGCCAAAGAATTTCTGGAAGGCTTCCATGGATACCTGATGACCGATGGATATAGCGGATACAATAGGCTCAAGGATTGTATCCGGACATCCTGCTGGGCACATGTAAGGCGATATCTTATAGATGCCATCCCAAAGGGAAAGAAATATGATCATACCCAACCGGCAGTACAGGGACTTATGTATGTTGATAAGCTCTTCAATCTGGAGAAAAAGATCCACGAAAAGAAGGGAGTTACGTTTGATGCCATAAAAAACTTTCGCCACGAAAAGGAAGTCCCGGTGCTTGAAGGCTTCTGGAAATGGCTCGATGCCCAGAGTGCGATAAAAGGCTCCAGGTTTGATAAGGCTCTTATATATATCCGTAACCGAAAGCCATTTCTTACCACGTATCTCGAAGATGGCGGCTGCAGTTTTAACAACAACACCAGTGAGCGAAGCTGCAAAGCATTTGTGACGGGCAGGAAGAACTGGCTGTTCTCGGATACTACAGATGGAGCCAACGCGAGTGCCCTTGTCTATTCAATGGTCGAGACAGCGAAGGCCAATGGAGTGGACGTATACCTTTATCTAAAATATCTCCTGACTAAAACTCCGACCGGCCTTACTTCTGATGAAGAACTTGAAAAGCTTTGCCCGTGGGATTCCTCCTGTAAGGAAGCCCTGGCAAAGATTGGCCAGATGCAGGAAGATGGAGTCCTTAATGCAGGCTGATCATTAGCTTATGTAGATTGTCAAAGTGCAGCTTTGGTCTCTTTAATGAGACCGGGCTATTTTTGTGGACTATAACCCATATACCTACCATATACTATGATTGTTTGCAAGCCGCCGGATTATTTTGCGCTTACGGTTGATCATACAACAATCTATTCACAGATATGCAAAAAACTGGGGGCGGATGAGGAACCAAAAGACATATCAAATAAAAGGAACGGGAAAAAGAAAATACTTGTAGTAGATGATAACGGTTCAACGCTCAGAACTATAAAGACCATGCTTGAAGACAGATATGATGTTCAGATAGCTCCGTCAGGGATGAAGGCAATGACGAGCATGGGAAGAAGCAAACCGGATCTAATAGTACTTGACCTGAATTATTCACGGAGACATCGTTTCAAGTATAAATGCCTCCAATCTGTTGTTTAAGATTGTTGCCTATGACAACACCCGGCGAATAGCCGTAAAAAAGAGGGCACTATCCCCATATAAGCTTTGGTGTCGTCATATG
>JAGAGL010000042.1:0-3240 GCA_017627595.1 Oribacterium sp. | reverse complement strand
TAGGAAAAGGTGACCTTATCTTCCAGATTATCACAGTTCTCAAGAACCAGGATCGCTGTCAGAACCTTTGTTATGGAAGCCGGATAATAGGCGGTGGTTGCATTCTTTTCATAAAGTACGGCACCGGAATCGGCATCAATCAGGATTGCCCCGTCCGATACGATATCAAAATCTGCTTGGGGCCATCCTTCGGCATAGCACCTTGAGGTGATAATGAAGACGGAGGCAAGGGTCATCAAAACCTGCTTACACAGCTTATTTTTGTTTATAAAGGATTTAATCTTTTGTATCATTTGCTTCTTTCACAGCCTTTTTCAGGACTACGGATGCTTTATAGAGATCTCCGTCAATGCTTATAACAAGCTCTCCGTTCATAAGCTTTGTCAGGCTCTTTGCTATGGAGAGTCCGAGACCCGAACCCTCGGTTGTACGGCTTACATCGCCTCTTACAAATCTCTCCGTGAGTTCTTCGGGAGAAATGTTAAGTGGTCTTGAGGAAATGTTTTTTATGGTGCAGGTTGCTGTATCCGAATCATCATCCTCGGTGATATCCACGTAAACTCTCGATTCACGAAGAGCATATTTACAGCAGTTATTTAAGAGATTCTCGATAACTCTCCAAAGATGTCTTCCGTCGGCAGAGATCATAACAGGATGCTCCGGGTAATTGAGTATCACTTCAAGCTTTGCGGCATGGGTCTTGTCTTCAAATTCTCCAAGTGCCTGTTCAACTATTTCGTTGTAATTGATATCCGCAAAGTCTATCTTAACATTTCCTGAGCTTGCCTTACTGGCTTCCACAAGATCCTCCGTCAGGGTTTTAAGTCTGGTGGATTTCTGGTCAAGAACCTTTATATACTCCTGAACTCTCGGGTTATCTATTTCCTCACGTTTAAGCAGGTCTACATAGCTTATTATGGAAGTCAGAGGTGTTTTCAGGTCATGGGAAACATTGGTGATAAGGTCTGCCTTTAAACGTTCGGACTTAACCTGCTCATCAACTGCATGACTCAGACCCGTTGCTATGTGCCAGGCATAAAAATCAATTGACAGAATGATGAGAAGTATCGCAAGGGCAAGCAGTAAAGCATTGAGACTTGCCATCTTATAGAAACGGACGAAAAGGAAAATTATCATTGCAAATGCCAAAAGGTTCGGAAGAACAAACAAGAGATAGCTGAAGAGCCTGGAGGTGGTTTTCTCGGCACTGAAGATGTAATGCCCGAAAAGATCACATATCTTTTTCAGCAACGATGATTTCCACAAGCGCTCTGCTTTATAATTTCTTATTAGCGAAAACAGCATCGGAACAAACACGATGTACTTCAGGAGAAAGCTTAATGCCGATGTCCAGAAATCCCAGTTGTTCAGAACACCGATAACATTTTCCAAAGACTCAAGAAACTGCGGCGATACCATTTCTGCTATAAAGCCCCAGATAAAGAATGCTGAAACAATTATCTCTGTGGGACAGTGATCGATCTTATAAAGATGGACCTTTTTATCCGCTTTGTCCTCGCTTTGTCCGGTTTTAAGGGCAAGATATACAAGAGATGAAATCGCAGCTATAGAGGACAGTGAAAGCATCAGGAGCCCTGATATACTTGAAATCCTTCGTCTGTTATAAATCTCTGCATTTTCCTTCAGGATATCATCATTGGGAAATGAGGTATCTATGCCAACTGAATAGTGGTATTGCGAGCCGTCTGACTGAAATGGATTTCTGGCCTGTAAAAGCGGGATAAGGTTTTGAGGAATGTTTCTGAAGCTTGTGGATACCTGAAGTGAGTTGGAATCCGCATAAGCAAAGCTTGGCAGGGATCGAATAGCTTCTTCATTCCGTTCGGGATCGTTTGTGAAAACCACTTCCTTACCCTTTGAGGTATACCTGATATTAAAAAAGAAGTTGGTTGCACTTTTATCGAACTCATTTTTTACCGCATAGTACCTGGCCAGATATGTTAATGCTTCTTCCGCAAGAGCTCCAAGGGACATCTGACCGTCTGTGGGGCTGGTTTGTTTATAATTGGGAAGATAAGCACGATATTGAACTATTATCTGATGATTGAGTTCATCATCTTCTTTTGATATGGTTCTGGATCCGTCATTTTTGAGACGATTCCAGGAATCAAAATAATAGCCCATGGATCTGGCATACTGTATGAGATAATCGAGGGAGTAGGATACATTCTGTCCCTGTATGTCAGCCTGAGCTATGATGAGACCAAGGTCCAGCTTTCCGTTTTTTTCAAAAATATCCGTGAGCTGAACATAGTCGAAAACATCCGTCATCATCTCATTTGCCTGAGACTCGTAGGAGGCGCTCTTTATATAATCCGGCTGACGTACATACTCCAGGGCTGAGCCCTCTGCAGCACCGAAGGTTAAGACACCGATGCTGCAGATTATAAGGATTATCGAGACAAAATTAATTATTGTAAGGATGATTCGTTTCATGATTTGGCAGAGTCCTGTTTTTCGATTTTATAGCCTACACCCCAAACTACCTTAAGATATCTGGGTTCACGGGGATTTATCTCGATTTTTTCACGTATATGACGTATATGGACAGCTACAGTATTGTCTGCACCGATCGCTTCCTCGTTCCAGATGGAAGTATAGATGTCATCAATAGAGAAAACCTTGCCGGCATTCTTTACCAGGAGAAGAAGGATGTTATATTCAATAGGTGTCAGCTTTACGGCATTGCCATCAACGGTAACCTCCTTTGTATCATCATTCATCATGAGACCTCCGCAGGCATAAATGTTTCCGTTGTCAGCCTCTCCGATGTTTCCGAGCTGGGTATATCTGCGGAGCTGTGACTTTACTCTGGCAATAAGCTCCAGTGGGTTATAAGGTTTGGTGAGATAGTCATCTGCCCCCACATTAAGACCGAGGATCTTGTCATTGTCCTCACCCTTTGCGGAAAGCATGATGATAGGTATGGAGCTGGTCTCCCTTATTTTTAAAACGGTATGAACTCCGTCAAGACCAGGCATCATTACGTCGATGATGAGAAGATCCACCCTGTGCTGTTCCATGATCTCCAGAACATCATAGCCGTCATAAGCTTTGAGGACGTTGAATCCTTCTCCGGTAAGATAGATGGAAATGGCTTCGACGATCTGCTTGTCGTCGTCGCATACAAGAATTGTCTGCATATAAAAACCTCCTGTTGGTAGGTGAAGTAGGTATCTGTAGATACTAATAAACTACATTATTATACATTATTGGTCT
>JAGAGL010000041.1:0-5554 GCA_017627595.1 Oribacterium sp. | reverse complement strand
TGCGTAACCGTATGGTGGATTCATCTGTCGATAATATGCTTAAGATCACTAACGATGGCAGGAAGCTCGCCTTAGATCAGCGTCTTATGAACGATATGCTGCCGGATGATCCTAACAGTAAGTCCAGCGTATGCGTGGAAAAAGCATTTGAGATATGGGAAAAGACAGCAGATAAGCGGTCAGCACAGCTCATTTTCTGCGACCTTTCGACACCAAAAGGAGACGGAACCTTCAATGTATATGAGGATATCAGGGATAAGCTTATAGCAAAAGGAGTACCACCGGAAGAGATAGCCTTTATCCATGATGCGAATACCGAAACGAGGAAAGCGGAGCTGTTTGGCAAAGTAAGAAGCGGACAGATCCGTTTTTTATTGGGATCAACACAGAAGATGGGAGCCGGTACGAATGTGCAGGACAGGCTGATAGCACTTCATCACTTGGATGTGCCATGGAGACCGTCTGACATTGAACAGCAGGAAGGTCGTATCTTAAGGCAGGGTAATACCAATCCAAAGGTTAAGATCTTCCGATATGTCACGGAAGGCACATTTGATGCCTACTCATGGCAACTCATCGAGAATAAGCAGAAATTCATCGGGCAGATCATGACCAGTAAATCTCCGGTCAGAAGCTGTGAGGATATCGACGAGGCGGCTCTTACTTATGCAGAGGTTAAGGCACTGGCAACAGGTAATCCGTACATTAAGGAAAAGATGGACTTGGATATACAAGTATCGAAGCTGAAGCTTATGAAAGCGAACCATACCAGTCAGAAATACCGACTGGAGGATAACATCGCAAAGAACTATCCACAGCAGATATCAGCATTAAAGGAACGTATCGCTGGAATGAAGGCAGATATCGCAACATATAATGCCAATAAGCCTGTAGATAAGGATATCTTTACCATGACGGTAGCCGGTAAGACCTATGATGACAGGAAGGAAGCCGGGACAGCGATTATTGGAATCTGCAAGGAAATGAAGCAGGCAAATGTGGCTGTGCCAATCGGTGAGTATCTGGGCATGAAGATGAATGTAACCTTTGATTCGTTTTTCAGGAAGTTTACGCTGAACATGAAGGGAAAACTCAGCCATGAAGTGGAGATTGGCTCTGATCCGTCCGGTAACATCACCCGTATCGGAAACGCCATGGAATCCATGACAAAACAGCTTGAGGATGCGATTGCGAAGCTAGCCAATGTGGAACAGCAGCTTGAAACAGCAAAGATTGAGGTGGAAAAGCCTTTCCCACAGGAGCAGGAGCTTAACGATAAGCTGACAAGGCTTGCAGAGCTGAACAGCCTGCTTGATATGGATGAAAAAGGCGAGGATGCAGTTGATCTTGATGAAGATGCTCCAAAGCCGGGGCCAGAGAAAGAAACAGCAGAACAGACCGAGACGGTAGTGCCGGCACAGGAGGCTGCCACAGAGGCAGAACACATAACAGAGAATAGGGCTGAAATAAGCGAAAAAGCTGAGGAGGCTGATATATCAGAAACAGAGGATATGGATAACCCTGCAACAAAATCGGAGACAAAGGAGGAAAGACCTTCCCTTATCGCAAGGCTGAATGAGAAGAAGGCAGTTGTGGCTGCCATGGATCAGAAAGCACCTGCGGTAGCAAAGAAAAAAGAAGAGGTTATAGCATAAGATTAAAAGGCTTCGGGGATTATCTCCGGAGCCTTTTGGAAAGGAGCGGAAATGGCAAAGGATGAAACAAAAGGCGAAAGCCTTAACGATGCCGCTGTCATAAGCGCATTTAAGGACAAGACCAAAGAGAAATTTCATGAGCTTGACGGCATGGATCCTGAAACGATAGAGGCTAATGTCAAAAAAATAGTGCAGGATATAGTGAATGATTATGGGATGGATGTAACCATTGAGGATGTAGTAGTATCCGGAAGTCGATGCAGAGGTATGGAGGAAAAGGGCGCTGACCTCGATGTGGTGCTGTATTACAGCGGCTCGGTGAGAGAGGATGATCTGTTTAACACTCTTCATCAGAGCGATATCATTATGGGTGGTGTAAAGCTCGATATAAACACAATATCACAGGAACAGCACGGGAGTCTTTCCGAGTATCTGACAGGCGTGGAAGCGTACCTTACAGAAAAGCAGGCTCTGATGATGCAGGAAGCACAGCAGCGTAACACGGAGATAACCTATACCGTTGCGGAGTGCGGCGAATTTCACAGCATGGGAATCTATCATGAGGGAATTTCCACTATAGAAGAGGCAAAAGCTCTGTTTGAGAGCATCCGTGAAAATCATAGCAATATGATCCCTGCTGTCGGCATCAACATACATGAAGCCGGAACACCGGAGATAGACGATATACAGATGGATGTGCTCTACGGAAACAGCATAGACCTTGATGATCTGAGGTATGTTCCGCAGATATGGAATGATCAGGAAGGACTGTCAAAGGTCGGGCAGATTATAGATGCATTCCCGGATGCAAAGGTAATCGGGACACTGCCAGGATTGACTGTACAGGATAGACCGGAACAGGATATGGATGCTGTTAAGCCGGTATATGTGGACGAGGCTGCGAAGCTGGCGGCAGAAATAGACCGTTTTTCCAGTGACTTTGATCCCTATGAGTACAAGGATACAGTCGATAACTGGGAATTGCAGGTGCAGAATATAGCGGATGATATAAGAAACGGCAACTCTGCTGATTATAAGAAGTACCTGGGAACTGTGATAGAAGAGAGTAACAACATCGAGGATGTCCGCAAGGCTGCGGAACTGCTTGTGAAGCTGGCTGAGTACAAGCCACTTGCCAAGGTGGAGGAGCTTGAAGAGGTTAATCTTAACCAGATCGACAATGTACTCAGCAACACGGTTCCAAAATCCGAGGAGAAAAGGGAAGCCCGGCAAGCGGAGCAGGAACGCTTGGAAGAGCTGCAACGCATCGAGGAAGAGGAAAGAAAACGCAGGGCAAGAGGGGAACGCCCATCACTACGGGCGAGACTTGCAGCCAAGAAAGCGATAGTAGCTGCAAACAGTACGGTCCCCCAAAGAAGTAAACAGCGAGAGGCGCAGGAAGCAGTAGCTTCACAGAGAGATATATAAATACAAAAGGGAGTAAGTTCTTCGGGATAGTTATTTGTCACAAGATTTTCTGCGCGATTGCATATAAGGCATTATTTTATTTCAATATAATCAGAAAAATATAAAGTTTTAGTCGATTTATGTCGATAAAAAAAGAAAGACATGATTGGCGGATCCAGAATTTTCATATTGAGGGTGGTGCGTTTCGATGCTATTTTTTTAGTCTGAGTATGTGAGGAGAGATGTCCATGGCAATAAAACCGCTGAAAGAACAGACCATCATGAACAACTATATGTTTACCATGGAGATGTGTGAGCCGAAACGCATCAATCCGTTGATGGAACACATACTTGGGAAGAAGATAAGGAAGATTAACGTGGTCGAACCCTAGAAGACCTTGGAGGAGAAGTTTGGGGCGAGCGGTAACCTTCAGGACGCAATGGATATGTTGTAATCCCAGTATGAGAAATTTGTTTCCGGCAACAGCGACGATGATGCATTTAAGGAGTATGTAAGTGGAAGTGCCAAAGAGTTATTCTTAAATATTCAGCGATATTTGAAAGAGCTTATCGAGCGATAAGTTCAGGACAAAGTGCATTTGATTAGATTAGGATTTTCAGAATGCATAAACAAAAATTTACAAAGGGAAATGGATTTAAAAGAAAGTAAGGAGGACGAGATATGAGCACAACAATCAGTCATGATCTCTACAAAACAGGGTATACGGGCATAAACAGTGCAGGGGACAGAACGGCTAAGACAGGCCAGAAAGGAAAAACGTCGGCTGAAGGAAAGAGCGGATATAATAGCGGTATTTCTGTAGAGTTCTCCCAAAAGGGAATGGAAGCTCTTGAAGAATCTAACAAGAGATCTGCTGTCGAAGATAAAAATGAGCAGACCATACAGTCTAGCGAATATAAGTTGTCATCAAAGGCACATGGATATCTAGATAATCTTCGCAAACAGTATGGTGATTACGATTTCATAATTGCTGACAAGGGTGATGATTTTAAGAGTCTTGTGAAACAAAGTGACAAGGAATTTTCGGTTGTCTTTTCCAGTGCTGAGTTGGAGAGAATGGCGAGTGATGAGAAATATGCTTCAGAGAAGCTCAGTCAAGTGCAGACGGCGGTGAAGATGTCAGATAAAATCAACGAGCAATTTGGCTTTGAGAGAGCTTGGGGCAAGGATATAGGAAACGGGTTTACTTTGAGTAAAATGGCTGTTTCATTCGATGATGATGGGAAAATGTCGATTTTTGCTGAATTCGAAAAGGCATCGGAGAAACAAAATGAGAGATTAGAGAGAATTCGTGAAAAAAGGGCTGAAGAAAAAGCAGCAGTCGAAAAGAAAGCAGAAGAAAAACAGGCAGAAAGGACGGATGAAAAGCCTGTAAGAAAAGTTCAGATTGAAGCTCAGTCGACAGATGATTTATGGGAGAAAATACAAAAATATAACTGGAAAGAGGATAAATGATTATAAAATCAGATGCTGAAGTTTTGAATTTTTGAACGTGCGGAATATGGTATGTTGCCACTAATCATTTTTTAAGAAAGAGAGGTATTTACATGAGAAGAAAGATTATTGCGTTGCTGGCAGGATTTGTGATGGCATTATCCATGGGAACGTTGGTATTTGCCGCTGAACCTAGTGAAGAGCAGTATGTTGAAATAGAAGTGCCGGTTGAAAGTATTGCTGCAGTCAGCCCGAGTACACATAACATCGGGATGCTCAATCTTTTTTATCCGATAGGAACATATGAAGCTACTTCTGCAATTGGGTCATTTAATATTTCCTCTACGTCCATACCTAGTGGAGCAACTATTTCAAAAATCGTTGTAACATCAAGCAAAAGCTCCGGTAGTACAGGAACCATTACTGTTTATATGGCAAAGGATGAAGATAATGGAGATGGTACTTTTGATAGATACACAGATTCAAAAACATGGGCGAGTTCATTGACCTATTGGGATTTTGGTAATTATAATCTCGACCCTGCCGGTGATTACTATGTTTATTTTACTGGAAGGCGTTATTCAGCTACATCAATTGCCGCGGCAACCTTGACAAGTGTAACGGTTAAAGTTTATTACAATTAACGACAAGGTCAATGATGACAAGTGGTTTTTGTTATTGCTATGATTAATTCTCGCTTCGATGATTCGAAGCGAGGATGGTCATTATATAGATGAGATGGCTTGGTGCCGAAAGAATCAGGAAGTTATCGTGAATAAAGCAAATGTGCTATATGTGCTATGCACTGAACAGTCGGATTATAGGGGGAAAGAAAGATGTCTGGACTTTAAGAAGATGGAAAAGATCTGTGATAAATATAACTCAAAGATGTGAGGAAAGCGGAGCTGTTTGGCAAAGTAAGAAGCGGACAGGTCCGTTTTTTATTGGGATCAACGCAGAAGATGGGAGCCGGTACGAATGTGCAGGACAGGCTGATAGCACTTCATCACTTGGATGTGCCATGGAGACCGTCTGA
>JAGAGL010000040.1:0-4475 GCA_017627595.1 Oribacterium sp. | reverse complement strand
CTCGATACCGTCATACGACGTGTCAATTCTAAAAGATCTTCTCTTATCAGCATCTTCTTTTTCCTGCGAATATTAAAAATCTACCACAATCCCCTTATGATCGGACATTCTCTTGTCCAGATTCCACTCCTTAACCTTTACCTTTGCATCCCCGACAAAACTCTTTGAAACCGCAATGTGATCAATGCAATCCTTCTGTCCGGCAGTCAGGATCTCTATGCCACAATCCTCAAAGGTCTTAAGTACCAGTTCCCTCCCGGCTTTGGTGTAGTAATAATTGTCAGAAAAGCTCAGGTTATAGTCTCCCAAAATACAAACCTGATGTCCCTGATCTGTCAGCCTACATATGTCTTCCATCTATTTTTCAAGATCAAGAATGAAGGTTTTCTCACGGTTGCCAAATACCCCCATGATCGTGCCGTAGACGGTCAGAATGCCCTTCGGAGTCTCCAACCCTACACATATAGCGGTATATTGGTCAAAGGTCTCATACCGTCCCACAGAAGGGTAATCAGAAAATATCGTTACCCGGTTCTCTCTGTCGTCATAGAGATCCGGTATCACTTCATTGGCCTTGGGAGTCCAGAATGTATGCTGATAAAAAGGCTTCAGCCGGTCACTCGTCTCCGTAAGCACCAGAATATCCGCCCTCTGCTTATCTATAATCCCCAAAAGATCGCTCAGCTGTCTCCTGTATTGCAATCTTTCCACATTCCATGTCGCTATCCGCATAACCACATCCTTATATGGCACATACAGGGTACATCCCTTTTAACACCGGAGCAGCGAAGATTCTCTAATTGCCTTCAGTTACCGTGCCCTGTATCATCAACTTTTTACACTACCTGTATGACATCACATCAGATAAAGACATTCTACCACAAACAGTCGGGAAATATAATCTATAGCGTACTTTATTTTGGGGATTGGATCCTTGCCGGACATCAAAGCATAGTATCCATTAAGAAGGCATCATCGCCATCCCACAAAATTTGTCCACTTTTTATCTTCATCTGGCACGACCTAACCAGTACATGGTGGTATAGTGTAATGTAAGCGGTAAAGATTCGGCGTATATTAAACTCCCCTTGTAAGTGATATACTTATCAGGGGAGTTTTGGTATGGTAGTAAAAGTTGACAACTTTATCGACTTTTGCAACGCCATTACGCCTGCGGGATTATCCTCAGGCTGTATGGGTTATGCTATTTTACATGGCGCAGACTTTTCAGGTACATCTGCCGGGCTTTTGACAGGATGTGGGATCTTTGGCTTATCCGGCTCTGGGAACATTCTGTGGAACGCATCTATGCCTGCGAACGATGTGTCTTTTTCATATTTCTTGTATTCCGGGGACCATGGCATCATAGTTTCCAGGAAACCATCGTCAAATTCATGATATTTTATTTTTTGTGTCAACATCTTTTCAAGAAGATACTGCAGGTATATCCTGACATTAACTGAATTGGCCTTTGCGGTTTCAACTATTGAATATATCGTAGCATTAACGTTCGCACCGACTATGGTATCGGCAAAAAGCCAGTTGGCCCTACCCACAGAATAGGCGCGAATTATCCTTTCGCTTTTTCCATTATCGCATGGAATGCTGCCATCCGTTAGAAAGATTTTGAGTTTTTCTTCCTGATTTATCGCATATGCGATAGCCTTTTTTAGCCTGTCAGAATAAGCCATATCCGTATCATTAAGCTCGTGAATGTAATCGAATAACGCATCAACCTTCGGCTGTACAAACTCCTGTCTCGCAGACAGTCTGTCATCTGCCGACATCCCTTTAAGCTTATTTTCTTCGATGTATATTTCGCGAATAAACAACAACACCTTTGTTTCAGGCAGTGAGACGATCTCCTCGTCCGTCATGGAAGCAACATCATTTATAAATAAGGCCTCTGCAAAATATCTGCGGCAATGCATTAGACAGCCAGTCACAGTAAGGCCATCAACTTCACCTTCAATCACCGGATACGAGACATAGGCATCGCAGGTAATGTATCCCAGGAATTCTCCGAAAAGCCGCCTTAAGTGATCCGTTCCACGTGTCGCTTCGTAACAGAATATCACGATTGGATCACAGTCAGCCAATTCACTGCTGCAGTGGACCCACATGAAGCTCTTATGCCCAGATCCCCGTCCGTCTTTATTTACCTGTATATAGGTTTCATCGCTTTGAACATATCTGTACTTCACAAGTTTTGCTGTAAGATAATCGCAGACGGGATCTAAAAGGTCCGGCGCTATGGTGTTTACCCAATGGATAATGGTCTGCTTTAACAGCGCAACATTAGACATCTGAAAATCCACGGCCTGTCTGTAAAAGGGTAGTCCAAGCACAAATTTCCTGTAAATTATATCAGCAAGCAACGATGGAGATACATACGCATGTGGCATCAGTATATTTTCATAGGGAACAGTGTACAATTGATGTTCCAGCCCTACGGAGATAGCCGGTGTGTAAGTTTCCCTGACGAAGTACAAGACAGGAATCTTTTCAAGGGTTTCATGTTTATGCCAGTATGCTATCCGCCAGTTTCCTTCTCCATAGAGTTCATTTAGCAGGTCAAAGTTGATATCATAGACTATCTCATGAGGCAGGTTTCCAATTGATTCCTTCAGTTTACTTTTCCGTCCTGATACAGCAGGAATCTTTTTTGTGCCTTTTTTCTCATTGCTTTCTTCATCTGCCTTTTCTTTTTTCCCAGGAAAGCTTATGATCCTGGTGTTTGTATTGGTGTCATCAGTATCTTCAGACTCGTCTTCATCCACGATATCATCTCCCTTGTCGTTGGCAGATTTGATCAGATCTGTAAACTTTTCGGTGCTTCTTCCGAAAGTAGAGCGTGTCTTTAGAAGATTTTTTTCCACCTCTTTCTGCAACAGCTTCTTGGTGTCCTGGTATAGAGCAGATAAATCGTCATATCTCCTTTTAAGATCACAAAACTGGATGTGCATCTCCAGATATATGCGCTGGTTTTCTTCTTCACGCGCCTCTAGTTTAAGGCGTTTTATGTGTTCTTCGGTCACCAGCTGCCGGAGGTCATCCTCATTCAGTGTGCTTATACTTTCTGCGAACTTACTATACTCTGCCTGCATACACTATACCTACTATGACAGGCTCTCTGCTGTAATCTTTTCGATTTTCTTTATGTTCTTTAAAAGCTTCTCGTACTTCTGCCGGATTTCGTTTAGATCATTCTTAAGGGACTCTATCTCTGCGTTTTTGTTTTCTATGGTTTCCTTTAGCCCGGCGATAAGATCCGCCTCCTGTATAGAGCCGTTATCTGCACTATGGACAGCGCGTTCTTTTTTTGTGATTATTTCACCTGTTTCAGGATCGACCTTGCCGAGGTATTTCCTTTTTGACCTGGGCTGCTGCTTATCCTTATCCCAGTAAGAAACGCTCTCATAAGCGTATTTAATACCGGTCTTATGATCAACCTGATATACGATACATGACATTTTTATCACCTCCTTGATAGTGTATAATAATTATACACTATTACAAGAAAAATGTCAAGCGAATAGTGTATAATTATCAGAAAATATACACTATGTATTTGAGAAAATTTAAGGGCGAACCCCCAATGGCTCACCCCCTAAGATTTTCTTTTCTTTCTTGGATCCTGTACATCTATTTTTCTTTGCTCGCCTATGCTCGAATCTATGGTGTATCCATCCATAAGCCGCATAAATTCCTCACTGGTTAAATTTCTGGCTTCGTCTGCGGTGTTAGGCCACTGAAATCTACCTTTAGAAAGACGGATATACAGAAGGATAAACCTGTCCCCGGTCCACATGAGCCCTTTAATGCGATCTTTTTTTATGCCGCAGAATAGGAATAGTGTCCCGGGATCCATCGGATCCATGCCATACTTCAATCGTATTGATGCTGACAGACCATCGATACCCCGGCGCATATCCGTCCTGCCTATTGCGACTATTATTTTCTTAAATGACAGGCCTTCCGCGCTAAGCATGGGCGACCGCCTTTATCACAGCCCTAAGAGTTGATTCATCAACAGTGCCATCAAGTTTTATATTAAATCTGCCACAGGTTATATCTATGTGGCCGGACCGACAGACCAGATCGCCCATGGTATTTACCGGGGTTTCAGTTTCCACAACCGCAGGCAGATTTGATGGCAGCTCGAAGAATTCCGGCAACGCATCTGTATTCACGGGAATTTCGTTTCCAGACTCGGCACTTTCAATGAGATAGCTTCTGCATTCCCTCTGGCGTTTATAGAATTCCCATCGCTTTATCCCATTTGCCCTGATCCATTCATCCTTACCCATGCCGCTTTTGGCTTGTTCCTCAAATATCGGCATCCACTGTTCGAGCCTGAGCTTCATCGTCTTTTTATCCATACGTATAAGATCCTCCTTTTACGATACCTGGGTTTTCCCTACTGTATCATAAAGGAGGAGCTATTCATATACGCCGAATCTTTACCGATTACG
>JAGAGL010000039.1:0-4993 GCA_017627595.1 Oribacterium sp. | reverse complement strand
CACAGAAAGGGGGCACTATGGCTGAACAAAGAAGAAATGTGCGAAGGCGCATACGGATAAAGAAAAGGACAGTGGTAGATTCTGCCGCACGAAACGCAGCAGTTCTGACTGACGGATGCAATCCGGAGTTTGTCGTGGGCGCTGATTTTGATGGTATATTTGAGATCCCAATCATTAAAAAGCCCCGCAAATATTTGATACCAAAGAACCTTGTGCCATTCAGTAAGATGCATAAGGCTGATCCTAAATCATTTGCGGTATGTGAATATGAAAACGACAGAGAGTTTAAAGATATTTTGTCACACCCTGATGACTACATAGATATCCTAAAGCAATACCAGGGCTTTATCTCCCCGGACTGCTCCCTATATAGGGATATGCCATTGGCGGTACAGATCACAAACATATACAGGAACCGCGCCATAGGTTACTGCTTTCAAAGGCATGGGGTGTATGTTATACCGTGTGTAAGGTGGAGCGACGAAAGGACATATACCAAAAAGTATTTACCGGAAAGGGTCGCATTTGCCGGAATAGAAAAACACAGCATAGTATCAGTTGGCTCTTACGGTCAGCTTAAAGACAGGGTAAACCGGTATTATTTCGAGGCTGGACTGGATGCAATGATGGAGACGCTGGAACCGGAGATAGTATTGGTATATTCCAGGATGCCGGATGAGATCGAAACGAGGTATCCAGAAACAAGATTTATTGAATATCCTGACTGGACATCTACAGTGAGAGAGGCAGGGGAAGATGGGTGCAGGACAGAGTGACCTTTATAAAGGAACCTATGGTGATACGTCTGACAACATACCGGAAGCGCTTAAGGGAAAAGTACGGCTTCCTGAAAACGATGCCCAACTGAAACACATCTTCAGGAAGACAGACGGGCATCTCGAAGACACTCCCGAAAACCGCGAGTTATTACAAACCCTTGCAAATGATATGCTCTGCCACGCAGGCAGGGATCTGCATGGAAATGACTGGCATATAAAGGAACTGGAAGACGGATCACAGTTATGGACATCCAGCAGAGACGGGATCATTCAGGAAGGAGGATCGAATGATCCTCCAAGACCATGGAATGAACGTACCGGGCTAAACAAAGATCCTTTTGGAGGTGACTATGAATAAATTTGAATTGTTCTCATTGATCTACTACTGGCTAAGCCGATTTTATAAAAATAATAAAAATGACAGGATCATCAATCAGCTAAGCGGAATGAACCCGTTCCTCTGGGATGACATCGGTTCCGCTGACCCTGCTGTCTATGCTGACTACTGCTCCTTTCTTAACGGACGAACGATCACCATGAAAAACAGCCTTGAGATAGCGAAGGAGTATGTACAAACGATCGATTATGTGGATGTCACAGAAGCATTCCGCAACGCTGACAGGAAAAAATGGGAAGACGGTTGTGCCAAATATCTGTCTACAGATCACAAAGGCTCAGACGTCCGCGATTAAAAGCAAAGGATGGATCAATGTATCTTAAAAAGAAAAAAGAAGCTGACGGGGATATATATCTGTCTGTCATGGAAAAATACTATGACAGTAAGAATAAAGTCACCCGCGAACGTACTATCAAAGGGATCGGCCATGTGAGCCAACTAAAAAAAGAGCACGATGACCCGATCGCATACTATACACAGTACGCTAAGGAACTGACAGAGAGAGTTAAAGAAGAAAAATCTCTGACCATTACCATAGAAAAAGATGAAATAATGTCAGAGGGAACCAATGATATCCGAAATGTAGGATATGGTGTATTAAAGGAGTTATACCGTTCCCTCCGGCTTGATTATTTTTGGAACTGGAAGACCCGTGGAAAGAAGATCCAGTTCAGCACAGACCAGATATTCAGGCTCCTTACTTTTTCAAGAGCATTAAATCCGGGTTCCAAAAGGTTCACCCTGGAGAACAAGGACTTCTTTTTTGAGCCCTTTAATGGTTTTTCTCTCGATGATATCTACAATGCCATGGACATCATCGCTGATAATCAGGTGGCTCTTCAGAAATGGATATATGAGAATTCACAGAAAATATTTGAGCGGGATATGTCCGTATCCTATTTCGACTGCACCAACTATTACTTCGATATAGGACGCCCGGATGTGGATGAACTTAACGATGAAGGAACGCCCGTTGATAAGAAGGGCGATCCGGTTCCTGCGAAATACAGGAAACGTGGGCCGGAGAAGAACCACCGTCCTGATCCCATAGTGGAGATGGGTCTTCTCATGGACAGGAACGGCATACCCATAGCCTATGATCTGTTTCCGGGAAATGAATCAGAGAAAGTCCATATGAGGCCTATAATAAACCGTGTCAAGGAAACTTATACTGATAGCCGTATCATATTTGTTGCAGACAGGGGACTTAACACATCTGACAACATTTACTGGATAAACGGCGATAACAAAAAAGAAAACAATCCCAGAGATGGCTATGTCTATGGGCAGTCGGTGCGCGCAGCAGATGCTGAGTTCAAAAAATGGGTACTTGAAGGAAAGGAATACCTTATAGATAAGATAACTGATGACGATGGAAATGAAATAACATTTAAGCATAAATCTAGGGTCTTTCCCAAAGAACTTCATGTAAATGTAACAAAGCCCGGAAGCAAAGAGCCCGCCAAAAGAACTGTAAAAATAGATCAGAAACAGATGGTCTACTACTCTGCCAAGTATGCCAAAAAGCAAAAAGCCGACAGGGAAGCTATGATAGCAAGGGCCCGGGATCTTATCGCCCATCCAAAGAAATACGACAGGGTAACAGCAAAGGGCAGTTCTTCTTATGTGTTGAACATATCTTTCAGTAAAGATACCGGAGAGATAGTGGATGGCAAAACCTTAATGCTTGACGAAGATAAGATCTCAGAAGAAGAAAAGTACGATGGCTACTATTCCATAGTAACAAGTGAGCTTAAGATGGACGACTACGAGATACGCGAAGTATACAGTGGACTTGCCAGGATAGAAGACTCATTTAAAGTAACTAAAACTTTCTTCAGATCCCGTCCCGTATATGTATGGAAAAATGAACACATTGACGCTCATTTCGCTACATGTTTTCTGGCTCTGGTTCTTATAAGACTACTTGAATTAAAGCTTGGAAAAAAATATCCTGTAAAAAGGATACTTCAGTCGCTTAAGGATTATAATTGCGTTAAGCTGGATGCAAACACATGGCAGTTCACTTATTACGATGAAATCCTCAAAGACTGTGGCAAAGAACTAAGCATGGAATTAAATAAAAAATATCGTACACGTAAGGAAATACAGAGGCTTCTGCACTATTAAGAAAAAGTCTCCCAGCTTCCGAAAAGTCTATACCGACTGTGTGGAAAAGCATCGATCAGGACGATTGGAATCCTGCTGCTCACAGTAAATATCAGCTTTCATCTTCCATGGCAAGATACCTAACCTACGAGGATCGATCAAAAAATTTTTCCCAAATCAAAAAAGAGCAAATACGCCATATAGAAGAATTGGCTCAATCCCTTGCCATTACTGGGATTGAGCCACTTTTGCTTCCGAAGTTGAGATTATATTATTGTACCAGAAATGTGCTTGGGGAAATAGACCCTAAAAACAACTCAACAGCAGGAACTCATTACACTTAGGCTCTGTTCATACTTGCATTTTACATACGCCTGCTATATGATTCTTCGGTGAAAGGGAGGTTCTGTTGAGAAATGGTGAACTGATGCTGAACTTTCGGAAACTTTTCTACCATATTAATATAGAAGCAGGTGCGTATGAAAAATATACTTTGTTTTGGTGATTCGAATACCTATGGATATGTGCCCCTTACGGGACGGCGATATGATGAAAATACACGATGGACAGGAAGGCTCCAAAGGCTCCTGGGTTCAGCTTATAAAGTGATCGAAGAGTGCTGCAACGGCAGAACGACTGTTTTTGAAGATCCCTATGACGGCTGGACCAAGGGAATAGACTACATCTGTCCCTGCATCAAGAGTCAAAAGCCAATAGATATCGTAATACTCATGTTGGGCAGCAATGATCTGAAGGAATTTTTTCATAACACCGTTGATGAAATTGCACGCGGCGCGGGAGCCATTGTAGATTCAATATTTTCTTATTGCAAAGAGGTTCAGGAAAACCAGCCCAGGGTCATTCTGGTATCGCCACCCCAAATAGGAGAAAATATAGCGCGCTCTGACTTTTACGGCACCTTCACCGAGAGTGCTATTGAGCGTTCAAAGGAATTTCCGGCGGCCTACAAACGAATCGCAGAGGAAAAGGGCTGCATATTCTTCGATGCCGCACAATGGATAAAGGCTTCCAGGGAGGATTCACTGCATCTGACTCCCGAAGGACATGCAATCCTCGCCGGTAAGCTCGCGGAGCTCGTGCTTAAGCTCGACGGCAAAGTCCTTTCTTCGAGCGAGGGCTATTACGTTGCCCATGGAAGCAGAATAACAGGTGATGTCACTATAGCAAAGGACTGCGGCATCTGGTATAACGCGGTCATACGCGGCGACGAAGCTCCTATCTCAATCGGTGAGAGGACTAATATTCAGGATAACAGCGTACTTCACACCGATTATGACTTTCCTCTGAAAATAGGCTCCGACGTTACGATAGGTCATGGCGCCATAGTCCATGGCTGCACTGTGGGAAATAATGTAATGATCGGCATGGGTGCCATTGTAATGAACGGAGCTGTAATAGGCAACAATTCCATCATAGGCGCAGGAGCTCTGGTCACCCAGAATACTGTAATCCCCGAGGGCTCCATAGCCTTCGGTTCCCCGGCAAAGGTAAAGTCGAAGGTTACGGAGGACGACATAGTTCACATCCTCTATACCGCAGATACCTATGTAAAGCTGGCGAAAAAGGATCTGTATAAAATATAAAGCCGGGTCATAGAAGTGATACAAAATATAAAAAATTAGCCAGCAGTTCTTGGCAAATAGTGCCTGCGATTAGGCTTGGGCGAGCATATGTTTGAGCGCAGTTT
>JAGAGL010000038.1:0-44591 GCA_017627595.1 Oribacterium sp. | reverse complement strand
CCACTAACCCCGTCCCCCAGGTCCATCTCTCGGATCAGGACACATTTTCTTGACATTTTCGTCACAGAATCTCCACCAAATCAACAAAAACAAGTCACACTTTTTCCTTACTATACAATCATCAAAATCAATTTACCTTAACAACGGAGGTTATTATGTATAGAAACAATTTAGGAAAAAATGTAGCTGCTATCGTTCTTAGCGCTTTAGTTTTTGGTTCAGTATCAGGTCTTGCCATGGTGGGAGTTAACAAAGCTTCACAAACTATAGAGGCTCATGCAGATGCGGCTGCCGATGCTGCCGCATCCGGTACATTTGCCCAAAACAACGGTGCTGATGCAATGACTGCAGGGCAGGAGAACAACATCATAAGTAACGCACTTTTCTCAGGTAATGATGATAATGCCACCGTCCGGACAACATCCACCACAGGCGCAGTAAAATCTGTCACCGAAATAGCACAGGGTGCCATGCCTCAGGTTGTTTCCATAACAAATACCATAAGATATAAGCAGTACGGTTATTCAATATTCGGAAACGGCGGTGAGACAGAGGCTGCTGCCAGCGGCTCGGGTGTCATCGTCGGAAAGACAGATTCCGAGCTTCTCATCGTAACTAACCATCATGTTATAGAGGGTTCAACCGAACTCAGTGTCCAGTTTGTGGATGGCGAGTCAGTAGCAGCAGAGATCAAGGGAGAAGATTCTTCGGCAGATCTGGCTGTTATCGCAGTAAAGCTCTCCGATATGTCGAAAGACACCCTTTCTGCCATAGAAATAGCCGAATTTGGTGACTCCGATGCCCTTCAGGTAGGAGACCAGGTAGTAGCCATCGGTAATGCCCTCGGATACGGCCAGTCCGTTACAACAGGAATCATTTCCGCTAAAAACAGAGACGTTGAAACCGGTGAAGGTACAGAATCCGGACTTCTTCAGACAGATGCCGCAATTAATCCCGGTAACTCCGGCGGTGCCCTTCTCAATATGGAAGGACAGCTCATCGGTATCAATGTTGCCAAGTATTCAAGCACAGATGTTGAGGGTATGGGATATTCCATCCCAAGCAACAAGGCTAAGGAAGTTATCAATACATTAGCCCTTAAGGAAACCAGAGCCAAGGTATCAGAAGAAAACAGAGGTTATCTTGGTATTCAGGCAAAGACCATAGATTCAGCAACTGCGGAAGCCTATGGCATGGTAGAGGGCGTATATGTTTATAAGATCGTAGAAGGCTCTGCCGCAGCAAACTCAGAACTTCAGGAGAAGGACATCATCGTTAAATTTGATGACCAGAGTGTCACAAGTCTCGATGACATGCAGGAGCTTCTCAACAGATATGCAGCGGGTGAGACCATTAACCTTACTGTAAAGCGTCCTTATGGAAGTAACTATGAAGATGTTACGGTCTCCATCACACTGACAACCGATCCGGACAAGGCAGCTGACAGAAGACAGAATGCAGCGGACAATGCCGAGAACTTCCGTAGCTTCGTACAGGGACTTCCGCAGTACTTCGCAAACTAAAGTTCAGCCGTTAATATGTAGGTCAGAGCCTGATGGCATCACTCCGGAAACGGATCGCTTCGTCGGAAAAATCTGATATGTAATGACCTTTGTCAAGAAGTAAATTGAGCCAAAGATCCCTACAAACTTATTTGATTGTTTCTGAAGGCATCTTGATAGAGCTTCGGGTATCAGTTCCCGGCATTGGCCACTCTGATATACGTGGATTGGTTACCGACAGGTCAATGGTCCGCCGTGAGCTCTACCGTCTAAAAACGTGGATCACGGATGACTCCGTGCCAACATAGATTTTTCGTAGATAGCTCGAACCTTGAAAAGGCCGAAGCCCTTTCAAGATGCCTTCAGTTGTTACTTGGTTTATTAGCAGATGTAAACTGTATTATCTGAATCACATCCGCTTAATTGCCTATGATCACAGTGGGATGTTGATGTCAAGACTGCGTAGCACCGCCTATGGCGGCCTGGTCTTGAGGTCATCATCACGCTGTGATATTTTTGTTTTAAGCGATGTGATCAGTCATCATTCCCCACATAAAACAAGCTAATTCTCGTGCAATTGCGACAGTTGCTACGTTATGTTTCTTATTCTGACCCAGAACCATCTTGTAATACCGCCTTCTGAGACGTTCGTTAGCTCTATCGGCATACGCAATCACTTCAGAACGGTTACCTGCCTGGCGGGCTTTTAATTCTCTTGATTTGAATCCAATTTCACCACGTCCAAAGCATTTTGCTGATTCTACCAGCAGAAGTCTGACATGACGATTACCTGCCTTTGTAATGCTTAAGCGCGTGCAATCCGGTCCGCTGGAGTCTTCTCCGGGAACCAATCCGATATAGCTGGCAAAGCGTTCAGCAGTTGCAAATCTGTGGAAATCTCCTACTTCTACGATGGTTGATAAGGCTGTATTGGTTTTTACTCCGATGTAGCAGGTAAGCATTTTTACTTTTTCTGCATAAACTTCCTGTGAGGCGAGCTCCTCGATACGTCTGTCGAGGCGTTCGATTTTATCAGTCAGTGCATCATATGTCAGCAGATACTCTGTCAGAATCTCTGAATAAAGTCCTTCTGACTTCAATGACCTCAGCCATTTGATATGAACCTGAGTCCAATAATGTCTGCTTCCATAGCGATAGTTATGACGGAGGCAAAATCCAAGAATCTGCTGCTTGATCTTCTTCAGGGCAAGTTTATGATCATCACGCATACGTAAGAATTCCTTGGTTTCCTCATCCTGTTGAGTTGGGATATGAACAGGACTGTAGCTGCGAGATGCAAGGCATTTAGCTATGAGCTCAGCATCACGTTTATCTGTTTTGATACGTTTTTTGCTACGCTGCTCCAGCATGGTTGACGGAGCCAGAATCTTGCAGTTGACATTATGATCAGTCAACTGATGATACAAAGTATATCCAAGACAACCGGCTTCATATCCACACACAAACTCAACGGCTTCTCCGTAGATTCTTCTGAGATAATCGAGATATGACAGAACTTTTTTATAGTCTGCCTCCATCTTTTGAAAGTAAGATGCCTTATCAGCTTCGACTGTATAAGCGCATACTGTAAAACTTTCCTTATGAACATCCATTCCTACGTAAACTGTGGTATTATACATGCTATGACCTCCATTTGTATGCGGTAATCCCTGTTACCAATTTTTTCTTTTCCGATTAAAAATTATACAGGTAAATCCACGTTGCTACAAATCGGGGGTCATTACATATTGTCTAAAATCGGACCCCTGAGAGGCAGTAGGCCATCGCAAAGAAAGAATCCTTATGGATTCTTTTTTTGCGCTTTTATGCTTATACTATTGTTTAAAGGCCACAAAGAAAGAATCCTCACGGATTCTTTTGAACCGCTCAAAGCCGCGCGGCTCCCGCGATCGGAGATCGTGGGCGGTTAAGAAAGGATTTTGATTAATGCGAGACCCTTATAGACATTATGACTATACAGACCCATATAATGAGACAACGCCTCATCCCGGGAAAAAGATACAACGTCGCAGCTCCGGTGGAGGATGTTTCCCTGTTTTTCTCTGCATTCTTCTTTTGACTGCAGCTCTCTTTATCGGACTGGGAAAGTATTATAACGAGTCACCTCTGACCATTGTTAATTATATTGTTTCTTATTATTCGGAGAAACTCAGCGTCGATAAGCTGATTTCTTCATTGCCTGAGCCGGTTAAAACTCTTTTGGAAGAAAACGGATTAATCCCCGGGGAGTCCGAAGCTCCTGACCTTCCCACCGAGAATGAAACCACCGAAGCTTCAGCCGCTTCCGCGGAAACCGGTGCATCGGAAGAAAGTACAGAAAAAACAGAACCCTCCAAAGAACTCATTAAGGATCTCCAGGAAAGTCTGGATGCAAGATTCGGAGATACCGGCGACATCACTGACGAAAGCCAGGCAGGCTACTACTGTTATAATCTTCTGAATGAAAAAGGAAAAACCGTTTACCGGGAAATCCTTGATTCTGTCACTAACAGGAAAGAGAGGTCCGTATCAACTCTTGATTCCGATGAGCTTAATACCGTCTACAATTACGTTATGGCAGACCATCCGGAAATTTTCTACACAAGTGGGATACATTATTCCGTGGAATCCATAAACGGTGTTGTCACCTCCATAACCGTGAAAGGTCAGTACACCATGTCGGAAGAGGAGGTTTCCTCCTACGAAGCCTCTCTTAACGAGGTTATCGGAACAGTGCTTGCAGGAGTTCCCGGCTTCAGGGACGGAACCACAACTGATGATTATACAAAGATCAAGTACCTGTACGATCAAATTGTCAGCACTACAGACTACGAAGAAGGATCCGATGAGAACCAGAATATCATTTCGGTTCTTCTTTTCCATCGCTCAGTATGTAACGGTTACGCAAAGACTCTCCAGTATCTTTCACAGCTCATGGGGATCCCGGCTATACTGGTTACAGGTACTGCGGAAGGCGGTCCTCATGCCTGGAATGTGATCCTTATGGACGGAGGCTGGTACCAGATAGATGTTACCTTCGGAGAATCCACGGTATCCTCTCAGGATTCAACAACCTCCTTCATAAACTATTCCTACTTCGGACTTACGGATGCCGAAATGTATGTAAATCACACCCCTGATGCAAACATTCCGGTTCCCGCCTGCTACTCCTACAATGATAATTACTACATTTACACCGGCAACTACTTTACATTTCCGGATATTGAAACGATCGGTTCAAAGATCAGCTCCGCCCAGAACAGCGGCAAAAACCTTGTCCAGTTCAGGACTGATAATGCTGACACCATGTCCGAAATCACAGACCGGCTGTTTACGGAACACGAGATTTACGACTACCTTGAAAACGTCCGTTCCTGCTCCTATGTTTTGAATGCTCACAAAGATACCATCGTAATTATCTTTTAAGTGTACTATAATCTTTTTTATGGAAAACACTAATGCTAAGCCAACCCGTAAATGGGCGCCCTTTGTTACATACTATCTTATAGCTCTTAATGTGATAATGTTTATCGCGGAAGAAATGCTGGGGGGAAGTGAAGATATCGAAACTTCCCTCGCTTTTGGTGCCTTCTACACACCTTATATTATTGTGGATGGTCAGCTGTACAGATTTATCACCTCCATGTTTATTCACTTCGGAGTGGAACATCTGGGCAGCAATATGATTTCCCTTTTTGCTCTGGGTCCCTATGTAGAACACTATTATGGACACTTTCTGTATCTTGTCCTTTACGTTTTTTCCGGAATCTCCGGAAATATGCTGACCTTGCTTTATGAGGGAATATCAAACGAATTTGTGGTTTCAGCCGGCGCCAGCGGAGCGATCTTCGGCCTTCTCTCGGTATTTATACTGTTTGCCATGAATCCCCGCCTGAGAAAGCTGTTTCCCATAAAGAGAGTACTGATTTCCGTTATTCTTTCACTTGCTGCAGGATATATGGATCCTTCCATAAACTTTATGGCTCATGTGGGAGGCTTCGGAGGCGGTCTCGTCCTCGCTTTTATAATGCAGGAGATACTGCGGTACAACTCAAAAAGATAGTGGATGGACCCTACAATAATTCTTAATGTCCGTCTTAAGAATTTCATAATCAGAGATTTCGTTTTTCTTCAATCACTATTTTCAGGGATTGTGTATATTAGAATCAAGTTAAGAAAAGAAACGAAATAAATGCACAATCCTTTTTTTACAAATTTCAAATTATAATCCTTTTATAAAAAATCCCGGGACGCCTACCGGGATTTTTTGTGCACAAATTTATATGTGTTATAAATAAGATTTATGTATTATTTTCCTAAATATCCCCCTTATGTCTTGCAATATATTTGTTTTCAAAATAAAATAGCAAGGCTGTTTAGAAGAAAAAGATAGGGATATAGGAAGTTTTATGATACATAGTGATAGAGAGCTTCTGGAGGAAAAGCACACCATATTCATCGATTCAGATGATTATAATGTTACTTCTCCGGAAGACAGTGTTTTTAGTGAGTTTGATGACAACTCTGATGTCATCAAAAATATTAAGGAGTCTTCACTGACAGGCATCAACCCGGAAAGAGACGATTTTTCTGACGAGGAAATATCCGAGGAAGAGCTTTCTGAAGAAGATAAGGAAGTCAGAGCCCTTGACATGGAGGCTCTCACAAATCTTGAAAATGTTTCCGCCGACGATCCGGTACGTATATACCTTAAAGAGATCGGAAGCTATCCGCTCCTTACTCCGGAGCGCGAACATGATCTTGCAGTTCGCTGCAAAAACGGAGATATGGCAGCGAAACAGGAGCTGGTGGAATGTAACCTGAGACTTGTGGTTTCCATCGCAAAGCGCTATACCGGTCGTGGCATGAATTTCCTGGATCTGATCCAGGAGGGAAACATTGGCCTCATGCGTGGGGTAGAGAAATTTGAACCGGACAGAGGTTTTAAGCTTTCTACCTATGCAACCTGGTGGATCCGTCAGTCAATAGCAAGAGCCCTTGCCGATCAGTCAAGAACCATCAGAGTGCCTGTTCACATGGTGGAACTCATAAATAAGATCAAGAAAACCTCTCGTCAGCTTGCCTTAGAGCTTGGACATGAGCCTACGACTTTTGATCTTAGTGAAGCCCTCAATATTCCGGAGGAACGCATTCAGGAGGTTATCAACTATGATGCCGGTCCTGCGTCCCTTGACAGCAAGGTGGGAGAGGATGAGGATTCAGATCTTGGTTCATTTATAGCAGATGATAAGATCACTTCACCGGAACAGAACATTAATAATGTAATGATGAAGCAGCAGCTTGAAAAGATTCTGGTAAACCTCAGTGAACGTGAACGCGAAGTCATTGAGATGAGATACGGTCTTGTGGATGGCCGCGAAAGAACTCTTGAAGAGATCGGAACCATGTACCACGTTACCCGTGAACGTATCCGTCAGATCGAGAATAAAGCATTGCATAAACTTCAGAATCCGAAGTATAAGCGTGAGCTTGACGGATTCCTTGAAAACTGATATTTAAAAATCTTTGAAAACCGGCAGTAACCTCTGATTAATCCGGTATTTTCAAAGAACTTGTTACATAGGTTATATTTACACAGGGCTTTCTGTTATAATCACAGAAAGCCCTTGTTTTTTGACATCAGGATGCTCGTAACCGTTTTTACCGAAAGCGAACTTACATGTTTTATCCAACTTATAACAGATTTACGGCATTAAACCATCCGGGCGGATACACTGCCCGTACACAGGATTTCCGAGGTGACCAATGAATAATAAAAAACCACGTTCATTTAACAAATCAAAAAACAGTAATTCTCCCAAGACCGGCAAAAGCAGCCAGCGTCCGTTTTTTAACACAAAGCTTAAAGGCAAGTCCGGCGCTCAGCAGGGAGACTACATAATCATTTCCGACGGAAAAAAGAAAGTAACCACCCGTATCAACCTTCCCAGCCATCCTTTCGCAAAGAAAGAGGTTGGTGAGATGGTAACCATTAAGGGCGTAGAGTGGTATCTCATAAAGATCCTTCATCAGGGAACCGCCGCCTATAAAAAGGTATATGACGAAGACACACAGCGTGAGCATTACGGATACTGATATCGGAGGCAGCATTTAATGTCAAATTCAATATATGAATCAATCTGTGATAACCTGAGACCGGACGACACTTTGCCGGACGACTTCCGCATATCAAAAGCTGCTTCTTCAGGAAAGCTTGGCATCCGCCTTGTAGAAGGAGCCCTGGACGGCATGTACCTTTACCACGATATGCAGGCTGACAGCGATGAAGAAGCTCTTATCGATGTTATAAATGAAGCCTCCGGGCATGATTTTGACTCGGCAGAATATGATCTCGAATCCTTCTTCTCAGCCCCCGAAGTCCGCATGCTTCCGCTGGTTGAAAAGCTTGAGAGGTGGGTCAATGATAACGCCGGAAGCATCGATGCCGAAGCAGTGTTTCAGTTTGCGGCCAATGTTATCATCAAAACCGATAACCCGGAAGCTCTCAAGTTTGCCCTCGTGCTTTTTGAGATGATGGACACCGATGATAATGAAGCTGTAAAGGATGTTGTTAAAGCACTTTCCAGATCCGAAGAGCTGACGCTTTTTTCTATTATGGTAGCCGAAACCTGGAAGGACGGAAATGAAGCTATCCTGGATTTTGCAAAACATACAAAGGGCTGGGGCCGCATTCATTGTGTTGAACATATAGAGGCCTCATCCGGAAAGATCAAGGACTGGCTGTTCCGCGAAGGTGTACGGAACAATGTCGGTGCCGCATATTCTGCACGCACCGTGGCAGAGAAGATAAACCTTGGTAAGGTATTCCTGAATCCGGCCTTCAATGACGACGATTACCTTTTAGCCCGTCCCATTATTGCCGGACTTCTGGATGAAGGAACACTTCAGGGCATTTCTTCAATGTCAGACCGCACGGAAATTCTTTCAGGCTTCATAAAACAGTCTGAACACAGGGTGAAGACCACTGAGGCTCTCGGTACCTTACTTGATATCAGGGATTACCTTAACCGGAATATTTTTAATGAAAGCGGAAAGCTTGGTGAAAGACTTGAACACCTCCTTAACTCAAAGGAATTGAAAGACTTCGCATCAAAGCTTGTGACCGAAAAGAAAGACTACCGCCTTGCAAAGCGTATGGATATAGACTGCACCGAAGAGGTTCTTGCAGCAATGGAAGAGGATTTTTCTGCCAATGCCTCACTCGTAGACATTCTTCCTAAAAACAGTGAGACACTCTCAAGAGTTTTCTCCATTTTCAGAAAGAAGCTGCCTCTTGATATGATGGCGTCGGGACCTAAGGATAATCTCGGAATAGGAGAAGAGTACAGGCCTTTCCATCAGCTTAGTTTCCTGGTACAGAATCTTTCAGACTCGGCGGGAGAAGGAGAGGATTTTATAGTTGCCTCTCTTAATTCTCCGGTAAACGGTACAAGGCAGATGGCTCTCTCTGTCCTTGAAGAGTGGCTTAAGGATGATTACGTTCCTTCCAATGCTGTAAAATATGCTGTATGGCATCTTAAGGAGGCTGAGCCCTCAGAGGATATCAAGGCACTTTTGGAGAAGATTGACATCTGAACCTGATAGAAGCCGGAGAGCAGTTACTTAAAAATATCTCTCCGGCTTTCTACTAAATGATATAGACCACTTATAACAGTTTTACGGTTTTAAATCCAGACTTTATAACATATTTACGGTTGAAACCTATATATATTGACGGTATTCTTCATTATTTGAAGGATACCGTTTATTTGTTATAATCCAAAACCCATAAAAATCTTCTGAACCATTAAAATATAATTAAGTCATTGTTTTTATACCGTGTATTTGTTATATGTCTGAATTCATTGATTTATTTTTTTCCAATAAAGGTATTAATCACCGTATATCTGTTATAAAGTTCATCAAAAAGAAGACTTCCCGGAAAACTTGTAACAAATTTACGGCTTAAGTATTTCTTACGATTGACCGTATTAATGTTATTTGCTCTGCTGAAAGACAGGTTTATAACAGAATTACGGTAAAATTGATTCCTTAGGTTTCTACCGTAATTCTGTTATGTTTTTACCTTAATTACCGTAATGATGTTATCTGTCTCTTAGAATCACCGTAATTTTGTTATAAGACGTTTTTGACAAAAATCAGATGGTCGATTAGTGCTTTTTGACAATATAACCATGACCTCCACATGCTTAGACTCCTTTTTTCCGGTTATTAATATTTGTCGCCGTATTCAAAAAGACCTCTTTGGGCTTTTACCGTTTATTTGTTATCTTTTGCCGTTATTTTGTTAGGGGTCACCGTTAATCTGTTATGCCTTACCGTGTTTTTGTTATTTATGTGGACAAAAAATGACGTTATTCTGCTGTAATCCGGCATTGAATAATATAAATATATATAATATTAAATATATCAAATAAAAAACCAAAACATAAAAAAATACAATCCTGTGCGCGTGGAAGGCGGGTCAGAAAAGTATAATAACCGGTCTTTCAGATGCCTGATCCGGGATTAATAAGCCATTATAATGCAATTATTTTTGCCTTTTTCGGAAATCCGGGTCAGAATAGAGATATAACAAAATTACGGTGATTGATTTTTCAGGTTAAGAGTTTTACTATATTGACATGCGAGAGAAACGGAGTTCTTAAAAATGTCAGCATATAAAACGCAAAAAGAAAAAGTTGAGGATCAACGTACATATCTTGTTGTTAAAGACAACGCACTCATACAAAAAGCCAAGTACAATCTTACAGCCAATGAGCAGAAGCTTGTAAACTTTGTTATCACTTTAATAAAACCCGGTGAGGAAGAGTTTAAAAAGTATGAGATCCGTGCACTTGATTTTGCGAGACTTTGTGGAATTGATCCGAAGAATGTTTATCGTGATTTCAGAAATATGATCGATTCCATCGATGAAAAGGCATTCTGGGTAAACATCGATAACAGAGTCATAAAGCTCAGATGGTTCAATGAGCCTGAGTATAATGAGCGCAAAGGAACCATAAGTCTCCTTCTTGACAGCCGTATAAAAACCTATCTTCTTGGCCTTCAAAACAATTTTACGGAATATGAGCTTTACAATATCCTTTCCATGACAAGCAAGTATTCACCGAGATTGTATGAGCTTGCAAAGTCTTATGCTTATAAAGGACATGTTGATATCCCTATCGATACATTGAGAGAGAACCTCATGGCAGATGTTTACAGTGCTTTCGGAAATTTCAAGCAGAGAGTTCTGTCACCGGCCATAAAGGAGATCAATGAATATACCGATATCACAGTTACCTATGACTGCATTACGGATAAAGGTGAGCTTGTTAAAGGAAGACTTCAGGGAAAAAGGATAACACACATCAGACTTTATATAGAAAACAAGGATACTCTTGATCGTTTTGCTACATATAACAAGACTGTAGGCAAGATAGAAAAGAGAAATCTTCAGTTCAAAGGTCAGTTAAGTCTCAATTTTGATGATTCAGGAAAGCTGGTTGAGATAGCATAAGATTTTTTTATGCTGTCCGGAAATCTTTGTAAATTAGATTTTTTCTTATAAATTTATAATTTTACTACGTTTTTAAGTGGATGCAATAAAAAGCATCCACTTTTTTCATAAATTTTCTTAAAACCCTAGACATGCAAAAAAAACACGCTATAATAAAATAGCTTGATTCTAAAAATAATAGAGATAGTATGTTCTTTGACAGAAACTTTTTATGATCTTGCAAAGAAATTTGTTTCAATGATTTAATATAAAGAGGTGGGCTAATGGCAGTAGAAATCAAACCGGTTCTTGAAGTTGAGGAAATCACAGATGATAAGAAGTTCGGACGTTTTGTATGTGCTCCGCTTGCTAAGGGCGAAGGTACAGTCATCGGTAATTCATTAAGACGTATCCTTCTTTCCTCTATGCCTGGTGCTGCAGTAAGTGAGGTAAAGTTCGAGGGCGTTTATCATGAATTTTCATCAATTCCCGGAGTAAAGGAAGATGTAAGTGATATCATCCTTAATTTAAAGAAGCTTGCTATTAAAAATACATCATCCAGCGATGATCCGGTTATGGCATATATTGATTATGCCGGTGAAGGAGTTGTTCGCGGCTCTGATATTAAGGTTTCTTCTGAAGTAGAGATCATTAACAAAGATCAGGTTATCGCTACACTTTCAGGAAAGGAAGCAAGACTTTACATCGAGATAAAGATAACAAAGGGTCGTGGATATGACGGTGCAAACACACGTGACCGCAGCGATCTGGCTATCGGTGTTATCGCAGTGGATTCTATTTACTGTCCTGTAGTAAAGGTTAACATCGTTATAGATCCTATCGAAGGCACAAACGAAGAGAAGCTTACTCTTGATGTAACTACAAATGGAACTATGGCTCCGGATGATGCCGTATCACTTTCAGCACGTATTCTTGATTCACATCTTAAGCTTTTTGCTGATATGGATGTTGATACAGATAACGAGGTTAAGGTTGAGGATGCAGGCAGCAGTGATTCCAATGACCTTATGAATATGAACATTGATGAGCTTGAGCTTAGCGTTCGTTCATATAACTGTCTCAAGAGAGCCGGCATCAACACTGTTGGTGATCTTTGCAACAAGAATCTTGAGGATCTTTCAAAGGTTCGTAACATGGGTCGTAAGTCCATCGATGAGATTCTCGGAAAGCTTGATTCTATGGGACTTGCCCTTAGCAGCAGAGATGCAGAATAATTAAAAATATGAAATCACGAAAGCGGTTTTCCTACATGGAAGACCGCTTTTTTTGTATAATTATAAAAGATTTAATTACGGAGGAAAAAATGTCTATACTCACAACTCTTTGCTATATAGAAAAAGATGATAAATACCTCATGCTTCACCGAACTAAGAAGCAGAACGATCTTAACCACGCCAGGTGGATCGGAGTAGGAGGAAAATTTGAAAAGGACGAGAGTCCTGAGGAGTGTCTTGTGAGGGAGGTTAAGGAAGAAACGGGATATACATTAACCTCATGGAAATACCGGGGGATAGTAACCTTTATCTCCGGCAGGGCAGAGTCGGAATATATGCATCTTTTCACAGCTGACGGTTTTACAGGGGAACAGACAGAATGTGATGAAGGAGAGCTCAAATGGGTTAGCAAAAGTGAGGTGCCAAAGCTCAATGTGTGGCCGGGAGACCGCATTTTCCTGAAGCTTCTTCTGGAGAGAGACAGCTTTTTTTCACTGAAACTCATATATGATAAAGAGGATCGTCTGATGGAAGCAAAGCTTGACGGAAAGCCATATAACGAAATTTCTGACTGACAGATGGATTTCGGTGTTACACCGATAACAGTGCTCAGAAGTTATATATTGTTTGAGAGGCAGACAATCATATATATTGATATCGATTAAAGGAAAAAATCGATATATAAAAAATCGGGAGTAAATATGTACGAGGGCAGAGGCAATAAAAAAATGCTTAATATGCTGATCCTTGAGATATTGGAAAAATATACAGACGAGGATCACAGGCTTACACAGCAGGAGATATTAAAGCTGCTTAAAGATAATTACGGTATTGAATGTGACAGGCGTTCTGTCAGAAACAATGCGGAGTATCTGATAGATCTGGGTTATGACATCAGCATTGATGACGGCTATTGTCTTCTTTCAAGGGAATTTGACGATGCGGAGCTCCAGCTCCTGATAAATTCGGTTATCTTTTCAAAGGGTGTTACCAGGGCGCAGTCCGTGGCACTTATAGAAAAGCTTAAAAGTAAGGGCAATAAGTATTTTTCCCCGCATTTATCCTATATAGAGAATTATACCGATCTTCAGCATACCGAAAACAAGCAGGTGATGATAAATCTGGATATCATTGATGATGCCATGACTCAAAAGCGGAAGATTTCTTTTATTTATAATGTCTACGGCACGGATTTCAAGATGCATCCCACGAGGCAGGAGCCCTTCGTTTTTAATCCCTATCAGGTGGTCATGTCCAACGGTCACTATTATCTCGTGGGAAATTACGATAAGTATGACACTATATCTCATTTTCGTATCGACAGGATGACTGAGATGAAGCTTCTGGAGGAGCCCATAAAGGATACCAGGCTTATAAAGGGTATGGAAAACGGGCTTAATCTTCCCAAGCATATGGCTGAGCATGTTTATATGTTTTCCGGCAATTCTGTGAGCGTGCTTCTGAAGACCGATACTAAGTTCATGAATGATCTTGTGGACTGGTTCGGAAAGGATTTTCAGATAATGAAAAAGTACACGGAAGATGGCGTGGATATGATGGAGATTCATGTTTACTGTAATGAGCAGGCAATGGAGTATTGGGCTCTGCAATATGGGAAGAGGGTTACTGTCCTCGAGCCGGAAAGTTTGAGGGAGAAAATCCGCGAGGATATCGAGGGTATGAGGGAGAGATACCGGTAGGTGGTGAAATGGTACAGAAGAGTATCGTTTAATATGAAAGAGTATATATATAAAAACCAAAAGCAAATGAGACGTGGGTTGACTACGGGGACTTGTGCGGCGGCGTGTACGAGGGCTGCAATGGAGAGGCTTATGACCGGTAACGTTGCAGAGGAGGTAAATGTAGTACTGCCGGGGGGAGAAATAGTAACACTAAGTGTGTATCCTGTGGGGGAGTCGGAGTTTTATACGATCAAGGATTCCGGGGATGATCCGGATGTGACTAATGGGACAGAAGTGCATGTTAAAGCAGAGAGAGTTACTGCCGGTGAGGTTCCGGAAAATGCCTTCATCTGTGAAGATAACCCTAGGCTGTTTCTAACCGGTGGAAAGGGTGTGGGTACTGTTACAAAACCCGGACTTCAGCAGGAGGTCGGGCAGAGTGCAATTAATCCGGTGCCAAGGGAGATGATATTTAGAACGGCATTGGATGTGTTGGAATTGTGCCAGTCCGAAGATGATAAGTGTTTTCTCATCACAGTTTCTGTTCCGGAGGGGGAGGAGCTTGCGAAGAAGACTTTTAATCCGAGGCTGGGGATAGAGGGTGGTATATCAATTCTGGGAACTACCGGAATTGTGGAGCCTATGTCGGAAGCCTCGATAGTTGCCACAATAGAGACGGAGATAAGGCAGAAGCTTTATAGTCAGCGTAAGGAAGCCAGTCATGAATTAAAAGCCGGAACACCTGAAGCGGAAACAGATTTGACAGAAACAGAACCTGGTGCAGTGTCATCCATCATCGCAGTTCCCGGAAATTACGGAATGCGTTATGTTGAAAAGCTTGGGCTTGATACAGAGCGGGTTGTTACGGTTTCAAATTATATAGGAGATGCCATTGACCTTGCGATTTCCTATGGATGCCGGGAGTTTTTGCTGGTGGGAAATATCGGAAAGCTCTGTAAGCTGGCAGCAGGGATCATGAATACTTACAGTAAAGTGGCGGACGGAAGGTGGGAGATATTTGCGGCACATCTGGCGCTTTGCGGAGGAGATGCATCTCAGATAAGGGCTGTAAAAGAGGCTGCTACCACAGAGGAAATGCTCACTTTGCTTGAAGAAATCGGGCTGAGAGAAATTGTTATGGCTTCCATCATGAAGGAAATTGAGTTTCATATGGAGCAGAGGATAAAGGGACAGATGAAATTCGGAGTTATAGTCTATTCAGAGCGTTTCGGAATGGTCGGAAAAGCCGGAGAGGTTGATTAAATGGTTCATTTTGTTGGGGCGGGTCCGGGAGATCCGGAGCTTATCACTGTAAAAGGATTAAAGCTTATTAAAGAAGCGGATATCGTGATATATGCGGGATCTCTGGTTAATGCTGAGCTCCTTAAAGTTTGCAAAAGTGATGCAGAGATCTACGATTCCAAGGATATGAATCTTCAGGAGGTGCTGAAGGTTTTCGAGGAAGCGGAGGAAGCAGGGAAAACTGTGGTGAGACTGCATACCGGAGATCCGTCTCTGTATGGTGCAATTCGGGAGCAGATGGACTGGCTAAAGGAGAAGGGAATTGAATATGACATCTGTCCCGGAGTCAGCTCCTTTTCCGGGGCGGCAGCAGCCATCAGAAAAGAATACACACTTCCGGGAATAACACAGACAGTTATCATTACCAGAGCTGAGGGAAGAACGGCCGTTCCGGATAAGGAAAAGCTGAGTGCTCTGGCGGCTCATCAGGCTACCATGGTGCTTTTTTTGTCAGCCACACTTTCAGAAAAGGTCCGGAAGGAGCTGATAGCAGGAGGTTATCCTGTGGATACTCCTGCAGCTGTGGTATTCAGGGCTACCTGGCCGGATGAAGAGGTGGTTTGGACAACATTGGATAAAATTCCGGAGGCATTTCAGAGAGAAGAGGCGAGAAGAGCCGACGGAAATATGAAACAGACCTTGATAATAGTCGGAAGAGCAATTGACGATAAAACAGTCTATGAATACTCAAAACTCTATGACCGTGATTTTGTTACATGTTACAGAGGAAATAGAACATAAGACCGAAGAAGATTGATTTTAAAGCTTGATGAACGTGGTCTCTGTATATGAGTCGATAAATAACATATGTATACCAAAAACAAACTGTTAAAAAGCAGTTATAGATGAATGAGTATGGGAGAGGGGGACATGTGAAGGTTCAGGTTATAGCATTCACGGAAAAAGGATACAGGCTTTCAGAGGAGCTGAAGAATCGCTGGATGGAAGCGGAGAACGAAGGACAGGGGCTTTTCAGAAGAACCGGGACTTTGAGAGAAGAGAAAGGGGAAAAGCTTGAGGTTTGTCTTCTCGCAAAGACAAAGGCTTTGCCGGAGATTTCTGACGCAAGGGATTTAAATGAAATAGTGGCTGCCTGGTTTTCGGAGGATTCCGATGCCATAATTTTTGTCGGCTCCACCGGCATTGCGGTTCGTGCAATAGCGCCATTCCTGTCACACAAGTCAGAAGATCCGGCGGTACTTGTCATAGATGAAGCCGGGCGTTATGTTATATCCCTTCTCAGCGGTCACCTGGGAGGAGCCAATGAGCTTACTTCTTTTGTTTCAGAGCTCATTAAGGCTCAGCCGGTGATAACCACTGCGTCAGATCTGGAAGGTGCTTTTTCTGTTGATGTTTTTGCAAAGGAGAACGGACTGATCATCACTGATTTCGGGGCGGCAAAGGAAGTTTCGGCAAAGGTGCTGAGAGGCGAGAAATTACGTATATACAGTGACATTGGCATGGAACATCTTGTGAAGAGACCCGGAATCGGGGAATACGAGCAGGTGGGGATCGGAGACATTGACAAAGCGGATGTCATCATAAGTTATCAAAGTAAGCTGCTGGAAAAAGCTGATCCGGTGGTGAGACCCTTTAATGCCATAGGTCTCAAGCTTATCGCAAAGCGTGTATATGTAGGAATCGGTGCCCGAAAGGGCGTTTCCGAGGAAGATGTTGCGAAGGCATATGATAATTGCCTTAAGTCAGCAGGAATATCCGGAGAAGCAGTCGATGCCCTGGTAAGCATTGACCTGAAAAAAAATGAACAGGGGATACTGACCTTCAGTTATAAGCGGGAGATTCCCTTTGTGACCTATACTGCAGCTGAGCTTAAATCCATGGACGGGGACTTTGCGTCAAGCAGTTTTGTGGAAAGTGTAACAGGGGTGTCCAATGTCTGCGAACGGTCGGCTGCTTATGCCGCGTCGCAAAACGGACATGAGCGGGTCCTCATACACAAGCAGATATACGGAAGTGTGACATTGGCGGTTGCGGTGTCTGTGTAATAAATATAAACTATTATTAGTGAATTATAAGAGAGGAGAAATATTATGAGAAAGAAAGCGGCATTGGCAGCAGCATTTTGTGTTTTTGCCTTTGGAATGGTCGGATGTCAGAAGCCGGCAACAAATGTTAATACAAATGAGGCTACAACGGCAGCAGTGGAAGAATCCACTACGGCAGCTCCTCAGGAAACTGAAGAGACTTCTCAAGAAACCACAGAAGCTGCGAAGGAAGAGGAAACAACTGCTTCGGAGCCTGATTATCCGACATTGCCCCTTCCGGAATATCATTACAACGGTCCTGAGGACTGGGCAGAGTATGCAGACGGAGTAAGCCATTTCCTTGTTGAAAACAGTTTTGGAGATGTGGCACCGGATTTAACCATATGTGTTCCTGTCGTTCTTAAGGCAGATGACAGTGATCCCAAGGACGTGAAGTTATGGGGTGAATTCTATGTAGAAGGTTTCAACCTTGTAAAGACTTCCCTTCTGAATGTAAATGGAGGATCCTTCGGAGGCGTTGTGCATCTTGATACAACAAAAGGAGATCCCATAGTTACCGATTTTGATTTTCTTCAGGATGGCTCCGGCTTTGAGGCTTCTCTGGATGAGCTTTTCGGTAAAGAGGGTCTGAAGGATGCATATCTTGAAGCTTCAAATGAACGTGACAAGTATCTGGCAGAAGCATTGGCAAACTATATCAACACTAACGGGCTGTACATCACCCAGTATCAGGAGTACGGCTGGCCACCGGTTCCGGTTCTTAATGCGCCTCCGACGAAGGATGAAGATCAGATCGTTGATTATGAAGGAAGCTATGATTATACCGCAAAGTTCGATATGCGTGAGATCTGCTCATATGAAACCGGTGAGTCGGATATGTTCTGCAATGTTGACAGCAAGGAATGGAATGAATTCCTGATCGTAGTTTATAAAGCGGAGAGTAAAGACATTGACAGTGCCATAACAGAGCTTCGCGCCGGTCTTGCAGACGAGAATGTGGATCTGGAGAGAACAGAAGACGTAACCTTCAAAGATATGGAGGGCTGCACAGTACTAATGACTAAGGGTCCATATAAGGAAGGTGACGCGGTTTATGTAGCTTATTTTGTTCCGAGGGGAGATGATCTCCTTGTAATAAAGATCTCATCTACATACAGTGAAGATGAAAAAATCCAGATGTCTACAGATGCTATCATCGAGGACTTCCTTGGAAATATGGAGCTAAAGTGATATAAAACTGTACTGCAAATCAAGATATACCCCCTTCCGGATAGACAGGCTAAACTACAAAAAGCCTGCTGCCCGGAAGGGGGCATTTTTCTTGAAGACCGTCACTTCCGGTTTCGATAAAGCTGCCGCAAGGGTGTGTAGGGGTTTTTTTGCGGGCCGGATTAGGATAAAATTATAAAATATGAGTGATTTGGTTCACGGAGGGTGAAATGGGAACGGTATATGCTGTGGGCTTCGGGCCCGGAGATGTAAAGTACGAGACATTGGAAGCAAGGGAAGTGCTTTCAGGTGTGGATGTGATAGTAGGGTATAAAACTTATGCGGATATAGTGAGTAAACAGTATCCTGAAAAGGAATTCGTGGTTTCCGGGATGCATGAGGAAGAGGAACGCTGTAAAAAGGCTCTGGAGCTTGCAGTGTCCGGGAAGAATGTTGCCGTTATCTCCTCAGGTGACGCCGAGGTTTACGGTATGGCGGGACTTTTGTACGAGCTGTCGGAAAAGGAAAGCTACTGTGGGGTTCAGGTGAAGAACGTACCGGGTCTTTCTGCAGTTCTCAGTGGAGGAGCAGTTCTGGGAGCTCCTGTCGGGCATGATTTTTGTGTCATCAGTCTTTCGGATCTGTTGACGCCTTGGGAAACCATAGAAAAGAGGCTTAGGGCAGCAGCAGAAGGTGACTTTGTCATAGTGCTTTATAACCCGGTGAGCCACAAGAGGCTGGAGACTTTTAAGAAAGCCTGCGGGATACTCTGCGAAGGGATTCCTTCCGACAGAGTCTGCGGATATGTCAGAAACATCGGAAGGGATGGATGTAAGAGCCGGATCTTTTTATTATATGAGCTTGAGAAGCTTGGTGAAAATTCTGAAATTGATATGCTGACTACAGTTTTCATAGGCAATTCGGAGACGAAGATTGTTGAAACACCGGATGGATCCAGAATGGTTACTCCGAGAGGGTATAAAGGGTGATAAAAGGCATGTAGGCATGTGTTTTTACGGATGATTACATTGCTTACGCCGGGAAATTGTGACTGCTAATCAGCAGCAGGAGTTTTATGCATATATTTTTATTTGGCGGAACCACCGAAGGACGGAAAATTGCGGAGCATATTGTGGCAGAAAACAAAAAAAGAGAGGCTGATGGACGAGAAGATTTTCTTGAGACCGAAGTCTTTGTGGCTACCGACTACGGAGCAGGACTTCTTCCAACGGAAAAGCATTTGGCTGTAAATGTTGGAAGGCTGAACGCCGAGGAAATGGAGGAGCGTTTTATAACTGCGAATAGTCTCTTTAGAAGTTTAACCATGGGTGAGTCCAAATCAGTAATTGATAAACATCCCATCAATGATGATTTTTTAGAGAAGATATCAGAAGATAGAGCTGAGTCTGTTTTGGTTATCGATGCAACTCATCCGTATGCTGCGGAAGTAACGGAAAATATCTACAAAGCCTGCAGGGCATCCGGAGTCAGATGCCTGAGAATAGTTCGTCCTGAGGCAGACTCTGATACAGATAACTCTGACTTTCTATATTTCGAAAATTTAAAAAAGGCCGTACAATGGCTCAACTCAACTTTCGAAAATTTTCCGGAGAAGCGAAAGCATATACTCATAACCACAGGTTCAAAAGAAATTCAGGAATACACTGCCATACCGGATTTTGAGGAGTATTGTTATGTGAGAGCATTACCCACGCCTGAGGTTCTTGAAAAATGCATGGCGCTGGGATTTAGGAGAGACAGGCTGATCCTCATGCAGGGTCCCTTCAGTATTGATATGAACCTGGCTCAGTTAAGATATGCTTCTGCCGGATACATTGTTACAAAGGATTCGGGGGAGATCGGAGGATTTCCCGGGAAGTGTGATGCAGCTATAGAATTGGGAGTGAAAATTCTTGTCATCGGACGACCGGTCTTAACGACTGTTCCGGTGGAGGAATGGTATAGTATAATGTCTTTAAGTGATATTTTAGCAGGAGGAATGTTATGAGAATCATAAATTTAATCGGTGTTGGTCCGGGAAGTCCGGAGATGATGACAACTCAGGCCATTAAGGCGATAAAGGAGTCCGAGGTTCTGATGGGGGCGGCGAGAGCCCTGAAGACCGCTCAGGATGCGGTTCCGGAGCTTGATATAGAAATCTGTGAGGCTGTGAAAACCGATGATATGGTGACGTACATCAAGGGTCATCCCGAGAAGAAGGTGATCTCCTGCGTATTTACTGGAGATACCAGCGTTTACAGTGGTGCCATACCTTTAAAGAAAGCATTGGAACAAAATATGGGACCGGACGGTGGTGATGACTCAGAGGATGAGGACAGAGCCGAGAACTTTGATATCAGAAATTTTGCAGGAGTTTCCAGCATCCAGTATTTCCTTAGTAAGCGCTCTGTAAGCATGGCCAATGTTAAGCTGGTAAGTCTTCACGGACGCCATAAGGACATGATTCCGTTGATCCGGGAAAACAAGTACGTGTGTGCACTTCTGGGCAGTGAAGATACGGTTTCAAAGATTTCCCAGGAGCTTGCCCGTTTTGGTTTCGGCTCTGTGAAGATCATAGTCGGAGAGAGGCTGAGCTACCCGGATGAATGTTTTACCGTTGGAAAGCCCAGGGACATGAAGGGTAAGATGTTTGACCGTCTTGCCATCGCGCTTTTTGAAAATGACAATGCAGAAACTCCTGTCCGTTCCTATGGTATCGGAGACGATCATTTTGAAAGGGCTGATGCAGTACCTCTTACAAAACGTGACGTGAGAGCCCTGAGTCTCTGCCGTTTGGCTATAAAAGAGGACAGCATCATCTATGATATCGGTGCAGGTTCCGGCTCTATGTCCATCGAGGCAGGTCTTGCATGTCCGGAGGGAAAGGTTATCGCCGTTGAACTGAATCAGGAAGCCATAGATACCATCGAAAGAAACAGATATCAGTTCAAGGTTGACAACATCCGTGTAATCCGCGGCAAGGCTCCAGAATGCTTTGAAGAGTTTGAGATGCAGAAGCCGGGAGAGAGAAAGAATGTAGCAGATGAGGGATTGCTGCCTATTCCCGACCGTGTTTTCATCGGAGGCAGCAAGGGAAATCTCCAAAAGATCATAGACTGGGCTGTGAAGGTTAATCCGGATGTAGTCATTGTAATAAATACGGTTACTCTTGAATCGGTTGCAGAGGTTCTGGAGGTCGAGAGAAGGCTTACAGATTATAACTTTGAGATGGTGGAGATACAGTCAACCGGTCTTGAAAGACGCGGAAGTTATCACATGCACAGAGCGGAAAATCCTATAACTATTACAAGAATTTCCAGGAGATAAGATCCGACGTGCAGAATTTGCTGACTGATAAGAGTTATCAAACATAGCGGAATATTATAACGGGGTGATCCAAATATGAAACAGTAGCCATTTTCTCTGCCAATTGGCTTACAACGTTAATGAGGTGTTTGAAAAAATAAAAGGGATAGGAGCTTGGTATGAAGAGTGGATGTTTTCATAAAGGTGATTTTTTGAAGAATCCGGTTCGTTTCTTGTTGGCAATAGTTTTTCTTTTGACATGTGTGTTTGCAGTCAGCTCATTTGCAGCAGAAGATACAGGGACCTCCGGGCAGACCGGGACAGGTGTTGCTGACTGGGGAAGCTACAACGGAAAACGTATCGGGGTTCTCACAGGAACTCTGTTGGAGGATGTGGCAAAGGAATTTTTTCCTGACAGTGAATATGTTTATATCGACAGTTATCCGGACTGCGGTGCTGCGCTGCTTTCGGGTAAGATAGATGCATTTCTTGCAGATGAGCCCAATGTAAAGACCATGCACTTTGAAGAGCCTGATATCGATTATATTCACGACAGGATAAGAGAGCAGGATGTAAGTTTTGCTTTCAGAAAGAATGATCCCGAAAGCGAAAAGCTGTGTGAAGAGTTCAATGTCTATCTCGCCAAGATAAGGACCAATGGGGTTTTGCAGCTCATGGATGACATCTGGATGGGAGTGGATGAGTACAGGAAAACAGTAGACATGTCAGCACTTACCGGAAAAAACGGGACTATCAGGGTGGTGACCACTGCTACCGATATGCCCTGGTCATACATTAAGGATGGAAAAAATGTAGGTTATGATATCGATCTTCTCGCTCATTTCTGTATGGACAGAGGTTACACTCTGGAAATCGAGGATGTGAGCTTTGCTGCCCGTATTCCTGCACTTCAATCAGGAAGAGGGGTTCTCACTACCGGGATGAATGTCACTCCTGAACGTAAGGAGGAGGTGCTTTTCTGCGATGCGACCTATAAAAATGGAATCGTACTTGCGGTTCCCTCGGCTGATTTAAAGGGCATAAGTCAGGACAAAAAGGATATCTCCACCGGTAAAGAGCCGGAGTTCAGGACATTTGATGAGCTAAAAGGAAGAACTATCTCCATGATCACAGGAGCCCCTTTTGAGAATATGATCCTTTCAAAGGTTTCTGATGTCAAGGAGTTCACCTATTTCACCACCATGCCGGATATGATGCTTGCCATAAGAACCGGAAAGACAGATGCCGGGCTTATGAACAATGCAGTTGCGGAGCTTGCTGCCAATAAAGACCCTGAGCTCTGCGTTTTCCCCGAGTCTCTGGGTGATACAGCCTTTGGCCTCGGATTTAAAAAGGGAGATCCGAGGCGGGATGAGTGGCAGGCGGCATTTGACAGAATTCCTGCGGAAACCAGGGAGGCTCTCTGGAATAAATGGACCGGAGCGGATGACAGTAAAAAAACTCTTCCGGCCCAGGACTGGCCGGGGAAGAACGGTACCGTAAATGTAGCCTGCTGTGATGCTCTGGAGCCTATGAGCTATATGGGAGAGGGAGGCGAATGTCTCGGCCTTGACATCGAGACCATCCTCCTCATAGCGAAGGAACTGGATGTTCATGTGGAGTTTACACCCATGGATTTTTCTGCAGTTCTGTCTTCGATCGGCGCAGGCAAGGCGGATATCGGATGCGGATCCATAGTTATTACTGCTGAGCGTAAGGAATCCATGGATTTTCTGGAGTATGCACCGGCGGCGTTTGTTTTCATAGTGAGAACCGCAACCCATGATGCTCCCGCCAATAATTTCATTGACCGAATCAAAGCGAGCTTTGAAAAGACCTTTGTAAGAGAGAATCGTTACGAGCTGTTCATTTCGGGAATCATCACCACCATTCTTATCACGGTTCTGTCGATTATATTCGGAACCGCTTTCGGCTTCCTTGTATATATGGGGACCAGGAACGGCAACAAAGCGGCTAATGCCCTGGCCGGAGCTTTTGTGTGGCTCATTCAGGGCATGCCTGTTGTGGTTCTTCTTATGATCCTCTACTACATCATCTTTGCCAAGGCCAAGGTTTCGGGAACTGCTGTTGCGGTGATTGCATTTACGCTTGTGTTCGGCGCAGGGGTTTTCGGAATGCTGAAAATGGGTGTCGGAGCTGTGGACAAGGGACAGTCCGAAGCTGCTCTTTCTTTAGGTTACGGGGATATAAAGGCCTTTTTCAGAGTCATTTTCCCACAGGCCATACCACATTTCCTGCCTACCTATAAGGGCGAAGTGGTTGCCCTTGTAAAGGCAACCGCCATCGTTGGTTACATCGCTGTTCAGGATCTGACCAAGATGGGAGATATCGTAAGAGGCCGAACTTACGAAGCATTTTTCCCGCTTATCGCAGTGGCGGTTATCTATTTCATTCTGGGAGCAATGCTTACATCGGTGGTTGATAAGCTGGAGGTAAACATTAATCCAAAGCTTCGTAAGAAGGAAGACATACTTTCGGGGGTAAAAACTGATGATTGAAGTAAGGAATCTTAAAAAGGAATATGATTCGGTTACTCCTGTTAACGGGGTGACATTTACCATAAATGACGGAGACGTGATCTCTGTCATCGGCCCCTCAGGCACCGGGAAGTCCACACTTATACGATGCATAAATCTTCTGGAGAAGCCCACCGGGGGTCAGATAATATTTGACGGTGAGGACATCACTGCGCCGGGATATGACATCCGGAAGGCGAGAAAAAAGATAGGCATGGTATTTCAGTCCTTCAATCTTTTCGGGCATCTCACAGTTATCGAGAATCTGATGCTTGCGCCTATGGATCTTCTCGGAAAGAGCAAACAGGAGGCCTACGATAAGGGCATGGAGCTTCTCAGGCGAGTGGGGCTCGGAGACAAGGCTTTGAGTTATCCGGATGAGTTGTCAGGCGGACAGAAACAACGTGTGGCCATCGCGAGGACTCTGTGCATGGATCCTGAAGTGATACTTCTGGACGAGCCCACCAGTGCCCTGGATCCGACCATGGTATCGGAGGTTCAGTCGGTTATCAGAGACCTTTCCAAGAGTGGAAAGACCATGATGATAGTCACCCATGAGATGAACTTTGCCAGGGCGATATCCAACAGGGTTTTCTATATGGACGAGGGAGGCATTTACGAAGAAGGTACTCCGGAAGAGATTTTTGAGAATCCAAAGAAGGAGCTCACCAGAAGATTCATCCGGAGACTAAAGGTTTTCGAGGCTGAGATCGACAGTAGAAACTATGATTTTATAGGTTTCGGAGCGGAGCTTGACAGGTATTTTCTCAAAAATGATGTTTCATCTCAGGAAAAGTACCGCATCAGACTTGCTATAGAGGAGCTGGTGCAGCAGATACTTTTGCCGAGATTTGGTAAGCCGGATATTCATGTGACGGTAGAGTATTCCGCTGAGGACAGAAGTACAGAGATTACTGTGAAGTATGGTGGAGAGGCTTTTGATTTCAGAGATTCCGATGATAAACTGTCCCTTTCAATGATCGAGAATACAGCAGCAAAAATTGACTACAGCTTCCATGAAGGGGAAGCACATCCAAACGAGGTGAAGGTTTGGGTGAAGAAGACAGAATGATTACAGCTTGAAAATACAATGATAAACGAAAAAAAGGACTGCGGAAAAAAATATAAGAAACATGTTTTTTGCATAGGCAGTAAAGGAATTCCGGCTCAATACGGGGGATTTGAGACCTTCATGGAAAATCTGACCTTACATAAAAAAAGTGAGGAGATTGCATATCACGTAGCGCATATATCTGATAATAATGAGGTATTTGACTATAACGGTGCAAGATGCTTTAATGTGAAAGTGCCGGATATAGGAGCCGGAAAAGCTGTCATTTACGATGTAAAGGCACTTCTCAGAAGTATCAGATATTGTGAGAAGAGAAAATATATAGAAGACCCTGTATTCTTTATCATGGCCTGCAGGATAGGACCTTTCATGAAATATCTGAAAAGGAGAATTGAAAGGCTGGGAGGCACAGTAGTACTTAATCCGGACGGACATGATTGGGCACGAGCCAAGTGGTCAAGACCTGTAAAAGCGTACTGGAAAATATCTGAAAAGCTCATGGTGAAACATGCTGATATGATAGTATGTGACAGCAGGGAGATAGAGAAGTATATCGTAGAGAAGTACAAAAAGTATAAGCCTGCAACATGCTTTGTCCCATATGGTACGGATACAGGTAAATCTATACTGAAGGATGATGACCGGAGATATATAAGTTGGCTTGACAGTACCGGTACTCGTACCGGAGAGTATTATCTGGCTGTTGCAAGACTTGTTGAGGAAAACAACTTTGACATCATAATCAGGGAGTTTATAGAGTCAGCATCAGCCAAGAAGCTTATCATAATATCAACCATGAACAGAAAACTCTACAAGAAGCTTGACGAGAGATTTCATATCAAAACTGTTCATAATATCAGGATAATCCCACCTATTTATGATAAGGAGCTTGTGAAGAAAATAAGAGAAAATGCCTTTGCCAATATTCACGGTCATGAAGTCGGAGGCACAAATCCATCTCTTTTGGAGGCACTCTCATACACGGAACTTAATCTTGTATATGATGTTAAGTACAATAGGGAAGTAGCACAGGATGCAGCGATTTACTGGAATAAGGACGAGGGAAATCTTGCAGATGTTATAGGCAGAGCGGAGGCTATGGATAGTTTTATACGAAAGGATTATGTCAAAAAGAGTAAGGACAGGATTCGTTCGAAATATACATGGGATCTGGTTGCTGATGAATATGAGAAAATATTCACGTCCGGATGTTTTACATCAACGGATGAGATAGATACTTAAAAGTTTGTAGATGATGGTTCAACTGATAAGACATGGTATATCATCAATGAACTTGCTGGTTTTGATGAACATTATATAGGGATCAGAGAGAGCCGGAACAGAGGACACCAGAATGCTGTTCTTGCCGGTATGATGGAAGCAAAAGACAAATGTGATATGATCATCTCCATAGATTGTGACGGGCAGGATGATATTTCGGCCATGGGTGAAATGGTTGATAAGTATCTGGATGGTGCAGAAGTAGTATATGGGGTTCGCGACAGCAGGAAGAAGGATTCGTTTTTTAAACGATTTACGGCAGAAATGTTTTATAAGTTTCTGCGTATCATAGGTGCAGAAGTTGTTTTTAATCATGCAGACTATCGCCTGGTAAGCAGTCTGGTTCTTGATGGTTTTTCGGATTTTAAAGAAGTAAATCTCTTTCTCAGAGGAATGTTTCCGTTGGTGGGTTATAAGAGTGATATTGTGTACTATGAAAGGCAAGAGAGGATGGCCGGAGAGAGTCATTATCCTTTAAGAAAGATGCTTCATTTTGCATTGGAAGGAATAACAAGCTTCTCTGTAAAACCTATTTCCCTGATTGCAGGTTTGGGTGTTATGGTGAGCATTTTGGGATTTATCGGTGTGATATGGGCGATAGTATGTGTGATCATGCATAAAACAGTTGCGGGATGGGCATCTATCGTATGTATCTTGTGTTTTTTAAGTGGGATACAGCTTTTCTCTATTGGAATTCTGGGAGAGTACATCGGAAAGATATACCTTGAGACGAAACACAGACCTAGATACATAATATCCGAAAAGACATGGGAGAAATCCGAGAGGAAATATAAGGGATGAAGAAAGAACGGTGTGACACTGTCAGTCATATCCGTGAACTCAGGTGCGGACATTCCGGAAATATACAAATGTTGAGAAAGCGATAGCATATGGAATTTTGGGCGGCATTCCCAGATATCTCATGGAATTTTCTGATGATCTGTATGAATGACATCATCTTGACAAAATTGGTCAATAATAATGCAGTATTAGTGTCTGCTTAAATAAGTGTAAATATAGTACGGAGAATACATGAAATACAGCATGTTAATTATGTTAGTATAGGTGTAGATAGTGAAGAAACGGGGTGTAATCAAATGTTAAAGACAGTCGGACTTGGATTACAGGATTATGAACAGATTATAGAACTGAATAATTTTTACATAGATAAAACAAAATTTATATCTGAGTGGTGGAGAAGAAACGATGGTGTTACATTGATCACCCGTCCCCGACGTTTCGGAAAAACACTGATGCTGAGCACGGTAGAGAAGTTCTTCTCGGTGAGACAGGGAAACAATGAGGAGCTCTTTAAAGGATCAAATGTTTCCAAAGACACAGAGATGATGAAGGAGTGCGGCAAGTGGCCGGTACTCTTTGTTTCCTTTGCATCCATCAAAAGAGAAAATTTTAAAGGGGCTTTGGTTCAGTTCAATCAGTTGTTCACTGAGATGGCATCTCAGCTTTCTTTTCTTAAGGACAATCTGGATGATAAGGAAAGAAAGTTCTATGACGCAATCGCGGATGATATGGATATGGATCTGACCATCAGGTGTCTGAATAGGTATGCTGCCTGGCTAAGTGATTATTACGGGAAAAAAGTCATTATCCTCATTGATGAATATGATACACCGATGCAGGAAGCGTATGTAAGTGGATACTGGGATGAAATTGTCGGATTCATGCGGAATATGTTTAATGCGACATTAAAAACAAATCCGAACCTTCAAAAGGCACTTTTGACAGGAATCACAAGAGTCAGCCGAGAGTCATTGTATTCTGATCTTAACAATCTGAAAATTGTGACGATTTCATCGGAACAGTATGCAGATTCGTTTGGCTTTACCGAGAAGGAAGTGTTTGAATCACTTGATGCTTATGGATACGGAGCCGAAAAGGAAAAAGTGAAGGCATGGTACGATGGGTTCAAGTTTGGAAGTACCGAAGGTATATATAATCCATGGTCCATCATTTCGTTCCTTCAGACCGGTAAATACGAGGCTTACTGGGCCAATACAAGCTCGAATTCACTGGTGTCAAAGCTTGTGAAAGAAGGAAGCGTCGAGATAAAGAAGTCCTTCGAAAACCTTCTGCAGGGAGGAAGTATCAAAACAGAGATAGATGAGCAGCTTGTATTCGGAGAAATGGACGGAAATGAAAAAGCTGTGTGGAGCCTTCTTTTTGCCAGTGGATATCTGAAGCCTATATCTGTAGAGGGAGAAGCAAGTAAAGCTTTATACAGTCTTAAACTTACAAATCATGAAGTGAGGGACAGCTTTGATCTTCTTGTCAGAAGATGGTTCGAAAAATCAGATGCATACTACGGCTATTTCGTAAAGGCACTCCTTGAAGGAAACATAGACGACATGATGGACACCCTTTCGGAAATCTGTGAGGATATGATAAGCTCCTTTGACGGAAGCGGAAAGTCTGCACCGGAAAACTTCTACCACGGGCTTGTGATAGGGCTTCTTGTGGAGCTAAGAGGCAGGTATGAGATAAAGTCAAACCGTGAAAGCGGTCTTGGTCGTTACGATGTGATGCTTCGCCCGAAAGACAAAAAGGATAACGCTGTGATCATCGAGTTTAAGTCAAAACGCAGAAGCGAAAAAGGAAAATCCCTTGATGAGCTTTGCGATATGGCATTAAAACAGATTGAAGATAAAAAGTATGAAGCAGAGCTTCTGGATGCAGGATTTGACAAAGAAAAGATAATAAAGCTTGCCTTTGCCTTTGAGGGAAAGGAAGTTCTGATAAAAAGAAATTAAACACATAAACGGGACATATGAATTGTATATACAAATGATGGATAACCGTCGGACTTAATGGGACTTTTGTGTCCTGTTTGGTTCGGCGGCTTTTATTATGAGCGGATCTGTAATAGTAAACGCATATCCTGAACCCGGGATTTAAAATTCAGCTGCCTTTTTCATCAGTTTCTCGAATCGGAACATACCATCGAAATCTTCGGAGTCGAAATGGTTACATTCGCCTGTTTCCGGATCGTTGGGGTCAGGATGGTGTCTGTTGAAGAACTCTACGATATGGAAGCCGCATTTGTTTACATAGAAGTGGATGTTCCGCGTTTCAAAGTATGGTGTGCAGGTCTCCCAGACTATTGTTTCGGGATAAAGCCTCTCGACTTCATGCCATGCAGCAGTACCGACACTCTTACTGTGAGCGGCAGGGGTCACAAATAGAAGATCCAGGTGGTTGTGATGAGTTTTTTCACTTATTGTCAGAACAAGTCCGCCGACTATCTTTCCGTTCTCACGTATATGGTAGGCGACGCCGTTATCATTGCTTCGTTCTATGGTGCTCCGGGAAATGATCTCTCCGTCTTCATCAAAGTGATCATCACGTTTTCCGAACTCTTCCAGAGCTCCGTATTTAAATGCGAGCTGATTGTCTCTGATAAACTGTTCACGATCTTCCTCTGTAAGAGGTGTAAGTGCTATATCTGTCATAAGTTCTCCTTTAGATGATATCGTCTTCATAGGAATGTATTTGTATCGGATATTTTATATTTTGCATCTGCTTTTTTGTCAGTTGCAGCCTGCTTGTTCTTTCCGGGTGTTGCCTGCTGAGACTTAGTTGTCGGTGCTTTTTAATTTGCCTGATTCATGCTTCCCCCGCATCTTGTCAGGCAGGAAATGCCCATTACAAAAACCAGTGAAAATATAGCGGCTACTCTTGCATAGCATAGATGGCGGTATATAGAACATATATTAATTTCAGTGTTTAATCAGATATTTGATCTATGAGAATATGCTCGGGAAAACATTTTGTTGGAGATTATTGTATAATAAACAAGATAATAAGGAGTTTTGCTGAAAAGTCTTTGATAACTACAACATGATGTCTTTAAACAGCAGCGGAATGGAGATTTATATGAAATACGATTTTGTTTCTAAAATAGACAGAAAAGGAAAAGACGCTCTTGCGGTTGATGGTCTGGGAATCAATCCCGGATTTGCTCCGGAATTGCCAAAGGATGGATTTGATATCATACCCATGTGGTGGCTGATATGAATTTTCCTACGGTTCCAACCATTTCTGAGGCTATCATCGAGAGAGCCGGGCATCCGTTGTTTGGTTATTTTGCGCCTACCGATGAGTATTTTGATTCCATCATTAAGTGGCATGAAACAAGAAACCAGGTAAAGGGGCTCACAAGGGATGCGATCGGCTATGAAAACGGAGTACTTGGCGGAGTTGTAAGTGCCATGAATGTTTTCTGTTCGAAGGGTGACAATGTCTTGGTCAACAGCCCTACTTATATCGGATTTACCAAGTCCCTTAAGAATAATGGCTATAATATCGTTCACAGCCCGCTGGAGATTGATGATGAGGGTATATGGAGAATGGACTTTTCCGATATGGAGAAAAAGATCGTTGATAATAAGATCCATACAGCCATATTCTGCTCACCTCACAATCCGTGTGGCCGTGTATGGGAGAGGTGGGAGATAGAAAAAGCCATGGAGTTGTTCAGGAAACATGATGTCTTCGTTATATCCGATGAAATATGGTCGGACATCATCCTGAACGGACATAAACATATCCCGACCCAGTCTGTCTCTGAGGATGCCAGGATGCGTACTGTGGCACTCTATGCTCCGTCAAAGACCTTTAACCTTGCAGGACTTGTGGGAAGCTACCATATCATTTACAACAAGTGGATCAGGGAGAGGATTGAAAAAGAATCATCATTGTCACATTACAATGAAATGAATGTTTTATCCATGCATGCGCTTATAGGTGCCTACAAGCCGGAAGGATATGAGTGGGCCGATGAGTTAAAGTCAGTACTCAGTGAAAATGTAAACTATGCCTGTGACTATATAGCTTCCAACTTTGAGGGAATCAGGGTCAGCAAGCCGCAGGGAACCTATATGCTTTTTGTGGACTGCAGCAAGTGGTGCGAAAATCATGGGAAAACTATCGAAGACATAGAGCATGCGGCTTGGGATGTGGGAGTTGCCGTTCAGGATGGAAGGATGTTCTATGGAAACTGTCATCTTAGAATGAATCTGGCCCTTCCCCTGTCCAGAGTAAAAGAAGCTTTTGAACGCTTGGATAAGTATGTTTTTAATGCTTAGATCATAGCTTCATAAGAGGCTTTGCTTCGAGGGGGGAATTTAGCGTTCTCTAAGAAGACAATAATAAATCTCAAAATATTTCCATATAATTTTAATATTCTGCTTATAGTAGTTAAAGATTTTGACGACACGTTTATATAGTTTTTTTGATTGCAGGGTTTAAGTTTTTAGAGAGGAACAAGCATGTCAAAAGTGATCGACTCTTTTTTTGATTCAGTAAAAGAAAATCCTGATGCGCCTGTGTTGAGCGACTGCAGTGCGGTCAGTCTCACCTACCTTGAACTTGATATACTGTCAGCACGGGTTTATAGGTATCTGAAAGAAAAAGGTATAGGACGGGAGGATTTTGTGATGATCCTTCTGCCCAGAGGTGTCTTGCCCTTTGTCGTGATGCTCGGTGTGTGGCGGGCAGGTGCCGCCTTTGTGGCGGTCGAAGAGGGTTATCCGGAAGAACGTGTAGCCTTCATAAAAAAGGACTGCGGCTGCAGACTGACGATAGATACCAATGAGTGGAAGGAGATCCTGAAAATGGAGCCCCTGTCGGGATGTGAGCAGGTTCTTGAGCATGATGCCGCCTTTGCGGTATATACTTCAGGTTCCACCGGTAATCCCAAGGGAGTTCTCCATGAATACGGAAACCTGGATATCATAGCCGCGTCCGTGACCTTTGATGTGGTATCCTTCGGACTTATCGCTCCGACCAATTTTGTTGCCTCGGTCATAGGTTATCTTGCAATACTGTTTCAGGGTTGCAGCATGTTCGTCCTTCCGTATTCCGTGATCAAGAATCCCCCGGCACTGGTAGACGTTTATGTTAAGAACAACATACATACGGCATTCTGTGTTCCGACCGTTTACAGGCTTTTTTCAAAGATACCGACTCTAAAGGTCATTGTTCTGTCCTCCGAACCCACCAGGGGTATCTGGTCAGAAGATCCCGAAGTGAGTATATTTAACTTCTATGTTTCAAGCGAGACAGGATTCATCGCTTCTGCAGCAAAGCTTGATAAGCCGAATGAGAATGCGCCCATAGGACATCCGATGACAGGGTTGAAGATGATCCTTCGGGATGAAGCGGGCAATATCGTCCCGGACGGTGAAACCGGTGAGATCTGTGTTGAAAACCCATATGTACGCGGATATATCAATCTTCCCGAACAGAATGTAAGAGCCTTTATAAACGGTGAATACCGCACCGGAGATCTGGGAAAGATTAATGAAGACGGAGAGTTTGTAGTGGAAGGCCGCGCCGATGATATGGTAAAGATAAACGGCAACCGTGTGGAGCCCGGAGAGGTTGAAGAGGCGGTACGCCGGCTGCTTGGTGTTTCGGAAGTGATGGCCAGGGGATTTACTGAGGGAGATGATGCCTTTATCTGTCTTTATTATACGGATGATATTGAGCTTGATGCAGAGAAGGCGAGGAAAGCTCTGTTAAAGTTCCTCCCCTATTACATGATTCCGGCTCATTTCATGCATATCGACAGCCTTCCGCGTACCGCAAACGGTAAGGTTTCCCGCAGGATGCTCCCAAAGCCAGAAATCGTTTCAAAGGAGGATACCTATGCCGAGCCGAAAACCCCGGAAGAAAAGGCATTGTGCGATGCAATGGCCAAAATCCTTTCCGTTTCGCGTATCGGTGCAAGGGATGATTTCTACACCCTTGGCGGCAGTTCGATCCTGGCCATGGAACTCATAGTCAGTTGCGATCTTCCGGAGCTGAATGTCACCCAGATCTTCCGCGGACGTACTCCTGAAAAGATCGCGGCTCTGTATCTTGAAGAGCGTGTGCCTGACAGCGGACTTTCGAGAAAAGACCGCATCAAAAAGGCAATGACCAGATCTTATCCTCTGACATACGAACAGTTATATATGTTTGATTATCAGTTATATACACCAAAATCCACAATGCTCAATATAGCAGGCATGCTTAAGTTTAATGAGGATCTCGATGCCGAAAGGCTGAGGGATTCGATAAATGCGATGATACAAAGCCACCCTGCGCTTCTGACTTCACTTTCGTATAATGAGGATGGTGAAGTTGTCCAGCGCTATACTCCGGAGCTTTTCGTGCCTGTAGAGATCGAGGAGATTTCCGAGGACGAGATTGAAGAGCTGGCGGATAACCTGGTTCATCCCTTTGACGGTCTCATGAAAAGATCTCTTGTAAGGAACCGTCTGTTTCAGACAGAGGAAGCCCTTTACTGGTTTTACGAGATCCATCATATGTTTTTTGACGGTGCTTCGGGCAAGATCATGATAAAGGAGGTATGTGATCTTTATCTGGACAAAGAGTATCCTGCGCCGAAGGAACCGGACGGATACTATCTCATGCTCCATGAACGTGAACACCATAAGCTCAGCGAACAGTATGCAAAGAGCCGTGAGTATTTTGAAAACCGCTACGACGGTACCGATTGGAGCATACGGCTTGACTGCGAGATGGAAAGCCGAAAAAACGGCTATGATGAAATGGAAATGCTGCTTGACCTGTCTGAGGATGAGTTAAAAGAGCTTGAAGAAGTCTCCAATCTCGGGAAAAACGGGATATTCATGATATCAGAGCTTCTTGCCATGGCTGCGATGAACGGGAAAAAGGATGTAATGACAGTATGGGTCTACAAGGGCAGGGATTCCAGAAACCTGACTGATATCCTGGGCCTGCTTTTCAGGGAGCTTCCCGTTGCGCTTTCTCTTTCCCCGGATATGACTATGGGTGAGATCTATGCGGATGTTGCCGAACAGATCAGCTCCGGCATAGCTCACTGTGATTATCCGTATATCGATAAAGGTTCTGCCGTAAGGGAAAATGATCATTTCATCTTCATATATCAGGAGAATAACTGGAACTGTGCAGACGAGATGCCTCTTGATATGGAAGATGTCGATATCGATTTTCCGGATATCGCTTCCGAGACCGCCATGGATGTGGAGATCATCGACACGGATGAGGGTATCCTCATGTTTCTTGAATTCTCCGATGACAGATATCGCGAAGAGGATGTGAAGCAGTTCATGGATATGATGGTGAGCTTTGACAGGGCGATGCTCAGCTTAAGAAAGCATCCGGAAACAACACTTGAGGATCTTTTCAAGGAAGCAGATCTTCCTTTTCCCGGATAAGATTATCAGATAAGGATAAAGATCATGTTAGACAAAAAAGAACTAGAGGAAATACTTAAGCTGTCAAAGGGACCGGAACTGAAGTATGATGCGTCCCTTACCTGGCTGGACCTTTTTGAGGAACAGGTGAAGAAAGACCCCGGTCATATCGCGGTGGCGGATGAGTACGGAAGCCTCACCTATGAAGAACTTGACCGCCTCTCCGATGAGCTGGCTGCGGCTCTCGTCGAAGACGAGAAAGTAAAGCCGGATGAATTTGTTGCGGTGAGACTTGACCGTGAAAAAGAGTTTTTTGTGGCCGTTACCGCCATTTTCAAGGCAGGCGCCGCATACCTTCCCATCGACCTCGAATCCCCGTCGGGGCGCATCTCCTATATGCTGCATGACTCCGGGGCAAGGCTGACTCTTACGAAAAAGAGTGTTCTGCGTCTTTGTTCCGCGGGAAGGGGCAGATCCCTTTCATCCTTCAGGTGCAGACCGGATGGGAGGGCATATATGATCTACACCTCGGGCTCCACCGGAGAGCCGAAGGGAGTCGTGATACCGCAGCGGGCCCTGACTAATTTCGTTCATGCCATAAGACATCATTGGGGACTCGGAAAACACAGCCGCATCGCCCTCCATGCAAACTTCGCCTTTGATGCTTCTGTCGAAGATATATTTCCTCCTCTTTGTGCAGGCGGAAGTGTCTTTATAATTCCGGAACGGATGAGAAAGGATGTTTTTGAGGTTCGGGATTTTATTAAGAAAAATAATATAAACGGGGGATGCTATTCAACCCTCTTCGGTCAGCTTCTCGGAATGGATGAGACTCCTCTTGATGTGGACTATTTTGTTCTAGGCGGCGAGGCCATGACTCAGGTTCCCAATGTCAGGGGAAAGATCTACAACACATACGGACCTACTGAGTTCACGGTGGATTCAACCTTTTACAAAATAAAAAAGGGGCGCGGATACGGAAATATTCCGATCGGGAGACCGCTTTGTAACTGCTCGGCCTACATAGTAAATGAAAAGCTTGAGCTTATCCAAAGGGGTGAAACAGGTGAGCTTTGTATGGCCGGACCCCAGCTTGCACTGGGTTATTATAACCGGCCGGAGCTTACAAAGGAAAAATTTACTACTCTTGATCTGCAAAACGGAGAGACGGTCCGGATCTACCGTACCGGGGATCTTGCACGCTGGAATGAAGACGGGCAACTTGAGTATTCCGGCCGTATCGACACTCAGGTAAAGCTTCGGGGGTTCCGTGTCGAGCTTGGCGAGATCGAACGCTGTGCCTTGTTATTTACGGGAATTAGCCAGACTGCTGCAGAGGTACGCAAGGACACGCTTTGTCTTTATTATACTGTTTCGGCAGATGTGGACGAGGAGGAGCTGAAGACCTTCATGGCCGGAAAGCTTGCCGATTTCATGGTTCCGCAGATCTTCATAAGAATGGAGGAGATGCCTGAGACGGCAAACGGAAAGATCGACCGGAAAAAACTGCCCGAGCCTGTTTACAGGTCGGCGGGGGAATATGTTGCGCCTTCAACAAAAGAAGAATGCATGGTGGCAGAGGTCATGGCAGAGGTTCTTTCCATGGGAGAGGCCGTAAGCGTTACCTATGACTTCTTTGAGCTTGGAGGAGATTCCATCAAGGCGATCCGTATGGTAAGCATCCTTCGAAACAAAGGCTTCAGGGTTTCCGTGGCCGATGTAATGAAGGGACGCACGGCAGCGGACATAGCAGCACTGCTGCATGATGCTGAGGAAGCTACGGATAAGCAGGAGATCGACGATAAGGAAAGGGTCTGGAGTGAGGAAAGCATAAAGGCAGTCTATGACAGATTTGAAAAGCAGGGAGAAAAGGTGGAGCGGATATATCCTCTGACCCCCATGCAGGAAGGCATGCTCCTTGAACACGTTTCACATCCCGAAAGCTTTGGCTACCGTATAGCGGATATTTACGAATGTACCCGCCGTGTTGATGAAGAGGAGCTGCGCAGGGCCGTGGATGCTCTGGCAAAAAGGCACGAGACGCTCCGCTCCGCGATCCTGTACAGTGGTCAGATAGAACCCCGTCAGGCTGTGATCGACCGGGTATTGCCGGTCACATATATTGACAGGACGGACACCCCGGACATTTTTGAAGAGCTCATGAAGCTTCGTACCAACATACTTGAAACTGCCTTTGATCCGGAAAACAAGCCTATGACACAGTTTGTTTATGTGAAATACGGAAAGCCCTCTGATTATCTCATCTTTGTTTCACATCACATAATAACGGACGGCTGGAGCTTTGATGTACTGATAAAAGACCTTAATGCCCTGCTTCGGGGTGAGGAGATACCCGAAGGCATCCCGGGACTCTATGAAAGGGTTGTCCGCAGACAGCTTTCACTTGATCGGGATGCGGCCGTAAACTATTTTACGGAAATGCTTTCAGGTTATGAAAATTTTGCCGGCATCCCGTTCTGGGGTAAGGTTCCCGAAAAGGAACGTTCAAAGGATGACCAGTTCCGTTTTACATTATCTTCCTCCGATACAAAAAAGCTTTCAGAGCTTTGCCGAAGATCAGGCGCCACTTTATCGGACGGCTTCAACCTCACCTGGGCTCTTGTTCTGAAGGTTTTAAACCGCATCGATGATGTGGTATTTACCACCATAGCCTCGGGACGTGACGGATCTGATATGGACTTAAGTGACAGCGTGGGTCTTTTCCTGAATCCCGTTCCGGTACGTGCAGACTTCGGTAACGGAGCAGAAAACGCCCGGACGATGCTGAAAAAACTGCGTGAACAGGCAAACGCGTCAAAGGCCTATGATTTCTGCCCTCTTGCTGACATTCAGGATGCCATGGGAGGAGGGATCAGGCTTCATGGCTTCAACATTTCCTTTGAAAACTACAGTGAGCCTGACACAGGAGAGGCAGTCCTGGTTCCGATGTATATCCATGATGACCATGATGCCGACGGTGTGGGAGTGGATGCCATCGTGCAGCCGGACGGGAGAGTTTTTATTATTTTGATCTATGATCCCCTTGTTTATCATGAGGCGGAACTGAAACGTTTATCGCTCCTGTTTGGGAATGTAGTAAGATGGGTCACAAAAAACCCGACAATACCGCTTTCAAAGCTGGAGCCGACAGGCCGTGAAGAGCTGCCTGAGCTTATGGCGCTTTCAAAGGGAGATGAGCTTGCGTCAGATGACGGGGCGGTATGGCTTGACGGCTTTCGGCATCGGGTTAAAATGGCTCCCGACCGGCCGGCCGTCAGCGATAATGAAGGTCAGTATACCTATGCAGAGCTTGACAGGGTATCTGACAGTGTGGCCGCATATCTTATTAAGCAGGGCGTGAGGAAACGTGATTTTGTGGCTGTGCGTATGGGAAGAAAAAAGGAATTCTTTGCGGCAGTCATCGGCATCCATAAGGCGGGTGCCGCCTATGTGCCCGTCGATCCCGAATATCCTAAGGGCCGTGTTGAATATATGATCCGGGATTCGGGCGCGAAGCTGATCCTCACGGAAAGAGATGTTGATCAGGCAGTTTCGCAGCTGCCCGATCCTGAATCCGTAAACCGCGTATCTTTCCGGGATCCTGCCTATATGATCTATACCTCGGGCTCCACGGGACTTCCCAAGGGCGTTGTCATAGGACAGAGGGCGTTAAACTATTTCGTGCATTTCATAGCGCATGAGTGGAGGCTTGGCGTGGACAGCCGCATCGCGCTTCATTCAAGCTTTTCCTTTGATGCGGCCGTGGAGGACATTTTTCCCGCACTGACAGTCGGGGGGACTATATTTGTAGTTCCGGAGGATGTCAGAAAAGATATATCGATGATGCGTGAATATATCACGCAAAACAGGATAAACGGCGGCTGCTATTCCACCCAGTTCGGACAGCTTCTCGCAATGGATGAGACTCCGCTTGACGTGGATTACTTCGTTTTGGGCGGTGAGGCAATGACGCAGATCCCCAATGTCAGGGGAAGGATAATCAACACCTACGGACCTACCGAATTCACGGTTGATGCGACATTTTACGAGGTTGAAAAGGGACGGGAATATAAGAATATACCCATCGGCAGACCGCTGTATAACTGCTCGGCCTACATTGTAAACGATAATCTTTCACTTGTACCGAGGGGAGTTGTGGGTGAGCTCTGCCTTTCGGGTCCCCAGATGGCTGACGGCTACTGGAACCGTCCGGAGCTGACTGCTGAAAAATTTACAGTGCTAAAGATCGGAAACGGTGAAACAGTAAAGGTCTACCGCACAGGAGACCTTGCAAGATGGAACGAGGAAGGCATGCTTCAATATGCCGGACGCATAGATGATCAGGTGAAGCTTCGGGGATTTCGGGTTGAGCCGGGTGAGGTGGAGCGTCGTGCCATGCAATTTGCAGGAATGCAGGAGGCGGCTGCCGTGGTGCGAAAGGAAACCCTGTGTCTTTATTATACGGCAGACAGCGAGGTTGATGAAAAAGCCCTCAGGGATTTCATGGCTTCAAGCCTGACAGACTACATGGTTCCCGGAGTATTTGTTCGTATGGAGAAAATGCCTCTCACACCGGCCGGCAAGTTGGACCGCAGGGCACTTCCGGAACCGCGTATTGAGGCTACCGGAAGAGATTACCTTCCTCCGGAAAATGAGATTGAAAAGAAGCTCTGCAAGGCTTTTGCCGCCGTTTTGGAGATGGATCCCGATACTGTTGGAAGAGATGAGGATTTTTTTGATCTGGGCGGTAATTCTATCCGTGGAATGCGCCTGGTGCTTCTGGCGGATATCGAAGGGTTTACCACCACCGATCTTTTCAGGCTTCATACTCCGGAAAAGATAGCTCAGAAGCTTTTGTCCGGTCAGAGCAGATTCCTGCCCGAAGAGGAAGAAAGGGCAAGAAAGCTTTCTGTTCCGGCTACCGTCGGTCAGATCAGTATGATAGATTACCAGTTCATACACATCAATTCCGTAATGTATAATATCTCCGGACTGTACCGCTTTCCGGCAGACATTGATGTGGACAGGCTCAAAGAAGCTATAAAAACAGCTTTTGGAAATCACCCTGCCCTTCAGACAGTGCTCGAATTTGATAATGATGGAAATGTGGTCCAGCGTTATTGTCCCGGACTGTTAAGTGAGGTCGGCATTATTGACGTACCTGCCGACCAGAAGGATGAAACATTAAAAAAACTTGTGCGTCCTTACAGACTGTTTAAGAATTCGCTGGTGCGTGCGGGTCTGTACCGCTTTGAAGACTGTGTAAGGCTTTTTATCGATATGCATCATGTGATTTCAGACGGTTTTTCCATGCAGGTTCTGCTCAATGATATTGCGCAGGCATATGAGGGCAGACCTCTTTTGCAGGATAATTATTATACCTGGCTTTTAAATGAAAAGAAGGCAATGGAAACCGAAGAGTATGCCAGTGCGGAACGGTATTTCAGAAATAAACTCGGGTCTCATGACTGGTGCAGCGTGCCCACACCGGATTTTGATTCTATCGAATCGGATCTGGCAGAGGAAACGGCTGAAATGGGACTGACGATGGAAGATATGTCTGCTGCCGAAGCACGTCTCAAAGCCTCAGGTAATGTACTGTGCATAACGGCAGGGATACTTGCGCTTCAGGAATACTGCAGCCGGTCTGATATCCTGGTAACATGGATAGACAGCAACAGAGCAGACATAAGGTATGAAAATACCGTGGGCATGTTATTCAGGAGCCTTCCCGTGGCCGTTCATACCGAGCAGTTTGCGTCTCTTGATGCACTCATAAGAGAGGTCTCTGAGCAGGTAGTCGCAGGCTTTGCAAACAGCATCTGCAATTATATGGAAACTCTTCCGAGCCGGAAGAATTTTGATGATGATATGGAGATCAATTACCTTGCAGGTCTGGGTGAAGAGGATCAGCTTAAGTCTGTCGGTGCCGTTTCGGAAGAAGTGCCCTATGACAGCGATAATATTTCCGCCGGAGAGCGGGTGGGCGTGTATATCAATGAAAATGACGGAAACCTCTTTACCGAGATCGCCTATCAGAAAAAGGCATATGCGGACGGCAGCATGGCGCGGTTTCTGGCTCTCTTCAGGAAGTATCTGAGATTTATAGTAACAGAGGAAAAGGAATCTGATGAAAAAGATTGAACTTTCGGACCATTTTACCTGTACAAAGCTTTTATTATACTCCCTTCCCGCAATCGGAGAGATGATCGCCATCTCCTCATTTGAGTTTGTGGACGGACTGTTTCTGACAAATTATCTGGGCGTGACGGCCTTTGTGGCGATCGACCTGATCATACCGCCGTTTATGATTCTCTTTGCCCTGGGATATATGTTCGGCGCCGGGGCAAATGCCCTGGTGTCCCAGTATCAGGGAAAGGGAGACACCAAAACCGCAGGAGAGATCTTTTCTCTTTCAACAGCTGCCATGATGATCGTGGGAATACTGGTTGCCGTGATCGGCATGTGGCAGATGCCGAATCTTTCGATGATGGTCGGTGCAGAGGGAGAGAAGGCAGTGATCAGCAATACCTACGGAATGATATTAATGGCGGGACTGCCGGCTTTTATTATCAATGCAGCTTTTCAGTCGCTTTGGATCACGGCGGAAAAGGCAGTGCTGGGTCTCATTTTTTCCATCTTAAACGGGGTTTTAAATGTCGCTTTGGACTGGCTTTTCATGGGACCGTTTCATATGGGGACTGCAGGAGCGGCATTGGCGACGGTTCTGTCGGCTGTCATACCGGCTGTGATCACGCTCCTATACTTCCTTTTGCCCAATCCCTCCACACTTCGTTTTGTACGCTTCCCGTTAAAGAGACTGAGGGAGCTTCCCGGGATCTGTTTCAACGGTGCATCTGAAATGATAAGTGAGCTTGCCGTAAATCTGACCATGCTCATAGCCTATAAACAGGTGCTCAGGACCATAGGAGATGCGGGTGTTGCGGCCATGGGGGCGTACAACACCATAATCGAGGTCTTCATAGGTGTATTCTACGGTGTTTCCACGACCGTTGTCACGATATCAGGGTATAAGTACGGGAAAAAGACGGATGATGAGCTTACAAGTCTTGTGCGTACAAACAACATTTTAATGGCTGTCTGCGGCTCCCTGATGTTTCTGGTTTTAGTAGTGTTTTCAAGGCCTCTGGCTCTGGCTTTTTTCAATGATGATCCGGCAGTATGCGATCTGACTGTGCATGTACTCCGTATCATGGCCTTTTCGTGTTTCTTTTACGGATTTGAGTTTGTTACGGGTTCCACCTTTACGGGAATGGGTGACGGATTGAGCTCAATGATCATTGCCGCATTCGGATCCTTCATCGCACCGGTTGCAATGATATTTGCCATGCCGGCACTTTTCGGAGCTGAAGGATTGTACTGGGCCATGCCTGTCGCATTATTTTTGACTGCGGTACTGTGTGTGATATTCCTGAAAAAGAGATATCCGGTATTACTGAAAAACACTGACAGAGATGATGCTCTGGAGGAATAAGGAAGCAGTTTTTATTATGCTTGAGGTAGGAAATGTAAAAAGATCCATGCCGGATTACGATAAGGTTGTTGATCTTTTTAATGAGGCGTTTCCCGACTACGAGTTGTATCCGATATGGGTGATGAGACTGATGGCACTTAGAAAGGGTGTTGATTTTCTGGCATTTTACGACGGTGACGAGTTTATAGGGATCAACTACGGTGCCTATACGGACAGGGAAACTCTTGATATAGAGGAATACAAAAAGGCCGTTAATAAACTGTCATTTGGTCTTGTCAGACTAAAGATCAAAAAAGTTAAATAGTTATACATTGAATAAGAAATAATCAGTACGTATTAAATATTCTGATCAACTGTTCCTGAGAAGTTGTATTATTCATGATCACAAGCTTTAGCAGAATGACTGCTTTCTTCGCAGGAAGATCGTTTGCGGCAACCGTGTTTTCACACAAGACAGCTATGTATATCTGTTTGAAGAGAACAGATATACATAGCTGTTTTTTATGAGCTGATTTTGTGATATTAACCCTTTAATAACAGTTCATCCGGTGGACTGAGCCAACGCTATAAAATGACCACTTAATTGAGGGAAGCAATGGATTATGATAGTATAAGCACATAAGAATATATGTATGTAGTGAGAAGAGGTGCATCACATGTTAAAGACTGTCGGACTGGGCATTCAGGATTATGAAAAGGTCATAGAGCAAAACAATTTCTATATAGACAAAACAAAGTTTATATCTGAGTGGTGGAGAAGCAACGATGATATAACTCTGATCACCCGTCCGCGTCGTTTCGGAAAAACACTTATGCTGAGTACAGTAGAGAAGTTCTTCTCCGTAAGACAGGGAAACAATGAGGAACTCTTTAAAGGGTTGAATGTTTCCAAGGATACGGAAATGATGGAGGAATGCGGCAGGTGGCCGGTACTCTTTGTTTCGTTTGCCGGGGTTAAAGCAGAGACATATAAAGGTGCTTTACAACAGTTTAACTGGCTTTTTACTGAATGGATTGCACGAAATAACTGGCTCAAGGATAAAATGAGTGATAAAGACCTGGGATTTTACAAAAAAGTAAGTTACGACATGGATGAGAAAACAGCCGGTCAATGTCTTAATACTTTTTGCAGGTGGCTTTCAGAATTCTATGGTAAAAAAATCATAATCCTGATTGATGAATACGATACCCCTATGCAGGAAGCCTATGTAAATGGATACTGGGATGAGCTCGTTGGATTTATGCGAAATATGTTCAGTGCTACACTTAAAACTAATCCTTATCTGGGAAAAGCACTTCTGACCGGTATCACGAGAGTAAGCAGAGAATCATTGTTTTCTGATCTTAATAACCTAAAGATAGTAACTGTATCTTCTGATAAGTATGCGGACTGTTTTGGATTTACTGAAAAGGAAGTATTTGAAGCTCTGGATAGTTACGGATACAGTTCCGAAAAGGAAAAGGTAAAATCATGGTATGATGGATTCAGGTTTGGAAACACTGAGGATATCTATAATCCATGGTCAATCATCTCTTTCCTTCAGGAAGGAAAATATGAGCCTTACTGGGCCAATACAAGCTCAAACTCACTTGTATCAAAACTTGTGAGAGAAGGCGATGTTGAGATAAAGAAGTCCTTTGAAGAACTCCTGAAGGGCGGTAGTGTGAAATCAGAGATAGACGAGCAGCTTGTTTTCGGAGAAATGGACGGAAACCAAAAGGCAGTCTGGAGTCTTCTGTATGCAAGCGGATATCTAAAGCCTACAGGCAAAGCGGATATCGGCGGAGTGGCTGAATATGAACTGAAACTCACAAATTATGAGGTTATGGTCAGTTTCAGCATACTTGTAAAAAGATGGTTTGAAAATGCCGGACATAATTACAGTTATTTCGTAAAGGCACTTCTGGAGGGAAATATCGACGACATGATGGATACCATGTCCGAAATCTGTGAAGACATGATAAGTACCTTTGACGGGAGCGGCAAGGCAGCTCCGGAAAACTTCTATCATGGCCTTGTGATCGGGCTTCTTGTGGAACTCCGTGACAGATATGAGATAAAGTCAAACCGTGAAAGCGGCCTTGGACGATATGATGTGATGCTCCGCCCGAAAGACAAAAAGGATAATGCTGTGATCATCGAGTTTAAGTCAAAACGCAGAAGCGAAAAGGGTAAGACACTTGATGAGCTTTGCGATATGGCATTAAAACAGATCGAAGATAAAAAGTATGAAACAGAGCTTCTGAGCGCAGGTTAT
>JAGAGL010000037.1:0-3649 GCA_017627595.1 Oribacterium sp. | reverse complement strand
TTTTTTTTAAGCGATATAGGTTAGCAGATACTAACAAAAGGTAATCACGACTAACTTTATCATAGATTCAAAAGGGGGAAGTTTAATGAAAACACTAAGAGACATTCCTGTTGGACAGTCATCAACAGTCCTGAAGATCCACGGAGAGGGAGCTCTCAAGAGAAGGATCATGGACATGGGCATCACAAAGGGAACCGAGATTCAGGTTCGTAAGGTTGCACCGTTGGGTGATCCTATCGAGATTACTGTGAGGGGCTACGAGCTCTCGATCAGAAAGGACGACGCCGATATTCTCGAAATGGCTTGATTCGGATAGAGATATTGGAATCGGTAGGTGATGACACAGCTAATCATGTTTTGTGTATCGCTGATGGCGTAAGCCGGACCGAGACATTAGCATCGGAAAGAGACAGACATAAAGGAGAAAAAATATGGAAATCAAGGTTGCATTAGCCGGTAATCCTAACTGCGGTAAGACTACGCTGTTCAATGCTTTAACAGGAAGCAATCAGTATGTAGGTAACTGGCCGGGGGTTACTGTAGAGAAGAAGGAAGGAAGATTGAAGGGAGATCGTGAGGTCATCATCCAGGATCTTCCGGGTATCTATTCACTTTCCCCATATACACTCGAGGAGGTTGTATCACGTAACTATCTGGTCAAGGACAAGCCGGATGTAATCCTCAATATCATTGATGGAACAAACATCGAGAGAAACCTTTATCTCACAACTCAGCTTGTAGAGATCGGGCTTCCCATGGTCATCGCTGTAAATATGATGGATGTTGTCCGTAAGAATGGTGACAGGGTAGATATCGAGAAGCTTTCCAAGGAGCTTGGCTGCAAGTTCATCGAGATTTCGGCTCTGAGAGGCGAAGGCATAGATGAAGCCGCAAAGCTCTGCATTGAGGCGGCAAAGGAAGGAAAGAAGATGCCGCTTCCTTCGGTATTTGAGGGTTCCGTTGAGCATACTCTTGCTCACATTGAGGAACACCTTGAGGGCAAGGTGGCTGAAAATAATCTCCGCTGGTTTGCGGTCAAGGTATTTGAGCGTGACTCCGTAGCACTGGAGCAGCTGAAGCTCGATGAAAATACAAAGAAGGATATCGAGAAGCATATAGCAGAATGTGAGTATGAGCTTGATGATGATGCCGAGTCCATCATCACAAACCAGAGATATACCTACATAAAGAAGCTGGTTGACAACTCAGTAGTTAAGAAGAGAAAGCCCGGTGAGCTTTCGGTTTCAGATAAGATCGACCAGATAGTTACAAACCGGATTCTGGCACTTCCCATCTTCGTGGTTGTTATGTTCCTGGTTTACTATGTTTCCGTAACAACATTGGGAACCATCGTTACTGACTGGACCAATGATGTGCTGGTGGGAGAATGGATCCAGCCCTTCTTTGAGAATATCCTTACCAATGCCGGTGCCTCTGACTGGGTTATCTCACTTGTGGTTGACGGAATCATCGGCGGACTTGGTGCTCCTCTCGGATTTGCGCCTCAGATGGCTATAGTATTCTTCTTCCTCACCATCCTTGAGGATTGCGGATACATGGCGAGAGTGGCATTCATCATGGACAGACTTTTCAGAAGATTCGGTCTTTCAGGTAAGTCTTTTATTCCGTTCCTTATCTCATCAGGCTGTGGCGTTCCCGGAATCATGGCGACCCGTACCATCGAGGAGGAGAAGGATCGCAGGATGACCATGATCACAACCACATCGATCCCTTGCGGAGCAAAGCTTCCTGTAATTGCTGTTATCGCAGGTTACCTCATGGGTGGCGCATGGTGGTTCGCTCCGGCAGTTTACTTCGGTGGAATCGCAATGGTCATCATAATGTGTATCATCATGAAAAAGACCCGCATGTTCGCAGGCGACCCGGCACCGTTTGTAATGGAGCTTCCCGCATACCACATTCCTTCCGCAAAGAATGTGTTCCTTCACGTTTGGGAGAGAGTATGGGCATTCCTTAAGAAGGCCGGAACCATCCTTTTCCTCTGCTGTGCAGTCATGTGGTTCCTTGGAGCCTTCGGTATAGTGGACGGAACCTTCATGCTTGTAGAGGATGTTGAGAGTTCCTTCCTTGCATCCATCGGTAATGTCTTTGCATGGATGTTTGCTCCTATCGGTTTCGGCAGCTGGCAGGCAGTTGCGGCATCACTTTCAGGCTTCGTTGCAAAGGAAGGTCTCGTAACAACACTTTCAGTTGTATCCTCTCTCGGAGAAGAGCTTGAGGAGTATGATGAAGCTATGAATGTTGCATTCCAGGCATTCTTCCCATGCAGCATGGCAGCAGTTTCATTCCTTATCTTCAACCTTTTCGATTCACCTTGCCTTGCAGCCATCGCTTCCATGGCAAAGGAAATGAACAGCAAAAAGTGGTTCTGGTTCGCCATCGCATTCCAGAATGTTAATGCTTACCTTATATCACTCATGATCTACCAGATCATCGGATTCATGGTTGGACAGGTTGCCTTCAGCGTATTCACAATCGCTGCAGTAGTTGTACTTGCAGGTTATCTGTATCTCCTTTTCAGACCGGATCCAAACGCAAAGAGAGTGGTTACCGGTGTAACCCCGGCAGCAGCAGCGTAGGTCGGAGATGCCCGGTATTAAGTTAGCCCAGTAAAAAGCGATTTTTCTACATTAAAACAGGTCGGAGCGTAGGCTTCGGCCTGCTTTTGACAGATGGGAACAGGATATACATGTGAGGTAAACGGATAAAAACATGTGTTTATAGAGGAGGAAAACAGATGTCAGCAGACGTTCCTGTGAATCAAACAGATATGATCGTTCTTTTAATATTGGGGATTTTGTTTATAATAGGAGTAAGGATACTGATCAGCTTTTTCAAAAAGCCTGAAGCTCCGAAGGATGTTCTGAACATGGACAGCATATGTCAGTCCGGTGACAGGATCACCGTTACGATAGATGGCATGATGTGCGGAATGTGTGAGATACACATAAAGGATGCCATCAGAAAAGCCATTCCTGATGCAAAGAATGTGACTGCATCTCACGAATCCGGCAATGCAAACTTCACATTGAGCAGATCAGAAAGTATGGGTGAGCTCATGAGGGTTCTGCATGAAACCATAGACCCTGAGGGATACCGCATACTTGGACTTACAACAAAGAATTGAAATAGAAAGGTCATATATGGCAGATTTAGTCGTAATATCAATATTAGTTCTCATAACATTCTTTGTTGTCCGGAAGCTCTATAAAGACTACAAGAAATTCGGAACCTGCGCAGGCTGCTCAGAAGCCCAGCTTGGACACTGTGACCACGTAGGACACAAGGAGCTTGATGAAAGACGCGCCGAGCTTGATAAATTCAAACTCAACGAAGTCCAGAAAGCCATATTGGCGAAGCATGCAAGGAATAAAGAAAAAAGCTTATTGAAATAAGGTAAATATTGATTTACTATAAAGATGTAAAAAGTGCTTGCCGATAGACGGTTAGCCCTTTATTTGGTGGTAAAATAACCGCCCAAGTTTTCTAGGGGATCTTACGCAAAGTAAGTGAAAAATATCGGGGCGGCGGAAAGAGAACATCTAAAGGGGTGTTCTTTTTTTGTACTCTGAATATATGGCTAAATAGTTTATATTTAGACATATTAAAACTTCTATATATGGCTATT
>JAGAGL010000036.1:0-7447 GCA_017627595.1 Oribacterium sp. | reverse complement strand
GTCTGCTTGTGTCAAGTAGGAACTAAAAAATTTTTCTCCGTCTTCAATCATTCTGTCCATTGCTGCCTGTTCAAATCCACCTGACATTTCCTCACTTCCCTTCCTGTTCTTCTGCGACTTTATTTATTACTGCCAACGCATTTAGCGTTCTAGGGTAGCCAATAAAGGGAATGCAATGCAGTACAACCTGGGTCAGTACGCTTTTATCATTTCCCATGCGGAAATTCCCTGCCGTATGCCCTGTAAGCTGCGGTTCGCATCCTCCCTGAGCATATATATAACAAAATGTAACAAGCTCTCTGTCTTTAAGCGACAGGCCCTGTCTTGTATAATAGTCACCGAAACAGTTCTCTGCGAGCCAGTAGTTGACCTGTCCGCCTTTCCAGAACTCTTTCATGCCATCACCAAAGATTTCAACCTGAGCCTGCGTTCCGGCTACTCTCCGGCTTCTCATATCACTGCCATCATCTTCAGCTGCAATATCTGTAGTAGCTCTTGGCTCATCCGACAGCTTTACATTCAGTTTTTCAAAGGTATTGTTAGTTGCCTTGATAAAAGGATACACACGTCCTATTCCCAAATAATCCACTGCCTGATATACGATTTCTTTTATCTCAACAGGTGTGACACCGTAATTTAATGCTGCTTCCACCATTTTCCCGTATTCATCAATGCCCTGACAGCCGATAAGCACTGCCAGTATAGCCATGTGCCTCGTTCTGTCCCCGATAGGCTCCCACCCATCAGGGACTTTCATAGAAGGTACCTCGCCAAAGGCAAAATGCTGGAACCGTTCTACAAATTCTCTGTCGGAATCCATAAACTCCCGAAGATCTCCTTGCTGCATTTTCTCACAATACTCTCGGTGCATCTGATCTTTCCTCCGTTCTTTATTGATTAACACTCTCTTCTAACATGTCTGTAAATCTCCAGATGATTTCTATTCTGTCATCCGGGAATATCATAACCTTCTTTATAAAAACTTGTGCCATTTCGGTCGTAAGGCTATCACAGTCTCGAAAACATTCATACAATGAATTAAGCTTTGTATGCTCATACTCTGCCACATCCTGTTCCTGATACTGCTCATTTTCCAGGCTGTTCAGCTTATCATCTAATTCCTGCCGTTTCTTTAGATACTCTTCCTTGTTGATCAGCCCGGCACTGTACGACTCATAAACTTGAAACTTCTGTTTCTTCAAAAGTTCCCTATTCTTATATGTATCGACCACCGAAGCATTCTTTTTTAGATTATCACACCTAACTTTTGAGATATGCGATTCTGAATGAGAGTCTTTTGCCTCCGCTAACGAAATCATATTTCTGATTTCCTTAAACACCGTCTCTTCAAGTCTCTTCTCTGAAAGTATCCCAGCTTTATACTCCCATCCTTCATCGCCAAGTTTTGCGCCACGACAATACATTCTCTCGTATTTTCGATTTCTTGCCATGGTTCTTCCGCAAATGCCGCAAAACACAAGTCCCTTAAGCGGATAATCCTGTTCGGTATAGACTTTGCGGTCCTTCTTTTTTCGGCTTGCTATTATTGTTTGCACCTGCTCATACTCTTCCTCTGAGATTATAGCAGGATGCATATCCTTAACAACAATCCAGTCCTCTCTATTTCTTTTTACAAGTGTTTGTGAGCATGGTGCTTTTACCCTCTTAATACCACCTACAGAGGCTCCGGTATAACTAAGCCTTTCCAATATAGCCATCACCATAGAGTATGACCAGAAGTCCGCACCGCCGCTTTTCTTAAATCTACCTTCATACCCTTCATCCTTTTTATGCTGTGAAGGTGTCGGTATATGCTCTTCATTCAGCTTTTTCACTATATCCGATACAGTTTCTCCAATCAGGAACGCATCAAATATTTTTCTGACTATTGGCGCAGTTTCAGGATCAATTATATCAAATCCAAGCCTATTGGGATCAGGCATATATCCATAAGCAGGCCTTCCACCGGCTCTTCTACCTTTTTTTCGGCTCTGTTCCTTGCCACTCATCATTTTTACTGATAAGTCCCTGCTATAAGCGGCATATACAATGGAACGCATAACCACGTCCAATCCTCCGGTTGTTCCTTTATAATCGTCACTGTCATATCCATCATTTATGGATATGTACCTGACATGAAGAAATGGAAACAGGCATTCAAGATAGTCACCCATTTCTATGTAATCCCTCGCAAAACGGCTAAAATCCTTTGTAATGCACAGATTATACTGTCCGGTCTTGATCATAGCTATCATTCTTTGAAATGCAGGACGATCCGTATTGGTTCCGCTGAATCCGTCGTCAACAAATTCAGTGCGGGGATAACCGGACAATGTCGGGTGCGTATCCAGAAAATGATGGATCAGCATCCTCTGATGGATAATACTGTTGCTTTCATCCCTGCTTTTTCCGGTCTCCTCATCTGCCATAGACAGACGGATGTATATTGCAATTCTTACATCATTCATGACTTATTCTCCACCTGCCTTATATAGTTTCCGGTCATTTCATAGACATCCTGATATTTCATCACTACTTCTATGCTACCGCCATCATAAACTCTAATCTGATCCACAACAGCATCAACCAGTGCCTGAGATAGCTTTTTGGCATTTCTTACGCTTTTCATAAGTGTGATCCATTTATTCTCTGTTGAAAAAGCTTCCTGAAGATCATTAAGCTTTATGGAAAGCTTCTCATAACTCATTTCAATGCTTTCATATTCGCTTTCATACTGCTGTTTTGCGAAAGCGTATTCCGCCCCATCAAGAATGCCTTCCACATAATCTTCATACAGCCTTGTTCTTTTATCCTGTATCCTGCGTAGCTTCTGCTTTGCACTTCTTAACTGATTTTCAAGACACGTCTTTAATCCTTTGTCGCTACCTTTTTTCCTGGCAATCCTTATCAGTTTCTCGTAATCCAAAGCAGTTTTGACCTGCAATCTGATTGCTTCAAACACCTTTTTCTCTATGACCGTTTGCATTATGTAGTGTGGTGTACATCCAAGATATTTCCGGGCTTGATTTGAACCGCAATGATATTCGCCATACCAGCGGTCTTCATAACCGGTTGTCCTATGCCTGGAATAATACATTTTATAACCGCAATCTGCACATACTATTTTGGCCTGAAACAGATTTACCAGCTTTTTTCTTATTGCCGAATTATTCTTCATTCTTTCAGCCTTATCTTCGGCGGCTCTTTGTAATATCTGCTTTACTGATTCAAAATCTCCGGGCGAAATAATGGCTTCATGGGCATTCTCAACCACATACCACTCGCTTTCCGGAACCTTGTACTGCTCAAGCCCCTTATAAAGCTCCGACTTACGGCACCCATATACCTTATTACCCATATATACCGGATTCGATAATATCCCATTGATCGTAGCAGTTGACCACGAAGGGACATCTTTCCCACGGATCTGATAATAAGTTTTGACTCCTTTTTCTTCCAGTTTTTCTGATATTTCCTTATATGTAAGCCCCTCTATTTTCCATCTGAAAATGTCTCTGACATTCTCTGCCTGCTCATCATCCGGAACAATGTTTGTATGCTCATCATTCCATCGATACCCATATGGAACCAGCCTCCATGAAAAAGTCCCTTCTTTCTTCTGCACATCATATACTGCGTGAATCTTTCTTGAGATATCCTTTGCATAAAGGTCATTTATAAGGCTTTGAAGCGGAACCATCAGACTGTCATTACTGCCATCAGTTCTTAAAGTATCAAACTGCTCTTTCACAGAAATAAATCTCACATCCAGCCTTGGAAAAATCCTTTCCAGATAAGTGCCTGTTTCAATATAGTTTCTTGAAAAACGGGAAAGATCACGTACAACGATTGCCCTGATTTTGCCTGTCCGGACTGCATCCATCATTTCATCGAACGAAGGGCGGTTCATATTAGTCCCCGTCCATCCATTGTCCTGATAGACCTTCACAAGCTGAAGATCCGGCATATCCCTAATATATTCCTTGCAGACATCTATCTGGTTCTCAATAGCTGCTCCATCGTCATCCTTGCCGCTGTTCTCCACGGACAGCCTCGCATATATGGCTGTCGGGAAGATATCCGTATTCTGCACGGCAATGACGGGCATCGTATCATTATTTCTTCTGCTTTTTCTACCCATGCCGCACCTCCTACTGAGCCAGCGGAAGAAGATCCGCATTCTTTCCAATAAATTCAGTAGCCCGGCGGTACTCATCCCCATACTTGAAGGAAACCTCTACCACGTGTTTCTCATAGATAAAAACCTTATCCACAAGAGCCATAAGAGCACGTCTTGTAAGCGCATCTATTCCCTCATATCTGCGGAAAAGTGTCACCCACGCCCTTTCCGTATCTCCCGATACAGAAGCATCCTTCTTCTCCCTGCGCACACGCTCCAATGTAGCATTCTTTTCATCAAGCATTGCTGTGTACTGGTTACGGAAGTCCGCATATTCCTTCTTGGTTATTACTCCGTCAGAAAGATCCTCATAAATCCGAAGCTTCATCCTGCGGCATCTTTCTATCTCTTCCTCAAGCTTCGTTATCTGCATTTCGTAGTTGAACACCACGCGATTAGCTGAGGGAAGCCTTTCTATATATTCAAGTGACTCCGTAAGGTCAAGCACATCGGACACATGATCCTTCACCGCATTTGTAACAGCTGCCTCGACCTCTTTCACGCTTACGCTATGTGCCGTACACCCTTCATGCCGCTTATTGGAAGAGCAGACATAGTAGTAATAACGCTTCTTGCCACTCGGAACCATCTTCCTTATCATTGGCTGCCCACAGTCAGCACAATAGAGAAAGCCTGAAAACAGGTTATCCTCCGTATCTGCCCCGGTTGTACGCATATCACGCCCCAGCATGACCTTTACTGACATAAAATCATCATATGTGACCAGAGCTTCATGGGCATCCTCGACCCTTATCCACTCATCCTCTTCTTTGGCCTGCACGGTATGAACCTTGTAATTGGGTGTTCCACGCTTGCCCTGGGCAAGCACACCGATATATACCTCATTGGTAAGTATCCGCTTTACAGCCTTATAAGACCATTTGGCAGTACCTCCTGTACGGAAAGCCGTGTCATAATGCACCCCAGCTGAAATCTTATATTCCATGGGAGAAAGCACTCCCAGCTCATTCAGCCTGTCCGCTATCCTGCAGATGCTTGTTCCATCCTTATACATGGAAAATATCTGCCTAACGATATCCCCGGCATATTCATCCACAATCAGCCTGTTCTTATCCTTCGGATCCTTCATATATCCATAGGGAGCATAAGCGCCCACATACTCGCCCTTGCGACGCTTCACATCAAGGTTTGTCCGTATTTTCACGGATATATCCTTGCAATAGGTGTCATTTATGAGGTTCTTGAATGGGATGATAAAGGAATCCGACGAGGGATCTCCGGTCAGGGTATCATATCCGTCATTGATTGCGATAAAACGAATGCCAAGCGCCGGGAATATCTTCTCCAGATACCTACCGCCTTCGATGTAATTCCTTGAAAATCGGCTAAGATCCTTGCAGACAATGGCATCAATACGTTTTTCCCGTACTGCTTCCTCCATCCGTCTGAAATCAGGTCTGTTGAAGTCAACTCCGCTGTATCCGTCATCAACGAATGTCTCAACCAGTTCAAGGTCGCTGTGCTTTGCGATGTACTCCTCGCACATGGACTTCTGGCTTACTATGCTGTTACTCTCTGCCTTGTCTCCATCGTCTTTGGACAACCTTGCATAGATGGCTGTCCGGTAAACTTTTTCAGACATAAAAATACCTCCGTTTCTCTGCTGTTTGCTAAAATCTCAAACCAGAAAAACCGAGGCGCACGCCTACAGGATTCCGCACCAATATATCCGGCACGGTTCTGTAACAATATTCACTATTTCTTTGACCACCTTTAGGATAACATAACGCAAACCCTTTTTCAATCTGATTTTTCAGATTCCGCTCAAATATGCATGGATGCAGTCCTCAATCGTCCTGTCTGTATTGGCAAAGCTGATCTTCACCACCGTTTTCCCGTCAAGATAGCAATATGGATTTCCTATCTGGGATATATAATCCTCTATCTTTTCCCGCTTGCTCTTCTTCGGATCTATCTTCACGGACGATCTCTGCACCAGTGTACTCCGGTCAACCGTTCTTACATCGACCGCTCTCATTTCCTCTAATGTCATAAGCATTAACTCCTTTCCTTTCAGCACAGTAGCACAGGGCGGAAACAGGCTCCGCTCCATGATACTGTGCTGAAAATCTCCATAATGAGAGAAATTCCAGCACATTTATATAAAGATCCTGTAAGCGGCTGTCAGGATAACAGCCCGCATCGGATTCGCACCGGCTTCGCATTGCGCCCTCTCAGGCAAGTATCATTATCAATGAGCAGCGTCTTCGCACAGGGATCCTTCTTCCCCGCTCCCGGAACGGACGATACCGCTTCTTACCTTTGCTTCAATGCCCGAAACAGCATTCCTTCGCTTTTCATCTCTTCTATATATGAAGAAACAGGTATATCATGGCGTGTCCTCCGGCCAGCTCGACTACCCCATATGTCTTACAGGATCAACGATATTCAGTTTTCAAAGAGCAGTACCACCGTAGTGGTGGCAATCTTACATCGGACTTGTCAGCCCGAAAAGCCTATAAGAGACACCATGCCTGCTAAAACATTTAACTCTTATGGACTTTATGAGAATGACAAATACAAAAGCGTAAGAATGTCAGAAAGCCCTGTTCACTTGTTAATATTTCAGCCTGAATTTAGGAATAATCCTTATCAGACTGATTAAGACTTCCTGCTTGCAATCCTTCAGAGTCTCCTCTGAAATCCCAGGTGCTACACTTCTCAATATCGACTCCACCTGTGGACTCAGACATTCGAGAATACATCCCATAGCGACCATGTTCCCGCTCCGGGCAGAGACTATCATGTCGTAGTCAATCTTTATTTTTCCTGCCATGCTTCTTCGCCCTCGCCTTCGCTTTTTTAAGCCCCTGATACTTATACGCCTTTGCCCTGTCTGGGGAGATTCCGAGAAGCTCACCTATCTGGGCATAGTCATAATCAAAAGCTTCATGAAGTATCAATGCCTGCGCTTCCCTTTCCGTGAGTCCTGTGAGCAGTATTCTTATCAGATCATCATTGATTCGGATCCTCATATTAGTGATCTCAAGCTCAATGCCATCCTCAAAGCTATGTTCGTCCTCCGCTGTCATAAACTCTCCGAAGCGCTTCTCATCCAATGCCTCCAGCGATATTCCGCCATTGATCTTCTCATTATGCGTTACTTTTCTGGTGACATTATGTGCGCAGTTCACGATTGCCTTATACATATAACTCTTGAATTCGGCCACTATCGCATCCTGCTCGTTTGCGTACTGTTTCAAAGTTCCTTCCTTTCCGTGAGGAACTTTCTAAACATCCTTACAT
>JAGAGL010000035.1:0-124750 GCA_017627595.1 Oribacterium sp. | reverse complement strand
GGACGGTTCCCGTCGGCGAGAACCGTCCTCAATGGCTCACCGGCGAAAACCGTTCCCAATGGTTTAACGTGATAACATGGTTGGAGTAATCATTTTTCTGTGATACTATTTAGCAATGAAAGATATTTGGGTATATAAACCTGAAATTGATACATAAGGAGATGTATGGCTATGAATTATATAGATCAATATAAACTCTGGTGTGAGAAAGCTGTTGGCGATAAGGATGTAATGGCTGAACTCAGCGCTATGGCAGGAGACGACAGTAAAATAGAAGATGCTTTTTACCGTGATCTGGCCTTTGGTACAGGGGGACTTCGCGGAGTTATCGGTGCCGGAACAAACCGCATGAACATTTATACCGTTGCCAAGGCATCACAGGGTCTTGCGGATTATGTGATTAAGAACTTCAAGCCGGAGGATCGCAAGATCGCCATCAGCAGAGATTCCCGTATCAAGTCAGATATATTTGCCGAAATAGCGGCAGGAGTTTTTGCTGCCAATGATATCAGGGTATATATTTATAAAGATATCATGCCTACACCGTGCCTCAGCTTTGCGGTTCGCGAGCTTCAGTGTGCTGCCGGAATCATGGTGACCGCAAGCCACAATCCTTCAAAATATAACGGATATAAGGTTTATGGTGCTGATGGATGCCAGATCACTACAGAAGCTGCTGAACAGATTCTGACAGAAATAGAGAAACTTGATATCTTCAGTGATGTTAAGAATGTTGACTTCAGGGAAGCTATGGAAGCAGGAAAGATCAGCTACATAAGCGATGAAGTTTATGCCAAATTCATAGAAGCAGTTAAGAGCCAGTCGGTACTTATGAAGGAAGATAAGGTAAACAGAGATCTTGCCATAGTTTATTCGCCATTAAACGGTGCAGGTCTTAAACCAGTAACAAGAGCCCTTACGGAAACCGGCTTTACAAACATCACAGTTGTAAAGGAACAGGAAATGCCTGATGGTAATTTCCCTACCTGTCCTTACCCAAATCCCGAGATCAAAGAAGCCATGTCCCTCGGTATGGAGTATGCCGCCCGTAATCAGGCTGACCTTCTCCTTGCAACAGATCCCGACTGCGACCGCTGCGGTATCGCAGTCAGAAATGACAATGGAGAATATGTACTCCTTTCCGGAAATGAAACCGGAATGCTGCTGCTTGATTTTATATGCAGCCAGAGAGTAAAGGCAGGAACCATGCCTGAGAACCCTTTGATGGTAAAAACCATAGTGACCATCGATATGGCAGAACGCATTGCAGAGGATTACGGTGTAAAGACCATAAATGTTCTTACCGGTTTCAAATTTATCGGTGAACAGATCGGAAACCTGGAGGCAAAAAGCGAGGAAAACAGATACGTTTTCGGCTTTGAAGAAAGCTATGGATACCTCACCGGCTCCTATGTGAGAGATAAGGACGCGGTTGATGCTGCCTTCATGATCTGTGAGATGTTTGCTTACTACAGATCAAAAGGCATCGGTCTTTTGGATAAGCTTAATGAACTCTACGAAAAGTACGGCTTTGCCCTGAACACACTTCACAGCTACGAGTTCGAGGGTTCAGCCGGTTTCGCCAAAATGCAGGCAATCATGAAGCATTTCCGAGATGCCTATAACAGTAAAGAGCTTGTTTCCTTCGCCGGAAAGAAAATCGAGAAGCTCCTTGATTATTCCACCGGTCTTGACGGACTGCCAAAGTCCGACGTCCTTAAATTCCTTCTTCAGGACAACTGCTCCCTGGTAGTACGCCCTTCAGGCACAGAACCCAAGGTAAAGGCTTACATTTCAGTCAGCGCTCCAAACCTTGCTGCAGCCACTGATGAGGAAAAAAAGATCACAGAAGAACTACAGCACTACTTTAATTAATTATGATAAAAAAACGCAAGCTTTGTTTCGGCGGTCGGGGAAAAAGTTCTGTCAGGGTTCTGGTTAATCCGGAATCCTGCTGAACTTTTTCCATGTAGATAAATAGAAAGCGTAAGAAAATGCAAGGGATGGGTGGCAAGGCTTGCGGGTTGAAAGAACAGACGGTACATTCATGTACGAACCGGATGCACGTCAGTGCAGTCGGGGCGAACATGAATGTACCGGATGTACTTTCAATCCCGTGGGCCGTCACCCGTCCCTTGCATTTTCTGGCCGGTCAGCCATTTTCTCTCCGGTTTTCGCTACCTTCTTGCCGAATTACCCCTTTGCATGATAAGATATATAAGTTATTTTATGTCTATTTTTCAGGATAGGTGGTTTTAATGAGAAAAATAATAGTGGCAGTGGTTGGCCGCCCTAATGTAGGAAAGTCAACATTGTTCAATCTGATCGCAGGAAAGCAGATTTCTATCGTAAAAGATACCCCGGGTGTTACAAGAGACAGAATCTATGCTGATGCGGAATGGCTTAATTATAAATTCACATTGGTTGATACAGGAGGAATTGAACCGGACAGTAAGGATATCATTCTGTCGCAGATGAGATCCCAGGCGCAGCTCGCCATAGATACGGCAGACGTGATCATATTTGTGACAGACGTAAGAACAGGTCTCGTGGATGCCGACTATGAGGTTGCAGACATGCTCCGTAAATCCGGAAAACCCATAGTTCTCTGCGTCAACAAGGTCGACAGCTTTAAAAAGTATGGTGACGATATCTATGAGTTCTACAACCTGGGACTCGGTGATCCCTTCGGCGTATCCTCAGCCAACCAGATGGGAGTGGGAGACCTTCTGGATGAAGTTGTCAAAAATTTCCCTGCCAAAACAGGGGATGAGGAAGAGGATGATTCCATAAAGGTTGCATTGATCGGAAAACCGAATGTAGGAAAGAGCTCTGTGGTCAACAAGCTTTTGGGACAGAACAGAGTTATAGTTTCCGACATTGCCGGAACCACGAGAGATGCCATAGATACAAAGATCGTACATAACGGAAAAGAGTATACCTTTATCGATACCGCAGGACTTCGTCGTAAAGGAAAGGTTACAGATGATATAGAAAGATACTCAGTCATCCGTACAGTGTCGGCTGTAGACAGAGCTGACATCTGTCTTGTGCTTATTGATGCTACCCAGGGAATAACAGAAGGGGATGCCACCATCGCCGGTATTGCTCATGAATCCGGTAAGGGTGTTATTATCTGTGTCAATAAATGGGATGCGATCCAGGATAAAACCGATAAGACCATCAATGAGTTTACCGCAAAGCTGAAGGAAAAGTTTGCCTACATGCCATATGCGGAGTATCTGTTCATTTCGGCTGAAACAGGTCAGAGGTTGAATAAAATCTTCGACCTGGTGGATCAGGTGAGAGAGAACCAGACCATGCGTATCCGTACCGGTGTTCTCAATGAGATCATGACCCGTGCGACTGCCATGAAGCAGCCGCCAAGTGACAAGGGCAAGAGACTTAAGCTGTTCTACATGACACAGACAGCGGTAGAACCGCCTACATTCGTTATTTTTGTAAATGATGTTCAGCTTATGCATTTTTCCTACACAAGATATATCGAGAATCAGATCAGAGATGCCTTCGGGTTCAAGGGAACCCCGCTCAAGTTCCTGATCCGTGAAAGAAAAGGCGGGGAAGAAGAATGATGGATCTCAAACACATTGTGATTGCTATAGTTGTAGGGTATCTCTTTGGTAATATCCCCAGCGGATATCTTTACGCAAAAGCTCATGGAGTTAATATATTCAAGGTTGGATCCGGAAACCCCGGAACCACCAACATTTCCAGAACATTTGGAAAAAAAGCCGGAGCAACTGTACTTCTTATGGATATGGCTAAGGCCATAATACCGATTCTTTTCCTTAATATGTTATGGAAGCCTGCGACCTTTGACGAAAGCGCGCTTATAACGCTGCTTACCGGAGCCGGAGCTGTGCTGGGTCATGACTTTCCGTTTATTCCGAAACTGAAGGGCGGAAAGGGCATAGCTACTTCCTGGGGACTTATCCTGGCTTTTGACTGGAAGCTGGGAATAGTACTCATTCTGATATTTATCCTGGTTGTAGTTGTTACCGGATATGTAAGTGTCGGGTCGATAACAGCGTCGGCAATGTTTTTCGTATTGACAGCATTGTTTGGCCGCCTTGGTTTGCTCAGGGTTTCATCAGAGATATATCCTTTGGTATGCGGCGTTACCTTTATCATGTCGGCACTTGCCATATGGCAGCACCGGAGCAACATTGACCGCCTTATGAAGGGTACAGAAAGTAAATTTCATTTTAAAAAGTGACACAATGGCAGGAGAGCTCATAAATGTGTAAGGGTTATTGACCTGCACCATATTATGGCGATTCCCGCCATCATTTAATTAAAGGGGAAATATTTATGAAGACAGCGGTAATAGGTGCCGGCACCTGGGGCACTGCTTTGGCGATTCTTTTGGCTCACAATAACCATGAGACAGCTCTCTGGACCAGATCCCGGGAGAATGCTGAGACCATGGAGGTGAGCAGAAAACATAAAAATCTTCCTGATGCTGTATTGCCGCAGGGTTTGAAGGTTACCTCGGATATGCAGCAGGCGTTGCAGGACAGAGACATGATAGTCCTTGCTGTTCCTTCCATATATATCAGGGAAACTTCTAAGAAGATGTCAGGCTACATACGCCAGGGTCAGGTTATAGTATCTGTGGCAAAGGGCATTGAAGCTGATTCTTTAAAGACCATGACTGATATCATAGAGGAAGAAATACCCCAGGCGGATGTGGCGGTGCTGTCGGGACCGAGCCATGCGGAAGAGGTGTCAAGATTTATTCCCACAACCATAGTTACAGGAGCAAGAACCGAAAAAACTGCCAGATTTATCCAGGATACTTTCATGTGTGACTGCTTCAGGGTTTACATTAATCCGGACATAAAGGGTATCGAAATCGGAGGCGCTCTCAAGAATGTGGTTGCTCTCGCTGCGGGAATAGCGGACGGTCTCGGTTACGGAGACAACAGCAAGGCGGCTCTTATCACGAGAGGCATTGCCGAGATCACAAGACTGGGTGTAAAAATGGGATGTGACATAGAAACCTTCCAGGGACTCAGCGGAATAGGTGATCTGATAGTTACCTGTGCCTCCATGCATTCCAGAAACCGAAGAGCGGGAATACTTATAGGTCAGGGAAAATCCTATAAGGAGGCCATGAAGGAAGTGGGACAGGTAGTCGAGGGTGTATATGCATCCAGGGCAGCTTTACAGCTTGCTGAAAAATATAATGTGACTATGCCTATAGTGAGTGAGATCAATCAGGTGCTGTTTGAAAACAAATCTCCGGAAAAAGCTGTGGAGGATCTCATGATGAGAGACAGAAGACTGGAGAATCAGGGGCTCTGTTTTGATAAATAAGGAAAACCGGAGGCTTTTGAACGCTGATCCTGCATTCTTTTTCGTAGGTGTCATCCTCTTCGGCAGTAAAAATTGATATAGATAAACCATGTAACGGGTTCAAGCTATAACTTATATCGTGCATAACCACAGGTTATCGAAAGAAAAATTAATTTGCTTTTTTGTTATAAAAGCAATTGACTTTCGATAGCCTGTTTTTTATAATCAAATAAAGGTTTTCAGTATCAGATATAGTACTTATGGGGTTATGTAGGGAATGTCTGATCAGTACGGATAGAGCCGGGATAAGGCTCTGAAAAGAGAACTTAGGAGGAGAAAAGTAATGAAAAAAGTTTTAAGCGTTGTACTTGCAGGTGCTATGGCAGCTTCCCTTGTTGCCTGCGGGTCTTCATCTACAGAAACAACAAAGGCAGCTTCCGGAGACAAGGCGGCTGAGACTACTGCGGCTGCGGCTGCAGCTTCCGGAGACAGCGGCGCTGCTGCTTCATCTGACCTTAAGTGGAAGTTCGGTTCACAGGGACCTCTTACAGGCGGTGCTGCAGTGTATGGAACAGCAGTTGTCAATGGCGCAAAGATCGCTATTGATGAGATCAACGAGAACGGCGGAATCAACGGCTATCAGGTAGAGCTTCAGACAGCTGATGATGAGCATGATCAGGAGAAGGCTGTTAATGCTTACAACTCATTAAAAGACTGGGGAATGCAGGCACTTATCGGACCTACAACTTCGGCTCCGACCATCGCAGTAGGTGCTGAGGCAGTTAATGACAATCTCTTCATGCTTACACCTTCAGGTTCAGCGGTTGATTGTACAAACACAGCTAATGCTTACAGAGTATGCTTCTCGGATCCTGCACAGGGTGCCAAGTCAGCACAGTACATCGGAGAGAACAAGCTTGCTACAAAGGTAGCTATCCTTTATGATTCATCAGATGTTTACTCAAGCGGAATCTATGAGTCATTTGCTTCAGAGGCACAGAATTACGGAATTGAGATCGTAGATACAGAGCAGTTTACAGCAGATTCAAAGACAGATTTCTCTACACAGCTTCAGAAGATGCAGGCATCAGGCGCAGAGCTGGCATTCCTTCCTTTCTACTATACAGAAGCGGCTCTTGTGCTTACACAGGCTGATACAATGGGTTACAAGCCGATTTTCTTCGGTGTAGACGGTATGGACGGAATCCTTGATGTTGAGAATTTCGATACATCACTTGCAGAGGGACTTATGCTTCTTACTCCGTTTGCGGCTGATGCAACAGATGATGCAACAGTTAACTTCGTAACAAAGTACAAAGAGGCATTCGGCGGAACACCGATCCAGTTTGCTGCAGATGCTTATGATGCTGCATATATCATCAAGGCTGCTATCGAAGCAGGAAACCTTACACCGGATATGTCAGTTGACGCTATCGGTGCAGGTCTTGAAGAGCAGATGAAGACTCTTAAATATGACGGTATAACAGGTTCAGGAATGACCTGGGATGAGAAGGGCGATGTTGATAAGGAGCCTAAGGCAGTAGTTATCAAGGACGGCGCTTACGTATCAGCTGAATGATAAATATGGAGCAGGGAAGCTTCCTGGTATTCTAACTTGATAGGTTTTAAGCATAAAGGGTTGCTTTTAAAAAAGCAGCCCTTTAAATGTGTGATGATATTTTTGCGAAAGATTATTATTACGCGGGTACATGTCGATGAATAGACATGATGATTTTGAACGATGAGGTGGCAAAGATGATGAGTTTTATTTCATATCTTCTTAACGGACTGAGCCTTGGGTCAGTGTATGCTATTATCGCTCTTGGATATACCATGGTATATGGTATCGCCAAGATGCTGAATTTTGCACATGGTGACATACTGATGGTGGGCGGATATACGGCTTTTATAGCACTTAATTCCATGGGACTCCCTATACCTGTGGCAGTGCTGGTCAGCATGGCGGTCTGTACATTACTTGGTATCACCATTGAGAAGGTTGCATATAAGCCTCTTCGTCAGGCAAATTCATTATCCGTGCTTATTACAGCTATCGGTGTATCTTACCTTCTTCAGAATCTTGCTCAGCTTATCTTTACCGCAAATCCAAAGAGCTTCAGCTCCTTTGTGCCGCTTAAGCCGGTGAAGCTTGCAGGAGGACAGCTTACCATATCCGGAGAGACTATCGTTACGATCGTAACCTGTATCATCATAGTTACAGGTCTCGTGACTTTTATCAATAAAACAAAAGCCGGTCAGGCTATGCTCGCTGTTTCGGAGGATAAGGGTGCAGCTACCCTTATGGGTGTGGATGTTAACGGAACTATTTCCATGACCTTCGCCATAGGATCGGCGCTTGCTGCCATAGGCGGTATTCTTCTTTGCTCCGCATACCCCACACTTACTCCGACCACAGGCGCCATGCCCGGTATCAAGGCATTTGTAGCTGCGGTTCTGGGAGGCATCGGCTCTATCCCCGGTGCATTCATCGGCGGAATAATACTTGGTGTTTTGGAAAATCTTGCAAAGGCATATATATCTTCAAAGCTTTCGGATGCAATCGTGTTTTCTGTTTTGATCATCGTTCTTCTCGTGAAGCCTACAGGTATACTTGGTAAGAAAATCATGGAGAAAGTGTGAGATAGTATGGATAAAGTTAATGTTGAAAAACAGAAAATCTTTCGCAGCAATCTGATTACTTTCGGTATGGTGATCGCTGCGTATATCGTTGTTGAGGTAATGATGAAGACCGGGAACATCACCTCCCTTCTGAAGGGACTTCTGGTTCCTCTCTGCATTTATTCCATACTTGCGGTGAGTCTCAATCTGGTGGTAGGTATCTCCGGAGAGCTTTCTCTCGGTCATGCAGGATTTATGTGTATAGGAGCCTTTACCAGTGCAACCTGGTCAATGCTTATGAAGTCCTCCTCGATGCCTGAAGGAATACGTTTTTTCTTTGCTATCCTTATAGGAGCGGTTTCTGCCGCATTTTTCGGATTCCTGATCGGTATCCCGGTTCTGAGACTAAAGGGAGATTATCTTGCCATAGTTACACTTGCTTTCGGTGAGATCATAAAGAATCTGGTTAATGCCCTTTATTTTGGAGTGGATGCAAAGGGACCTCATTTTTCTCTTGAGGACAGTATGCATCTCAATATGGATGGCGGAACCATCATCATCAAAGGCGCCCAGGGTATAACCGGTGCTCCCAAAAATTCAAATTTCACAATAGGTGTTATATTACTGCTTATTGCTTTATTCATTGTCCTGAATCTCATAAACTCAAGGACGGGACGTGCCATAATGGCCATCAGAGACAACAGAATAGCGGCCGAGTCAGTAGGACTTAATATCACAAAGTATAAGCTTCTGGCATTTACAATTTCTGCGGCTATCGCGGGAGTTGGCGGTGTGCTTTACGCACATAATTTGAGTTCCCTCCAGGCTCTTCCCAAGAACTTTGGTTATAATCAGTCCATTATGATCCTTGTATTTGTGGTAATGGGCGGAATCGGAAATATCCGGGGTTCTGTCATAGCGGCAGTTGTTCTGACCCTCCTTCCGGAGCTGTTGAGAGGCCTCAGTGATTATCGAATGCTTATATATGCTGTGGTTCTTATTTTTATGATGCTGTTTACATCGGCACCGGCTTTCATGCAGTACCGTGAGCGTATTATGACGGCATTACATGGTAAAAATAAGGGCGGAAAGGAGATGGATTGATATGGCTGCATTACTTAAAGTAGACAGTCTTGGTATTTCCTTTGGCGGATTAAAAGCTGTAGATAAGTTTAATGTTGAAATCGAAAAAAACGAGCTTTACGGACTGATCGGACCTAACGGTGCCGGAAAAACCACTGTATTCAACCTGTTGACCGGAGTATATAAACCTACAAACGGGCAGATAACCCTGGATGGAGACAACATTACCGGACTTGACTGTGAGGCTATAAATAAGAAGGGCATAGCCAGAACCTTCCAGAATATACGTCTTTTTTCTCAGCTATCCGTTTTGGATAATGTTAAGGTGGGACTTCATAACAACCATACTTATTCAACCCTTGACGGAATTTTTCGTACACCTAAGTTCCGCAAGGTGGAAAAACAGATGGATGAGAGAGCTCTGGAGCTTCTGAAGGTTTTCGAGCTGGACGGATATTGCGATTATAAGGCTTCAAATCTTCCTTATGGTCAGCAGAGAAAGCTTGAAATCGCCAGAGCCCTTGCAACAGATCCGAAGCTGCTTCTCCTTGATGAGCCGGCAGCCGGTATGAACCCCAATGAAACCGAAGAGCTTATGAATACCATACGTCTCGTAAGAGATAAATTCGACATGACGATCCTTCTGATAGAGCATGATATGAAGCTTGTTTCCGGTATCTGCGACAGATTAACAGTTCTTAATTTCGGACAGGTACTTAAGCAGGGACTGACTCAGGATGTTCTGCATGATCCTGAAGTTATAAAAGCATATCTTGGTGATTAAGGAGGGAAACTGATGAGTATAATGTTAGATGTTAAGGATCTGAACGTATATTACGGTGTGATCCATGCGCTTAAAGGCATTTCCTTCCATGTTGACAAAGGTGAGATAGTAACTCTTATCGGTGCAAACGGAGCCGGAAAAACCACCACACTTCAAACTATAACAGGTCTTATACCGGCCCGTTCCGGAAGCGTTATGTATAACGGAAAAGAGATCATCCATACACCGGGACACCAGCTGGTGGCTAACGGGCTTGCCCATGTTCCTGAGGGAAGAAGAGTTTTTGCAACTCTTTCGGTTTATCAGAACCTGATGCTCGGAGCCTACACCCGTAAGGATAAAGAGGGCATTGAAGCCACTCTCAGAACGGTATATGAGCATTTCCCCAGACTGGAGGAGCGCAGAAACCAGATGGCCGGAACGCTTTCCGGAGGTGAGCAGCAGATGCTTGCCATGGGAAGAGCCCTTATGAGTAAGCCTGAAATGATGGTTCTGGACGAGCCCTCCATGGGACTTTCACCTATTTATGTAAATGAGATCTTCAACATCATTGAGAAGATCCACGACTCAGGTGTCACGGTGCTTCTGGTAGAGCAGAATGCCAACAAAGCTCTGTCCATTGCTAACCGTGCTTACGTGCTTGAGACCGGAAATATCACCATCGAGGGTAATGCTCAGGAGCTTGCGAATGACCCCAAGGTCAAGGCTGCTTATCTTTCGGAATAATTATCGATAATCAAATATAGAAGCATGGAATTCAAAAAGTTCTGTTGGTATAATAATGTTATATCGACAGGACTTTTTTATTTGCTCTATCAGGTTTTTGTGAAAACATGACGGCATCGTCAAGCCTTAACAAAGAGGATTTAAATTGGCTGACGTTCCAGATTTGACCGGAGGTGACTATGAAACTTTACTTTATCGGAGCTGATCATGAAGTAACCGGTTCATTACATTATCTTCATGCAGCAGGATTAAAGATCATGATTGACTGCGGCATGCAGCAGGGGACGAAGCATTATGAGAATGCTCCCCTGCCGGTGAAATATTCTGATATTGATTACATACTTTTGACACATGCCCATATCGACCATTCCGGTATGATTCCATATGCTTACAAGAATGGCTTTAACGGAACGGTAGTTACCACAAGGGCAACGGAGGATCTGGTTAACATAATGCTCAGGGATTCGGCACATATACAGATGCAGGAGACTGAGTATAAAAATCGTAAGGGTCAGAGAGCAGGGGCTGAAAAAGTGGTTCCTATCTATGATCTCAATGACGTAAATGGAGTACTGGAGCATTTTCGCGGTGTTGACTACAATGAAGTTGTGGAACTTGGAGACGGAGTTAAGGTCCGGTTTATAGATGCCGGACATCTGTTGGGATCTGCGTCCATTGAAGTTTTGATAAATGAAAACGGAATTTCGAAGAAGATAGTGTTCTCAGGAGATCTGGGTAATTTTGATAAACCGCTTATCAGGGATCCGCAATACATTCATGATGCGGATTATGTGGTAATGGAATCCACTTATGGAGACAGGTTCCATGATAAGAGCGTTAATCACATTGATGATCTTGTAAAGATAACCCAGAGAACCCTGGACAGGGGCGGTAATGTGGTAATGCCTGCATTTGCGGTTGGACGTACTCAGGAGCTTCTGTACCTGTTCAGACAGATAAAGCAGGATAAGCTTGTAACGGGACACGGGGATTTTCCTGTTTATGTAGACAGCCCTCTGGCAGTTGAAGCAACTCATGTGTTTACTCAGAATCTTTCGGACTGCTATGATGATGCCACAAGAGAGCTTGTCATGAAGGGTATAAATCCTATATCCTTTAAAGGACTTAATCTCCTGATCACTTCCGAGGAATCCAGATACATCAATTATGAAGAGACACCAAAGGTTATTATCTCCGCATCCGGAATGTGTGATGCCGGCCGTATCAGGCACCATATCAAGTACAATCTCTGGAGACCTGAGTCCACAATAGTTTTTGCGGGATATCAGGCTGAGGGAACCCTGGGGCGCGTGCTTGTAGACGGTGCAAAGTCTGTCAGGATATTTGGAGAGGAGATTGTGGTCAGGGCAGAGATCGCCCAGATGGCGGCGATGTCTTCACACGCTGATCAGGACGGTCTTATAGACTGGATATCTGCGTATGATCTCAACAGGCCGGACAGAGTTTTCCTCGTTCACGGTGATGATGACGCCATGAAGACATTGGCTTCACTTATATTTGAAAAGCTTGGTTATAAAGTTGACTGTCCGTATTCCGGATCTGTTTTCAACCTTGCAAACGGCAAGTGGGAATTTGAGGGACAGCCTGTCCGTGTGGTTAAGGAAGCGGAGTATTCTTCCAGCGGCATACCCGGAAGGAGAAAGATATCTGACGCGGCGTATGACAGACTTATGTCTGCTTACAATAAGCTTCTTACGGCTGTCAGGGCAAATTACGGCGGAACCAACAAGGATCTTGCAAAGTTCACCGACCAGATACTGAATCTCTATGACAAATGGATGAGATGATAAAACATGCACAATAGAATTTCTAAAAAAACACTTTGGGGGATAATGGTGCTCACTTTGGTGTGCACCATTATTACTTTGGGATTAAGAATATATCTTAAGGACAGACTCGATTCTTTCGAGATGGAATCTGTAGCGGAGACCCTTCCGCATGAAAAAGAAGAACAGCTCATATTCACGGCTATTGAAGAAATCAGTGAGCCTGAAGAAGAGCTTTTGGAAAAATATAATTCCCATTTTGATGAGCTGGATACTCTTTATGAAAGGATATCCACGCTGGAACAGGATGAATCCCTTAAAGACAATTACCAGAGGATGGCAGATCTCTGGGACCATGAACTGAAGGCTCTTGGGAACGATATAATGGCCAAGATGCCGGAGGGGGAGAAAAAAACATTCTTTGACGGTGAAAACACCTTTCTGGTATCCAGAAATCATGAGTGTATGAAGGCTGTGGGGCATAATAAGGTGAGCATTCAGGAAAGAATAGATTATCTTGACAGGTATATCACGGTGACACGGGAGCATTGTAAAGACCTTATCAAAGAATATACGTCCTATCTTGCAACTTAAAATGCGCTGTGGTATATTTTACGGGTTAACGAACTGTGTAAGTCTGCCCAAAGATAAGGACTTATACGGAAAAACAGCCTGATCGGCAATATAGTTTAGAAATAACGAGGAGATAACAAGAATGCAGTACAGAGGCGTAAATGAATTACGTGAACTGTTCCTTAGCTTCTTTGAGGAGAAGGGATGCTTACGCTTAAACAGTTTCTCGCTGGTGCCACACAATGACAATTCATTGCTTATTATAAATTCGGGCATGGCGCCTATGAAGCCATGGTTTACCGGACAGGAGATTCCGCCGAGACGCAGAGTGACAACCTGCCAGAAGTGTATCCGTACAGGTGATCTTGAGAATGTTGGTAAGACTGCCCGTCATGGCACATATTTCGAGATGCTCGGAAACTTCTCGTTTGGTGATTACTTTAAGAAAGAAGCTATTCCATGGGCCTGGGAGTTCCTTACGGAGAGAGTCGGTCTTGATCCCGAGAGACTTTATCCTTCAGTTTATGTGGATGACCAGGAAGCTTATGATATATGGCTTAACGATATGCACATTCCTGCCGAGCGCATTTATAAGTTCGGAAAGGAAGATAACTTCTGGGAGCATGGTTCAGGTCCCTGCGGTCCATGTTCAGAGATCTACTATGACCGTGGAGAGAAGTATGGCAATGGTCCCGAGGATGTAATGGGTGGAGAAGGCGACCGTTTCATGGAAGTATGGAACATCGTATTCAGCCAGTTCAACAATGACGGCGAGAACCATTATACAGATCTTGCACAGAAGAACATCGATACAGGTATGGGTCTTGAGAGACTTGCAGTAGCTGTTCAGGATGTTGCATCTATTTTTGATGTTGATACACTTAAGAGCCTTAGAGACCTTATCTGCGAAATCGCAGGTGGAATCGAATATGACAAGCCTGAGACGCATGAATCTGACATTTCTGTTCGTATCATCACAGATCATTCACGTTCCATGACCTTCATGATCTCAGACGGTATCATGCCTTCGAACAACGGAAGAGGCTATGTGCTCCGCCGTATCATCCGTCGTGCAGTACGTCACGGAAGAAAGCTTGGCATCAAGGGCTCATTCCTTCCTGCACTTGTTGAGAGAGTTATCGAGACCTCAAAGGACGGTTATCCTGAGTTGGATGAGAAGAAGGACTTCATTCTCAGCGTAGTTAAGGCTGAGGAAGAGAAGTTTGAGAAGACCTATGAGCAGGGTATGGAGATCCTTGAAGAGATGGAAGCGGCTCTGTCTGCATCAGGCGAGAAGATGCTTTCAGGTGAGGACGCATTCAAGCTTTATGATACATACGGATTCCCTGTTGACAATACCAAGGAGATTCTTGAGGAGAAGGGCTTCACAGTAGATGAAGAGGGCTTCAGGGCTGCCATGGAGAAGCAGAAGAAGCAGGGACGTAAGGACAGACTCGAGTCCGGTAAGATGTCAGAGTACAGCGGACATGCTGCAACAGTATATGACGAGCTTAATCCGGAGATCAGCTGCTCTTTTGATGGCTACAACAAACTTGAGATGGATAGCAAGGTGGTTTCAATGGTTTCTCTCGGTGAAGAGGAAGCTGTTGTTGAGGCTCTTTCAGACGGTGAAGAGGGTGCCATCATTACTGAGTCAACTCCTTTCTATGGAACCATGGGCGGTCAGGTAGGTGATACCGGTGTTATCGTTCTCGGTGAGACCTCCGATAAGGAAGAAGCTAAGCTTGGCAAGGGCGCAGCAGTATTTGAAGTTAAAAAGACAGAGCATATCGGCGGAAACAAGATCGCACATATCGGTGTGATGAAGAGCGGTATGATCAAGCTTAATGATACAGTTACACTTAAGGTTGATGCTTCGAATCGTATGGATACCTGCAGAAACCACTCTGCAACACACCTTCTTCAGAAGGCTCTCCGTGAAGTTCTCGGAACTCATGTAGAGCAGGCCGGTTCTTTCCAGGATGCAGGCAGAACCAGATTTGACTTCTCACACTTCCAGGCTATGACCAAAGAAGAGCTCAGGAAGGTTGAGGATATCGTTAATGAGAAGATCCGCGAGGGACTTTCCGTAAGAACAGATGTCATGACTCTTGAAGAGGCTAAAAAGTCAGGAGCTATGGCGCTTTTCGGTGAGAAGTACGGCGCAGAGGTAAGAGTTGTACGTATGGGTGACTTCTCTGTAGAGCTTTGCGGCGGTACTCATGTTGAGAACACACTTCAGATCGGTCAGTTCAAGATCGTAAGTGAAGCCGGTGTTGCTGCCGGTGTAAGACGTATCGAGGCTCTTACAGGCGAGAATGTACGTAAGTATTACGAGAACCTTGAGAAGGAGATCAATGCTGCAGCAGAGTTGGTTAAGGCTACACCTGCAACTCTTGCGGATCATATCAAGTCCCTTCAGAAGGAACTTAAGGATCTTAAGAGCGAGAACGAAGCCCTTAAGAGCAGGGAAGCAAAGAATGCGCTCGGCAATGTAATGGACAATGTTACAGAAGTTAACGGCGTTAAGTTCCTTGCGGCTCATGTTGCCGGAGTAGATATGAATGAGCTCCGTAACCTTGGAGATGACCTTAAGGCTAAGCTTGGTGAAGGAGTAGTACTTCTTATCTCTGATAAGGATGGCAAGGTATCTATGGTTGCCATGGCCACGGATGCAGCTGTCAAGGCAGGTGCTCATGCCGGAAACCTTATCAAGGCTGTTGCTCCTATAGTAGGAGGCGGCGGTGGCGGACGTCCCAATATGGCTCAGGCCGGTGGTAAGGATGCTTCCGGGATCGATGAGGCTGTTAAGAAGGCCGGTGAAGTTATCAGGGAGCAGATTAAATAAAGATTGAAATCCGTAAGGATTTTAAGGTATAATGAATAGTGCTGATCGGCATTCCGATAATAAACTTTAATTTCATTAAGGTTTTGCTTGACGAATTGAGATCATGTGTTATAATTATTCAGAGTTTGTACCCGAAGGGAGGTTTGGGTTTCAGCATGTCAAATGTTATCGTAAAAGAGAACGAGTCTCTTGACAGCGCTTTACGTAGATTCAAGAGAAACTGCGCTAAGGCCGGCATTCAGCAGGAGATTCGCAAGAGAGAGCATTACGAGAAGCCATCTGTAAGACGTAAGAAGAAGTCTGAGGCGGCTAGAAAGCGTAAGTTCAACTAATCGTAAATAGATTATTTAAAAAGTGTAGCCCTGATTCAGAAATGAATTGGGGCTTTCTTCATACTTTGGATTTGAAGGTTTGAATTGTATTTCATAGACCGGAGGAGCAGTATTTGGCTACAGTAGAAGCAATTATGGATATTCCTATGGAACACGAACAGAATGTTCTGGGCCAGTTGGATATGAATATAAAGAAAATAGAGAGATCGTTCAATGTAACCATCATAGACCGGAACGGTGTGCTTAAGATCATAGGCGACGAGGCAGATACAGACAAGGCGAAAAATGTAATCAAAAAGCTTTTGCAGCTGAGCCAGCGTGGCAATACCATTACAGAGCAGAATGTAGATTATGCCATATCCCTGAGTTTCACTGAAAAAGTAAGGGTTAATGATATCGTTGAGATAGACAAGGATATACTGGCAAGGACAGCATTGGGAAAACCTGTAAAACCGAAAACCATCGGACAAAAGGATTATGTTGATGCTATCCGTGAAAATATGATCACTTTTGGTATAGGACCTGCGGGAACCGGAAAAACCTACCTTGCCATGGCTATGGCTATCACGGCTTTCCGTCAGCAGGAGGTTCAGCGTATCATTCTGACAAGACCGGCCATTGAAGCAGGCGAAAAACTGGGATTTCTTCCGGGAGATCTCCAGTCAAAGGTAGATCCATATATGAGACCGGTTTATGATGCCCTTTATTCCATCATGGGAGCAGAACAGTACCAGTCAAATTCCGAGAAGGGGCTTATCGAGGTTGCCCCGCTTGCTTATATGAGGGGAAGAACACTGGACAATTCCTATATCATTCTTGATGAGGCCCAGAACACTACACCTGCACAGATGAAGATGTTCCTTACCCGTATCGGCTTTGGATCAAAGGTTGTGGTGACAGGCGACCTTACCCAGAAGGATCTTGAGGAAGGTAAAAAATCGGGTCTTGAGGATGCCATGCGTGTTCTAAAAAATGTGGAAGGCATAGAGTTTATAGAGCTTACAAGTGCGGATGTTGTGAGACACCCTCTTGTACAGCGTATCGTCAATGCCTATGAAAAGGATGAAGAAAAACGCGCCAGAAGAGCAAGACAGCATGAAATGTCGCCGAAAAATTATGGTGAGCACAGAAACGAGAGCAGGCACAGGGACTGAGAGATAAAATATGTGTTCGGCATGGTCAGGATTAGTCCGAAAATGTAAGGGGATACGATGCGGAGAATTGATTTAAGAGGGGATAGGAATGACTGTTAATATAGATTTTGAGGTTGAAAAGCGACTTGATCTGCAGTTCGAAGATATAATCAATGAGATCATCGAGGCTGCCATTACATACGAAAAATGTCCGTATGAATGCGAGATAAGTGTTGTTATAACAGATGATGAGGGTATCCATCAGTTAAATAAAGAAGCAAGGGGTATAGATTCACCTACGGATGTACTTTCTTTCCCCATGGTTGACTGGGAAACCCCTGCGGATTTTGATGTTATAGACGAAGAGGATTCAGATATCTTTAATCCTGATTCGGGAGAACTGCTTCTCGGGGATATCGTTCTCAATCAGAACCGTATAGAGTCCCAGGCAGAAGAATACGGGCATACAGAGCGAAGAGAACTTGCATTTTTAGTGGCTCACAGTATGCTTCATCTTTTTGGTTACGATCATATGGAAGATGACGAGCGTGTGGAAATGGAAAGACGCCAGAAAGAAATATTGGAAGGAAAGGGCTATTTCAGATGAGTGGTCAAAGAAGAAACTCGAATATCGGAAATAACGAAGGCAGGTTTTCGAGATCACAGAATATAAGATCAAGAAATACTGTCAATTCGGGCTTTGACAGAAACAGACGAAACAATTTCATCGTTCAGGGATCTCTTCTTGCGGTGGCAAGTATTGTAGTCAGGATCATCGGAATGGTGTACCGTGTGCCTCTTACCGCAATCATAGGAGATGAAGGAAACGGTTACTATACAAGTGCGTACAGCATTTATACCTTACTCCTTATTCTGTCCAGCTTTTCCATGCCCACGGCTGTTTCAAAGATCGTTTCCGCCAATATGGTAAACGGTAACTACAGGAATACCCACAGAGTACTGAAAACAGCATGCTTTTATGCAACCATAGTTGGTTTTTTGATGTTCTGCATGCTGTGGTTCGGAGCTGATTTTATTGCAGAGGTATTCCTTAAGAAGCCTTTCTGTAAATTCGCACTGAGAGCTCTGGCTCCCACTGTGTGGATCATGGCTTATCTCGGAATCCTGAGAGGTTATTTTCAGGGAAGCGGAAACATGGTGCCTACAGCGATCTCTCAGATACTGGAGCAGATCCTGAATGCCATTATTTCCATTCTTGCTGCCAGTATTCTGTTTAAGAAGGGTGCAGCTGCCAATGTCATCTATCAGAGCGATAAATACAGTACGGCATTTGGTGCCGCCGGTGGTGCTATAGGAACCGGTGCCGGAGCACTTACGGCTCTTGCTTTCTTTTTGGTTCTTTACAGTTCCCAGATGCATGAAATGCACAGGAATATACGAGAGGACAGAAGCCGGGCAGACAGCTACGGCACCATAGGACTGCTTCTTGCGGGAACCATGCTTCCGATTCTTATATCCTCAACGGTTTACAATATTTCTTCGGTTATTGATGATTCCATATTCGGAAACATTATGACTTATCTCGGAAAGGCAGAGGATATCGTAACCCAGTGGGGGGTTTTCGGAGAATATCATATCCTTTTCAACATACCCGTTGCATTGTCCAATGCTTTGTCATCGTCGCTGATCCCGAGTCTGACAAGAGCAGTTGCGGAGCATAATCGCAGGGATACGGTTTCAAGAGTGCGATACAGTATCAGATTTACAATGCTGATAGCCATCCCGGCTACTGTCGGGCTTTGTGCATTGGCTGACCCTATTTGCCGCATGTTATTCCCGGGAAAAAATGTGGGACTTCTTATAATGCTTACAAGGATAGGTTCTGTAGCAGTGGTTTTCTATTCGCTGTCAACTATCAGCAATGCCATACTTCAGGGACTTGGTCATCTGAGCGTCCCGTTAAAGCATGCTTTGATATCTCTTGTGATACATATAGTTTGTCTCATTGCCCTGCTGCTTACGGGTATGGGTATCTATGCGGTGGTCATTTCAAATATAATCTTTGCTTTCATGATGTGCTTCCTTAACCAGCTGGCTATCAAAAAGCATGTAAGGCTTAGCTATGGTGTGAGAGAGACTTATGTACTGCCGATTATTGCAGCTGCCGTAATGGGTATCGCAGCTTTCGCATGCTCCATGGGAATCCGTATGGTTCTTCCGGAGGCTCAGAGATACGGACGTATAGGTTCTGTTATAGAGGTTGCACCATCAGTGGTTATAGCAATAGTGGTTTATTTTGGACTTCTTATAAAGCTGCATGCATTCACCGCAGAAGATCTTGATAACATGCCCATGGGCGGAAGGCTCAAGAGATTTGTACACTGATGTAAGTCTCATTTGTTTGAGTCATTGGTCATCTATTAAGACATACGGTACCTCAGCTTGACGTGTTAAAAGGGATGACTGCAGGTTCCGGCAAATTCTTAGACCTGTTCTGTGGAGGTGACAGTTTGAGTAAAAAAAACAATTTAACGGATAACGGAACAGTGGATGTGGCGGTGGTAGGTGCCGGTGCGGCAGGGATGATGGCTGCCATTGAAGCATCACGTGCCGGTGCAAAGGTACTTTTGATCGAAAGGAATCAGGAACCCGGTAAAAAGCTTGCCACCACAGGAAACGGAAGATGCAATTACACAAATCTTGATATGGAAAACCTTGTGGGAGGAAAGTACAGGGGATGTAATCCTGAGTTTTCTGAAACTGCCCTTGAGAGTTTCGGGCCGGAACAGGCAGTGGAATGGTTCCGGGGTATAGGCATTGAGCCCAAATACAGAGGAACCTATGTGTATCCGAATTCCGATCAGGCTTCCTCCGTGGTGACAGCTCTTTGGGATGAGGTTGTTCATTCAGGGGTGCAGGTTATTTTTGATACCCTTATCAGAAAGATAAGGAAAGAGAACTCAGAGATCGGAAATACCTCAAAAAATGGACATGATTTTTCGTGTGGAAATTCAGAAAAAAACAATGGAGAAAAATCCGGAGGATTTTTGCTTGATATTGAGGGTAGTGACAGGGTGATAAGAGCGAAAAAGCTCATTCTGGCCACTGGTTCAAGGGCTGTTCCAAAGACCGGCTCCACCGGAGACGGATATGTCTGGGCAAAGGCCATGGGACATACATTGGTACCACAGGTGCCTGCTCTTACAGCGGTTAAATGCAAGGGCAGTCAATATAAGGATATGGCCGGAGTCAGAACCGATGCGAGGCTGAGCGTCAGGGTAGGCGGCGAAACAGTTGTTTCAGAAGAAGGAGAGCTTCAGCTGACGGATTACGGTATATCGGGTATCCCGGTTTTTCAGATATCGAGATACGTGGCTTACGGTCTCCGGGATGGGAAAGAGGTATCGGTATATATTAATTTCCTTCCAAACATTTCAGATAATAAAGAAGAAATATCTGAATTTTACAAAGAGCGGGCAGAGAGACTTGTATATAAGGAAATGGGAAGCTTTTTCACAGGTCTTCTCAACCAGAAGCTTGGTAATGTGCTTCTCCGGATGGCAAATATCGACAGGAAGCTGCCGGTTTCGAAGCTTTCCGAGAAGCAGCTTAAGGCTCTCAGCGCCCTTACGGTCAGCTTTAAGGCAGAATGTGCGGAGGTGAATCCTTTTGCCAATGCCCAGTGCGCGGCAGGAGGCATTAACACTAATGAAGTGGATCCCCATACCATGGAGTCAAAGCTTGTAAAGGGGCTTTACTTCGCGGGTGAAATCCTGGATATCGACGGTATCTGCGGAGGCTACAATCTCCAGTGGGCCTGGAGCTCAGGGTTTATCGCGGGTAATGCGGCAGCAGGTTGCCTCTGCCGGTAGATGTGGGTTGAGTTTTGATCCCGGATATGCCGAATTGATAATAAAAAAGTAAAAAGGAAAAGAAATGATAAAGATAACTCAGTTAAAGCTTGGTGTGACAGAATCCGTTGTGAAGTTAAAGCTTTTAAGTGCCAAAGTGTTGAAGATAGAACCAAAGGATATAGAGACACTTGAAGTAGTAAAACGCTCCATCGATGCCAGAAAAAAGCCGGAGATTTTCTTTAGCTATACGGTTATGATAGGTACTTCTCTTGGCGAAGCTAAAGAGAAAAAGCTGGTTGAGAAGCTGAAGAACAGAGACGTAAGCATTGACGAAACAGTTTCGTACAGAGAACCAAAGCTCAACGATGTGATATGTGGAGTTCCCAGACGTGAATTCTTTAAGGAAGAAAACAACAGGCCTGTTGTGGTGGGCTTTGGTCCCGCAGGTATGTTTGCGGCACTGATTCTTGCAAGAGCAGGTATGCATCCCATAGTTTTCGAGAGAGGTGCGGATGTTGATGAAAGAATAAAGAATGTTCAGGACCTATGGGAGAAGGGCGTTCTTCACACAGAATCAAATCCTCAGTTTGGTGAAGGCGGTGCAGGTACCTTTTCCGATGGCAAGATCAATACTCTGGTTAAGGACAAGGAAGGAAGAAGCCGTTTTATACTTGATCTCTTTGTGGGCTATGGGGCTGATTCATCCATTATCATCGATTCAAAGCCTCATGTGGGTACGGATAAGCTTGTAAATATCGTTAAGAACATCAGACAGGAAATAGTGGCTCTTGGGGGAGAGATCAGGTTCAACACCAGGTTCATCTATGATAAGGAGAGAGATAAGGACAGAAAGATCATCCTCGCCATAGGGCACTCTGCAAGGGATACCATAGAAGAACTTTTTGAAGCCGGTCTTGAAATGCATGCCAAGGATTTTGCCATGGGCTTCCGTGTGCAGCATCTTCAGTCAATGATCAATGAAGATCTTTACGGCGATGTGGATGAGAAGACATTGGCTGCCCTGGGCCCGGGCGCTTACAAGGTTACTCACACATCCGATAAGAATGGCCGTGGCGTATACAGCTTCTGCATGTGCCCCGGAGGATATGTCGTAAACAGCTCCTCTGAAAAGGGGAGGCTTTGTGTAAACGGTATGAGCTACCACGCAAGAGACGGTGTTAATGCCAATGCCGCCATCATTGTTTCGGTCCGTAAGAGTGATTACAACGGAGAAAACGAGCCTCTGGGCGGAATCGAACTTCAGAGAGAGCTGGAGGAAAGAGCCTACAGACTTCTCGACGGAAAAGTTCCGGTCCAGACCTACGGGGATTTCAAAAAGGATACGGCAAGTACAGAAGAAAGTCTGGGAGAAGTAAGGCCACAGATAAAAGGACATTACGGATTTTCGAAGCTGAATGATATCTTCAGATTCGAAAAGGGCTCAAAATATGCGGCCCTTAATGATTTTAACGATAACTTTATAGAGGGAATGGAAAGCTTCGGACACAAGCTGAAGGGTTTTTCGAGAGAGGATACAGTTCTGGCAGGAATCGAAGCCAGAACCTCAAGCCCTGTAAGGATACCGAGAAATGAGGATTTTGAGTCCAATATCCCGGGAATCTACCCCTGTGGTGAGGGTGCAGGCTATGCCGGTGGAATCATGAGCGCCGCTATGGACGGAATGAAAACCGCGGAGGCGCTTGTAAAACATTATAATTCATTGTAAAATTTCGCATAAGTCTGTGTCATGCACATATGGGTTTGGCGTGCCTGCATGCAAAAACCCATATGTATATGACACGACAACGAAAATCGAGAAGCAGCGTATAGGCGCAGATTCGAGATTTTTGCGGCATTGCGGAAGCATAGCGGAGCAATGGGTGATTTATAAGTCTGTGCCATGCTGATCAGATGGAGGTCTATATGACAAACGAAGAAATGCGCGCTTTACTTAAAGATAAGAAACGTATCGTTATCAAAGTCGGTTCTGCAAGCATTACCCATGCAAAAACCGGCGGGCTTTACCTTTCAAAGATCGAAAAGCTTGTAAGAGTTATTTCCGATCTGAATGGTGAAGGTAAAGATGTCATCCTGGTTTCTTCCGGTGCCATCGCAACCGGCAGACAGACCCTCGGCATACACAGACGCCCCAGGACTATGGAGGAAAAGCAGGCATTTGCGGCAGTCGGACAGGCCAGACTTATGATGACCTACCAGAAGCTTTTTTCTGAGTATGGTGTCATCGCAGCTCAGGTGCTCCTCACAAGAAATGTTATGCTGATTCCGGAATCCTGCAGTAACACAAGGAATACCTTTGAGGAACTCCTTAATCTGGGAACGGTTCCTGTTGTCAATGAAAATGACACCATCTCAACCTCTGAGATCCATCAGGTGGAGACCTTCGGTGACAACGACCAGCTTGCGGCCATTGTGGGCTCCGTTGTCAATGCTGACCTCGTGATACTGCTTTCGGATATAGACGGACTTTTTACCGACGACCCTCATGAAAACCCGGAGGCGAAGTTCATGCCGTTTATTCCGGAGATAAACCATGAGATCCTGGAAATGGGCAAGTCCAAGAGCGGCTCCAATGTGGGCACCGGTGGCATGTCTGCAAAGCTTGCTGCAGCACGCATCGCCACAGACTCAGGTGCCGATATGGTCATTGCCAGGTTTACGGGAGCTGAGGTTATAAGCGATATTCTGGAGGGCAAAAACATCGGCACTATTTTCGCGGCTCACAAGAATAAGGATTTTGACCTGATGGAATACGTTGGACAGAATGAATAAAGCGAGGCACGGGAAAGTGCTGTGATGTCAACATTCAGACAGCAGCCTTTCGCCCGCTTATCATAAAAATATAAAAGCAGAATGAGGAAATAAATGATTACAGAGAAAGAAATAGCAAGGATTAACGAGCTTTATCATAAATCAAGGGAAGGCGGCGGACTTACTGCCGAGGAAAAGGAAGAGCAGGCAAAGCTCAGAAGAGCCTATATAGATTCCGTTAAGGCAAACCTTGGTGTATACCTTAAGGATATAAAGAATGCAAGTGAGGATACCTCGACATCCGGAGATGTAAAGGAAAAGGTTCAGAAGGCCATGGAAAAGACCGATGCAGAGCTTGCAGGTGAAGAGAAAGGTGCTGTTGACTCCGGAAATCCTGAGATTTCCAGCCACCTGCATATCTGATTTTTGCACTTATTCAGTGGCGGACGTTCATGCCCGATTGTGGGCTGACATATTGAAAGAGAGGTTGCTATGACGGATCTTTTGTTGATAGGACAAAGAGCAAAAGCGGCATCCCGCAGGCTTGCCGGGCTTTCTTCGGATGAGAAAAATGCGGTGCTTTTAAGGGCGGCTGATGCACTTGAGGCAGAGGAAAACATGCAGAAGATCCTTGAAGCCAATGCAAAGGACCTTGATAATGCCGAAAAATCCGGCATGAGTGACGGGCTTAAGGATCGTCTCCGCCTTACAGAAGAGCGGCTCCGGGACATGGCTGATGCATTGAGAGACATTACAAAGCTTCCGGATCCTGTGGGAGAGGTGCTGGAGACCATAGAACGTCCCAACGGACTTAAGCTCTTAAAGACCTCGGCTCCGATCGGGGTTATCGGCATCATCTATGAGGCACGTCCGAATGTAACCAGCGATGCCTGGTCACTTTGCTTTAAGTCATCAAATGCCGTTATTCTGAAGGGTGGGTCCGATGCCATCAACTCAAACATTGCCATAACAGAGGTTATACGGAAAGCCATGGAGGAAAGCGGAGCAGATCCCGACGGACTTATGCTTATCGAAGCTACGGATCATGAGACCACAAACCGCTTCATGCAGATGAATGATTACGTTGATGTGCTGATCCCCCGGGGATCAAAGCGCCTCATTCAGGCAGTGGTTAAGAATGCTTCGGTTCCCGTTATAGAAACCGGCGCGGGCAATTGTCATATTTATATTGAAAAGACCGCAGATATCGACAAGGCGGTTCCTATCGTTTATAATGCTAAAACCCAGAGGATAGGTGTCTGCAATGCCTGTGAGTCCCTGGTGGTTGACAGAGAAGCCCTGGAAAAGCTTGTTCCTGTGATTAAGAAGCTTCAGGAAAAGGATGTTATTACCTATGCGGATGAAGCGTCATTTAAGGTTTTGAAGAAGGCTTCAGAAGATGGCTCCGGAATACGTATGGAGCTTGTAAAGGAGGCTTCTCCCGAGGACTTTGCCACAGAGTATCTTGATTACAAGATTTCCGTCAGGACAGTTGACAGTGCAGAGGAAGCTATAGAGCATATTAATCTGAACAGTACACATCACAGTGAGGCCATCCTTACAGAGGATGCGGAAAAGGCTGAGAAGTTCCTGAACGGCATCGACAGTGCCTGTGTTTACTGGAATGCTTCTACCCGTTTTACAGACGGAGGCTGCTTCGGTTTCGGAGCGGAGATAGGTATATCCACGGCAAAGCTTCATGCAAGAGGCCCCATGGGGCTCAGGGAGCTTACAACCTATAAATATAAGGTATACGGAAACGGACAGACGAGATAAGCGGATCCGGATACTCCTCCTCTGTTAACGCTGCTTTTGGGAGCCTTAATATCTGGCATACAGATACAGATCTGGTTGGCTTCCCATTATTTATTGCCGGAAATATTGCACGAACATATTGAGGTTCAGTGCTTTAATAAATTAATTTTTTTACAGAATCCCAGGGGATTTTCGTCCCCTGGGATTAACAATGAGGTTTTATGGAATACATTATCGATTACAAGGAAATAATTGAACAGGCACCGGCTGAGGAGCCCTCAAGACAGTACTACTTTATGGACAGGGTACGTGAGCTTGTTGAGATCAAGAAGCAGGAAGGTTACAGGGCTCATTGTATGGTTGAAGTTATGGGATGCCAGATGTCTGCCAAGGACGGCGAGAAGCTTCTCGGAATCCTTGAGAAGTGCGGCTACACAACCACTGAAGATGACTGGGATGCGGACATCGTGCTTTTCACAACCTGTACGGTAAGAGAGAATGCAAACCAGAAGCTGTACGGCCGTGTGGGGAGACTTAAGCATCAGTATGAGAAGCGTGACGGAATGATCATCGGTATCACCGGCTGTATGATGCAGGAGAAGGATGAGGTTGAAGGCATATGTAAGCATTATCCTTATGTAAAGCTTGTGTTCGGAACACATAATGTCTACAAGCTGGCAGAGCTTTTATACAAGTCACTGGTTACCGGAAAGCGTACAGTCGAGGTTATCGATGATACAAAGATGATCGTTGAGGACCTTCCTTCTGACAGAAAGTTCAGGTTCAAGGGATCTGTAAATATCAGCTACGGATGTAACAATTTCTGCACATATTGCATCGTGCCTTATGTAAGGGGCCGTGAGAAGTCACGTAATGCAACGGATATCCTGAGAGAGTGTGAAAAGCTCATCGCAGATGGATGTCTTGAGATCATGCTTCTCGGTCAGAATGTCAATTCCTATGGTAATGACATCCCCGGTTCAACAACCTTCCCCGAGCTTTTAAAGGCTGTTGCGGAGCTTCCGGGCCTTAAGAGACTTCGCTACATGACTTCAAATCCAAAGGATTTTTCAGATGAGCTTATCGAGGTAATGAGAACTCATCCAATTATAGAGAGACATATCCATCTGCCTCTTCAGTCAGGTTCAAGCGCTATTCTTAAGAAAATGAACAGACATTACACCAAGGAGAGCTATCTTGAGCTTGTGAGAAAGATAAGAATTGCGATTCCCGAGGCAACTCTTACAACAGATATAATCGTCGGATTCCCCGGAGAGACAGAGGAAGATTTCCTGGATACCATTGATGTTGTTAAGGAGTGTAAGTATGACGCTGCGTATACATTTATATACAGCAAGCGTACCGGCACACCTGCTGCAAAATTTGAAGATCAGGTCCCGGAGGATATCGTTAAGGACCGCTTTGACAGACTTCTCAAGGTGGTTCAGGACAGCTCGGCGGAGAATGAGACAAGAGACCTGGGCAAGGTAATGGAGGTTCTGGTTGAGGATGAGAACAAGAACCAGGAGGGTTATGTAACAGGCAGACTTTCAAACAGCGTGCTTGTACACTTCCCCGGCGATAAGAGCCTCATCGGAACCATGCAGATGGTAAGGCTGACGGAGAGTAAAGGTTTCTATTATTTTGGTGAGTTATCCTAGTTGCGTCAGCAATTAGGATGCCGCCCAGCCGGCGAGGCTGGTTTCGGCGTGAGCCGAAATCAAACGAAAATGCCCGGCGCGTAAGCGCCATCTAATGGCATTTTCTCTTTGTATTTATTTAAGGAGAGACAGATGGCTGAAAAGAAGATGTCACCCATGATGGTTGAATATCTGGAAACGAAAAAGCAGTATCCTGACTGTATTCTGTTTTACCGTATAGGTGATTTTTATGAGATGTTCTTTGAAGATGCAAAAACCGCATCCTCAGTGCTTGATCTGGTACTCACCGGCAAGGACTGCGGAATGGAAGAACGTGCACCTATGTGCGGTATACCTTTCCATGCAGCGGACGGATATGTGGCACGTCTTGCCGCAAGCGGCTATAAGGTAGCCATTGCAGAGCAGCTTGAGGATCCAAAGCTTACAAAAGGGCTTGTGAAAAGGGGAGTTATCCGTGTCATAACACCGGGAACCCTGACCTCTGAGCAGGCACTGGATGAAACAAAGAACAACTTCCTCATGAGTATATTTTATGATGCTACAGGATTTGGAGTTTCCAGTGTAGACATTACCACAGGTGAGTTTATGACCACTACCTGCGGCAATGAAAAGGATGTTATGGATGAGCTCAGCAGATTTTCTCCCGCGGAGATAGTCTGCAACCAGGCATTTATGATCTCCGGCATCGATACCGATGATATCAAGAACCGTTTCGGTCTTATCATCACAGAGCTTCCGGATGAGGTTTATGATGACGTAAAGGCAACAACGCTTCTGGAGGAGCACTTCCATGCAAGCATCAGCGGTATAGGTCTTTCCGACAGAGACCTTGCAAGACTCAGTGCCGCAGCGGCATTAAGATATGTTTATGATACACAGATGAATGCTGTGGAGCATATCGCAAATATAAAGTATTACTCCAGTGACCAGTATATGATCATTGACACAGCTACCCAGCGTAATCTGGAGCTTTGCGAGACCATGAGAGAAAAGAAAAAGAGAGGCTCCCTTCTCTGGGTTCTGGATAAGACAAAGACTGCCATGGGTGCCAGGATGCTGAGGCGCTTCCTGGAGCAGCCGCTTATAGACAGGGAGGCTATTCTTGCCCGTCAGGATGCGGTGGAGGATTTCTGCTCTCACTACATCGATCGTGAGGAGATTTCCGAGTATCTGAATACCATTTATGATTATGAGAGACTTCTCGGACGGATATGCTATAAGTCTGCAAATCCAAGAGATCTTATAGCTTTTAAGCAGTCACTTAAGATGCTTCCGGATATCATTCAGGAGCTTTCAAGCTTTGACTCCGCACTTGTAAAGGAAATACATGACGGCATTGACCCCATGGAAGATCTTTATGAGCTTATAGATAAGGCTATAGAGGAGAATCCGCCTTTATCCTCAAGAGACGGCGGTGTCATAAAGGAAGGCTTTCATGAGGAAGTGGACCGTTATAAGGATTCCCGTGTCAGCGGTAAACAGTGGCTCGCGGATCTTGAGGCCTCGGAACGTGAAAAGACCGGGATCAAGTCTCTGAAAATAAAGTACAACCGTATATTCGGGTACTGCTTTGAGGTTACCAATACCTTCCGGGATATGGTGCCGGATTATTTCATCAGAAAACAGACACTTACAGGCAGTGAACGTTATACTACCGATAAGCTTGAGGAGCTTCAGAACACAATTCTCGGCGCTGAGGAGAAGCTTAACCAGCTGGAATATGAGCTGTTCTGCGACGTGAGAGATACCATTGCCGGAAACATTCAGCGTATACAGAGAACCTCCCACTATGTGGCGCTTATCGACTGTATAATATCTCTTTCCAAGGTGGCTACGGATAACAATTACTGCCGTCCGGAGATTAACGAAAATGGAATAATCAACATTAAGGATGGAAGACACCCGGTTATCGAGAAGCTCATAAGGGATGGTATGTTTGTGTCCAATGACACGGTCCTTGATGACAGCACCAATCGTATCGCTGTTATCACGGGACCTAATATGGCAGGTAAATCCACCTATATGAGACAGGTGGCACTTATCGTCCTTATGGCCTCCATCGGTTCCTTTGTACCGGCTAAGAGCGCTGAGATATCTATCTGTGACAGGATATTTACCCGTGTCGGAGCCAGTGACGATCTTGCTTCCGGGCAGTCTACCTTTATGGTGGAAATGAACGAGGTTGCCAATATCCTGAGAAATGCCACAACCAGGTCACTTCTTATTCTGGATGAGATTGGAAGAGGAACCAGTACCTTTGACGGTCTCAGCATTGCCTGGGCGGTGGTTGAATATATCGCAAAGGTTGTTAAGGCGAAAACTCTTTTTGCCACCCACTATCATGAGCTCACGGAGCTTGAGGGTAAGCTTGAGGGCGTGAACAATTACTGTATCGCTGTTACAAACCACGATCAGGACATCGTGTTCCTCCGTAAGATAATCCCGGGAGGCGCTGACAGGTCCTATGGTATCGATGTGGCGAGTCTTGCGGGAGTTCCGAAGCCGGTTATCGACAGAGCCAAGGTTATCGCAGCGGAGCTGAGTGATGCGGATATCACAGCGAAGGCGAAGAATATCGAGACAAGTGAGAGCTTCACTCAGGAAGCATTTGACGAAGAAGGCTTCCTTGCAGACCGGAATGAGGAAAAGGCGGTGAAGGACATCGAAAATGAAGCCGGATACGGCGCCGATATCCGAGAAGCTCTTGAGTACCTCAAGGCTCTGGATGTGAATCACATGACACCTCTTGATGCCATGAACACTCTGTATGAATTGAAATCAAAATTTGGTGTATGATTCTGATGCAATGCAGTACCTATGAAAGGGGTACTGCATTTTTTCACGATAAGGCTGTCACATGTGACGGTCAAAGTGGAATCGAGTGGGGCGTATTTTCCCTACTCTATTATGTAAAAATAAAACTTGCATTTGATACAGAGTATATGATTGAATTATTAATTGGTCAGAGGTGAGGAATCTGAACGGGTTTCCTCATATATCAGTTGAGATATTATTTCGTTTAGACTGAAGATACAGGCAGGACTATAGATATGAAGATTAAGGTTTTAAGTGACGAAACTATCAACCAGATTGCAGCAGGTGAAGTTATAGAGCGGCCTTTAAGCGTTGTTAAGGAGCTTTTGGAAAATGCCATCGATGCGGGTTCCACTTCGGTCACCGTGGAAGTGCGGGACGGAGGCATCGCCATGATACGTATAACCGATAATGGCGGCGGTATCGACAAGGATGATGTAAGGAATGCGTTTCTCAGACATGCAACCTCCAAGATAAGGGAGGCCAGGGATCTTGAGAATATTCAGACCCTTGGTTTCAGAGGCGAGGCCCTGGCGTCCATAGCAAGTGTTTCCAGAGTTGAACTCATAAGCAAGACTCCCGGGGCACTCATGGCCTCACACTATGAGATAGAAGGCGGAGTGGAGAAGGACTTTTCCGAGATCGGTGCTCCCAACGGCACAACTTTTATCGTCAGAGACATTTTTAAAAATGTTCCCGCCAGAAGAAAGTTTCTGAAGAGTCCGCAGACGGAAGCTGCCCGCATTCAGGATATTCTGGAGAAGGAAGCATTGGCACACCCCGAAGTGGCGTTCCGATACATTCAGGATGGCCGTCAGAGACTGGCGACTCTTGGCAACGGTTCGCTTCTGGATGTGATCTACTCCATTTACGGCCGTGATGTGACGAATCAGCTTATCACTGTAAATCGCCAATATCAAAGATCACAGCTTACGGGACTTCCTGCGGTAACGGTCCGGGGTTTCATAGGAAAGCCTGTGATCACAAGAGCAAACCGCAATTTTGAAATATATTTTGTAAACTCGAGATTCGTGAAGAATCCTATGGTTACGAAGGCCATCGAGGATGGATATCATGCTTTCCTTATGCAGCATAAGTTTCCGTTTACCGTTCTCATGGTAGATGTGAATCCGGAAATAGTGGATGTTAATGTTCATCCCCAGAAGCTGGAGGTGAGATTTTCGGATGGCATGCTCATATACAATTCCATCGTGGATTCTGTACAGAATGCCCTCAGGGAAACAGAGCTTATACTTAATACGGATCTGGAGAACTTCGGAAGAGATGAGAATACCTCAAAGAAATCGGACCTTGACCCTCATGTGGAGATAGAAGAAAAGGAAAAGACCCTGCCTCATGTGGAACCCTTCGAGAAAAACCGTAAGGAAGAAACAAACCGGCAGTATGAGGAAGCCCTGAGACCGGAGATACATCCGGAGGCGGTACCGAAGTCGGATATATATCTGAACGGGCAAAATGCTGCCGGCACAGGTGTGAGTGAAAAAAACAGCTGGTCCGGTAATGCGGTTGGATACAGTCAGTATCGCAGGGACTATGCAGCAAAGCACAGCAGCGAAGGTATCGGGAGCTCATCAGTAGATGCGAAAGTGGCAGAACCTAAATCCGGATTCGGACTTTCGGATTTTAAGAAGGCGGCAGATGAGGCAGAGAAGAACTATAACCGGGAGAACATTCTAAACGGAAGTTCTGAAGAGCCTGATGCTTACAGCATTGAGAAATCAGAAAGTAAAACTCTTTCCGATGCACCGGATAACTCCGAACCGGCAGGTGAAGCATCAGAAACCGGTAATGGATCCGAAAAGGTGCTGATGACGAAACCTCAGCAGGAAACATTATTTTCGGAAAAGTTCCTGAGTGAAAAAGCAAAGCTTCAGCACAGGATCATAGGACAGGTGTTTGAGACCTACTGGCTGATAGAATATGGCGACAAGCTTTATATCATTGATCAGCACGCAGCTCACGAAAAGGTGAATTTTGAGAGAATGATGAAGCGCCTGAAGGAGCGTAAACCGGCAAGCCAGTATCTAAATCCGCCGATTCTAGTGACACTTACCCCCGAAGAGGCAGTGCTTCTCAATGAGTATGAAGAGTACTTCCGGAATCTGGGATTCGAGATCAGTGACCTCGGAGGCAGGGATTTCAGCATTTCCGCAGTTCCGACGGACCTTCCGGAAATAGGAAAGAAGGAGCTTCTTCTTGAGATGCTTGATGGTTTAAGTGACGAAACCGGCATGACAACACCTGATTCCATATATTATAAGATTGCCTCCATGTCCTGCAAGGCGGCAGTGAAGGGCAATAATAAACTTAGTCTGATGGAGGCGGATACCCTTATTTCAGAGCTTCTGGAGCTTGAAAATCCTTATGCCTGTCCCCACGGACGCCCTACCATCATTTCCATGTCAAAATATGAGCTGGAAAAGAAATTTAAACGTATCGTTTAACAGTTTTATATATGTCATAAGACTATCTGACTTCGGAACATTAATCCGTAGACGGAGGGGGGTCGTGACATTGGAAGGTATTAAGTTTGAAAAAAATTGATTTAACAAAGAAGCCTCTTATCATTATTGCGGGGCCTACAGCTGTGGGGAAAACGTCAACATCAGTTGCTCTGGCCAAAGCCCTTGACGGTGAGATAGTCTCGGCGGATTCTGTTCAGGTATACAGAAAGCTTGATATAGGCAGTGCAAAGGTCACAAAAGACGAGATGGAAGGTGTGCCTCATCATCTCATAGACATTATCGACGTGACTGAGGATTATGATGTGAGCCTTTTTCAGAAGATGGCCTCCGATGCTATCGAAGGGATATATGAGAGGGGTCATGTGCCCATCCTTGCGGGAGGCACCGGGTTTTACATTCAGGGGCTTCTTTATGGTATAGATTTCACGGAAGAGGACGAAGGAGCTCATAAGGAGATAAGAGACAGGCTGGAGGCTATGGCAAAGGAACCGGGAGGTCCCGAGGCAATGTATAAAAAGCTTTCGGAGGTGGATCCCAAATCTTTGGAAAAAATCCATGAGCACAATATTCGCCGCGTTATAAGGGCACTTGAGTTTTATGAGCTTCATGGCTCCCCCATTTCAGCCCACAATGAGGAGGAGAGGGAAAAGCAGGCTGTATATTCCCCCGCATTTTTTGTGCTTACGGATGACAGAGAGACCCTGTATGAACGCATTAACAAACGTGTGGACCTGATGGTGGAGCAGGGACTTATAGAAGAAGCCAGGTGGCTTTACGAGCTTCATCTTCCTGAGGAAAGGACCTCCATGAAGGGCATCGGCTACCGTGAGCTTATTGCTGCCTTTGAGGCCATTGATAAAGGAAATCTTGCGGCATCGGAAAAAAGTGCTATAATCGTTCAGGCTGTCGAGAAGATAAAGCAGGATTCAAGGAATTATGCTAAAAGACAGATCACATGGTTCAAAAGAGAACGCAATGTGAATTTTGTAAATATAAAGGATTTTGATTACAAGAAGGACAGGATTACAGAATGGATAACAGAGAAATGTTTGAGTCTCTTGGGATAGCAGCGGAGATTTATGATTTCTGCGAGACAGAGCTCCGTACACTTAAGGACAGATTTCAGGAGATAGATGACATTGCCGAGTACAATCAGCTTAAGGTTATCAAGGCAATGCAGGATGCCCAGGTTTCTGAGGCTCACCTCTACGGAACCACAGGCTACGGCTATGATGACATCGGCCGTGATACCCTGGAAAAGGTTTATGCCAATCTTTTCGACACGGAGGATGCGCTTGTCCGCTCACAGATCGTTTGCGGTACACATGCACTTTCCACAGCGCTTTATGCTAATACAAGACCGGGAGATGAAATTCTTTGCCCTGCAGGAAAACCCTATGACACTTTGGAGGAGATCATCGGCATCAGACCTTCAGTGGGAAGTCTTCAGGAGTATGGAGTAAGCTATCGCCAGGTGGATCTTCTTCCGGGTTCGGAATTTGATTATGAAGGCATTAAGGCTGCAATAAATGAAAAGACAAAGCTAGTGGAGATACAGAGATCAAAAGGATATGCCACAAGAGATACATTCTCACCGGAGAAGATCGGTGAGCTTATAAGGTTTATAAAGGGAATCAAGCCGGACGTCATCTGTATGGTGGATAATTGTTACGGTGAGTTTGTGACAAAGGAGGAGCCTTCGACCTTTGGAGCAGATATGGTTGTGGGTTCACTTATCAAGAATCCGGGCGGCGGACTTGCTCCTATCGGAGGCTATATAGCCGGAACAAAGGAGTGTATCGAAAGATGCGCGGTTCGTCTCACAACTCCGGGACTTGGAAAGGAAGTAGGACCGTCTCTTGACGTTAACAAGAGCTTCTATCAGGGACTTTTCCTGGCGCCTACCATAACGGCAGCAGCTGAAAAGGGAGCGATCTTTGCGGCTAAGGTATTTGAGAAGCTTGGCTTTGTCTGTCAACCCACTGCTGACAGCGCGAGATATGACATCATACAGGCTATTACACTTGGTTCCGAGGAGGCTGTTGTTGCCTTTTGTCAGGGAATACAGGCAGCAGCCCCTGTAAACAGCTTCGTAACACCGTATCCCGACGATATGCCGGGTTATGACAGTAAGGTCATCATGGCAGCAGGTGCTTTCGTTCAGGGCAGTTCTATCGAGCTTTCTGCAGATGGCCCCATTAAGCCGCCGTTTAATGTTTATTTCCAGGGCGGTCTCACCTGGTACCATGCAAAGCTCGGCATCATGATGGCAGTACAGAAGATGTACGAGAAAGGACTTATCATCATTTCGAAGAAATGATGATGCCGCCCAGCCGGCGAGGCTGGTTTCGGCGAAAGCCGAAATCAAACGAAAATGCCCGGCGCGATTCGTGGCAAGTTTCCGCAGGGAACTTGTCATATAGCCCCGGCCCTCGCGAAGCGAGTTTCAATGGGCCGGGGTTCCCAACGTAGCGCCATCTAATGGCATTTTCTCCTTGTGCTGTTTACGCTTTAAACGCTTTATGTTACAATAATCAACCGTGGGCTCCTGCTTCTCTTTGGGACAGGAGAAAAAATGAATTTAAAAACAAAAAAGCTTACACAGGATGAGATGCCTTACGAAAAGTGCATCAAAAACGGACCGGAGGCTTTGAGCGACGCTGAACTTCTGGCTGTGCTTCTTCGTACCGGAACACAGGGATCTTCAGTGCTGGAGGTTTCCCAAAAGGTTCTGGATATGAACCCTCTATATGACGGTCTCGTTGGAATGATGCATTTTGGTGCCGAAGAGTACATGAAGATCAATGGCATCGGGAAGGTGAAGGCTATCCAGCTGAGTGTTATCGGCGAAATAGCCCGCAGAATCTGGAATCGTAAGAAGCGTATAAGACATATGCGTTTTACGGATTCGAAACAGGTGGCGGATTATTACATGGAGGATCTCAGATACCTGGACCACGAAGTTGTTCGTGTGCTGTATCTTGATCATCAGATGCAATTGATCAAGGATGAATTGCTTTCCGCAGGTACAAGCTGCAATTCCGCAATATCGGGAAGAGAGATATTTATTTCGGCCCTTAAGCTTAGCGCGTCATGTCTTATTGTGGTACACAATCACCCGAGCGGCAATCCGGAACCTTCCGGGGATGACATTCGATTTACAAAGGAGCTGTGTGAAGCCGGGAAAGTTATCGGCATTGGACTCATTGATCATGTTGTGATAGGGGACAATGTCTATTTCAGTTTCAGCGAACAGGGATTAATCAGTGGAAAATAAGAAAAGCAAGTATATATTCATAGTTCTTTCTGTGGCGTGCATAATGATGATAGTGATTTCTTCCGTAAAGGACGGCATCATGAATCCTATACGTAACACTATAGGATATGTGCTGGTTCCTTTTCAGAACGGAGTCAATACCCTTGGATTCGGAATATATGAGAATCTGAAGGAACATCGCACGCTGGAAGAGGTGCTTGAAGAAAACAAAAAGCTGAATGAGAAGATAGGTGTTCTTGTTGAGCAGAACAATCGTCTTACTCAGGACAGCGGAGAGCTTCAGAGATTAAGAGAGCTGTATGATCTTGACCGTGACTATATGCAGTATGAAAAGATTGCTGCAAGAGTCATAGCAAAGGACTCGGAAAACTGGTTTCAGGTTTTCCGTATAAACAAAGGGTCTCAGGATGGCATAAGGGTTGACCAGAATGTTATGGCTAACGGAGGTCTCATAGGTATAGTGACTGACGTTGGGCTTAATTATGCTACGGTTCGTTCCATAATCGATGATGAGTCAAGAGTTTCTGCCATGGGTATACAGGCCAGTGATACCTGTATAGTAGCCGGAGACCTGACCTTGTATGAAAAGGGACGCCTCAAAATTACGGATATGAAGAAGGATGCCTCCATACAGGATGGTGACCGTATAGTCACCTCTTCAATCTCCGCAAAGTTCATGCCGGGGATCCTTATCGGATATGCGGTTGATGTAAAAGAAGATGAAAAGAGGCTTATGAAAGACGGTTATCTGATCCCGGCTGCGGATTTTAACGATCTTTCGGAAGTTTTGGTTATAAAAGAAGTTAAGAGTGACAGCTTCCTGGATGAGAACAATGGAGAAGCAGCCCTGAACAGAACCAAAGACAAAACAGAATCCGGAGATACTTTGCCGGAGACAGCCAATGTTGCCCCGGGTGCCAATGTCAAGTCCTCCTGGGCGGGCATGGAAGGTCTTACACCACTTAGTGAGGTGGTGGAAAATCATTCTGCCGACACAGCGGATGACTATATCATTACCGCAAAGGATATAAGCGATGTACCTAGTGTTACCATAGGTTCCGCTGAATCTGAAGATGACGATGGTGAGGGAAACCGGGAAAACAGAGCTTCCCGTACTTCGGCGCATGAAGATAATGAAGGGGACGAAGGTGCTTCACAGAGCAGAAACCCGGGCAGGCAGGAAGAGAGTGAGGAAGAAAACCGGGAAACCGAAACTACCTCTTCGCCTGAAACAGACAGAAGGACTGAACAGGTTTCTCAGGAAAGAAACAACGAAGAGGAAACTGTCAGGGAAACAGCGGCTGAAGAGGATTCGTCAGAAGAATTAATCGAAGAAAATCCGGGTTAACCAAATATAATGAAAAAAATATTCAAAAAGACTTCGTTAAAAAAGAGCACAAAGAACAGATTAAGGATCCTTTCGTATGTGATATCACTGGTACTGGCATTTCTCATTCAGACCAGTGTCATGCCGCTGATTCCTTTTCTTTCTGCGTCTCCGAATTTACTTTTGATCCTTACATTTTCAATAGGTTTCATCCATGGCAGTCTGCCGGGCATGATCTATGGTCTCGGAGCAGGACTCCTCATGGATATGTTTTATTCCGGTGCCTTTGGCTTTTACAGCCTGATATTTATTTTCATCGGATATATAAACGGGTTGTTCAACAATGTTTATTATGAAGAATACATAACTCTTCCTATGATCATGTGTGTCATCAATGAGTTTATATACCATGCGTATATATATATTTTCCGTTTCCTGATCCGCCTTAAACTGGATCTTCCGTACTATCTGATACATGTAGTGCTTCCGGCAGTTGTTTTTTCATTGCTTGCTACATTGATCCTTTACAGATTTGTATTTACAGCAACGGAAAAGATAGATAGATAGCCAATTGGATGTGCATCTGTATGTCGGAAATAAACGGCGAAAAAAGTGCGTTTACAGATGAGGAGCATATACATTGTTCAAAGAAATTTTTGAAGTAATCAAAGAATTTACTGTTCGATTCGTAAGTTCAAGACTTTTTGCGCTTGGACTTATTTTTTCGATTTTGTTTATGGTTCTGGGGTTTCGTTTATTTGATCTTCAGATAGTAAATGGTGAAAAATACCTGTCGGATTATCAGAATCGTACTCTTGCAGAGATAACAAGCAACGGAACAAGAGGCAATATCTACGACAGGGATGGTAAACTGCTGGCCTACAATGAGCTTCAGTACAACATCACTATTACGGATAACGGTGCTTATGACACCTCCACAGAGGGAATCAACAGCAGAAACCGTATGCTGATGCGCCTTGCCCGGATCATTGAAAAACACGGGTATGACATTGACGGGCAGTACAAGATAAAGTTGGATGATTCCGGAGAATTTTATTTCACCACAAGCTCGGAGGATGACCGGAAGAGACTTATTTCAAATATAAGAGGCAGAAACATTGAGGATCTTTCCGAAAAGGATTTCAATGTGACTGCAAGACAGGCCTTTGAGACATCAAAAAGCAGATACAGATTTGACAATATGTGGGATGAGAAGAAAAATCCCATCGTTTTGTCGGATAAGCTGGCCCTGGATATGATCAATATCTTTTATACCATGCGTCTTACTGCCTACCAGAGGTACCAGACCACAACCATAGTAAAAAATGTTTCGGAAGAGTGTACGGCAGAGATACTTGAAGCAAAGGGCGAGCTTAAGGGCGTAGACATTGATAATGTTTCTGTGAGAAAGTATAATTTCGCGCCTTATATGAGCCATATCGTAGGTTATACAGGTCAGGTTCATGCAGAACAGCTCGAGGAGCTGAAGAAAACGGATGATTCCTATGAACTTAATGATGTTGTGGGAGTCTGGGGCATAGAAAAGAGTATGGAGTCAGAGCTTAAGGGTAAAAAAGGACATCGGCAGATGTACCTTAACTCCGTTGGCTCCATTCTCGAGGTTGTTTCCGAGACTGATGCTGCCGCAGGAAATGATGTCTATACAACCATTTCCGCAAATGATCAGATCGCCATATATCATCTGCTTGAACAGGAGCTTGCCGGTCTTCTGGCTTCGAAGATCACAGAACAGGATCTCAACGATGATAATGCTGTGATCGAGCAGTCAGAGATCACAATTCCGGTTAAAGATGCCTATTATCAGCTTATCAATAACAATATTCTGGATTCGGCACATTTCAGCAGTGCGGAAGAGGGAACAGCTGAGCGTCGTATAGCCGAGGCGTTTGAGGCGAACAAGAAGACTAAGCTTGCGGCTATCCAGGAGGAACTGCTTCATCCTACAACCAGCGGACTGAAAGAGCTGCCGCAGGATATGCAGGCTTATATCGTATATATTTATGACTACCTTGGGAAAAAGGAGAATGGGATCATAGACATCACCGATCAAAAGTATCGTGAGTCGGAAGCCTATGCGGCATGGAAGGATGATACAATTACTCTTAAAGATTTTATCTTAAGTGGAATAGATGAAGCATGGCTGGACACTTCGAAGCTTGATTTGTCCGATGAGTACTATGATTCGGATAATGTCTATACCTTGTTTGTTCAGATGCTGATAGATCAGCTGAACAGCAATCCTGATTTTGATAAAGTACTCTATAGATATGCAATAGCAAACCGGATCATTCCGGGATACGTACTGCTTATGGCACTTTTTGAGCAGGGAGTACTGGAGGAGGATCCGGAAGCCTATGCTCAGCTTTCCGCGGGAGATGAACATTACGCATATACTTTCCTGATATCAAAGATAAGAAAAATCGAGATTACTCCGGCTCAGCTTGCGCTTGATCCGTGTAACGGATCTGTGGTGGTTACGGATGTTGATACGGGAAAGGTGCGCGCGCTTGTGACATATCCGAGCTTTGACAACAACAGGATAACTGATCCCGCTTATCTGAAAAGATGCAATAATGACTTGTCATTGCCGCTTCTTAACGGTGCAACCCAGACACAGCTTGCGCCGGGATCTACCTTTAAGCCGTTAACATCGGTTGCGGCTCTTGAGGAAGGGGTAATGACACTGAATACCGTCATTGACTGTACCGGTGTTTACGAGGAGGTTACTCCCAATATCCGATGCTGGATATATCCGCAGTCCCATGGAAGAGAGAATGTTGTAGACGGAATCAAGAATTCCTGTAACTTTTTCTTTGCGGCGGTAGGTCACCTGCTTTCTACGGATGATGCGGGAAATTATAATCAGACCATCGGTCTTGAAAGAATACATAAGTATGCTTCACTGTTTGGTCTTGATTCTCTTTCCGGAGTAGAGATAGATGAAGCTATGCCCCGTATCTCCGATTATGACCCCGAGCGTTCCGCTATGGGTCAGGGAAATCATGCGTACAATGTTGTTCAGCTTTCAAGGTACATAACTGCTGTTGCAAATAAGGGGACTGTTTTTGATCTTTCGGTTATTGATAAGGTCACAAACTCGGATGGTTCTATAGTGAAAAACATCGAGCCTGTTGTGGTGAGGAACCTGGATTTCAGTGATATTACCTGGAATGCGGTTCATAAGGGACTCCGTGAAATGATCACAGAGGGTGTTGCCAAGAGAGTTTTCCTTGGTCAGGACATTCCTATAGCGGGTAAGACAGGAACGGCTCAGGAACGTGAGGACAGAGGAAATCATGCCGTATTCGTTTCTTTTGCACCCTATGGAAATCCCGAGATAACCGTTACCGTAAACATTCCTTACGGATATTCTTCCGGAAATGCCGCAAACCTGGCTAATACGGTTTATAACTATTGCTATGGCAAGGATAGTCTGGACGCAATCCTTTCAAGAGATGCATCAGGCGTTTCTGCATTGAATGTCGTAGACTGATGGGAGAGCCTTGCCGGTTCCTTTTTGTTTATATCGTAAGGGACCGGTCTTCCATGCGAGGAGATTATGAAATTTGATTACAACTTCAAAAATTATGATTTTAGATTAGTTATTTATATGGTGATTCTCAATGTACTGGGAGTTCTGATCATGGCTTCGGCAATAAATGCTTCGGATATTAAGGACCCTCAGGTTGTTAGACAGATTATGGGTTCTTTTGCGGGGTTCACTGTCTGTATCCTGATCTCCCTGATCGACTACAGATTTATATTGAAACAGGCAAATCTGATATATCTTTTTTCTGTTCTTATGCTCCTTGGTGTAAAAATCTATGGTACAGCTTCGGGACATGGAGCGGTGAGATGGATACAGGTGCCTGTTTTGGGACAGGTTCAGCCTGCAGAGTTTGTTAAAATAGGACTTATCATATTTTTTGCCAGATATTTTTATAAAAACAGGGAGCGGATCAATTCTCTGCATGTCATTATCATGGCATTTGTGCTTTACGCGATTCCGATACTTCTGGTGCTTTTGCAGCCTAATCTCAGTACTGCGATCATTATGACGGTCATTATTGCCGCCATGGTTTATGCTTCGGACATCAGCTTTAAGTGGATCATGGGAGTGGTGCTTATCATTGTCCCCTTTGCGTTGATATTTATATATCTGTTTAAATCCGGTCTGTATGACAGAATTCCGCTTCTCCAGGGTTATCAGGCGGAGAGGATACGTACCTTCCTTAACCCGTCGGAAAATACTCAGACCTTCTATCAGCAGATGTATTCCATTATGGCCATAGGCTCAGGACAGCTTACGGGAAAAGGACTTAATAATGATTCCATCTTTTCTGTAAAGAACGGTAATTTCCTTGCCGAGGAGGATAATGACTTTATTTTTGCGGTTATCGGTGAAGAGTTTGGATTCCGGGGCTCTGTATTTATTGTTATTATGTTCTTGTTGATTATTCTTGAATGCCTTATAATAGCATCAAAGGCAAAAAAATTGGGCGGACGTCTTATTTGTGTGGGCATGATGGCGTGGATAGGGTTTCAGACCTATACCAACATCGCAGTAGCCACGGGTATTTTCCCTAATACAGGAATAACGCTTCCTTTCTTTTCCAGAGGTGCGAGCTCCCTGATTTCGGTCTATATAGGACTGGGTTTAGTGCTTAATGTTGCACTGCAGCGAAAAGAGAGCGGAGGTTTGATCTGATCCGATCCGGAAAGGTTTTGAAATGAATGTTGGATTGATAGCACATGATACAAAGAAAAAACTGATGCAGAATTTCTGCATAGCATATCGTGGTATACTCAGTAAGCATGACCTCTATGCAACCGGAACCACCGGTTTGCTTGTTGAGGAGGTGACAAACCTCCGTATACATAAATTTCTTCCGGGAGAAACCGGAGGAGCCAGACAGCTTGCTTCACAGATAGAACAGGGCAATCTTGATATGGTGATTTTTTTAAGGGATCCTCTTCATGTTAAGGCTCAGGAGCCGGAGGTCAACTCAGTGGTACGGCTTTGCGATACCTATAATATCCCTATTGCTACCAATCTTGCCACTGCAGAGCTGCTTATCAAGGCTTTGGAGAGAGGCGATCTTGAGTGGAGAAATATTTAAGGAAAATATATGACTTATAGCATTATTACTCGTGAAATAAAAAGAAGATCCGGAGGAAGCTGTATCCGTACAGCACTTCCGGTTCTTTTATGTCTTATGTTTCTGACGGGCTGCGGACAGAAGCTTGAAAACAGATACAATGCGGATGAGGGACTTTTACGTATGAATTCCGTCAATACGAGTCTGACTGAAGGTGTTCATGCACAGGGTTTTTCGGTGGGATTGGCCCTTCCCGACAACACAAATTATAACTCCGAGGATATCACCGCAGAGGCAGCGCTTCTCGTGGAGTATGGCAAAGATGATCCGAAGGCCATTGCCTATAAGAATCCTTATGCCAGGACATATCAGGCAAGTATCACCAAGGTTATGTCAGCTCTTGTGTGTTTAAGACATATTGATGATCTCAGTCAGGAGTTTACCATAACCCAAAATTCAACCATCAATGTTTCAGGTTCATCAAGGGCGTGGCTCAGAACCGGCGAGACCATGACGATAGAAGATCTTTTATATGGTATGCTGGTACCATCAGGAAATGATGCAGCGGTGGCTGTTGCCGAAGCTACCTGCGGATCTCTGGATGCCTTTATTGAGGAGATGAACCGGACAGCTCTTCAGATAGGTGCCACAGGAACTCACTTTGTGAACCCCCATGGACTCCCGGATGATAACCACTTCACAACTCCCTTTGATATTTATCTCACCATGAATGAGGCTCTGAAGTATGATGTCTTCAGAAAGATTGTGGGAACCATAAGCTACAGTCCGAAGTATAAGGATTCAAACGGTGTTGCGAAAACCCAGGAATGGGCCGGCACCAACAGGTATCTGCTGGGAGAAGCGGCTTCCCCGGACGGCATAAAGGTTCTCGGGGGAAAGACGGGTACTACCAATGCAGCAGGTTATTGTCTCACAACTGCTGCGGAAAAAGTGTCTACCGGAGAGGAGTATATAGGCACTGTCATGAAGGCAGCTTCAAAGGATGAGCTTTATAATAATATGACGGCACTTCTTCAAAAAATACATTAAACAGATGAGGAAACAGAAATCTGTTTAGGTGATTTTTATACAAAAAAGGGTGTGGTACATAAGGCTTTAATTGGTAATTGTTGCTTGAATTAGACCGTTTAATGTACTATACTGAAACTACAAAGTTTAGGAGGTACTTGACTATGGTACAGTTGATTGTAGGCAAGAGGGGCAAAGGAAAGACAAAACAGCTTCTTGATAAGGCAAATGCAGTTGTTAAGGAAGCAAACGGAAATGTAGATTTTCTCGATAAATCTGCGCAGCATATGTATGAACTCAACAATAAGATCCGTCTTATTAATGTTAATGAATATCCTGTTGACTCTGAGGATGCATTTGTGGGTTTCGTAAGTGGTATCATTTCTCAGGATCATGATCTCGAGTATATGTTCCTCGACAGTTTCCTTAAGCTTTCATCTTTAGAGGGTGCAGACATTTCAAATTGCATCAAGCGTCTTGAAGACCTTGGCGAGAAGTATAAGATAACATTTGTTATAAGTGTTTCTATGGATGCTGATGAGCTTCCGGACAGTGTTAAGAAGGATGTAGCTATTTCACTTTAATCAAGATTACAGACAATGGCAGTTAAAGATACATCTAACGTTATAAAACATAATAATTTGCCTAAGATCAATGTAGGGATGGTAATCTTCGTGATTATCAGTCTCTACATTGTTTTTAGTGTATATTCATATATCAAGAGAGATCAAATAAGATATTATGAGGTGCTGGAAGGCAGTATCGTAAGGCAGGAACAGTATTCGGGAGTTGCCATAAGGGAAGAGGAAGCTGTGGATGCGGTTTCTTCGGGATATATACACTACTATATCCAGGATGGCAAACGTGTGGCTGTGGGTTCAGCCGTATATACTGTGGATGAAACCGGTTCTCTGGAATCATATCTGAAGGAGCATCCTGAACTTACCGAGGAGCTGTCAAACGAACAGGTAGCAGATATCAGATATAAGCTTTCGGATTTTTCGCAATCATTTAAAAATATCAATTATTCCGATCTGTATAATGCAAAGATTTCCCTGGATGCCGCAACATTGGAGTATTCAAGTATCTCGAACACTCAGGATCTGGATTCGGTATTGTCACAGCTTGGAATAAATTACTCGCGTATTACTGCTGAAAAGGCAGGCGTTGTATCTTATTCCATTGACGGGTATGAGAATCTGACACCGGATGCGGTTAAGGAAGACATGTTTTTTATGAATGGGTACAAGATGAATATCACAAAGCCCGGAGACCTGGTTGAAGGTGGTGTACCTGTTTATAAACTGATCACAAGCTCCAACTGGTCCATCGTCTTTCCGGTGGATGAGGAGATTAAAGAAAAGTACCGGGATATGCGCAAAGTAAAAGTACATTTTACAGATAAGGATCTTTACACCAATGCTGTATTGGATATATATACAGCCGCAGACGGACAAGAATACGGTCAGCTTTCGCTTAATGAGCTTATGGAAGAGTTCTGCGATGAACGATTCATAAGATTTGAGATAGTCACAAGTGACAGAAGAGGGTTGAAGATTCCGCTCAGCTCTATAACCGGTAAAGACTTTTTTGTCATTCCCAGAGATTTCATGGTGACAAATGATGACGGGACTACCGGATTTAACAGGCAGGTGTTTTCTGCGGACGGAACCGGCACAGAGATCCAATTTGTTGAAAGTGATATTTATCGTCTTGATCAGCAGTATTGCTATATAACCATCCCTGAAAAAACAGATACAAATGCTCTTAAACTAAATGATTTCATAGTAAGACCCGGGGCTGAAGGTTCCCAGAATGCCGAGGTTTCAAATACCTATCATGTGGGCCCTGTTAAGACTCTCCAGGGGGTTTACAACATTAACAGAGGTTTTTGCGTTTTCAGGCAGATAATTCCTATTGAACAGAATAACGAATATGCCATTGTTGAAAAAAATACAGATTATGGCATCTCTGTTTATGATCATATAGTGATGGATGCATCCCTGGTTTATGAGGGTCAGCTGATATATCAATGATGGCTTGATAAAAACAACAGCTTACAATTTTCTGACGATTGACGTTTTGATAGTTTTTAAGCCATTACATCGCAGGATGATTTGTTGACAAGGATAGAAATTAGTTTAAAATAATACGTATTAGATGAGGTCTGCTCATCGATGGTTATAGGGGGACAGGAATGAGTTTTATCGGTAATATAATGAAAAACATGAGGGTCAATCAGGATGATGAGTATGATCTTCAGGATGACTATGATTTTGAGGACGGTTATGATGATGAACCTCAGAGAAACGGATTGTTTTCAAGAAGATCTCAGGATGAGGATGATGACGTAGAGGATGAGAGACCTGCGAGGCCTACTCTTTTCATGAAGAAACCGGCTCAGCCCCAGACACACAGAAGTATGGAGGTGACCATGATCAAGCCAACCTCTATGGATGATTCCAGAGATATCTGTGATTATCTTCTTGATGGAAAGGCAGTTGTTCTCAATATGGAAGGGCTTCATATGGAGATAGCCCAGAGGATCATAGATTTTACTTCCGGAGCAGCATATTCTATGAATGGTAATCTTCAGAAGATTTCCAATTATATCTTTATCGCGACACCGCAGAGCGTAGAGTTGTCGGGAGATTTTCAGAATATTCTCGCCGGCACTTCAGATGCAGGTTTTAACGGACTTAATTTAAGAGTTTGATAATGAAAAGCCGAGAGACATATCCGAAAAAGGGTATGTCTTTCTTTTTGGGAGCCGATCAGATCTTCAACTGTATGTCAAAGATAAACGGCGAAAAACATTCGTTTATAGTAGGAGGAAGCTATGTCTAAAAAACTGGATGTCAATTATGAGGGTGAGTTTTCTTATCATATATACATAGAAAAGACCTTTGAGGAGTTAAGGAATGCTGTTTCCGGGCTGCAGGTTTCTGACAGAAGGGCGCTGATAGTTACAGACAAGAATGTGGCACCTTTATATCTTGATAAGATTAAGGATATCCTTTCGGAGTGTTTTTGCTTTGTGGATGAGATCATCCTGACACCGGGGGAAGAAAATAAAAATACAGATTCCATAGCCCATATCTATGAAAAGGCTATACAGGATGATTTTGACAGAAATGATTTCATGGTGGCTCTCGGAGGCGGAGTTGTGGGAGATATGACAGGATTTGCCGCCGCAACATATATGAGAGGTATCAGATTTATTCAGATTCCGACCACGTTGCTTTCGCAGGTGGATAGCTCCATAGGCGGAAAGACAGGAGTGGATTTTCGTGCCTACAAGAATATGGTAGGTGCTTTTCACATGCCTTCCCTTGTTTACAGTGCTGTCAGCACGCTTGAATCCCTGGATGCAATTCAATATGCCTCCGGCATGGGAGAGGTGATAAAGCATTCTCTCATTAAGGACAAGGACTATTTTAGATTCCTTACAGATAATCTTGAGGGTCTCAGGAATCGTGATATGGATGTTCTCATGGAGACGGTATATCAGAGTAATGTCATAAAAAAGGAAGTAGTTGAGAAGGATCCTAAAGAAAAAGGAGAGAGACAGCTTCTTAATTTTGGCCATACATTGGGACATGCAATTGAGAAATGTTCTGATTTCTCCTATAGTCATGGTCAATGCGTGGCTTTAGGATGCCTTGCTGCCATGCATATCTCCGATGTGACAACCGTGGAAGAAAACAAAGCTGTTTGTGAACTAATGAAAGCAGTCGGGCTTCAAACCGTTTTAAAACCCATGGATCATCAGGCAATCCTTGCGGCTACCAGAAAAGATAAGAAAATGGATAAGGGACGTGTCAGATTCATTCTGATACATAGCCTGGGAAATGCCTATATAGATAACAATGTATCCGATGAGAGCATGCTTGATGCATTAGGATATATATCAAAATAAGTGGTCTGATATATCGACAGCCGTATGTCGGATATCGGAGCTCAATAAACATTATTAACTTAGGAGATATCACTAAAGAATAATATGAATTCAAGAATTAAGAGAATACTTCTGTTTTTGCTCATGGCGGTGGTTTTGATCATTCCCGACCAGCTTACAAAGCAGCTGGCAGTGGAAACCCTTAAGGGTAATGAGAGAATCCCGATTATCAGGAATGTTTTGTATCTGCTTTATGTTGAAAATCAGGGTGCCGCTTTCGGAGTGTTTCAGGGAGCTCAGTACGCTTTTTATATCATAACCATAGTGGTGCTTATCGGCATCCTTTATGTGGTATACAAAACACCTTTGAAAAACAAGCGTTATTATCCGGTTCTGGTGATTGCGGAGCTTGTTTTTGCCGGAGCCATAGGAAATTTCATAGATCGTGTAAGCCAAAAATATGTGGTTGACTTTATATATTTCAGCCCCATAGATTTCCCGGTTTTTAATGTAGCCGATATATATGTTACCTGCGGATGCATCATTATGGTACTGTTGCTTCTGTTTTATTATAAAGATGAAGACTTTGATTATCTGAGAGGCAGTAAAAAAAGAGCCGGAGCAGAATCAGACAAAGATGATTCACTTATGGAGGAAAAATGATTAAGGTCAATGTTCCTGCGGGGGTTGATCAGGTTCGTCTGGATCAGTTTCTTTCCACGCTGGAGGAACCTGAAATATCCAGAAGCTATGCTTCGAAACTAATTAAGGATGACCGCATACAATTAAACGGAAAAAGCTGTAAGGCAAGTTCCAGGGTTAAGGAGGGAGATGAGCTTCTGATAGATATGCCGGAACCCGTATCCCTTGATGTGGTGGCTGAGGACATTCCCCTTGATATAGTGTATGAGGATGAAGATTTTCTCATTGTAAATAAGCCGAAAGGGATGGTGGTACATCCTGCAGCGGGACATTATCAGGGAACCCTTGTTAATGCTGTGATGAACCATTGCGGAGAAGAACTCAGCACGATTAATGGAGTTATGCGTCCCGGGATAGTGCATCGAATAGACAAGAATACTACCGGTCTTCTTGTGGTATGTAAGAATGATAAGGCTCACAAATCCCTGGCAGAGCAACTGAAGGAGCATTCCATAACAAGAAAATATGTGGCTATCGTATGCGGAAATATAAAAGAAGACTCCGGTACAGTGGATGCGCCATTGGGACGTTCCAAAAAGGACAGAAAGAAACAGGCCATCGATATGGTGGACGGAAGGGATGCGGTTACGCATTTCAGGGTTTTGGAGCGCTTTTCTGACTATACTCTTGTGGAATGTATTCTGGAAACCGGCCGCACACATCAGATACGTGTTCATATGGCGTCCATAGGACATCCGGTTCTCGGGGATGACGTATACGGTCCGAAGAAATGTCCTTTTACCCTGGAAGGGCAATGCCTCCATGCGAAGGTTCTTGGATTCATACATCCTTCAACGGGAGAATATGTGGAGTTTGATTCTGAGTATCCGGAATATTTAAAGCGGCTTATGGACAGACTGCGGAAATAAATGATATATGAGTAAACCAAAAATACAATTGACTAAAGAACAATTGAAAAAGATCAAGCTCGGAGTCCTGACCTTATGTGTAGGGTTGGGACTTTTAGTGGCTGCTGTTTCTCAAAGATCCGGTACAACGGTGGAATCAGAGGCAGTTGTTGAAACAACGGCAACTCCTTCGGAAATACCTGAGACTACTGTCGAGGAAACAGAACCCGAAACCGAAGAGGTATTCGTGCCATCTCCGTACAAGTTAAATCTTGCTTATGTTTTTCCGGAGGGAGTGGATGAGAGCGATCCTCTTAACAGCTATGCCGGAGAGATATACAAAGAGCTCATGAAAGAGGACAATGATTACATTGCCAATATTTATGACACCTCAGGGGTGACGCCTTTATCTCTTGCGAAAAGACTGGGAGTAAACGCCGGAAGAGTAATGGGTAAGTATAACCCTTCTGCCGGCGGGCAGGATCCGGATAACCCGGCAACCTGGTACATTCCGACTTTCAAAAATGTTAATGTTTCATTTTACGATGCTGAAGGTAAAAGGGTAAATGAGTATTCCAATGTTAAAGAGATCATGTCAATGGCATCGGTTTATACCTATTCCCATGATTATCTTGATGTCGAGACATTCAAAAAGTACTGCGAAGAGCTGTATGATAAGTCTAGAAGGTATACCATAAGCATTGGTAAGGTTTATTACGACAGCGGTTGTATCAATCGCTCGGCTAAGGAGGAAGCGGAAGAAGCCAGGAAGATTGAAGAGGAGCTTGAAAAACTGAAAAAGCAGCTTGCAGAGGAAGCAGAAGAGGATTCCGAAACCGAATCTTCGGATTCCTCTCATGAAAGCGGTCAGAGTGGCAATTCTCCGGAGTCTTCCGGAACTGAAACGGGGGCTGACGGTGATGCTGCCGGAGCTTCTCAGGGGGAAACCCGGCAGGAGACTTCTGCCGCATCCGGTGAGACGTCCTCTGAGCTGTCCGAAACACCGGTTCAGAGCAGTGAATCAGATTCCGGGGCACAGACCGGTAATGACGGAGGTTCGGAACAGGAAGTAATTCAGCAGGAGACTTCTCAGCAGGAAAGCTCACTTTCAGATACCGGAAATGTAGATGGCGGTATGGTACTGGCTGCGGCAAAGATGTTTAAGAGGTCTTCCGTGTTAAGAAGCATCAATCCTTTGCTGACGGCATATGGAGCTGAGCTCTCAGAGGACGCGTCATCAGAGGAGAATGCCGAATTTCAGGCGATTGAAACGGCAGCGGCTGAAACGGAGCAGGAGACTTCGGAAGAGTCAACCGAAGAGAGTTCTACAGCGTATGAATCGGTAAGCCTGGTACCGGCGTTGTATGATAACTCTGCGAAGGAAACATTGGAAACAAAGGAACCCGAATCTACAACCGGCAGATATTCCCAGTATAAAGCAGGTCAGGGTATAGACATTATCAATGACGGTACAGCTGAGGAAGACGAATCTGCGGAAGCAGAAGGTGAAGAGGCGGTGGAAACTGCAGAGGCTTCATCAGAAGGTGAAGATAAAGATAAAGAAGAGGATGAATCCTCGGAAACAGAAGAAGGCAGCACCGGCGAAAGTGAAGAGGAGAGGATAATTCTCGGGACCTTTACCAGAGAAGAACTCAGAAACATGGATGATGCCACCCTCTACAGTCTTATAGAAGAGTCTCTTGAGGCTAAGGAAACCTCGGAGGAAGGTAACGGAGAAACTGATGTAAAGAGTAAGAAATACTGTCCGGGACATGTGGATCTTTACGTGAGCGTTACGATTTACGGTTTCGAAGAGGACGCCGGACTCAGAAGTGTTGAGCTTGAAGCTGAGGAAAAGCTTCAGGATGAAACAACTGAAGCAGAGGAAACTGATGGATCCGATAAGAAAGAGTCCGAAGCTGCTTCCAGGAAAAAAACTAAAGATACAACTGAGGAAAAGTCTGAAGAAACATCAGGGAAAGAGTCTGATTCGGAAGAAACTGGAGTAAAAGAAACAGCCGTGACTGCGGAGACACCTGAAGCAGAGGCTGCAGGAAGTGTCTGGGAGGGCTGGACCGATGAACAGAAGGCATATGCCAAAAGACTTATTGCTCAGGACTGGTTTAAAACTTATGGCCTTTCTATCTCCACCATCGATCCCAAGAATCCGTTGACAGATGAGGAAATCTCCAGGTATCTTGACGGACTTCCGAAGGATATTTCCAATGACAGGAAAAGGGTTATAAAATTTGCCCTTGAGTCAGTAGGTAAGATTCCGTACTACTGGGGAGGTAAGGCAAACAGCAGGGACTACGAGGGCAATGCTTTCGGAAGCATAGTTCAGGCTGATTACAGAGGCAGAGTTTTGAGAGGACTTGACTGTTCCGGCTGGATACAATGGGTATACTGGTCCTCCATAGGAGAAAACCTGAACGGAGCTTACAGTACCTCGAGCCTTATAGGAGAAGGCGAGAAGATAAACAGAGCGGATCTTCAGCCCGGTGATGTTGTTATACGAACCGGAGCCGATTCCCATGTGGTGATGTTCCTGGGATGGGCCGGCAACGGAAAAATGATTGCTATACATGAAAACTCGGGAGCAAACAATGTTTCCGTCAATGAAGTTACCGCAAGCTATCCATATTATAGAAAGTTAATAAATTAATTCTTCAAAACCCATTGACAATTTCGGCACTTACATTTAAAGTACTTGAGTATGCCGCGTGACGAGGTTAAAGTGTGCGTTTATGTACCACCGAAGTCAGCGAGTAATGATAAAAAGGAGGACCCTCGTAATGTATGCAGTAATCCTTACAGGTGGAAAGCAGTACAAGGTAAGCGAAGGCGATATCATTAGAGTTGAGAAACTTGATGTAAAGGAAGGCGACAAGGTTACTTTCGATCAGGTGCTTGTTCTTAATGATGGCGCTATGAAGATCGGTACACCGGTCGTTGATGGTGCTAAGGTATCAGCCACTGTTACTAAGAATGGCAAGGCTAAGAAAGTCATCGTTTACAAGTACAAGAGAAAGTCTGGATACCACAAGAAGAATGGTCACAGACAGCTCTTTACAGAAGTAAAGATTGATTCTATCGGCTAATTTTTTTCAAAGTATTTAATGGAGGATAATCATGGCTCATCATAAAGGTATGGGCTCTACCAAGAACGGTAGAGATTCCGAGTCCAAGAGACTTGGACAGAAGAGAGCAGATGGTCAGTTCGTAAAGGCTGGTAATGTCCTTTACAAGCAGAACGGAACAAGAATTCACCCGGGTCTTAATGTAGGTCTCGGAAATGATTTCACACTTTTCGCAAAGGTTGACGGTGTAGTTAAGTACAGCCACCTTGGAAGAGACAGAAAGCAGGTATCCGTACTGCCAAGAGATGCTGAGTAATCTCGCTTGGTTTTTCAGAAGATCACCCCTGTGCCGTAATATCGGTGCAGGGGTTTTGTTCTGATTCTGCCTGAGATTTTGCAGCCGATGATCCCCGGGGAGCACTCGGCTGAACTGTTAAGAAATTTTTATTCAGGGGCAGAATGTTCCAGAAGAATCCTCGAAGATTCTTTCTTTTACTAATGTTTGAGTCGGTATTTGTACATACGTGCGTAAAACCTGCAAAGTGGTGTTCCGGACTTGGGCATTTATTCTTTTTGATTTGCTCTCTGAGGGTTAGCGACGTTTTTTCGGCGCAGGGATACCCTTGGGAAAGGAGAAATGATTCTATGTTTGCAGATATTGCAAAAATTTTCATCAAAAGCGGAAAAGGCGGTAACGGACATGTTTCCTTCCGCCGTGAATTGTTTGTACCGGCCGGTGGTCCTGACGGAGGCGACGGCGGAAAAGGCGGTGATATCATCGTTGAAGTTGATAAGGGTATGAATACTCTTGAAGACTTCAGAAACCGCCAGAAATATGTCGCAACCCCCGGTGAAGAAGGCGGCGGAAAACGCATGCACGGAAAAAACGGTAAGGATCTGGTTATTAAGGTACCTGAGGGTACTATCATCCGTGATTTTGAGACCAAAAAGATCATCGCGGATATGTCAGGTGACAACAGGAGACTTGTACTTCTTAAAGGCGGAAAAGGCGGTCTGGGCAATATGCACTTTGCCACACCGTCAATGCAGGCACCAAAGTTTGCACAGCCGGGTCAGGATGCAAGAGAGCTCTGGGTACAGCTTGAACTGAGAGTTATCGCTGATGTGGGACTGGTCGGACTTCCGAATGTAGGAAAATCCACCATTCTGTCCATGTGTTCCAATGCAAGACCTGAGATTGCAAACTATCACTTCACAACGCTTACTCCACATCTCGGAGTAGTTGGTTTAAAGGGTGACAGATCCTTTGTTATGGCGGATATTCCCGGTCTTATCGAAGGAGCTTCAGAAGGTGTTGGTCTGGGACATGAGTTCCTGCGCCATATAGAGCGCTGCAAGGTGCTTGTTCATGTTGTGGATGCATCAGGCTGTGAAGGAAGAGATCCGGTTGAAGACATTAAGACTATCAATGAAGAAATCGGGAAGTACGATCCGGATATCCTTAAGAAGCCTATGATCATAGCCTGCAACAAAACCGATCTTATCATTGATGAGCAGGGTTCTGACAGTGCGGTTACAAGGATCAAGGAAATTTATGAACCGCAGGGTGTGAAGGTTTTTGCAATTTCTGCAGCCACAAATACCGGTCTCCGGGAGGTTCTTGAAGCTGCCTGGACTTATGTTGAGGAAGCCGGTGCCAGGGAGGTCGAGGTTTATGAAAGTGAAGTCGATCTGGAGACCCTTGGACATAAAGAGCAGCTTGCCATCGAGTACAAGAAGCTTGATGACAGTACTTACTCTGTTGAAGGACCAAAGATTGAGAAGATGCTGGGTTATACCAATATCAGTACAGAGAAAGGCTTTGAGTTCTTCCAGCGTTTCATGGCTGAACAGGGAGTTATCAAAACTCTCAGAAAAATGGGTATTCAGGAGGGCGATACCATAAGGATCTATGGTCACACCTTTGAGTACTACGATACAGATGCTTATGAGGATGAGGAGCTTGAGAAGGCTATCGATACAGCTTTCCCCAAACGTCACCAGCCAAAGAATAACGGAGAAGAAGAATGAAGAAATATATAAGAGACAGTAAGATGCGTTCTGAATTAAAGGGCGCAGCTATGAACATAGAACCGGTTCTTTCCATAGGAAAAAACAGCCTTACACCGGAATTTATCGAGGCAGTAAGAGAAAACATCGTTAAAAATGAGCTTATCAAGATCAATATTCTGAAAAATTGCGATGATGATCCAAAGGCTATTGCCCATACTCTTGCAGGACGTACCCAGTCAGAGGTTGTTCAGGTTATCGGTCGCAAGATCGTGCTTTATAAGCCGGATCCTGACTTTAAAAAGCGTAAGTATGAGATTTCAAAGGCCGAGCTTAAAGAGGGCGGAAAAAACCCCGGAAAGCATTCAAAAAACAAGAATCACAATGCTGAGATCGCCGGCGCAAAGAAGAAGGCCTCCAGAAGCGGAATGAGTCTTCGTTTTGTGGAAGAAGCCGACGAGGAATTTGATAACGACGTTGAGTGACAGAGGTACCGGTATGTTTGAAACAGGGGTTCATGACAGAAAAAAGAAAGTAGGTATAATGGGAGGTACTTTTGATCCCATTCACAATGCGCATCTTTCTCTGGGTCAGTGTGCCCTTAACCAGTTGTCCCTTGATGAAGTCTGGTTCATGCCGGCTAAGGATCCCTATTTTAAGAAAAACAAAAAGGTCACGCCTTCAAAACAAAGGTGTGAAATGACTTCTCTTGCGGTTTCGGGGATAGAGGGCTTTAAGCTTTCCCTGTTCGAGCTTGAGAGGGAGGGGGAGACCTATACGGCGGAAACATTGGAACTGCTTCATGAAAAACATCCGGATATTCACTTTTATTTTATCATCGGGGCGGATTCAATGTATCAGATAGATACCTGGTACCGTCCAGAGAAGATAATGGAGCTTGCCACACTGGCTGTGGCAGGGAGACATTATCCTGAAGGAAAGAGAAGCTTTCAGGAACAGGTGGGATATCTTAAAGACAGATTCCGGGCGGATATAGCTGTGCTGGATTATCCCGAAACGGAGTTATCCAGTACTATGATACGGAAAATGGTGGCGGAAGGCAGAGACATCAGCGGGCTTCTGCCGGATAAGGTTAAGGAATATATCAGGGAAAATAATCTGTACAGATCCTGACAGCTGTTCAAGGGGGATCAGTTTATGGCATCGGACAAAAAAGCAAAGAAAAACGGTGACAAGCCGGATATTTCAGAGATTTATGAATACAGAAGGAAGCTTAAAAAGCTTCTGAAACCTGACAGGTATGAGCATTCTCTCAGCGTGAGCTTTACCTGTGTCTGTCTTGCCATGAGATACGGAGTCGATCTTTATAAGGCGGAGGTAGCGGGACTCGTTCATGACTGTGCCAAGCAGTTCTCCGATGAGGAGCTGATAAAGCTTTGTAAAAAAGAAAAGGTAGAGCTTACGGATGATATGCTGAAAGCACCTCAGGTGATACATTCTGTTTTTGGCGCCGTATACGCCCGTAAGGAGTTCGGAATTGAGGACGGTGATGTTTTATCGGCTATATACTATCACACCCTTGGAAAGCCGGATATGAGCCTTCTGGAGGCTATTGTTTTCACTGCCGATTACATTGAAGCAAGAAGATATAAAGCTTCGAGGCTTACGGAGATCAGAAGGCTGGCGTTTGAGGATCTGGACAGAGCAGTATACGAGATTAATCATGATACCATAACATATCTTGAGGAGTCCGGAGGCTTCATCTGTAAAGATTCTTACGATACCTACAGGTATTACAAAGAACTTATTGAAACGCGCTGGCAGCCGATAAAATAGATATCATCATTATGACAGTTATTTTAAAGGAGTTATTTTATGGGAAATGAAACTTCAAAGGAAATGGTCAAGGCAGTTTACAATGCTCTTTCAGATAAAAAGGGATATGATATAACTGTTATTGATATTTCGGAGGTATCTGTTATTGCTGATTATTTTGTGATCGCAACAGCAGACAACCTGAGACAGGTGGATGCACTCAGTGATGCGGTAGAAGATAAGATGGCTGAGCTCGATTTCGATATGCGTCGTAAAGAGGGCGTTCCCAACAGCGGCTGGATACTTCTTGATTATAATGATATCATTGTGCACATCTTTGATAAGGAACAGAGATTGTTCTATGACCTTGAACGTATATGGTCTGACGGAAAAAAGATGATTGATATAAATGAGCTTTGATCGCGGATCCCGACTTTATAAGCCGGGATTTTTTCTTTGGTTTGAATGGTTTAACAGAATCCGCAGGGAGTAACAGCTTAGTCGGTGGACAATCAACCCCGTCCCCCTGGTTCACCGACGGAACTGTTACCGCAGGGATTCTTTTTTTAGTACAAATGTTTATGCAATGGTTGCAATGAACGGATGTTTGTGATAAAGTTTTATTATATTTAATAATAAAAAAGGAGTATGACATGGGCAGACACAAAAAACAACCTGATGCTAATCATATGACACCAAAGCAGAAAGCAGTTTTTGATTATATTAAACAATGTGTTATTGAGAGAAATTATCCCCCTTCCGTCCGGGATATTTGTGCTGCTGTAGGCTTAAAGTCCACATCAAGTGTATTTACATATATAAATGACCTGGAAACCATGGGGCTGATAAAGAAAGATCCGTCACATCCAAGAGCGCTTATGATCACAACATCAGAGTTCCGTTCGGCACCCGAACGTGAGGTGGCTCAGGTACCTTTGGTGGGTACTGTTGCGGCGGGGATTCCTTTACTTGCCCAGGAGAATGTTACCGATTATTTCCCCATACCTGTAGATATGCTTCCGAACAAATCGGTATTTATGCTTACCATAAAAGGCGAATCCATGATCAATTGCGGCATTCTTAACGGTGACCGCGTTATAGTGGAACAGCAGGAAACCTGTAACGATGGTGAAATCGTTGTTGCTCTCGTAGATGACAGTGCCACAGTAAAACGTTTTTATAAGGAAGACGGACACATACGACTTCAGCCCGAGAATGACAGTATGGATCCGATAATTGTGCCTGATTGCAAGATACTCGGAAAAGTTATCGGATTGATCCGTATGGGCATGAAATAATAATGTTGTATCGGCAATATTTAAATGTTGCCGATACCGGAGACCCGGGATGATTGAAAGAGCAAAAGACGCGTTTAATTATGATATCGTATATCATAAATTCAAGATGGCTCCGATGGATGGAGAATCGCTGGAGGATTTAAAGAAGGATATTAACGAATTATCCGGAAAACTTGAAGCCTGCGGTATATATGTTCATGTTTTTGAAAGCAATGTCCAAAAGAAAAACGGGAAATCACGGGATGGTTTTGTAAATGTTGAGGTGGGCATACATGAACACCACAGGACCAGGGGAGCCGGATGGTTTAAGCGGAAAGAAACTAAGGTTACGGTGGGAGAAGTATATAAATTCTCTGCAGAGCATAACACCAGGGAAACCGCGGAATTTGCCGGAGTTTCTTTAAGGACGCTGTACAACAGGAAAACCGAACTAAAGAACCTGGGGAAGTGGCAGGAAGATAATCAAAGCATGTTTTGATGAAATTTTTATTTTTTAATGAGTTATCAGATTGGAATTTATTACCGATATAACACTATATGGGTTTTATGCATGTAACGACATGATGTCGTTTCATTTTTTGAAAGATCAATGTGATCAGTTTTCGTTCAGAAAGGTAGTATGGTTTCAATGGAAAGAATGCAAGGTGACAATGATAGTTCATTAATAAAAAATGCGTTTTTGTTATTTGACAAGATGTCGGAATTACAAAAAAAACTTCCGGTGGCGTATGCACTTTTTCAGGTAGTGGAAAACGAGAGTCATGACGGAGCTGTTGATGCAAAATATCTTTACGCTAATGAACGCTTTTGCAGAGGAATAGGACATGATAAAGACGATCTGGTAGGGCATCTGGTTACAGAAACCTATGAAGATGAAACCAAGGAATTGTTTTATTATGCCTATAAGGCTGCGTATCGGGGAGAAGAGAGTAACTATACAACCTACAGTAAAGCACTAGGGCATTGGGCTGAGTTTATCATCGCTCCGACCAACATTTCAGGGTGTTGTATAGTTGTGTGTACCTTTATCGACGACAGTCATCTGGAAAGAGAATTGCTGCGAAGAAATTCCACTACCGATGATGCAATAGTACGTATCAGTCGTCTCCTCAGTAATGAGGATGATTATGATACTGTTATGAATCAGGTTCTTTTGGAGCTCAGTCGGGTTATCCATTCTGATAGAATATATATACTCAGCACTGACAGGATTGTTGTGGATCTGGAGTTTGAGTGGTGTAATGACGGGATTACTGCTCACAAAGATAAACTCACAAAGATGAGTTATCAAAAGTACTTTGAAAACTGGGAAAAATATCTGAATTGCGATAGAGCGGTTATAAAGATTGACGATATCGAATTTTTCAAAGAACATGAAAAAGAACTATATGAAAAATTAAAGGACAGAGGAATACAAAGATTTATATGTGCACCGTTCTTTGATAACAAGCATCAGATATTGGGCTTTTTATGTGCGGATAATTATGAAATCTTGGATGATATCGATACTCGCAAGATCATAGAGAGCATTTCTTACTTTATAGGTTTCAGGATCAGAAATCATACCTTGATGAAGCTTTTGGATTACAGGGGTACTCATGATGACCTGACCGGCCTTAAGAACCGCCGTGTCTTTGGTGAGGCATTGAAAGCTATTTCACAGACCAGAGATGCATATGGAATTTATTATGTAGACCTGAACTTCTTTAAGTATGCCAATGATAATTACGGACACCATGTGGGTAATGAGGTTCTTCAGGAAACGGCCATAAGACTAAGGGATGTATCCCATCATGAAGTATTCAGACTTGGTGGTGATGAATTTGCTATTCTGATAGACGAGGAGCTTCCGGAAGAGGAGTACAAGAGAATCTTGGTGGATATGGACGCAGCATTTAAGGTTCCTATATTGGATACAAAGGATTACAGGATAACCATAAGTGTAAGTGCCGGATATGCCATAGCACCGACGGACAGTACAAGTCCTAATGAGCTAAGAAGGATTGCAGACACGCGTATGTATGAGCGAAAGAAACTTATGCATGAGAAAATTATAAGCGACGGGGGAACAGATCCCAGAGCTTAAAAAAGAGCCCTCCGGGGCTCTTTTGGATTTTTATATTTCTTGAGATTTATCAAACAGAGGGTCTCCAAAGTTCTTGAGGGTTTCCCGAGCTGATTTCTCGAGATTTACCAAACAGATTGAGGGGCAGACTTGAGGGTCTGCCTCTTTTTTTAGTCTGTTCTCAAGCGAACCTTATTTCGGGCGCTTCTGCGGCGTTCGTCTTCCAAAGCGGCATAATGCTTTTTGGTGGTATTAACGTCATTGTGGCCCAGAACATCAGCTACGAGATAAATATCACCGGTTTCTTTATAAAGGTTGGTGCCGTAGGTGCTTCGTAATTTATGGGGAGTGATATGTTTCAAAGGAGTAACATTTTTTGCATATTTTTTCACCATATATTGCACAGATCTAACCGTAATTCGTGAGTTTCTAAGGGAGAGAAAAAGAGCATCCTCAGAACCGGTTTCAGCCACAATATGTTTTCTATGATCAATGTATTGACGTAAAACTCCTTCAACTTCATCTCCGAAGTAAACGGTAACTTCTTTTCCGCCTTTTCGGTGAATGTGAATGCCGTCATTATTGAAATCCACATCTGAGATATTAAGACCTACACATTCAGATACACGAATTCCTGTGCCAAGCATAAGCGTCATCATTGCTACATCCCGTAGTTCTGTTTTGTCATGGAATACTTGCTGCCGCTTTGTAAGGCTGTCTCCGGTTTCGACCTCATCCAGAAAATCCGCAACCTCATTGGTGTCCATTCGGATGATCTCATGCTCCTTTAATTTGGGCATCTGTAATTGGGCAGCAGGGTTGTTCTGTATGAGCTGATTATGGTGAAAATAGTTATAGAAGGTTCTTAGGGAGGCAACCTTACGTTTTATGGCAGTCCGGCCGTTGATAACATCGGTTGTGATTTCATTCCCCTTTGAGTCTTTGGCTGTTCGTTTCCTGTATTTAAGGTATTCAAGGAAATCTTCCAGATCCAGAACGGTCATCCTGCTTATGTCATCCAGAGAGATATCACTTATGTCCTTATCCCTAAATAAAGGATTTTCAGCTTTAAGAAATTGGAAAAACACCTTCAGATCATAGGCATAGGCGATGCGGGTTCTTGATGAAGTCCGTGGTTCGATTCCCCTAAAAAAAGTTGTGCAGCACCGGGGTAGCTCGGAGAGCAGAGCTCTTAGTTTAAGAGTATTTTCTTTATCTACCTGCTCATGGTATTTTAATGACATTATTTTTCCTCCGATTTACAAGTGAATTTTTTTACCGCTTATTGGATACATGGATATAGGAAGGAAAATTAGTGAATAAATGATAAAACTTTCACAATCCCGTAACCATAATCTTTATTCTTTGTATATTATAACAAAGAGAAGGGTGAGAATGTGAAAAGGTTTTGCGAAATAATGACGGATTTAACGAAAAAACGTGAGGGTTTTTGGTCAGGATGACATATAGAATTCCTATTATTTTCATATTATAAAGCTATGTTGCGGTTGCGAGGGCTTATACTCGGTGTTATAATTGCACTTGGTCAGATACAATCAGAGACCAAGGAGACAATGTCAGGGTTTTAAGTATCCTGATATGCAGCAACGGTCCTTCGCGATGCGAAATATTAAAGGACCGGTGTCAAAAGCGAAAGAGGTAAAGACATGAATGATTATTTAGAAATTGTAAATGTTCACGCGCGTGAGATTCTTGATTCAAGATCTAACCCAACAGTTGAGGCAGAGGTTACTCTTGCAGATGGTACTGTTGGAAGAGCAGCCGTACCAAGTGGTGCTTCCACAGGTCAGTTTGAGGCTCTTGAGCTTCGTGATGGTGATAAGAGCCGTTATGTAGGCAAGGGTGTTCTTAAGGCTGTTGAGAATGTTAATACTCTTATCAATGACGCTTTACAGGGTGTAGATGCATCAGACGTTTATGCAGTAGATGCAGCTATGTTAAAGCTTGATGGTACAAAGGATAAGTCAAAGCTTGGTGCTAACGCTATCCTTGCTGTATCACTTGCATCAGCTCATGCAGCTGCTGAGTCTCTTGGTGTTTCTCTTCATCAGTTCCTTGGCGGTGCAGCGGGCTGCGAGCTTCCTGTTCCTATGATGAACATCGTTAACGGTGGTGCACATGCTGCAAACAACATTGATGCTCAGGAGTTCATGATCATGCCTGCAGGCGCTCCAAGCTTCAAGGAAGGTCTTCGTTGGTGTTCAGAAGTATTCCACGCACTTCAGTCAGAGCTCAAGGCTAACGGTCTTGCAACAGCTGTAGGTGATGAGGGTGGTTTCGCACCTAACCTTGCATCAGATGAGGAAGCCCTTGATTATATCGTAGCTGCTATCAAGAAGGCAGGATACGAGCCGGGTAAGGATTTCGTACTTGCTATGGACGCTGCTTCTTCTGAGTGGAAGAGCGACAAGCCGGGCGTATATCACCTTCCTAAGGCTGGTAAGGATTTCACAACTGATGAGCTTATCGAGCACTGGAAGAAGCTTACAGAGAAGTATCCGATCATCTCTATCGAGGACGGTCTCGATGAGGAAGATTGGGAAGGCTGGCAGAAGATGACCAAGGTTCTCGGAGACAAGGTTCAGCTTGTTGGTGATGACCTCTTCGTTACAAATGTTGAGAGACTTCAGAAGGGTATCGACCTTGGCGTTGCTAACGCAATCCTTATCAAGCTTAACCAGATTGGTTCTCTTTCAGAGACAATGGACGCTATCAAGCTTGCTCACAAGCATCACTATACAGCAATCGTTTCTCACAGATCAGGTGAGACAGAGGATACAACAATTGCTGATCTTGCTGTAGCTCTTAACACATGCCAGATCAAGACAGGTGCTCCTTCAAGATCAGAGCGTGTAGCTAAGTACAACCAGCTCCTTCGCATTGAGGAAGCTCTTGGTGATGGTGCTGACTATCCTAAGTTCAATGCATTCAACGTTAAGAGATAATCTTACCGGGCAAACACAATGATTAATAGGCCGTCGCATGATTGGGTCAACAGATCCGATCATGCGGTGGTTTTATCATTCAGAAGCTCTTGGCTTCCAAGAATTAAGGGTTTATTTTGACATAAATTGTTTTAGATTAAAATTATAAGCTCTGATATTCGGCAACATTTAAATATTGCCGAATATCAGAGCTTTTTTGTATTTCTTCGTGATACAATGAAAATGTAAACCGAAAAGGCTATCAGTATCGTGAAGATCAGCCACCCAAACGGAAGGTAGAGTATATTGTTCATCAGGAGCACTGAAAAAAGCATGATCAAAAGAGAAATGAATGACTGTGCCGTGCCTATCAGCTGGAATTTTTTTTGGAACCAGGGATATTCAGTATCATGTATCAACAGTCCGTCATGAACATATTGTATTGTATACAAAAGTGCCTGTTCCGGGGATTTATCATAAATTCCGTATTCATGAAGGAAAAATCCGCCTTTTTCGCACAATGAGTAAATCATATTGTATACAATTTCTTTTTTTAGCTCATTGACCGGAATGCTATATAAGACATATAAGAATACATTTCCGGTATCATTTATACGTTCCAGATAAAAAAGAGGAGATATGGAGGTAATTGCATCTAAATTATCTGAAATTAAGCTTTTTTGGAGCTCGGATTTAAATTCCAAAAACGGATCTGTATCAATCAAAATCTGATCCAATGTATTGCAGGATTCTTTGTCAGAGCCTGTAATTATACTGAGACAGAATAAACTGTCCGGATGCTCAGAATAAAAGCGTCTGAATTGATTTATCCAGGTTGATTCAGCATTAAGACGATCGATACCTTTTTTGATTTCGGTATATGAACCATCATTAGAAAATATTCTTATTTTATTGGTATTGTCATTTCGAAGTCCGGATACAGACATCAATGTATGGACAGGGTGGATGTCCAGGTCAAATTTCAGCTCAAAATTATCTAAATAGCTCATAATTCATTATTTCGCAAAACTCCAGTTTAACGAAAAGATGGAATTAATTGTTGCCGTACCATGTTTTCGGAAGCAATAAAATCATCATAGGCAGGATTTCCAATCTTCCTGCAAGCATGTCTATGGTCAGAATAATTTTACTTAAATCAGAGTATTCCGAGTAATTGCATACAGGACCTACTGCACCGAGTCCGGGACCTATATTGTTGAAGGTTGCGGCTACTGCCGAAAAATTGGTCACAAAATCAAATTTATCAAAGGAAATGATAAAAACCGAAACCAGAAAGATAAACACGTACATTATAAGGTAACAGTTCACGGATCTTACAACGGAATGCTCCAGTCTCTTTCCTTCCAGCCTTATGTGTCTCACAGCTTCAGGATGAAGAAGAACCAAAAGATCCTTGCCTATCTCTTTGAATAAAATGATAACTCGGGATACCTTGATTCCGCCGCCGGTTGAACCTGCGCAGGCACCACAGTACATCAGGAACAAAAGAACCATCTGGCTCGGCTGCGGCCAGGTATTAAAGTCCAGAGTTGAAAAACCTGTTGTGGTTATAAGTGATGCTACCGTAAAGAAGCTGTGATGCAATGAATAAATCAAGTCGCCGCCACACATCTTTAGAATATTAAAAGCGATAAAAATGCTTGATGCGATTATTATAGCAAAATAAACTCTTGCTTCTTCACATCCAAGGGCATCCTTGTACTTGCGCTTCTGTATGAGATAATAAACGTTGAAATTAACACCGTACATTATCATGGCTATGGTAATGAGAAACTGGCAGAACATGCTGTAATCTCCCATTCCTGAGTTCCTTACTGCGAAACCTCCTGTGCCGGCAGCACCAAAAGCGATGCATAAGGCATCAAATAAATCCATGCCGCATACAAAAAAAATCAGTATCCATGCAATGGTCAGGAAAAAATAAATCTTGTACAGGGCCTTGGCGGTGTCAGCAACCCTTGGAACCATTTTACTTACTGCAGGTCCCGGAGATTCGGCCTTCATTATCATCATGTTATATCCGCCACCCAAAGGAAGTATGGTAAGAACAAGTACCAGTACTCCCATTCCGCCTACCCAGTGACTGAAGGAACGCCAGAACAGTAAGCCCTTTCCTAAATGCTCCACCTCATCGAGGATTGAGGCTCCTGTGGTTGTAAAACCTGAAACTATCTCAAACACCGCGTCAATATAATGAGGAATAGTGCCGGTTATGTAGAATGGCAGGGCCCCGATGAGGGATAACACTATCCAGCTGAGGGCACATATTACGAAGCCTTCCTTCGCGTAATAGGCGATCTTTTTAGGCTTTTTCAAGGTCACAAGAGTTCCTATGAATAAAGATAGTAACGCACTTATACCTAATGCTGAAAAAGCCCATAATTCCTTGTAAATCAATGCACATAGCATGGGCAAAAGCATCAGGCAGGCCTCAAGCTTAAGTACCCATCCAAGTACATATACGATCATATTTATGTTCATGTATCAATAAGCTCCCTTATGCAAGAATATCCTTAAGATCATTGAAACCCGTGTTTGTAGTGACAACTATGGCACTGTCACCGGGAAGCATGAAGTCAGAGCCTCGGGGAGTGATGAGATTGTTGTCACGAATGATGGCAGCAATAAGAACATTAGGCTTAAATCTCAATGAAGAGAACTTGTGATTTACCAGATTGGGATCATTGCCCACTCTGAATTCCAAAGCCTCAGCTCTTCCATCTGCAATCTTAAACATGGTTTCCACATTTGATCCCTGTGAATTCTGGAGGGCTCGTACATACTGAACGATATAGTCTGCTACAATCTGTTTTGGATAGATAACTGAACCCAGGTTTAGCTCATTAACCACATCTTCAAAGGAAATACGGTTGATCTTAGTGATAAGTCTCGCTTTTGATAGCTTTCCTGCATACAGAGAAAGCATAATGTTTTCCTCGTCAATTCCTGTAAGAGAACAGAATGCGTCGGTTCTTTCGATACCTTCTCTTATAAGCATATCCTGATCGGTTCCGTCAGCATTGATTATGGTTGCTTCAGGGAATTCGGCTGCAAGAAAATCGCAGCGGTCATGATCTATATCAATGATCTTCAGTTTGCAGCGGGATTTGGAAGCCTGAAGGTATTTGGCAATGTAGTAGGTGACTCTCCCACCTCCGATTATCATGATATTCCTGATAGGAGCAAAATCTATACCGAGTAGGATGACGAAAGCATTAGCCTGCGGGGCATTGGCGATAAAGCTTAAGATATCTCCGCTTCTGATTTCCTGATTTCCGGATGGGATGATGACTTCATCGCCTCTTTCAATGGAGCATATGAGTACATTAACATTTAACTCATGATGTATATTGTGGAGTTTTATGCCTGAGATACTACTGTTTTCAGGAACCCTGACTCTGAAAAGATCGATCTTTCCTCTTGAAAAGCTGTCGATTTTCAATGCCTGTGGGAAATGCAGCAGTCTTTCAACTTCCTTTGCAGCAGCCATTTCGGGATTTATAACTGTGGCAAGGTTCAATTCGTCTCTGAGATAGGTGATTTCATTAGTGTACTCCGGATTTCTGATACGAGCTATGGTGCTGCAGTTACCCTCCTTTTTGGCGATAAGGCAGCATAACATGTTGATTTCATCAGAATCCGTTGCGGCTATCAGAACGTCAGCGTTTTTTACACCTGCTTCCTGCTGTATCTCAAGCATGGCACCGTTTCCTGTTATGCCCATTACATCGATGGATTCGACTGCATGACGTAATGCTCTTTCATTGTGGTCGATAATGGTAATATTATGATTCTCTTTGGATAGCTGCTCTGCAAGCGTAAGTCCGACTTTGCCGCAACCTACAACAATAATGTTCATATATTAAATTACTCCTTAAAGATTGGTTTTATCTTCTTCCCCTGAGCCGACCCTGTCACGTTCGTCCAGATCCCTCTGCAAAGGCTCCAGATAGTGTACGAACATATCCTTCAGTGAGCGGATCAGATAATTGTGATCAATTTCGCCGTAATTGAAGGATTTTTTTCCACCATTTTCCATCCTTTCCCAAAAATAAAGTATATCACGGAAAGGAATGTAGTACATTTCGTTTCTTTCTGTAAATGAAAGAATGATAAAACTGATGCCGCCCTGTTTTTCAAATTCGCTCATGAATCTGACCTGGTGAGGATGAAGATTTGCCAGGGGCCAGAGATCCTTGGCACACTCTTTTGCATCAAAACAAATAGGAATGCCTTGCACGATCCCTATGTAGTCTACTGTTGACTTCTGGTCAAAATAAGCCAGAGTGATCTGGGTGTGCTCAGCATTCATATTTATAGGTGTGATGGGCGTAGGTATCTTTTGGACAACCGCAAGATGCTTATCCTGATAAGCTTCATTGGTACGGTTTATGAGATCTTCAAGTTGAGATCCCCGAAGTCCTCTTGATTTCCAGGTACCCATATTTATTGACGGCTTTCCTTGAGCCAGTCTTCCCAATCATTAACCATGGTGTTTTTATCATCAAAATAATTGATTCTCATGGCTTCACGGCACTCTGAAAGAGTCTGATTGGTTACCTTAACGGCATGGTCGGTTCCGGTCTTTAATATGTCATATACCTCGCCAATATTGTTCTCCCACTTTGCACGCTCGGTACGGATAGGATCAAGCATCTCTTCCACAACCTTGAGAAGGAACTTCTTGCACTTCATATCCCCAAGTCCGCCGCGCCGGTAATGCTCCTTCATCTCCTGAAGATTTTTATAGTCAGGGAGATAGTCCGCAAACTGGCTGTCATCGCGAAGGAAAGCATCAAGATAGGTAAATACCATATTGCCCTCGATATGACCGGGATCGTCAATGTTTATATGTGTAGGGTCTGTATACATACTCATTATTTTCTGCTTTACAGACTTTGCATTGTCGGATAGATAAATGCAGTTGCCAAGAGACTTTGACATCTTTGCTTTTCCGTCGATGCCGGGAAGTCTTCTCTGGGCAGTGTTTTCCGGAATAAGGATATCCGGCTCCACAAGAACATCACAGTTATAAATGGTGTTGAATCTGTGGGCAATCTCACGGCACTGCTCTACCATAGGCATCTGATCTTCGCCGGCAGGTACAGTGGTTGCCTTAAATGCAGTGATATCTGCAGTCTGGGAAACAGGATATGTAAAGAATCCGGCAGGAAGTCCGGCTTCATTATCGTCTGAATCGTTACCGCTGAAACCACGCATCTGCATCTCTGATTTAACAGTCGGATTACGTGAAAGTCTCTGGGTTGTTACGAGATTCATATAGTAAAAGGTGAGTGCATGTAAAGCCGGGATCCCTGACTGTATGCAGATATTGGACTTGTTGGGATCTATTCCTACAGATAAATAGTCCAATGTTACTTCTATGATGTTATCGCGAACCTTCTTTGGGTTTGCCCAGTTATCTGTTAATGCCTGATCATCAGCAACGAGGATATTGATCTCATCAAATTTCCCGGAGTTCTGTAACTCAACTCTTCTTTTAAGGGAACCGATGTAGTGTCCAAGGTGAAGCTTTCCGGTGGGTCTGTCGCCGGTAAGTATGATTTTCTTATTACTGTCTTTAGCTAACATGCCTGCCTCCAGTATTTGTACATATTCAGAGTGCATTATACCATATCAAAATGCATTTTTAAACAAGGTTATCTCGTCGCCGTCAAGGGACACTACATCAAATCTGCAGGGAGTGTCCGTAAGACTCAGGCGGTTATTTATAAGGTAAGCCTGAGCTACCTTTCTGATGAGAGACTGCTTATGAAGATCCACTGCCTGATAGCCGTAGCCGTGCAGGGCATTTTTCCGCGCCTTTACTTCTACAAAGACCAGATATTTTCCGTCCTTTGCGATTATATCGATTTCATTTTTGTGGAATCTGAAGTTCTGTGTCAGGATTTCATATCCCTTATCCTCCAGATATCGGGCGGCCTTTTTTTCTGATACAGAGCCCTTTTCATGATTGGCTTTTCTTTGGTCACTCCTGAAATTACGGAGTCCGGACTGCAATTCATTCCCGGTGACCGGTGCAGTAAAAATCCCTGGTAAGTTTTTTTTATTGTTTTGTGAGGGAGTGTTCAATAGTTGACCTCAAACAAACTTCTTTATGAAGGATCTTCTGTGTATGGGACATGGTCCCAGTTCCTTAAGGGCTGCAATATGAGCAGCAGTGCCGTAGCCTTTATGCTTTGCAAAGCCGTAGCCCGGATACAGCTCGTCATATTCGGCCATGAGATGATCCCTTGTGACTTTTGCTATGACACTGGCCGCAGCTATGGAAACAGACTTCGCATCACCTTTAATGATGGAAACCTGGGGTATGTTGATTTCAGGTACAATTACCGCATCATTTAAAAGAAGCTGTGGTGCATCTCCAAGCCCTTTCTCTTTGAGCATTTTGGAGGCATTGGCAATAGCTATACGCATAGCCTCATAATCTGCCTGAAGGATATTTATTTCATCAATTCTTTTCTCATCAACGATGCCATATCCATAGGCTAATGCCTTTTCCTTTACCTCCGGCAGCAGCTCCTCACGTCTTTTCTCGCTGAGCTTCTTTGAGTCATTTAAATAAAGTATCACCGCATCCCTTGGAAGAATGCAACAGGCGGCCACTACAGGACCTGCAAGAGGCCCTCTTCCGGCTTCGTCCAGACCTGCTATCAAAGTGTATTCCGGGTATGAGTTTTCAAACTCCCGCATTAGCTTGAGTCTTGCAAGCTCTTTCTCGAGACGTTCACCCTTTAATTCTCTCATGATTTTTTATTATCCGATCAGGTTTATATTTTTGAGGGCTTTATCATCTGTGTCAAAGGTAATGTGGATGCCCCTCAGGTGGATTACTACGAAGCCTGAAATTTTTATCGGATAGTCCTTCCTGTGATTATGATTTTTATTGTGAAGAGGCTGAATCTCCGGCCTTATCTTCTTCGTTTGTTCCCGGTGTATGTTCCAGGGTAATGTTTCCGAGGCGGCCGTTTCTGAAATCATCAAGAATGATTTTGGCGGTCTTTGTGTAGTCAACATTTCCGCCCTTCATGATGCAGCCTCTCTTTGTTCCTATGGCATCGAAAACCTTTATGGCTTCTTCATCCTCTTCAAAAGTAACGCCATACCTGTTTATAAGCGCGTCAGGATAATATCTGACGAGGTATTTGAGCAGATAGAAAACCAGCTCATCAATGTTTATGATCTGGTCATTTATGGAACCGATAAGTGCAAGATTCAGTCCGACTATTTCGCGTTCAAATTTAGGCCAGGTTATACCCGGAGTATCCAGAAGCTGGAGCTTTTTGTTTACATTGATCCACTGGTTTCCTCTGGTGACACCCGGTTTGTTTCCGGTTTTGGCCATGGATTTTCCCACATAGGAATTGATAAAGGTGGACTTTCCGACATTTGGAATTCCCAGTACCATGGCACGGATGGTAGGTGTTTTGATGCCCTTTTTCAGATTTTTCTCCATAATGGGCTTGCAGGCTTCGTCTATCAGCCTGTTAAGCTTTTTGAGGGAGGCTTTATTTCTGGCATCTATTTCAAGGGTATAAAATCCTTTTTTTGAATAATAGGATGCAAATTTCCGGGTCTCATTTTTATCTGCAAGATCAGCCTTGTTAAGAAGAAGTATACGTGCTTTTTCCTTTGCAAAACTGTCTACATCCGGGTTTCTGGAGGACTCCGGACAACGGGCATCAACTACTTCGATCACAAGGTCAACCAGTTTAAGGTCTTCCCGTATATTTCTTTTGGCTTTGGCCATATGGCCGGGATACCATTGGATGTTCATTAGGTTCTCCTTTCTCTATGCACCGGTAAGTGTAAGGGATAAACCGGCCGGGTAATCGCGGGAGAGGCAAAAAAGCCTCCGGTGGATATAAATGTCAGCTGATGACGCCTATTTTCAGGGTGGGCAACAGGCGAAACCATATTTTGCCAAAGATTTGGGAACGATGAATATTTCCCACATTGCTGAAACGGCTGTCCTCAGATGAGTCAGCATTGTCACCTATGAGAAAATACTCGTCTTCCATGAGCTTTATCGGCTTTTCCGCCACACCTGCCAGGGAAATGCTGGATATTTTGTCATTTTCCATAAGTGTACCGTCGATATAAATGCGGCCATTCTGGATAGTTATGGTTTCTCCCGGAAGTCCAACGATACGTTTTACATTGTTGGTGGAGTCATTTTTTTGGAATATTACGATATCCATCCGACCGGGATGGAAGAATTTATAGCTTAAAGAATCCACAAGCACCAGATCTCCGGAGGATAATACCGGTTCCATGCTGTGACCGGATATTTCCACGGTTGTAAGGAAGCTGTGAACCAGAAACCAGGCAAGGGCAATAATGACTGCAATATTTGTAAGAGTATGTACGGTTATGTAAATAATGTTTTTTTCACGCATCTGACACTACTCCTCTAAGTTTTTATGATCATATAGGAAAAGGGCATCCCGTAAACGGAACGCCCCAAAGATCTTAATCAATAACAGATTACAGTGCCTTAACCTTGGCAGCCTTACCTGTACGCTGTCTGAGATATGTAAGCTTAGCTCTTCTAACCTTACCCTGTCTGACAACTTCTACCTTTTCAACAAGTGGGCTGTGAAGTGGCCATGTCTTCTCAACACCTACACCGTTAGATGACTTTCTGACTGTGAATGTGCATCTGTTTGATCCACCCTGGATCTTAAGAACTGTACCCTCGAAGATCTGTAATCTTTCGCGGTTACCCTCCTTGATCTTGTTGTAAACCTTAACTGTGTCACCTGTGTTGAAGCTGGGAACCTCAGCCTTAAGCTGTCCCTGTTCAATGTTCTTGATAATATCGCTGTTTGCCATTGTGTTACCTCCTAATTCTATTTGACATTCATTCACGGATTTCTCGTCCGGTCAAATCCTCCGGAATCCTCTATTCCAAGCTTATGGAACCGTCAGCGGAATATCTCTTCTTAGTCACAACTTTTGTAATTTAACATATATTCACTTATATTGCAAGCAAATTCATATTATTCAAATATTGCTTTATTTCCGGTCAGATAACAGTACGGTCAGTGGACCGGGGGACGGGGGGTGGCGGTCCATCGGCTGAACTGTACCCGGTCAGATTTCCGGATTTCCTGAGGGAAGCTCCGACTGCTCTGCCGGTTTACGATGCCGCTTCCGCTTAGGCTTTTTGGGTGCAAATTCCTCGGGATTTTCGGCAACATATTTTTCATACAGATCCGGGCGGCGTTCCCTTGTGCGCTCAAGGCTCATCTGATGCCGCCATTCATCCACCTTTTTATGGTCTCCGGACAATAAGATCTTCGGAACCGTATGATCTTCAAAATTTTCCGGACGGGTGTACTGGGGATATTCCAGAAGACCGTCGGAAAAGCTTTCTATTTCATGGGACTCGTCTTTATTGAGGACTCCATGCACAAGTCTGGATATGGAGTCTATCATACTAAGGGCAGGCAGCTCGCCTCCCGTGAGTATATAATCACCTATGGAGACGTGCTCGACCTCAAGGATCTCAAGGGCACGTTCATCGATGCCTTCGTAATGTCCGCATAAAAAGAGGATATCCTCTTCTTTGGAAAGCTCCTCTGCCATTTTCTGGTCGAAGGTTTTTCCCTGTGGGGACATGAAAAGGACTCTTCCGGGGCGATGTCCTATGGTGTTGACTATATGCCTGTAGCAGTCCACCACCGGCTGTACCTGCATAAGCATGCCGGCACCTCCGCCATAGGGATAGTCATCCACGTGATTGTGGGAATCCTTTGTGTAATCTCTTATATTAAAAGCCTGAACACTCATGAGTCCGGACTGAATGGCTCTGCCGCTGATACTCTCGCGGACAACATTGTCTATCAGCTCCGGAAACAGTGTCATAACATAATAATTCTTCATAGATCCAGAAGACCCGGTATAAGATGAACTCTGATATAGCCCTCTTCCGGTGTTTTCTCAATGATAAACGGGTCGCAATACGGTATCATAAGGTCTTTGCCTTCGGTCTTTACCAGCATGACATCGTGGGCTCCGGTTTCGATGAACTCTTTTACTGTGCCGAGTTCGGCATCATTTTCATCCAAAACCCTGCAGCCGATGATGTCTCCGACGAAATATTCGCCTTCCTCGAGAGGGATGGCATCGGCTCTGTCTACATAAAGCTCTCCCTTACGGATCGCCATTACATCATCAATACTGTCGTATTCTTTAAACTTTACCAGTGCAAGATTCTTGGAAAATCTTACATTCTCTACTTCAAGCCGGATCATGTTTTCCATTTTACCTGAACGATCCAGCCAAACCTTTTTAAGGTCATAAAATCTCTCGGGTTCATCGGTTGTGGGATATACCTTAACTTCGCCCTTAAGACCATGGGTGGTAACTATAGTACCGACTCTCAGTTTTTCCTGCATATTTTTCCTTTTGACTGAAATTTACGTAACAGTTCGGCCGGTGAGCCATAGGGACGAAACCGGCAGCTCATTTTACGATTAAAACGAGCCGCTGATTCCGCCCTTATGGGTCACCGGCCTGAATATCACTTAATATCTACGGATACCTTTACATCTGCTTTGCTTGCCGCTGCAGACATAACAGAACGGATTGCCTTTGCGATACGACCTGAACGTCCGATAACCTTACCCATATCCTGCTCATTCACAGAAAGGGTCAGGACGATCTCGCCATCCTTGTTCTCCTCAACGACATTGACATCATCAGGATTCTGAACAAGTGCCTTGGCAATTGTTTCGAGTAATTCCTTCATTAGGTCTCCTCTCGGCGGATTAGTTGATTCCGGCTCTCTTAAGAAGCTTAGCTACTGACTCTGTTGGCTGTGCACCGTTTGAGATCCACTGCTTAGCCTTTTCGGCATCAATCTTGATCTCTGATGGCTCCTTAGTAGGATCGTAAGTTCCGATCTCCTCGATGAACTTTCCGTTTCTTGGTGATCTTGAATCAGCAACGATTACTCTGTAATATGGTGCGTGAATCTGACCCATTCTTCTTAATCTGATCTTTAACATGATTTTTCTCCTATTTTCTAAATAAATGATATATGATCAACAGTCTTATTACTGTTAAATCTGTGGTTAATCTGTTCCGATTTATAATCCGGGGAGCCATGCAGCTTTGAGCGGTTCAGAAGAATTCCGGAGAATTCTTAAAGGCTGCCGGCTTATAAAGTCTGTTTACGGTTTTTATGATTTTTTCATCTGAAAGCTTTTGACTTCGTCAGAACGGAAATCTTCCGCCCTTTCCAAAGCCTCCCAGACCTCCGAGGTTACCTAAGCCCCCAAAGCCTCCCAGACCTCCGCGGCCATGTTTGCTTCTCATGGCGCCGCCAAACTGCTTCATCATCTTTCGCATCTGCTCAAACTGCTTTACCAGCCGGTTTACTTCAGCTATGTCAACTCCGGCACCATTTGCGATACGGCGCTTTCTGGAAGGATTGATAAGATCCGGATTGGAACGCTCTTTTGCGGTCATGGACTGAATGATGGCCCGAACCTTGCCAAGCTGCTTTTCGGTGTCATCCATGTCAATGTCTCCGAGACCTGATGCTCCGGGAAGCATCTTAAGGATTCCGCTTATGCCGCCGAGTTTGGACATCTGATCCATCTGAACCATGAAATCGTTGTAGTCAAACTTGCCTCTTGTAAGCTTTCCGATGGATTCACGGCTTTTCTCAGCATCAAGGTTTTTCTCGGCTTTTTCAATAAGGGAAAGAACATCTCCCATGCCGAGGATACGGCCGGCCATACGATCCGGATAGAACGGCTCCAGATCATCCAGCTTTTCACCCATACCTAAGTAAAGGATAGGTTTGCCGGTCATGGCTTTTATGGATAATGCGGCACCGCCTCGTGTATCACCGTCACACTTTGTGAGGATGACACCGTCAATTCCTACTTTATCAGAAAAGGTCTCAGCCACATTAACGGCTTCCTGACCTGTCATGGCATCTACAGTAAGGATTGTCCACTGTACGTCAACTGCTTTTTTGATGTTCTGAAGCTCATCCATGAGCTTCTCGTCTATCTGAAGACGTCCGGCTGTATCCAGGATTACAACATTGTAATGCTTTTCTTTGGCTTCCTGAATGGCTTTTCTTGCTATTTCAACCGGGTTTACCTTGTCTCCCAGGGAGAAGAAAGGAATGTTTACTTTCTCGGCATTGACTCTTAACTGGTCAATGGCAGCCGGTCTGTAAATATCGCAGGCAACGAGCACCGGAGTACGACCGTTGGACTTGAACTTTCCTGCCAGCTTTGCGGCAGTGGTTGTTTTACCTGCACCCTGAAGACCTGCCATCATGATAACAGTAATGTCGCCTGCCGGTTTCAGCACTATCTCTGTGGTTTCGGAACCCATCATGGAGGTGAGCTCTTCGTTTACGATCTTTACTACTGTCTGCGCGGGAGTAAGACTGCTGAGGACTTCCTCACCGATAGCCTTTTCCTTTACTTTGGCTATAAAATCTTTAACCAGCTTGAAGTTGACATCGGCCTCCAGAAGCGCCATGCGTACTTCTCTTAGAGCCTGGTTTACATCATCCTCGGTCAGCCTGCCTTTATGTCCGAGGTTCGAAAATATATTGGATAATCTGTCTGTCAGATTTTCAAATGCCATCTATGATCTCTCCTGCAAGTTTTTGTATCTCGTTATCTTCTGCATGATTTAGGATTGCAATGGCGCGCTCACGTATATTTGTGAGTTTGGATTGAAGTCCCAGAGTTTTTTCGGTTTCCTGAAGTTTCCTGTCTGCCCGTCTGAAAAGTTCCTGTGCAGCCTGTCTCGTTGTGCCCATTTCTTCACCGATTTCAGTGAAGCTCATATCGTCAACGATATGGTATTCATAAACTTTCCTCTGGTTCTCATTGAGCAATCCGCCATATAACTCAAAAAGATTGCCTCTTAAAACAAAGTCATCCATCCATAATCTCCTCAAACCTTTGCTAGTATAGCATAAAAAAATATGCTGTCAACACTTTTTGTTGACAGCGCCGGAGGGCATCCATTTAAAACCGAGGCGCTTCGTCGGAAAAATCTAAAATCGGACCCCTAAGAACCACTAGGCCCTTAACAAAGAAAGAATCCTTACGGATTCTTTTTTGCGCTCAAAGCCGCGCGGCTCCCAAGATTAAAAAACAAATCTTGGGCAGCAATGTCAGAGTTCTCTTTATGACAACATCTGACTTGGCGAGGGGGCTAAGGAAAAGGGAACCAAGTGGTTTCTAAGGGGTCCGATTTTGATTTTTCTCGACTCAGCTTAACGGTTTTAAATGGATGCCCTCCGGCGCTTCCGATAGTATCAATCTTCGAATATGGAATCTACATATTCCTTTGCGTCGAAGCGTCGAAGGTCGGAAACCTTTTCACCTACGCCGATGTATTTTACGGGGATACCGAGTTCGGACTGGACTGCAAGTGCGATGCCGCCCTTTGCGGTACCATCCATCTTTGTAAGGATAATGCCTGTAACCTGGCAGGCATCCTTGAAGATTTCGGCCTGGGACATGGCATTCTGTCCCGTTGTGGCATCAAGGACTACAAGGGTTTCTCTGTAGCCTTCCGCAAATTCCTTGTCGATGATCCTGTTGATCTTTCCGAGCTCCTGCATGAGATTCTTCTTATTATGAAGACGTCCGGCAGTATCGATGATGAGGAGATCGGCATTTTTTGATTTGAAGGACTGAAGTGCATCAAAAACTACAGCGGCAGGATCGGAACCTTCCTTCTGGGCAATGACATCAACGTCAATGCGGTGGCCCCATTCCCTGAGCTGTTCGATGGCACCGGCTCTGAAGGTGTCTGCGGCGGCAAGGATCACTCGCTTACCTTTGTTTTTGAAGTTGCCGGCCATCTTTCCGATGGAAGTGGTTTTTCCTACGCCGTTAACACCGATTACTGAAATGATACTTTTCTGCTTTTCGAAATCGTAGTAGGAATCGTCAACTCTCATTAATTCGTAAAGATAATCACGAAGTATTTTCTTTATTTCGCGGGTAGTATTGACGCCCTGACGTGAGGCTTCTGTTTTTATAGCGTCTATGATCTTCAGCGTAGTGGTTACACCTACATCTGACATGATCATGGCATCTTCAAGACCTTCGTAAAAGTCGTCATCGGCAACTTCGTTTGTCTGGAAGATGTTATTAATAAGTTTGGAAAAGAAATTAGCCATAAATTCACATTCTCCTCTATAAACGCATGTTTTTCGCCGTTTATTTCTGACATACAGATGCAGATCTAATTGGCTCCTAAATATGATGTCTCCTAAATATGATGTCTAAAATCACTGCAGCATTCCTGAATGCTGACAGGAGGACTTTAGACATGGATTGTTAAAGTGTTTATGTAATTATGCCTCCAGCTGATCCTGTACCAGGTCAACGGATACCAGTGTTGACACACCCTTTTCCTGCATGGTGATACCGAACAGGCGGTCAGCATTTTCCATAGTTCCTCTTCTGTGGGTGATAACTATGAACTGTGTCTGTATAAGTGTGTGGAGGTACTCCGCAAAACGTGTGACATTGGAGTCATCAAGCGCAGCCTCGATCTCATCCAGCAGACAGAAGGGTGACGGCTTCAGATTCTGAATTGCAAAAAGTAATGCAATGGCCGTAAGCGCCTTTTCTCCTCCGGAAAGCTGCATCATGTTCTGCAGCTTCTTTCCGGGCGGTTCCGCAATGATGGAAATCGATGCGGTAAGAACATCCGGATCCTCTGTATCTAGCTCGAGTCTGCCCTGTCCGCCGCCGAAAAGTATCTTAAAGGTTTTGTTGAACTGTTCCTGAATGAGCTTGAAGTTTTCGTTGAACTGCCTGCGCATGCCCTGATCCAGTTCAGCTATGATCTCATTAAGAGACTTCTCGGATTCTGTAAGATCCAGGTACTGATTGTTCAAAAATTCATAACGTTCAGACACTTCTTTGTACTGCTCGATGGCATCCAGGTTAACAGGACCGAGAGCCTTTAATTTGCCCTTTAACTGGTTAACAAGAGTACGTACCTCGTTTGTATTTTTGTATTCGTCAGAATAACGCTTCTTTGCTTCTTCGTAGGTGATACCGTACTCGTCAAACATATAATTTGTGAGCTTGTCTATCTTTTCATCCAGCTTTTCTCTCTTGTTCTGAACACGCATGGATTCCTTCTCCATATCAAGAAGTCGTACGGATATCTCGTCTTTCTTCTGGAAGAAGGACTTTCGCTCCTCCAAAAGATCTGTTTTCTGTTCTTCGTCCTGCGTCATTTTATCGTTCAGTGACTGAGCAGCGGCCTCAGCATTGGTGATCAGTTCTTCTAGCTCGGATATCTTATCAGTCTTATCCTGAAGAACATTATCCGAATTCTGCTGTGAATCCTCCATGGATCCCTTTTCGGTAGTGATCTCTTCAAGCTCTGAATTCAGTCTGTGAAGATTTTCTGTAACGAAGTCGGTACGTGTCGAAAGAGATGAGTACTCAACATTGATCTGGGAAGCGATTGCCATGGTCTGGGTATTCTGCTCCAGAGTGAGCTTCTCGATCTCCTGTCGGTGGGACTCTACGGAAGCTTTTGCGAGATCTCTTCTGCTTTCGGACTCCGCAAGCTTATGCTTTAGATCTTCAACGGCATTTCTGGCTTTAAGGATCTGCTCTTCAATCTCCTCCAGCTCTCGCTTTCGACCCATGAGGTTCGAGTTGTTCCTGAAGGAACCACCGGAAATGGAACCGCCCGGGTTTAAAAGATCTCCTTCCAGGGTTACTATCCTGAGACTCTGGCGATATTTTCTCTGTATACCGAGAGCGGTGTCAATGTTGTTGACCACCAGGACTCGTCCCAGCAGGAACTCGGAAAGCCCCTTATATTTAGCGTCAAACTTAATGAGATCGCAGCCAAGGCCGATAGCTCCGTTTTCAGAGCAGGCACGCTCGCAATTGTCATCCCTTCTTCCTTTGATGTTTGAAAGAGGAAGGAAGGTCGCACGTCCGTAACGGTGCTGTTTTAAGTACTGCACCATGTTCTTGGCAGTGTTTTCGTCTTCTGTTACTACGTTCTGTATAGAACCGCCAAGGGCTGTTTCTATGGCAGTTTCATATTCCTTGGGAACTTCGATGAGATCTGCAACTACACCAAGGATACCATGCTCCTGATCACGGCGATCCATGACCATCTTTACTGCATTGCCATAGCCTTCGTAGCGTTCTGCAAGATTCCGCAGGGTTTCAAGACGGTTTTTGAGATTATCGTGCTCCCGGGTCTTGTGATTGATCTGATCTCTTAATTGCTGGTTTGCTTCACCGAGCTTCATAACCAGCTCGGAGTCGGAGGAAATGAGATTTTTAACCTCTTCGAGACGCAGGTTCAGTTTTTCCAGGATTTTACGCTGTTCTTCAATGTTTCCCAGGAAATCATCGCTTTTAAGGCTTGAGGCTTTCTCGGTTTCCTTTAAAGGGCGTTCCTCAAGCTCAAAATCCGGTCCCATACAGGAAGTGATGGTAAGCGAAGTCTCGTCCATGGTAGACTGGATCATTTCCAGATCCAGATCTATATTTTCCATCATTTCATCTATTCCGGCTTTGTTATCCTTGATGAAAGTAATCTGTTCCCTGATCCACTTTAACAGGCTCAGATTATCCTCAATCTGAGAAATACGGTCGAACATGTCCTTCTTCAGGGCATTGATGCGCTGGGTATAATGAAGGGCATTGTTCTTTTCTGTATTGATCTGCTCGTTTAAAACGTCAATCTGTCCGCGAAGGTTTGTTTTCAGAAGGTCTGACTTGTTTATATCATCCTTTGTTTTGTTGATTTCGCTTTCGAGAGTCCGGATCTTTTCTTCTATTTCGGTATACTTGCTGTTTAACTCTTCTGATTCCTTTTTAACGGCAGCCAGTTCGTCATTAACCGTGCTGGCATTTTCATTAATGGAATCAAGACCCTTTAAGGTGTCATCCATATCTCTGATGAAGAGGTTGGAATCCGCATTGACAAGCTCGTCACGAATTGAAAGATATTGTCTTGCCTCATCGGACTGCTTTTTCAAAGGTCCCACCTGGCGTTCCAGCTCGTTAAGGATATCTGTTACACGGGTAAGATTTGCCTGCTCGTCCGTAAGCTTTTTCTCAGCCAGAGCTTTTCTTCTTTTGAATTTGACGATACCTACAGCTTCGTCAAAAAGATCTCTTCTTTCTTCGGGCTTGCCGGAAAGGATCTTTTCTACCTGACCCTGTCCTATGATACTGTAACCATCCTTACCGATACCGGTATCATAGAACAGCTCGTTAATGTCTTTTAGTCGGCATTCTGTGCCATTCAGCATATATTCTGATTCGCCTGAACGATAAAGACGTCTTGATACGGTTACCACATCATAATCGATATTTAAAAGACGGTCTGAATTATCCAAAGTTATGGCGACAAAGGCTGAACTCTGGGGACGTCTCAGCTGAGTTCCGGCAAATATAACGTCCTGCATGGAAGAACCACGCAGCTGTTTTACCTTCTGCTCACCGAGAACCCAGCGAACGGCATCGGAAATATTGGATTTTCCGGAGCCATTAGGACCTACTATGCCTGTGACTCCTTTACTGAAATCAAGGACTGTCTTATTTGCAAAGGACTTGAAGCCCTGAACCTCAATAGATTTTAAATACATATCCGGTTTCCGCCTTAATCTGCTTTAATGTCTGGTAAGCTGCTCCCTGCTCACCCTTTTTCTTACTGGAACCTTCGCCGATGCCGTATTCCCTGTTGTTAAGTATAGCCTGAACACGATAGAATCTGTCATGGCAGGGACCTGATTCCTCGATAACTCTGTACTCGAGTTCCATTTTGTTCTGGGAAACATATTCCTGGAGAACGGTTTTTGCATCTCTGAAAAGACCGGCGCTTTCAATGTCGGTAAGCACAAGCTTATTCACGAAATTCTGAGCCTGTTCGAAACCACCGTCCAGATACATGGCGCCTATTACGGCTTCAAATGCATCTGATATGACAGAATCACGGTTATTGATGCGTTCTCTTGCCTCTCCTTTTCCCAGGATGATGTAATCACCAAGATTCACCTTTCGGGCGGCTTCTGCCAGCGTAGGTTCACATACCAGTGATGCACGGACCTTGGTCATGACACCCTCCTGTAATACGGGTTTTCTGTTAAAGAGAAATACGCTTGAAATAAGTTCGAGTACCGCATCTCCCAAAAATTCAAGTCTTTGATTGGAAGCTTCCTTTGGTTCGCCGTTTTCATTACTGAAGGAAGGATGTGTAAGGGCGTGTTTTAAAAGGTCCACATCATTAAAGTGATATCCTAAAGCTTCCTGCAGCTTTTCTAAATCGTCTGACATTTATACTCCTCATCTGTTAACGCTGGTTTTTGAAGCCTTAATTTCTGACATTCAGATGCTAATCTGATTGGCTCCTTAAAATGCAGCCGGCCATAGGCCGGCTGGTATTGTTTTAGTCATAAGGTAATTGTAATAGAGGATGTCGGCAGCGCCGGCATTTTCCCTGCAGTCAGGCAGGAGAAAAAATCACCTTTCGGGATGATCAGCCTTTTGCTGCAACTGCATCATGAATAGCTGTAACGGCTTCCTGAACTGTTGTGAGATGTTCAGCGGCATCGTCCGGAACCTCGATACCAAACTCCTCCTCAATTGCCATAACCACCTGAACAACATCCAGAGAATCCATCTCCAGATCATCCACAAACTTTGCTTCAAGTGTGATCTTGTCTGCTTTAACATGAGATACTTCTCTTATTATGATCTCTTTTAATTTCTCAAACTCCATGTTTTTATACCTCCTGCTGATCCGGCTCTGTATTACCGGATTCGATACTTGCTGCGATCTTATTTACCGCATCTGATTTAACGAAGTCGAAGCACTGCTGAACTGCATGAGTGATTTCGATGCCGTCTGTATTTCCGTGAACCTTTACAACGAGCCCCTTTAAACCGAGAACCGGAGCGCCGCCGTATTGCTTTGCGTCAAATTTTCCAAGGGTATCCTTAAGTGCTTTTTTAATGAGGATTCCTCCGATCATTGAGATGAAGCCGGACTTTATGGCACTCTTTATCTCTCCGAGGAGCATTTTTCCGGATCCCTCATAGGTCTTAAGGATACAGTTTCCTACAAATGCATCGCATATGATGACATCACAGGCCCCGAAAGGAATCTCTCTCGCCTCACAGGAGCCTATAAAGTTTATATCCTCAACGGCCTTAAGAAGAGGCATGGTTTCTTTGACCAGCTGATTTCCCTTTTCTTCTTCTGCACCAACATTTACTAGACCTACGGTAGGATTCTTTATACCCACAACTTCTTTCATATATATGGTGCCCATCTTTGCATACTGTACAAGCCATTCCGGTTTGGCGTCGATGTTGGCACCACTGTCCAGAAGCAGACTTACGCCGTTTTTTGTAGGGATGAGGGCTCCAAACGGAGGACGGGGAACACCCTTCGCGCGGCCTACTATGAGCTGACCGCCTGCAAGCACGGCTCCGCTGGAACCGGCTGATATAAAGGCATCAGCATTACCCTCTTTTACAAAATGAAGAGCCTTAACGATACTGGACTCTTTTTTTCTTCGTATGGCGATGACCGGAGCCTCGTGAAGAGAGATGACATCCGGAGCATCGACTATCTCCACCCTCTCGTTAAGGTCTGACTCACTGATACCCCATTCCTTTGTGTGGGAAAGCTCAGACTTTACTGCAGCCTCCGGACCGAAAAGAAAAAGCTTTGTATCCGGAGTGACACTTAAAGACTTAAGAGCACCCTTGACAATGGCAGAAGGCGCGTTGTCTCCGCCCATACAATCTATTGCAATCTTTACCATTATATTATTAATATGAATCCTTTCATAATATTGCTTTAGAAAGAAAAATCTGAAAAGAAAACAGACTTTTCGGAACACTAGCATATTCTAATATGCGTGATGATTCGAGTCAAGTGTATAGGGAGGTCAGAGCCGGAGGGCAGCCATCAAAAAACGTAAAGCTGAGGCGTTGAAAAATAAAAAACAGACCCCTTAGAACCACTTGGTTCCCTTTTCCTTAGCACCCTCGCCAATGTCTGAGTTTTCATAAAAGTAAACTCAGACATTGGCGAGGGCCTAGTGGTTCTTAGGGGTCTGTTTTTATATTTTTCCGCCGAGGCGCCTCGTTTTTTGATGGCTGCCCTCCGGCTCTGACCGATTCACATTATTTATTTTTCAGCCTCAGCTGCATTCTCGTCAACAATCTGCTTCTGAACATCGCCCGGAGCCTGCTCGTATCTTACGAACTCATATTCGTAATCGCCGGCACCGCCGGTCATGGAACGAAGATCTGTGCTGTAGCCGTAGAGACTTGACATAGGAGCTTCAGCCTGGATGACCTGCTTGCCCTGTCCGATGGACTCCATACCGAGTACTCTTCCGCGGCGCTTTGTCATATCGCCCATGATGTCACCGGTATTGGCATCGGGAACAGTGATCTTTACTGCTGCGATAGGCTCAAGAATTACAGGCTGACACTTCATGAAGGCATCCTTAAATGCCATGTTGGCAGCTGTCTTGAAAGCCATATCGGAAGAATCTACAGGATGGTATGAACCGTCCAGAAGAGTTGCCTTGATACCAACTACAGGATAGCCTGCAAGAGGTCCCTTCTCGGTTCCTTCCTGAATACCCTTTTCAACGGCAGGGAAATAGTTCTTTGGAACTGCCCCTCCGAATACTTTCTCTTCGAAGATGTAAGGTGTCTCAAGATCGCCTGACGGCTCGAACTGCATGATAACATCACCGAACTGACCGTGTCCGCCGGACTGCTTCTTATATCTGCCCTGAACCTTGGCAACCTTCTTGATGGTCTCTTTATAAGCAAATCTTGGCTTTTCAAGGATAATGTTTACATTGAAACGCTCCTTGATCATGGAAGCAACAACCTCAAGCTGCTGATCGCCGATACCGTAAAGCAGTGACTGACGGTTGCCCGGATCTGCAACTGCCTTGAGGGTTCTGTCCTCATCCATCATACGTGAAAGAGCTGTTGAAAGCTTATCTTCGTCAGTCTTGTTCTCTGCACGGTATGCCTTATAGGTATATGGCTTGGAGATCTGAGGACCGTGATAAATGATAGGCGCATTTCTGTCAGCCATTGTATCTCCGGTTCCTGTAACTGTAAGCTTTGCTACCGCACCGATATCCCCGGCCTTGAGTTCATCAACTTCGATATTCTCTTTTCCGCGGAGGATATAGATCTTTCCGATCTTCTCCATCTGCTCTTTATTTACATTGTAAACTTCTGTGTTGGGTTTAAGGGTTCCGGTGCATACCTTAAGGAGTGAATATTTGCCCATGAAAGGATCTGCGATGGTCTTCCAAACCTTGGCGGTAAGTGTTGCATCGGAATTGTATTTTGCTGTGAAACGCTCGCCGTTTGATGCGTCTACACCGACTGTCTCGAACTCGTCAGGAGCCGGGAAGTACTTGTCGATAACCTGAAGAAGGACATTGAAGCCCTGGATGTTGATGCCTGAGCCCATAAGTACAGGAGCCATATCACAGGTTCTTACGCTCTTTCTGAGAGCAGACTGAATCTCTTCTACGGTAAACTCTTCTCCGCCGAAATATTTCTCCATGAACTCGTCAGAGGTTTCTGCAACCGCCTCAAGAAGAGCATTTCTTGCGATACCGAGGTTCTTCTGAACATAATCAGGGATTTCGGCAGCTTCGTATTCGTTGAGCTTGGTGAACTTACGTCCTTCCATCTTGACTACGTTTACGAAACCTACGAATTTTTCATTTTCTCTGATCGGAATCTGGAAAGGTGCGACAGATCTGCCGAAACGCTTCTCGAGATCGAGAACCAGCTGACGGAATGAAGCATGATCATCGTCCATGTTGGTTACGAAGAAAAGACGTGGAATGTGGAACTTCTCGCATATATCCCATGCCTTTACGGTACCGGGTTCGATGCCTGCCTTGCAGTTAACTACGATGATCGCTGCGTCGGCAACTGAGATAGCCTCTTCTACTTCGCCCACGAAATCGAAGTAGCCCGGAGTATCGAGTATATTGATCTTTAAATCTCCGCTCTCGCCCTTGTATTCTACAGGAATTGTTGATGTGGAGATTGAAAACTTTCTCTTTATTTCCTCTTTGTCAAAATCTGAAACTGTGTTGCCCTCAGGGATGCTGCCCATACGGCTTGTTGTGCCGGTTACGTAAGCAAGCGCCTCGGCTACGGTTGTCTTTCCTGCGCCGCCATGTCCCAAGAGAACAACATTACGTATGTTGCCGGTGTCAAATACCTTCATAAGTCTTACCTCCTGTCTTCTCAAACGCCGGTCACTTATTTATTTTGCCTTCGGCAAGTGATCAGGCGCTGCGATCCGGTTTCACGTTACCCGGATCCGCTGTATGCATACGAAGTATGTGATATGTAGATATTTTACTAAAAAAGAGCTCACAATACAAGAAAATTGGAAAATATGTATAAAGAATATAAAAAGAAAATGAAGTGGCACAATCACATCATGAACGGAAACCGGGAGGGACGGTTCTCGACGGCGGGAACTGTCCCTCCCGGTTGTAATAGGTTTTTATCATCTTATGTCATACATATATCTCTTCAGTGTGGTAAGGGCTTTTTCCTTTGCCTCTTCCTCATAGAAGGAAATGCGGAGAGCGCCCTCGCCATGGTCACGGGCATTGTTGATGCCGATGTTCTTAATGGATATGCCTTTCGAAGCAAGGATGACTGATATGGTGGAGATGGCACCTACCTCATCCGCGATATCAACTGAGAAGCTGTAATCCGGTGTAAGGGCTCCCTTGTTCTTGGAGTCAATGGAATTCCTGTAGGCACGGGAGCTCTCGAACATATGGAGGATCTTCTGGTCGGAAACCTCTTTTTTGAGTGAAGTCGAAATGTCCTGCAGGGACTCAATGTAGCTGTCCAGAAGTGTCACAAGTGGAACAGAGTTTGTATCACAGATCTGTTCCCACATCTCGGGGCTTGAGCTTGCGATACGGGTAATGTCTCTGAAGCCGCCGGCTGCGATGGTCTTCATAAGATGGGATTCGTCATCGGAATCCTTTACGATATTTACCAGTGAGCTTGCGATGATGTGCGGCAGGTGTGAAACCGCAGCCACTGCCCTGTCGTGACGCTCCGCAGGAACTATGATAGGGATGGCTCCGAGAGATGTTGCCACCTCTCTGAGGCTGTCCACCAGTCTCGGATTACGGTCGGATATCGGTGTGATGATATAGTAAGCATTGGAGAAAAGATAATCTGTAGCAGCTTTATAGCCGGTCTGTTCTGAGCCTGCCATGGGATGTCCGCCGATGAACTTGTCTTCGAGACCAAGCTCGAGAGCTTTATTGCAAACCGCTGTTTTTGTGGAGCCAACGTCTGTAAGAACCGCTCCGTCCTTCAGAAGCTTACCGATGTTTTCCATGTAGGAAATGTTGGTCTCTACAGGTGCGCAAAGGAATACTATGTCGGCCTCGGAAAGTCTCTCGCTGTCGGGAGCATCCAGGACCACATTTACGATTCCTTCCTCCTGGGCAACTTCAAGGTTGGACTTGTTCCTTGCGTAAGCCATGATACGCATGGTTGGATCCTTTTTCTTGAGCCCCTTTGCTATCGAGCCTCCGATGAGGCCAAATCCTATAAATGCTGCTGTTTTCATAATCATCTTCCCCTTCTCGTAATAATAATTAAGCACTAACACACTTTAACGCGTTTAAGTGTAAAAGTCAACCGGCCAATTCCAAAATCTGAAAAACCACATTCAGACAGATATCTGATATATGTGAGGTCGAATTGTCGTCCAACAATCATTATATCAAAATACCTGTCTGAAAATAGAAGTTATCTTAATTCATTAAATCAAAAATACTCATCTGGTTCGACTCCGGTATATCTCCCAGAAGTCCAAGCTCGCTGAACTTCTCTACGAAGCCCTTCGGGCAGTGTGTCCTGTTAATGAAGTCGTCCTTACTGAGATATCTGACTCCGCTCTTACCGCCGTCCTCGATGCCCTGGGCAACGGCTTCGCCGAGACCTGCCATGGAGGTGAAGCTGGGCATGATCTTTTTGTCAGGAGTGATGGTGAAGTCCTTCGCCTTTGCTTTATAAATGTCAAGAGGCGCAAACTCTATGCCGCGGGCATACATTTCCTCGCAGATACGCATGTCACGGAGACACACGGCTTCTGTGTTGGTAGGTTTCGGAATGTTTAAATACTGGTCGATATAGAACCTGAGCTTATCTATTCCTCCGCACATCTTGTCATAGTCGAAGCCGTCTGCACGGATACTGAAGTAGGCGGTATAGTACTCAATAGGGTGGAATACCTTACACCAGGCAACACGCCAGGCCATCATAACGTAGGCTGCGGCATGAGCCTTCGGGAACATGTACTTTATTTTTTTGCAGGCGTCAATGTACCACTGAGGCACATCATGATCCAGCATGTCCTGACACCATTCGTCCTTAAGAGGCTTATGCTTACGGGTGGCCTCCATGATGCTGAAGGATTCTCCCGGATCCATGCCCTTATGCATAAGGTAAACCATGATATCGTCTCGACAGCAGATCGCCTGCTGCAGAGTGGTTATGCCATCCTTGATGAGATCCTGGGCATTATTGAGGTATACGTCCGTTCCGTGGGACAGGCCTGAAATCCTGATGAGATCGGAAAAATACTTCGGTTTTGTATCCTCAACCATCTGCATGGCAAAGGAGGTACCGAACTCGGGGATTCCGAGACAGCCCAGCTTCACTCCGTGAATATCTTCCGGCTTAATGCCGAGGACTTCCGTTGACTGGAAAAGACTCATTACTTCCTTGCAGTCAAGGGGGATATCCTTAACGGGATCAATGCCGATGAGATCCTGGAGACGACGTATCATGGTGGGATCGTCGTGACCCAGGATATCAAGCTTCAAAAGGTTATGGTCGATCTTATGATAATCGAAATGGGTGGTGATGATGGGGGATTGCATATCATTGGCCGGATGCTGTACCGGTGTAAATGTATTGATCTCCTCACCGTGAGGAAGTACTACGATTCCTCCGGGGTGCTGACCGGTGGTACGGCGCACTCCCACGCACCCCTGAACCAGACGGTCTATTTCTGCGGTTCGTTTTTCAATTCCCTTTTCTTCATAGTATTTTTTGACCATTCCGTAGGCTGTTTTATCTGCAAGGGTACCTATGGTTCCTGCCTTAAAGGTGTGGCCCTCTCCGAAAATGACTCCGGTGTAGGCATGAGCCTTTGCCTGATATTCTCCCGAAAAGTTAAGGTCGATATCCGGCTCCTTGTCACCTTTGAATCCAAGGAAAGTCTCGAATGGTATATCATAGCCCCAGCGATTTAACTCGGCTCCGCACTTCGGACATTTTTTCGGTGGCATGTCACAGCCTGCCATGCCTGAGAACTGCTTTACCTCAGGTGAATCAAAATCATACCAGAAGCATTCCGGGCAGACATAGTGCGGACTCAGAGGGTTAACCTCCGTGATATGTGACATGGTGGCTGCGAAGGAAGAACCTACTGAACCACGGGAACCAACCAGATAGCCATCCTCGTTTGACTTGTCAACAAGCTTTTGGGCGATAATGTACATAACGGAGTAACCGTTTGAAATGATTGAATTAAGCTCCTTTTCCAGTCTGTCTGAAACAATCTGAGGGAGGTCCGGTCCATACATTTTATGGGCGGTTTCATAACAGATCTCTCTCAGAGTTTCATCAGAGTTTTCGATAACCGGCGGGCACTTGTCGGGACGCACCGGCTTTATCATGTCACACATATCCGCTATGAGATTCGGATTGTCAATAACTATCTCATGCGCTTTCTGCGGCTCAAGGTATGAGAATTCCCGAAGCATTTCATCGGTTGAACGGAAGTAAAGCTTGGCATCGCTCTCTTCTTCGTCAAAGCCACGTCCTGCCTGTATGATGGTTCTGTAGATATCATCCTCAGGGTTAATGTAATGACAGTCACAGGTTGCACATACCGGTTTTCCCAGCTGGTCCGCAATGGATATGATCTTATTGTTGTAATCTATGAGATCCTGCTCTGTGGTTGCAGTATACTTTTCATTTCCCAGCATAAAGCTGTTGTTACCGAGGGGCTGGATCTCAAGGTAATCGTAAAATGAAGCAACATCCAGAAGCTGCGCATCGTCCACACCTCGTATCATGCTCTGGAACACCTCTCCCATGACACAGGCGCTTCCGATGATAAGTCCCTCTCGGTATTTCCTTAGTAAGGACTTGGGAATACGGGGTCTTGACTTAAAGTAGTTAAGATGACTTTCGGATACCAGTCGATACAGGTTTATGCGTCCGATGTCATTCTTTGCCAAAAGGATGATATGGTAGGTAGGAAGCTTCATTACATTGGCGGCATGGTCAAACTCCAGCTTGTCGATGTCAGAAAGCCTGGTACAGCCACGCTGCTTTACCATGTCAATCTCTTTGATATAGATTTCGGCAGTACATCCCGCATCATCCACAGCGCGGTGATGATGCTCCAGGGAGACATTAAGCTCCTTCGCAACAGTATCAAGCTTGAATCTGTTGAGCTTAGGAAGCAGCAGTCGGCTGAGGCTTACCGTATCGATGATGGTAGGGTCATAGGAAAGCCCGAGACGTTTTGCATTTTTGCTTATAAAGCCGGTATCGAAGGAGGCATTGTGAGCGACTATCACTGCGTCTCCGCACCACTCCAGAAATTTCGGCAGCACCACTTCTATGGGATCCGCATCCATGACCATGGAATCGTCGATGGAGGTGAGCTGTGTGATGCGGAACGGAATAGGAACACCGGGATTTATGAAAACGTCCATGCGATCCACGATCTCGTTGTTGTGAAGCTTTACCGCACCGATCTCGATGATATGGTCAGTCTCGGCACTGAAGCCTGTGGTCTCGATATCGAAAACCACGGTGTCATGGAAAAGCTCCTGACCTTTATCATTGACAACTATGGTCTCCTGATCATCCACCAGGTATCCTTCGCATCCGTAAATTATCTTGAAATCTTTATCACGACCTATCTTTTTCAGATAAATGCTTGCATCCGGGAAAGCCTGGACCACACCGTGATCTGTGATGGCCATGGCATTCATTCCGAAGGAAATGGCGGTGTCGATATAATCGCATACATCTGAGACAGCATCCATATCTGACATTTTTGTATGGAGATGGAGCTCCACTCGCTTTTCCGGATTGCTGTCGGTCCTTTTGGCACGGTTTATCTGATGTTTCAGGATACCGTCGATAAAGCTCATTTCCACCTGCTTGTCAAAGGAGTCAAAGGACACTGATCCCTTTATGAGAAGGTCTGTTCCGGGCTTTATAAATGAGGCTGCAAGCTCCATATCTTCGTCATCTACGAATATCTTGCAGGTTATGGAATCGGTGTAATCTGTTATATCAAACTTAAGTATATTTTTGCCGGTTTTGGTATGAACCGGATCATGTACCAGGAAGATGGTTCCTGCCATGATGATGTTTCCGGATCCGGCGTCCACATCCTTTAGAGAGACAGGCTCTCCCTCAAAGTATCTTCCGTAAAGGACTTCGGCATGTTCAGACATTTTGAAGGCGCGTTTTTTACGCTGGAACTGGGTAGTGCCTCCGCCGAAACGACTGCTGCCATTCTGAGATCCCTGGTTTTGAGCCTGGTTTCCTCTGTAGGATCCCGAACTCTGGTTAGCCATATTGAGGTCGGCACTCATGCGGGCATTTTGTGCTTCCAAAGCTGCAGCGGCTGCGTCACGGTCGTTGGCATTGGCAGAACTATCCCTGTCGGGAATTGCGAAGCTGTGGTCACCCTTCATGAAGCCTTCTGATTTCTGCAGCTCTGCTCTCCGGCGTCTTGACTCGTCGGTGTCTCCCCTGAGCTCCGGAGGAATGTAGTTATAGCCTGGATCCTTTGATGCGGGAGTCTGCTTTTCTTCATAAAGCATGTTGAGATTAAAGGCTATGGAACAACGATCTTCAAAAAGGCGTTTAAGGGCATGAAGAAGTTCCCTGCTTGCCTCTTTGTATAAGTGGGTATTTGGTACCTTGAGATCCATGGTGTCATCGTCCTGCCATGAAATCTGACCGGTAGTCATCATGTTATAGAGGATGATGTTGAAGTTCCTGAGCTCTATCAGGATACTGTCACGGTACATGTCAAACAGAGTTCTGGCGTTGTACTGTGCGCTGAGACGGAAATTCTCCTTGATACTTACAGCTACCTTCTTTTTGCCGAAAAGCTGGTCTTTGATGAGCTTTTCCATACGAAAAACAGTCCTCTTATCTATAAGATGAGGACTTGAGAGGTAGATTCGTATCTGTGTATGATCTTTTGTGATGGTGACACGGGTTACAAAGGTGTCACGAAATAATCCCTCGAGGTCATCGCTGACCTCAAGAGTTTCAAATACTTCGAAAAATTTTTTCATTTTTTGGTGCACCGCCCTCGCATTCCACGGTATCTGCGGCACAACCCCCTCTCTGATATAAAAGTTCAAAGGGAAACACCGATACTATCGGCATTCCCTGAAGATTAATGGATAGATAACTGTTTCATTCAGGAAAATTCTGTCACATCTTCTTGGATTCTGTTACATCTTCTCGAATTCTGTCAGATCTTCCTGAATTCTGTCATATCATCTTGGATTCTGTTACATCTTCTCGATCTCAGCCTTAAGGGTAGACAGAAGCTCTGCCTCCGGGACTTTACGGATGATCTCACCCTTCTTTATAAGGAGACCTTCGCCTTTTCCTCCCGCGATTCCGATATCTGCTTCCTTCGCTTCTCCGGGACCGTTTACAACACAGCCCATAACAGCAACCTTCAGATTTTTATAGTCATACTCCTCCACAAGAGTCTGTACTTCATTTGCAAGGCTTATAAGGTCAATGTTGGTTCTTCCGCAGGTCGGGCAGGAAACAACTTCTATGCCTCCGGTTCTTAAACCGAGGGTCCTTAAAATAAGCTTTGCTGATTTGATCTCTTCCACAGGATCCGCGCTCAATGAAACACGGATGGTGTTGCCGATGCCCCGGCCCAGGATCAAGCCGAGACCTATTGATGATTTAATGTTTCCGGACCACACTGTACCGGCCTCTGTGATTCCTACATGAAGAGGATGGCGGGTCTTGTCAGCGATAAGCTCGTGAGCCCTTGCACACATGAGAACATCCGAGGACTTAATGGAAATCACCAGATTGTCATAGCCCATATCTTCGATGAGCTTTACCTTCTGAAGTGCCGATTCCACAATGCCCTCTGCCGTCACATGACCGCCGTACTTTTCGATGAGATCCTTTTCCAGAGATCCGGAATTCACTCCCACACGGATGGGGATGTTGTGAGATTTGGCGCAGTCAACAACTGCCTGTATCTTTTCATTGGAACCGATATTGCCCGGGTTTATACGGATCTTGTCGGCACCGTTTTCAATGGCGGCTATGGCCATCTTGTAATCAAAATGGATATCCGCCACAATGGGGATATGCACCTGCTGCTTTATCTCCTTAAGGGCCAGTGCTGCCTCATTTGTCGGGACAGTGCATCTGATTATCTCGCAGCCTGCTTTTTCAAGCCGCAGTATCTGATCGACAGTTGCTTTTACATCTTCTGTTTTGGTATTGCACATGGACTGGATCGCAACGGGATTGTGCCCCCCGATCTTTACGTTTCCAATGTTTACAACTTTAGTGTTCTCTCTTGGTAACATTTTCATTAACCTCCAAGTATAGAAGCATAGGCTCCGGAAATTATATTCCAGATATCGTTTGACAATATGACAAGCATCAGCATAAGCAGGGCTGCCATGCCGATCTGGTTGATGCGTTCCTCGATGGAAAAAGGAAGCCTGCGCCTCGAGATCATCTCGAAAAGTATAAATAGCAGTCTTCCTCCGTCAAGGGCAGGTATGGGCAAAAGGTTCATGATGCCGAGATTCGAGGACAGCATGCTTAAAAGCTCCAGGAAAACCAGAAAGGCATTGAAAATACCGTATTTAGAGGACTTCTCAACAGTAGTACTCATGACGCTGACGGTACCAACGGGTCCCATGACTTCATTTCTGTGTACTCTTCCTTTGGCAATGAGTTTCAGGCTCTGGATCACGATGGTGAGATCATACCGGAATTCATAGTAGGAATACTTTATGAACTCCATGGGGGTTGATGCAAGCATCCGACCACCGTAAAATGCAAGCCCAAGCTTGTAAGCTTGCTGCTCTTCATTGTAGTAGGGCTTAAAGGTGATAGTTTCTTTTCTGCCATTACGGAGAACCACAGCGTCAAGCAAGGTGTTTTCATCAAAGTCCTCAGCATTGATATACATCCACATGAAAAGATCCCTGTATCCGGGCATCCTGGATAAGTGTTTATCATGAAGACCGAGATAAATGAGATTGTCATCCTTTTGGAAACCTGCTTCTGCAGCAGGAACATTTTCAACTGTATCGGTTATATACAGAGGATCAAAACCGCAGAAAAAAACCAGCACAGCTGCAAAAACTGCAGCCAGTATAAAGTTGTTCATTACTCCTGCGATACAAATGAAAAATCGCTGTATGGCAGGCTTCTGCTGGAAACTGTATTTAACGATTTCGGATTTTCTGAAACGGACACCGTCATAGTCAATCCACGGATCACCGGTATTATCCCGGTCCGGCAGTTCTTCTCCGAAAGACACGGTAAAATCACCGGAACCGGCTGAGTCTTCCCCCAGCATGGCACAGCTTCCGCCGAGGGGCAAAAGCTTCAGTGAATATCGGGTATTGTTTTTTACCCGGCTTATAAGTCTCGGACCCATGCCTATGGAAAACTCCAGGACACCCACATGGCAGAGCTTGGCAGCCAGAAAGTGTCCGAGTTCATGGAAAAAAATCAAAAAACTCAAGCCCAGAAGGGCGACAATTATTCCCAAGTTTATATCTCCTGTCAACGTACTATTTTTGAATTATTCTTTACATAATCTCTTGCCCATTTTTCGATGGAAAGGATCTCTTCCACAGAGGGAGAAGCCACTACGTGTGCTTCGTGAGCATTCATGGCCTCTTCGATAACATCGGCTATTTCGAGGAAATCTATCCGGTCCTCAAGGAACATGGCCACCGCTTCCTCGTTGGCTGCGTTGTAAACAGTTGGCATGGATCCGCCTGTTCTTCCTGCACGGAAGCCAAGGGCGAGACCCTTAAAGGTATCCATGTCCGGATCCTCGAAGGTGAGCTGACCTAGTTTTGCCAGATCCAGCCGCTGATCTTCCGGAAGTGCACGGCGGTCAGGTGCATAAAGGGCATATTCGATCGGGATCCTCATGTCCGGAAGACCAAGCTGTGCCTTGACAGAACCGTCCACATACTGAACAGCTGAATGGACGATGGACTGAGGCTGTACAACAACCTTTATCATATCCACAGGAACATCAAAGAGCCAGTGGGCTTCCAGCACCTCCAGACCTTTGTTTACCATGGTGGAGGAATCTATGGTGATCTTTCTTCCCATAGCCCAGTTAGGATGCTTAAGGGCATCCTCTTTCGTCTTCCCTCTGAGTTCCTCACGCTTTTTGCCTCTGAAAGGACCGCCTGACGCTGTCAGAAGGATCTGCTCTATACGTTCATGAGGTTCTCCGGTGAGGGACTGCCATATGGCACTGTGCTCCGAGTCTATAGGCTTAATGTCTATACCGCACTCTGCTGCCAGGGGCATGATGATATGTCCTGCGCATACAAGAGTTTCCTTATTGGCGAGAGCCACCTGTTTATGGGCTTTAAGGGCTGCGATGGTAGGCTGGATTCCTATCATTCCCACAACGGAAACAACAACCTCATCACAGTTTTCCATGGTTGCAATCCCGATAAGGCCTTCCATTCCGGAAAGAACCTTCACAGGTAAGCCGAAGCCTTTGAAGGTCTCAGCTTTTTTCTCGTCATATATGCAGACTACTTCGGGATGAAGTGTCTCTACCTGCTCTTTTAATTTATCAATGGAACCGTAAACAGCGAGACCTGTGACTACTATCTCCGGGTCACCATTTATGACATCGATAGTCTGGGTTCCTATGGAACCTGTGGAACCAAGTATTACCAATCTTCTCATAAACATTAATCCTCTTTCAGATATTTAAAAATGTTAAGGCAAAATAAACTGCAGGTGCAGTGAAAATCAGTGAGTCAAATCTGTCCATGATACCGCCGTGACCGGGGATCAGGGTACCGTAATCCTTTACCTCATAATCTCTTTTGATGCCGGAAGCGGTGAGGTCTCCCACCATGGAGATGAGTGCTCCGATCGCGCAGGCAATGGCACATGTTGCTCCCGGATTAAGGATATAGGTGAAACGGCTCTGAAGGATCGTGGCATAAACAAAACCAAGGAGCGCAGCTCCTATGACACCTCCGACTGCTCCTTCCACGGTTTTTTTGGGACTCAGTATGGGAGTCATTTTGTGCTTTCCTATGAGCATCCCCGTGCAATAAGCAAAGGTGTCGGAACCCCAGCTGGCAATAAAAATGAGCCATACAAGATACACTCCGTCAGGCATGGCACGGGTCTGATACAGATAACTCATCATGATACCGGCATAGCAGACGCACATAAAGGCTTTTGCCACTGCTGTGATCTTATAGGTCGGATAAGTAATGACATAGAAAGACATGAGGGCCATGAGGCTCAGCACAACCATAAGCGTAAAGTATTTATCCAGATTGAACCAGACAATAACATAATAGGCTATGGTAGTGAGGTATCCCACAAGCCCCAGTGATTTTTTTTCTATTCCGAAAACCCTGTACAGTTCAAAAAGACCTACCATGGAAATGAGGAAGGTCAGAAGAAACAGGGGCAGACCTCCCATGGGCACTATTATTGCCGCGAGAATAACCAGAATTATACCGCTTATAAGTCTCGTGATGAAGGAACCGGGTTTCTTTTCATTATGATCTTTTTTTAAATTATCTGTAGCTGACATATGTATTCCCATTGATCATATATGGTTCCGCAGGCTGCAATATGCAGAACGGCAGAACTTTATACAACAAAGACAGGCTTCTTTTCTGTCGCAGGTGCGTCGAAATAAACTGTCGACGCATCGCGGGCAGGTAAGGGAATATCATTGCCCGAACCCGATTGGTAAAAGAAGCCTGAGTCAAAATTTATTTTTTTAATCTGCCGCCAAAACGACGTTCACGGCTGTTGAAGTTATCGATGGCCTTCAATAACTCTTCTTTGCTGAAGTCGGGCCAGAGAACCGGAGTTATATAATATTCCGCATAGGCACTCTGCCAAAGAAGGTAGTTTGAAATCCTGAATTCACCTGAAGTCCTTATGACGAGATCCGGATCAGGCATCCCGCTTGTATCGAGATAACCGGAAAATGCCTGTTCTGTCAGAGCTTCTATCTCCTCCTCGGATTTACCTTCTCTCAGAGCCTCAAGGGTATACTTTCTTACTGCACGGACAATTTCATCCCTGGAACCGTAGTTTACCGCAAAGACAAATGTCATTCCGGTGTTTTGAGCGGTTTCCTGCTCAAGCTTTTCTATGCCTTCCCGGATGTCGGGGGCAAAGCGGCTTCTTTCGCCTATCATACGGGCCTTGACATTGTGCTCGTTGGCAACCTTTATGAGCTTCACCATATACAGGCGGAAAAGCTTCATCAGGGCGCCCACTTCCTCCTCCGAACGTTTCCAGTTTTCAGTGGAGAAGCCATAGACGGTCAGATACTTTACTCCCAGTCTTGCGCAGTCCTGAACGATGGTTTCAAGAGTTTCGCAGCCCTGCTTGTGCCCCATGGCTCTGGGAAGTCCCCGCCTTTCGGCCCATCTTCCGTTTCCGTCCAGTATGATGGCGATATGGGCAGGTATATTGCGGCCTTCGTTGTTAATGATATCGTTATTGTTTTCCATATTAAACTGTTAAGAGTTCCTTGTTCTTTGCTTCAACAGACTTGTCGATCTTCTCGCACATGTGGTCTGTAAGCTCCTGAATGTCCTTTGTGGCACGGGTAAGGTCATCCTCTGTCATCTCAGATGACTTCTCAAGCTTCTTTGCAAGATCCATGGCATCACGACGGATATTTCTGATGGCGATCTTCGCCTCTTCGCCTTTCTTCTTAACATCCTTTGTGAGTTCCTTACGTCTCTCCTCTGTAAGCTCAGGGAAAACGAGACGGACAACAGTTCCGTCGTTTGTCGGGTTGATACCAAGATCAGACATATTTATAGCCTTCTCGATCTCTTTAAGTAAGCTCTTGTCCCACGGCTGGATCTGGATAAGACGAGCCTCGGGAACGGAAATGTTACCTACCTGCTGAATAGGTGTAGGTGTGCCGTAGTAATCTACCATGATACGGTCCAGCACATGAGGGTTTGCACGTCCTGCACGGATAGTTGCAAGCTCTGACATGAGGTTATCATGTGTTTTGTGCATCTTCTCGATATAAATGGTAAATTGATCATCCATAATTAAATCCTCCTGTTTAAACCCGATTTTTCGGGATAATGTATAAATTTTATGCGGTAACTCTTGTGCCGTTTATCTGCCCCTTAAGAGCATTGGCGATACCATTTTCCTCGTTAAGAGAAAAGATAGCCAGCGGCATATGGTTTTCCATGCAGATAACTGATGCAGCCAGGTCTATAACACCTAAACGCTTGTCTATCACTTCCTGTATGGAAAGCTCATCAAACTTCTTTGCGTCAGGGTTTATCTTTGGATCTGAGTCATAGACACCGTCGATGGCCTTGGCAAGAAGTATCTCGTCACATTCAAGCTCAACTGCACGGAGCACTACGCCGGTATCTGTTGAGAAGTAAGGATGACCGGTTCCTCCTGCTAAGAACACAACTGTTCCGTCTGCCATGGCATTAAGAGCCCTATCCTTATTGAAAAGGTCTGCCATATCTCCGATCTGTATAGAGGACATGACCATGGTTTTCATACCCTGTGTACGGAATATTTCGGATACGTAGATACAGTTCATGACTGTGGCAAGTATTCCTACCTGATCTGCTTTATAACGATCCACAGCCTCGGACTGACGGCCTCTCCAGAAATTTCCGCCGCCGATAACTATGGCGATCTGTACACCTTCGTCTACTGCTGACTTAACTTCTCTGGCAACTTCCCTGATGGTATCATCATCAAAACCGAAATGTTTTTCACCGGCAAGTGCTTCGCCGGAAAGCTTCAGCATAACTCTGCGTTTATCTGACATAAAAATAATCTCCATTCTGCCGATTCTCAGGCATATGGTTATGAAGACGATGCCTTCATAACTGTATAAGTTATTTTAGACTGAAATGAGACAGCTAAAAAGCGTCTGCATTAAGGTTTATTCTAGCATATTACAAAGTAAGGGGCAACAGAACAACAAGCAACTCCGCTGCCGGTATCAGAAGTCCGGTAACACTTCAGCCGGTGGATCACTAACTCCTTCCCCATGGTCCACCGATTGAACTGTTATGAATTCCAATTATAAAAGCAGGGAATTATTTTTTATATAAAAAAGCCGAAGCTTCGCCATAAAGTCCGGCAAAGCTTCGGTTGGAATCAGATTTAAATATAAAACGATATCTTTGTGGCTTGTTGGAAAATGCGTCCTTGCATCATCAGTTATGGAACAGCTTTGAAGTCTGGTACTGCGGTTCGCAGGTAACATTGATACCAAGCTTCTTGAAGGTACGGGCATCTACTTCGGAAAGGATAACCGAGCTGTGTACTTCGCAGCCTTTAAGCTTTTCCAGCTGCTGCATGGCAATCTCCGCATTATTGTCTGTGGTTGCACAGATGGTAAGCGCAATGAGGATCTCATCGGTATGGAGTCTCGGGTTACGGTTACCCAAATGCTCGGTTTTTAAATGCTGGATAGGCTCGATGATCTCTCTTGAAATAAGGTTTACAGAGTCATCGATACCGCCCATTACCTTAAGTGCATTCAGAAGCATGGCTGAGCAGGCACCAAGTAAGGTTGATGTCTTTCCGGTTACGATGGTTCCGTCTGAGAGCTCGATGGCCGCTGCGGGCTCTCCTGTCAGCTCCGCCTTCTGTTTTGCTGCGGCAACGGCAGGTCTGTCATCGCTGGAAACATTGGCCTGCTCCATGAGAAGCTGAAGCTTGTCGACTACCTGCTGTGTACCGTCACCCTTACGGAGGTCACATAATGCAGTGTAGTAACGACGGATGATCTCCTGACGTGATGCATAGCTGCAGTTTTCATCATCAACGATGCCATAGCCTGCCATATTTACACCCATGTCTGTCGGGGACTTGTAAGGAGATTCGCCGTAAATGCGCTGGAACATGGCATTAAGAACAGGAAAAACCTCGACGTCACGGTTATAGTTTACCGTGGTCTTGCCGTAGGCCTCAAGATGGTAAGGATCGATCATGTTGACATCATTCAGATCCGCAGTTGCTGCCTCATAAGCAAGGTTTACAGGATGCTTAAGCGGAATGTTCCAGATCGGGAAGGTCTCGAACTTGGCATAGCCTGCCTTGACACCGTGCTTGTTCTCCTGATAAAGCTGTGAAAGACAAACTGCCATCTTTCCTGAACCGGGACCGGGAGCTGTAACTACAACCAGGGAGTGGGTTGTGTGAATGTACTCATTCTTTCCGAAACCGTCATCGGAAATGATAAGCGGAAGGTTTCCGGGATACCCCTGTATAGGATAATGTCTGTATACCTTGACACCAAGGCTTTCGAGCTTCTTCTGGTAGGCAACGGCACTTTCCTGACCGTCAAATCTGGTGAGTACTACAGAACCCACGAAAAGACCGTAGCTTCTGAAGGCATCGATAAGACGAAGTACATCCATGTCATAGGTTATGCCGAGGTCGCCTCTCACCTTATTTTTTTCAATGTCTCCGGCATTGATAACAACAACTATTTCAACGTCTTCCTTTAACTGGGTAAGCATACGGATCTTACTGTCAGGCTGGAATCCGGGAAGGACTCTGGAGGCGTGATAATCATCAAACAGCTTACCCCCGAACTCGAGATACAGCTTACCTCCGAATTTGGAAATACGCTCTCTGATATGCTCGGACTGCATCTTTATATACTTGTCATTGTCAAAACCTTTTTTAAACATATTTGTGCTCCCTGAAAATAATTGAACGAAAAATAACCTAAGAAAGTATAAATTTACTTAAATAAGATGTCAACGTATCTTTCGTTTACTTACGAATCTGAAATAATAAAGCAGATACAGGATCGATGTTGTCACCCAGGTCAGAGGATAACTGAATTCAATGGTTTCTATCCTGTGCCATACGGGTACGGCCAGGAATATCCATAAAACTCTCAGTATACAGATTCCAAATACTGAAATGATCATTGGTTTCAGGCTGTTGCCCATCCCCCTGAGAGAACCGGATAACAGCTCGATGGTCGTATAAGTAATGTAGAAGGGCGATAGATACCGTATCATAGCGGTTCCGGTATTTATGACACTTTCGTCTGTGGCAAAAAGGTTGAAAGCAAGGAATCCCCATTTGTAGAGAATAAAGGTCATGAAAACGGTAATGAGAGCCATGATGACAGCACTTTGTCTTATGCATTGCCGTACTCTTTTATACAGTCCGGCTCCGTAATTCTGCCCTACGAAGGTTGTTACTCCTATGCCGAAGGAACTTGAGATCATCCAGAATACCGAGTCTATCTTGGAGTAGGCAGCCCATGCCGCCACTGCATCGGTCCCGAATTCGTTTATGGCTGTCTGGATAAAGACATTGGACAGGGAATACATGAGGGACTGGATTCCCGCCGGCAGTCCTATGGCAATGATACGAAGAAGCTGCTTTTTGTGGAGTGTCAGTTCTCCTCTGGTCAGGCGGTAGCTGCTACTCGATTTGCTTAATGTGTATAGAACCATCACGGCACTGATGAGCTGGCAAAGAATCGTGGCAAACGCGACTCCCATAACTCCGAGTCCCATCTTAAGAACAAAGAAATAGTCAAGTATTATATTGGAAATGCAGGATACAACAAGGAATATTAGAGGCCGTTTGGAATCTCCCACTGCTCTCAGAATACCGGCGCCCATGTTATAGATGAGGTTTGGTATCATTCCCAGGGAATATACGCGAAGATATGTGATGGTGAGATCCAGAACTTCAGGAGGGGTCTTCATCCATACACTGAAAACAGGCATCATGAAGTAGCCTATCAGTGTGAGAAGTGCTCCGCTGATTATGGAAAGCAGCATGGCAGTGTGAACAGCTTTTCTGACTGAGTTCTCCTTATTTGCGCCATAATACTGGGCGGTTACCACACCTGCCCCTGATGTTACGCCAACAAAGAATCCCACGAAAACATTCACCAGCATGGCAGAGCTTCCGCCTACTGCGGATAAGGCTTCCTTACCTACAAATCTTCCTACCACAACGGCATCCACCGTGTTGTAGAGCTGCTGAAAAAATGTGCCCATGATAAGAGGCAGCACATAAAGAATGAGAGTCTTCCATATCACACCCTGAGTAATGGCATTATATGAAAGACTATCGTTGCTGGAAATGGTTTTATCGTTGGATTTCATTTTACCTGTTTGATGAGTTCTTTAAGGGTCTTTTCATCGATTCCGCTTTTGGAATAAATGGAATAAGCATTTCCGGCCTCTTTCCAAAGCGCATCATATATTACGTCATCTTTAAGGCTGAGGTTTACTTTCTTACCATCGATGGTTTTTGTTGTACTGGTAGTATCAGTTTCGGAAGTCGCTTCTGAAAGAAGGTCGGACAAGGTTTTGCTGTCAGTACCCTTTCTGATAATGATATCATTACCGTCGGTGGTAATGTAATCCGCTTCGAGAAGGGTGCCTGCAATGGCCTTGTAATAGGGCTCCACACCTGAAATATCCTCAGGGAATTCACCCTCGAAGCCTGCCTGTTTTGCCGCGTCGGAAAGAATCTGGATGGAGGTCTCGGGATTATCAACCACGTAATTTACAAGGTTGGATAAAATCCTCTTTTCTCTTTCGGTAACATTGATCTCACCGTTTTTGAAACCCTCGGCTATTCCGGAGATGATTTCCTGGGTCAGATCTTCAGAAGACACAGATTCATAAGGCTCCTTGCGTTTCCCGCAGGAACAGATAGTGATAAGAGATAAAAGTACCAAACCGGTATATATAGTTTTTCTGAATTTTTTGATCATATTCTATCCTCGTTTTCCGATCTTGTGACCGGGATTGGTTAAAAAGAATTATGGCTTCACCGGAACCTCGGGAAGTATAGATGATATTTCTGATAAAAGCTTTATCTGCCCGGATCGTTTCAAAAGATACCGGCCTTCTTTATCCTGTCCACGTTTCCGTCGTCATGCTCTACTTCCTTTGAATAAAGATGGGCCACATAAATCATATCTGACACATCGATATTTCCTTTATTTACCCATTCAGCAAAAAGCATGAAAAATATAAGCTTAAGACTTCGATGAATGAAACATAATTCATATTCTATGTCTCCGTCAGTCATTGTATCGATAAAATATCTGAAAACAAAATATACTCCGGTTTTGGGTAACCATTCATCAAGCTTTTCGGAATATAGAGAGGTGAATTCAGGTATCCTGTCAAGCTCTGATGGACTTTCGGATAATTCCTTATAGTAAGAAAGCTTTTCAGACCATTCTTCGTTAATGGAATCCAGAGATTCATAAAGAAGGATGAGATCTTTGCAGCTTTCCTTAAGGAAACCCCGGGATTCATCCTTTTCCACTGGATCTTCGCCTTCGGCACAGGAAACCAAAGCCCTTACATCCCGGAACTTATCGTTAAAGGAGTGGACGGTATCCTGCAAAAGCGAAATACATTTGTTTCTAAGTGACAGGATCTCAACCAGAGTATCCCGGTCCTCTTCGGCCAGAGTCTCTCCTTCCACCGGATTCTCGGACCGGACATATTCTATTACAGGGGTTTCTGTGTAGAATATTCTTCCAAGTTCCATACAGCTCAGGCTCATGTCGGTCTGTTCATAATTACCGATGTCCATAAAATATCTTGGATATTCGGTACAGGTCTGACAAAGACTTTCTTCCCCCAGGTTAATGTATATATCGCATAGATTCTCTTTATTTAAAAAGGGACACCGATTATCCTTTGTGAGCGGGAAATAGCATTCCTCACCATCTTCGCAAATATGCTCTTTGAGTCTTTTCCCAAATTCACCGTCAATGCTTTTATAGTATTGTGAAGACTCCCTGTCTACATCCACCTCCCAGCCTGCGCAGCAGGTATCCGGACAGTCACCGCCTATACAACGGAAACGTTCATAATATTCAGGATATTCCAGTATCATAAGGATTTAAACTCCTCCTCTGTAAGTGCCGATCTTGACGCTTGAATCTTTAATGCAGATGAAAATCTATTCAGGGATGTAAAAACGCTGCTTATGCCGTTTATCTCTGTCATACTCAGAAATTTTGTCTGTGTTCAAGTTTACAGTTTGCCATGAGGTTTCGCACGGCGGCTTTATATTCCGGCAGGCTTTTTGCTTTTCTTATATCCTTCATGTATCTTTCTGAGCCCGTAAAGGATCTGCCAAGCCAGCTCCAGTACTCTTTTACTTTGTATAAAAGATTTGCGTCGCTGCCCATTTCGGGTATATAGGATTCTATCAATGCTTCGTGGAAGGCTTTTATTTCCTCAAGGGTGCAGGGGTCTCCACCGTTAAGCTCCCTTATCAGTGAAGGATTTATGAGTAAACCTCTGCCTATCATTACGGTATCTATCTCGGGAAACAGTGCTTTTACTTTTTCAAAGTCTTTTTTTGTAACGATGTCTCCGTTATATACAAGGTGATGCTTTGAACCTTCAATGAATTTTCTGAAGTGATCATAGTGTATCTCGCCTTTATAGAACTCCTTTTGCACACGGCTGTGAACTATAACATCACTTAACGGATATCTGTTGTAAATAGCCATGAGCCGGTCGGATTCCGAAGGGTCATGTATGCCAAGCCTGGTCTTTACGGAAACAGAGACCTGCTTTTCGCTTGAAGTGGAAGCATTAACCGAAGAATCATAGGATATATGTTTTTTATCCAGGAGTTCAAAGGTCTCTTCCAGAAAAGCGTCAAGCCTGTCAGGGTAACGCAGCATTCCTGAACCCTTGCCCTTTGCCACAACTGTACCCGAGGGGCAGCCAAGGTTCAGGTTCACTTCCTTATATCCCAGTTCGGTCATTCTTTCTATGGCCCACACGAACATTTCGGCGTTGTTTGTGATGATCTGGGGGACCAGGTCGGGTACCTTGTTGAGTGCAGGGTCAGTATCTCTCTTCTCTCTTGTTGTAAAGGAAAATGTATCGTTTGCCGAGAGAAATGGCGTGTAAAAACGATCTATCCCCGGAAAACACTGTTGGAAGGCATTACGAAAAGGGTATCCTGTAATGCCTTCCATAGGTGCAAAATAAAATTTCATATGATGATGTAAGTATTAAAAGTTTGAAATGGCGTCAGTATCCGGAACTATCATGATATAGCAGCCGTCATGACATTTTTGTAAGAGCTTAAGCATATCTTCTTCAAGCACTGATACACAGCCGGCAGAACCCCACTCCGCAGGGTTTTTGCAATGAAGGAAAATTGCGGAACCACGTTTGTAAACAGTAGGATTTATATTGAAGCCGATAGCCATGGCGTATTTATAGCAGATGTCATATTCGATGAGATGCTCGCCTCCGACGTGGGTTGCGCTCTCTACCCAGGTGTTGTAGGTGGCTTTCTCGCCCGACCAGTAAGAGTTTTCTGTTATCTCTCTCCAGGTCATGGCAGTTCCCGGATTTGAACCGAATCCGAAGGCATGAAGTATGGGGAAGGAGCCTATGGGAGTTGTCTGATCTCCTTCATGTCTTTCGTTAAAAGGCTTGAGACCGTTTCTTCCGTAACCACAGTAAACGTCCATATCTTTAATCCAGTTTCCGTCAGACTGTTTGTTCCATAAGGTGAGGTTGTGGTCAACAACAAGGATGATCTGGTCTGTTATCTGGGCGGTAAGACTTGATTTAAGCTTCTCGTATAAAGCATAAGTATCTTCTGTGGGGATTTCATTGCTGATGATCGTCCCGGCAGTTGAGGAAGCGGCGGTTTCAGTGGCAGCAGCACCGTCGGAAGCATTTGCGGCACCGGTATAGGAGGTAAGCTCCGATTCCGGTATTCCGGGACCGAATTCAGCGAAGGAAGTAAAGGCTGTGCATGATACTACAGTCAGTACGAGGACTGCAGAAATAAATTTCAATTTAAACTTTTTCATAAATCTCCTCTTTATTGCATAATCTGTGGACGCCTGAAAACAGGGTCCACAGATTAAATTTAAATCAGGGTTAAGTGCGATGGAAGCTTTAATAGTATGTGATTACAGGCATGCCTGCTTCTACCAGTGAGTAAAGCTCCTTTGCTTTAGGAATAGGCATGTTTACACAGCCGTGGGATCCGCTGTAACGGTAGATGGAACCGCCGAAGCTTCCGCGCCAGGAGGCATCGTGGAATCCGCAGCCATTATAGAACGGCATCCAGTAAGTAACGGGAGAAGCATAGTCACGTCCGCGTAATACCACATTTTTTGCTTTATACATGACACTGAAGATACCCGTGGGGGTTCCCCTTCCGCGACTGGTATTTCCGGTTACACAATCGGAGGTGAAAACAATATTTCCATCCTGTATAAAATAAACCTTCTGGTCAGACATATCAACTTCCAGATAAGTGTCGCCGTATTCGTTTCCGGAGCGCTGGCTGCCGGAGGTTGTATATACAGGCTCGCGTTCTACAGGCAATCCTGAAAGGATATCCTCTTTAAGCTGTTCAATTTCCTTTTTCTTCGAAATGTTGTAACCGTAAGGGCCCTTGACATTGATTATACGTCCTGAAACAGTTTTGAAGCTTCTTGTGGTATAAGCGGTATCCGTGGAGGATTTAAGTTCGGTAACATATTCATCTACCTTTTCATCGTTTAAAGTAACGGTACCGTCCTCCTGCTTGTCAAGCCATGGATAATAGGTGTCTGAATTCAGTATTATCTTCTGGTTTCCGAAATCATAGGTTATGGAGGCAGAGAGAGCTTCGTTCAGGGTTGCTGCTCTCTGGTTAAGGAGGGTATCATTTGAACGGATGTCTGCTGTCAGGTAGCAGTCTTCTTCGTTAAGATCCACAAAAACCGCTCTCTCGGTTATGGCATCCTCAATAACACCTGTAACCTTATCGGGATCAGGTGTGTCGCCGTCCTCTTCCGCTGCAATGGTATAGCCGGCTCCGGGAATATAGGCTGTCAGAAAGGCATCGACAGGAGCGTCTGTGCTTCCCTCCGCAGGTAAAAGATCATGGTTTATGATAGACTTTAGCTTTTCTTCATCAAAGGAAACCGAATCGGGCTCTAAAAAGTAGTTTCCGGGATTCAGCATATAGTATGGATAGATCAGAGGATTCTGCACGCGGATCTTCTCCACAGGGAACTCTGCACTGAGATCAATGTCTGCTCCGTTGATTGTTAATTCGTTTTTGTGAATGTCTCTTACGGTGATGGCATAGGCATCTCTTTCCATTGCTGAAAGCCGGTCGTTCAGCTCAGACCTCGGAACCATGGAAAAATCTGCACCATTAATTACGGTGCCGGGCATGATCTTGCCGGACATGTACAGAGTACTTGCCAGATATCCGGCCAGAAGTCCGGTTGTAACTCCTAAAATGATACCAATACTTTTATCTTTCAAAACTAATCCCCTCCCTAAAGCTTAGTGAAATTTTATATATGAGTCATGTATATAAAACTGAAATGCATTATTTATTAAAAGATATATGATGGATGACCATCAGTCATAATCCACCTTCATGAGACATAATCCTCTGGCTTCTGCTGTATATCCGGCTTTTTGACGGTCTTTACTGTTGAGTATGTCTGACATTGAATCCGGTGTTCTCTTTCCAAAGCCTATTTCCAGAAGCGTGCCTGTCATGATACGCACCTGATTTTGCAAAAAGCCTGTCCCGTGAAAGTAAAACCGGATGTAAGGACCGTTTTCTGTGATTTCTACATGGTCTATCACTCTGACAGTGGATTTTTTAAAATGTGAGTTTCCGCAAAAGCATTTAAAGTCGTGCTCTCCAAGGAGATATCCTGCAGCTTTGCGCATTGCCTCTATATCGGGTTTATTCTCAAGGACTGTTACATATTTTCTTTCAAACACCGGCTTTTGTTCATCGTACCAGCAGGTATACCTGTAAGTCTTTCCGGTGGCCTTAAACCGGCTGTGAAACCGTTCCCCGCAAGTCCTGACTTCGTTAATGCTTATATCATCGGGAAGATATCTGTTCATATAAGCCCTGATCTCTGCTTCTGTCATTTCATTTTTGAGATCAAGGATCACATTGGCGGTCATGGCTCTGGCGTGAACACCCGCATCTGTTCGCCCGGCTCCTATTACGGTAATTGGAAAAGAGGCAAAATCCTTAACAGTATAATCTTCTCCGTATATCATACGGGTCAGCACCTGTTCAAGCTTTCCTTGTATGGTTAATTCTGTATTTGGCTGATGTTCCCAGCCGTAATAGCGGGAACCATCATAGCTAAGTGTGATTTTGTAGTTTTGCTTCATTACTATTAAAGCTCTGATCCTTTCAGTAAAGTACCCTAAAGGAACGTTCTTCATCTATAACCTTAATATTGCGCTCCTCTTTATCTGTGATTTCTATAAAACGCTGATTCCCTATTCTGTTCATGAATTCCTGTATGGCATCACGTGAGCCCTGAAGCTCACAGGTCACCGATCCATCATCTTCATTTCTTGCCCATCCGGTAAGCCCTAAAGAACAGGCAAGGTGATAGGCAGTGTATCTGAACCCTACGCCCTGGACTGTGCCGTAAAATACTATATGTTTACGTACAATGTTGCCGGCACCGGGGGCTGCAGACTCCGTTTTGGATGAGTTATCAAATTGATCAGAGTATTTTTTCAGGAAATCAAAAAGCATATTTATGACCTCATATTTCACTTATTTTTTATTGTAGCATAAATATTAAACAGAAAAAATAACTGTAATATGTGGGATTTATGAAAATTGTTTAACAGATTCTTTTTGAACAAAAAAAGAGCAGGAAGAAAACTTCCTGCCCCAAACGTAAGATTATAAAATCCAAGTATATATATGACTTTAGAATTACGCCTTCTTTGCAGCAGCCTGCTGAGCAGCAACCTCTGCAGCGAAATCCTCGTTCTTCTTCTCAAGGCCTTCACCGGTCTCGAAACGAATGAATGTAACGATCTCGATTGTAGCATTCTCTGCCTTGGCAACAGAATCAACATACTGCTGAACTGACTGCTTGCCATCCTCAGCCTTAACGTATGTCTGGTCAAGGAGACAGATCTCCTTAAGCTCCTTGTTGATACGTCCCTGAACCATACCTGTGATAACCTTCTCAGGAGCGTTTGGTTTCTCGTTCTTAGCTGCAGCTGTAAGGATTTCAGTCTCGCTTGCAAGATAAGCCTGGTCCACTTCCTTACGTGATGTGAACTTAGGCTTAAGAGCAGCAACCTGCATAGCAATGTTCTTTGCCATCTCTGTAACAGCGTCATTAACTACTGTTGACTTAACCTGAAGAAGAACACCGATACGTCCGCCGCCGTGTACGTAATCCTGTACGAAACCATCGTTCTCTGTAAGCTTCTGGAAACGACGGATGTGCATGTTCTCACCGATGATTGAAATCTCCTCTGAAAGCTGCTCTGCAACTGTTCTTGAGTTGTCAAGATCCCACTTCTCAGCAAGGAAAGCGTCGATATCAGATGCTTCTGAATGAAGAGCCTGAGCTGCTACCTCAGCAACATATGTCTGGAACTTCTCGTTCTTAGCAACGAAATCCGTCTCAGCATTAACCTCTACAACAACACCTGAGTGCTTGTCATCGGAAAGCTTTGTGAAAGAAACACCCTCAGCTGCGATTCTGCCGGCCTTCTTCTCTGCACCTGCAAGACCCTGCTCTCTGAGGAAGTCTACTGCCTTGTCCATATCTCCGTCAGTTGCAGCGAGAGCCTTCTTACAAGCCATCATACCTGCACCTGTCATGTCACGTAACTCTTTAACCTGAGCTGCTGTAATTGCCATTGTTGTATCCTCCTGGATTAATTTAATGTGGAAGAATGATCTTCACCTTTGTTTTAAAATGAAGCGCTTTAAAAGAATCCCTAGGGATTCTCTCATTAATTAAGCCTCTGCAACTACAGAATCGTCACCAGCTGTAGCAGCTGCTGCCTCTTCCTCAGTCATCTCGCCCTGCTTAGCCTCGATAACAGCATCAGCCATCTTGCCTACGATAAGCTTGATAGCGCGGATAGCGTCATCGTTTCCGGGGATAACATAATCAAGCTCCTCAGGATCAGCGTTTGTATCAGCGATACCGAAAAGTGTGATTCCAAGTGTGCGAGCTTCCTTAACGCAGATCTTCTCCTTCTTAGGATCAACTACGAAGATCGCATCAGGAATCTGCTTCATATCCTTGATACCACCGATGTTGGCCTCAAGCTTGTCCCACTCCTTCTTGATAAGAGCTACTTCCTTCTTGGGAAGAACATCGAATGTACCGTCCTCAGCCATCTTCTCGATCTCCTTAAGACGATCGATACGAGTCTGGATTGTCTTGAAGTTTGTAAGCATACCGCCAAGCCATCTCTCGTTTACATAGAACTCACCGCAACGAAGAGCCTCTGACTTAACTGCATCCTGAGCCTGCTTCTTTGTACCAACGAAAAGAACAGTACCACCGTCCTGTACAAGCTTAACCATAGCGTTGTATGCATCGTCAACCATCTTTACAGTCTGCTGAAGATCGATGATGTGGATACCATTACGCTCTGTGTAGATGTAAGGAGCCATCTTAGGGTTCCATCTTCTTGTCTGATGACCAAAGTGTACGCCAGCCTCAAGGAGCTGCTTCATTCCAATTGCACTCATTTTAAATACCTCCTGGTTAAAATCTTCCACCTGAACGTGTGTGCTCACCGTCGTCGCCTGTACTCTCAGGTACCATTCCGGTTTTCGTTCAGATGTGCTTTATAATGTTACTCTTGCAGATACACAAAAGTCGCGCCTTTTAAACGCGACTTGTAATATAACATAGTATTTTATTTTGTGTCAACTTAATTTTGAATCGGAAGCTTTCCGGTCAGCACATGATCTCGCCGTCCTTTTTCTCCCCTGCTGTTGCTTCTTTTGGTTTGTTCCAGGTCATGTAATTGCATTCCGGATAATTTGAACAGCTGTAGAAAATACGTCCTTTCTTGGAACGGCGTTTTACACATTCGGATCCGCAATCCGGACATATAAAGCCGGCGTATTCCACATAGGGTTTGGTGTTCATGCAATCAGGGAATCCCGGACATGCAAGGAACTTACCGTGGGGGCCGTATTTGATTACCATCTTGCGTCCGCATTTATCACATTCTATATCTGTCTCCTCATCACGGATAGTAATCTTTTCCACCTCCTGATGAGCCTTTTCAACTGCCTGTGACAGATCCGGATAGAAATTCTCAACCAGGGTCTTCCAGCTGATGTTGCCGTTTGCAACAGTATCCAGAAGTGATTCCATGTTGGCAGTGAAAGCTGTATCCACAATGGTCGGAAAATTCTTCTGCATCATGTCATCTACAGCCTGTCCAAGCTCTGTGACGAAGATGTTCTTCTTTTCCTTTGTGATATATCTTCTAGCCAGCAGTGTGCCGATGGTAGGAGCATAAGTAGAAGGTCTGCCGATACCGTCTTCTTCCAGTGTCTTTACAAGAGAAGCTTCTGTGTAGTGAGCAGGAGGCTGGGTAAAATGCTGTTCCTTATCAAAACTCTGGAAACTGAGTTTTTCGCCTTCTTTCATTTCCGGAAGGGAGACATCCTTATCGGCCTTGTCCTCTTCTGACATGTATACAGACAGGAAACCGTCAAACTTAAGCTTTGATCCGTTTAATGTAAAGACATAACCCCCGGCATCAAGCTTTACGGATTCGGTGTCATATACGGCAGAGGTCATGCGGCTTGCAAGAAAACGCTTGTAAACAAGAGCATAAAGCCGGGCTTCATCTCTCTGGAGCTTTGATTTGGCCTCTTCCGGTGTCAGGTCAAGATCTGTGGGACGGATAGCTTCGTGAGCATCCTGAATCTTTACTTCCGTTTCCTGAGGCTTGCGGGCATCCTGTGAACCGCCGTTAACGTATTCCTCCCCGTATTTGTCAGATATGAAGATTTTTGCTGCTGCATCAGCTTCAACCGAGATACGGGTACTGTCGGTACGAAGATATGTAATGTAACCATCCTCGTAGAGAGTCTGGGCAAGCTTCATGGTTTTGCTTGTTGCAAATCCGAGAGACTTGGCCGCCTCCTGCTGCATGGTACTTGTTGTAAAAGGCAGAGGGGCTTTCTTACGGCGTTCGGACTTTTTGATATCGGAAACAGTGAAATCTGTTTTGCCGATATGCTTTATGACATCGTCAACGGATGCTTCATCCGGCAGAGCCATTTTTTTATCTTTGCCGTAAAAAGCAGCGGTTAATTTCTTTTTGCCATGAAGAAGGTGGGCATCAAGTGACCAGTACTCTTCAGGTGTGAAGGCTGCAATTTCTGCTTCACGGTCGCAGATCATACGAAGCGCTACAGACTGTACTCGTCCTGCCGAGAGGCCCTTACGGATTTTCTTCCATAACAGAGGACTGATGGTATAACCCACCAACCTGTCTATGACTCTGCGGGCCTGCTGGGCATTAACGAGATCCATGTCGATATCTCTGGGGCTTTTGATCGCGTTCTTAACCGCATTCTTTGTGATCTCGTTAAAGGTTATACGGGATATTTTGTCTTTGTTGGAGGCATCCTTATCAAGCTCGTTTTTGAGATGCCAGCTTATGGCCTCTCCCTCGCGGTCCGGGTCGGTTGCGAGATATATCTTATCGGCTTTTTTTGCTTCTTTTTTCAACTTGGAAAGAAGCTCACCTTTACCGCGGATGGTTATGTACTTTGGTTCGTAACCATTATCTACATCTACACCGAGAGAACTCTTCGGCATATCTATGAGATGACCCATGGTGGCATCCACAGTATAAGTTTTTCCAAGAAATTTTTTTATGGTCTTAACCTTTGCAGGAGACTCAACGATGATTAAGCTATTTGACATCTATGAACTACCTTTATATCTATTAGTGTTACTGGTATTATGTATAAATCCTATATGGGCAGAAAATCATTTTGCCCATACAGGATTAAATATCTAAATTTACTTAAGGTATCAGTCAAAGTTCTCAGGAAGCTCAAGAGTATGCTCTGCATTAAGCTTTTTACAGATCTCAACGAACTTATCAAGAGGAACATTCTGAACCTGCTTGTTGGTTCCGCGGATATTGATGGAAACAGTATTCTCCTCTGCTTCCTTATCGCCGAGAACCAGGATATAAGGATCCTTGAAGTTCTTAAAGCCCTTGATCTTGGTCTTCATGTTGTTGTCTGAGTAATCAGCCTCAACACGCACGCCTGCTGCTGTAAGAGCCTCTTCAACCTTCCTTGCGTATTCATTGTGGTTCTCACGGATAGGAACGATACCCACCTGATACGGGTTCAGCCAGAACGGGAACATTCCCTTGAAGTTCTCGATGACAATACCGATGAATCGCTCAAGTGAACCGTAGATAGCGCGATGGATAACTACAGGCATAACTGACTCACCCTGGGCATTGATGTAGGTGAGACCGAAGTTGTGAGGAAGCTGGAAGTCAAGCTGGATAGTTCCGCACTGCCATTCTCTTCCGAGGGCATCCTTGATCTGAAGGTCGATCTTCGGACCGTAGAAAGCTCCGTCACCTTCATTGATCTCGAATCCGTTCTCGCCGTACTGCTCTGTAAGGATCTCCTTAAGATCAGCCTCAGCCTGGTTCCAAACCTCGATGTCGCCCATGAAATCATCCGGACGTGTTGAAAGCTCTGCACGGTAGGTTACACCAAAGGTTGTGTAGATCTCATCTGCAATTGCGATGATATCCTTGATCTCATCTTTGATCTGAGATTCCATTACGAATGTATGGTCATCATCCTGACGGAACTCCTGAACACGGAAAAGGCCGTTCATCTGACCGGACTTCTCCTTACGGTGAAGAACGTCATACTCGCTGTAACGGATAGGAAGCTCCTTGTAAGAACGGTTCTTGCGCTTGAAGGTCATCATGGCATTGGGACAGTTCATAGGCTTTGCTGCCATGGTGTCAAGGTTTTCACGGTTGTAAACAACGGAACCTGCCATGATCTTTACAGCCTTAGGTGCCTCTTCCTGGTTCTTAAGGTTCTCGATGACGCCGTTGATGTCAGCGTCTGCTGCGAGGTGGCCTTCGATACCGGGAACAATGAACATATTGTTGAGATAATGTGCCCAGTGTCCGCTGATGAGCCAGAGCTTCTTGTTATTGATAAGCGGAGCTGAGATCTCCGTGTATCCGTGAGCCTTCTGAAGTTCGCGGCTGTACTTAAGGAGAGTCTGATACATCACCCATCCGCGCGGGAGCCAGTATGGCATACCCGGAGCTGTTTCATCAAACATGAAGAGCTCGAGCTGAGCACCGATTTTCTTGTGATCACGCTCTCTTGCTTCCTCGATCATCTTGATGTGCTGCTTGAGCTCATCCTTGTTTGGGAATGCATAGAAGTATACTCTCTGAAGCTTATCTCTCTTCTCGTCGCCTCTCCAGTAAGCCATGGAAGCTGCGTGGAGTTCAAAGGCAGCGCTCATAAGCTCCTGTGAATTGTCTACGTGAGGTCCGCGGCAGAGGTCGACATAATCTTCACCTGTATAGTAGATGGTAATGATCTCGTCTTCGGGAAGATCATTGATAAGCTCGGTCTTGAATTTCTGATCCCTGAATATGTCAAGGGCTTCAGCCTTTGATACTTCCTTACGTATCCAGTCTTCTCTTCTCTTTATGATCTCGCGCATCTTGTTCTCAATCTGCTTGAAATCCTTGTCGGTTATTGTCTTGCCCTCGGGTAATGCAAAGTCATAGTAAGCTCCGTCCTCGATCTCGGGTCCGATAGCATACTGTACATCCTTGCCGTAAATCTCGATAACAGCCTTTGCGAGGATGTGTGCAAGAGAATGACGATACACCTTTAAAATCTCTTCTTTTTCCATTCTGGTTCTCCTTTGTTTAGACAGAAAAGCCCTTTGGGGAAGCTTTTTTATAATGAAACGTCCCAACCCATGACTGTAGTCATAGATTGGGACGATAAGTTCGCGGTTCCACCCAAATTGCTGCTGCATAATGCAGCAACCACTTTTTTGATTATAACGTGATCAACGGGTCTGATTAAAGACCTCTCGGAGGTGGTTTTCGCATTTTCTTCTGCGAAGCCTCGCACCAAACGGCTCCTCTCTGAAGCAGGCTGAAAAAGTTACTGTCCTCGTCAACGATTTAAGGCACTTCCGGTTCGGAAGTTAAAATTTAAAGACGGCACTATTCTATTGCGTGGGGGGAGTCTTGTCAATGATTTTTCTATTCATTGTGAAATGGTACGGAAAATCCAAGGGATGCGCGACGGCCCACGGCGTTGAAAGTACATCTCAACCAAAAATCCGTTCAGCTCGGACGCTTACGCGTTCGTTCTGAACGGATTTTTGCTTTCGATGTTCTTTCAAGCCGCAAGCCTAGCCGCACATCCCTTGGATTTTCCTCCGTTTACATAGGGCGCAAAAGCATCTGATATAACTAATACTATCAGCATTAAATCAGCACACAAGTGTGTGATTGATGCTGATAGTCATTATAAAATGTATTGTGTTGTAGAATGTGCCTTGGGAGTTACAAAAGTTTTCTTCTATAGAATCCTGTTTTGGTGCATTCGGAAAAACCTAGAATCTCCAACTCGAGTAAGATGGCGGTTAGCTCAGGGACGGGCAGGTTGCTTTTGGGGACGAGGGTGTCGAGGTGGGTGGCGTCGGTTTCCAGGATGTTGTAGACGGCCTTTTGCTTTGGGTTAAGGACAGAGGTGTCTTTTTCAAGGATAAGCTGCTCACCTTGGGTTTTCAGGTGAAGGTATTCCAGAAGGTCTTCAGGTGAGGTCAGGATTTCGGCACCTTCTTTGATGAGTTGGAGACAGCCCTTTGACATGGGGTCCGTGATGCGCCCGGGAAGGGCGAAGATTTGTTTACCCTGTTCGAGAGCGTTGTTGACGGTAATGGAGGTGCCGGAGCGTTCTCTCGCTTCTATTACTAACACGATATCGGATAGTGCCGAGATGATCCTGTTTCTGGAGGCGAATTGTTTTGGAAGAGGCGGTGAGTCCAAAGGGACTTCCGACATTATCCCTCCGTCGTTTTTCAGTATTTCATCATAAAGCCTGTAGTTTCTTGCGGGATAACAGATGTTTATGCCGCTTCCGAGAACTGCATATGTACTGCCTTTTCCGTCAAGGGCGCCCCACTGTCCTGCACTGTCGGCTCCCAGAGCCATGCCGCTGACGATGCCTACACCCCGGGATGCCAGTACTCTGCCAAAGGTTCTCGCTACATCAAGTCCGTATTCCGTTGCTGTTCTGGAACCGATGATGGCAACTGTCGGCTGGTCATCGGGAGGCAGTTTGCCTTTTACATAAAGAGTTGAGGGAGGATTTGGTATCATGCGTAAACGTTCAGGGTATTCTCTGTCCAGGGGTGTCAGCTCCCGTATCTCGTTTTTGAAATTAATGTCCCGGGCTGTCATAGGCTGCACCTCTCTTCCGATAAATCTGTGATCCCGGAAACAGATCGCTTATTCTGCCTGACTTTTGAATCGGTTTTTGGGGTGTTTCTTACGGTCTCCTTAGTAAAGACTTTTCCGCAGGTTCCCGAAAAACCTGAAGACAGTACTCCTGTTTCTGCTGCACCATACAAGTGATCCTCCAGTCCTCTGTAGCTTACAGCTTCGCTAAGGTGGCTAATGCTTATGTCCTCAGCTCCCTCAAGATCTGCTATGGTTCTGGCTACCTTCAGAACCTTGTGATAGGTTCTCATGGACAGGGATTTAAGTTCAAATATCTTTCCTATGAAGCTTTTACTTTCATCATTCAGCGGGCAGAATTTTTCTATATCCTTTGCGCCCATGTCAGCGTTAACATGCAGATGACTACAGTTTTCAAAACGTATTTTTTGGATAGCGCGGGCTTTCTGAACCTTATTCCGGAGCTCCGCAGAGCTTACAGAGGCTTTACTGCTGGTGGCTTCCTCGAAGCTTACAGGGGATGCTTCAACGCAAAGATCGATTCGTTCCAGAATGGGTTTGGATATGCCTCTCTGATAGTGACGGATCTGGCTTTCGGTGCAGTGGCATTTGTTTCTGTCCGGGTAATAACCGCAGGGACACGGATTCATGGCTGCCACCAGCATACAGTCTGCGGGATACAGAAAGCTGCCGTTCAGACGATTGATGACCACCTTTTTTTCTTCCAGAGGCTGCCTCAGTGCTTCTATGGAAGATTTTGAAAAAAGAGGAAGTTCGTCCAGAAAAAGCACGCCCTTTGATGCCAATGCTATCTCCCCGGGCACAACACCTGAGGGTGAGGATCCGCCAACGAGAGACGGTGTGGTAATGGTGTGATGAGGGGTTCTGAAGGGACGGCGGTTCATAAGAGCTGAGCCTTCGGGAAGGAGTCCCGCAATGGAATAGACTTTGGTGATTTCGATATTTTCTTCTCTTGTGAGTCCGGGGAGTATGGTTGGGATTCTTCTCGCTATCATGGTTTTACCGGAGCCGGCAACACCGGAAAGAAGCAGGTTGTGCCCGCCTGAAGCGGCTATCAATGCTGCTCTCACTGAGAAGGACTGACCGTGAATGTCTGAAAAATCCACATCATAGAACTCTTCGGATTTTTGTATCATGGGTGTTTCCCTGGGATGACCGGAAAAGCTTTCTCTGCTTGCGATGATGGTGCAGAGATCGATGAGGTCCTCCACACCAAGGATATCCATCCCTGAGACTACCAGTGCCTCCTGGACATCGGTCTTAGGGACAACTGCACCTTTTAATCCGGCCTTTTTCATTTCTGTAACAATAGGCAGGATTCCGTTCACATGTCGTATCCTTCCGTCGAGACCCAGCTCTCCCACAAAGCCATAATCCTCCAGGGAGAAATCATTATCCAGAAAGATTGATTTAAGAATGCCGGTGGCTATGGCCAGATCAAAATGGGTTCCGTCCTTTCGCCGGTCTGCCGGTGCGAGATTTATGGTAAGTCTTTTGGGTGGGACATTTATACCGGCATTTCTGAGGGCTACCTGACAGCGGTCCAGAGCCTCTCTCACCGAGGCGGAAACATTGCCGACGATTATGGATTTAGGAAGGCCGTCGCTTTCGTCCACTTCGACAGAAACAAGAAAGCCATCCATGCCGGACAAACCGGCACTGTTGATTTTTGCTAACATTTAACCTCTTTCCGAGGGATGTGTTTATAACCAAAAAGAAAATAGCACATAATCGCAAAAAGCGTAAGGTCTGAAAACAGACTAGAAAAGTCCTTATACAAAACATATGCGGAATTGATCATGCCACTTGAAGACTATATGTTTTGTGTCAGGACTTTACAAAAATGATTTAAATTCTGCAGGCGGGTCAGCCGTCAGGGTTTTGCCGGCCAGGGGTTCCAGAACGCCGCTGAGATTCCCGGGAAATGCCAGCTGCCATGAATGCAGCAGCTGATGATCCAAAGAAAGCTTCTTTTTGTAGAAACTATTCACCTTCGGGTCACCGTATTTCGGATCTCCGATTATGCAATGTCCTATGGAGGAAAGATGCGCACGGATCTGGTGGGGTTTCCCGGTTATAAGGTGAACCTTTAAAACCGTGTAACTGTCTAAAACCTTCAGGGGTTCATAGGCTGTGTTTATCTCTGACGAACCATCAAAAGGCTCTCTCCTTATGGTGACCTTGTTGAGCTTTTCATTTTTTGAGAGATAACCCTTTATGGTTTTGGGTTCCTCCAGCCTCCCGTTCACAATGGCAAGATAATATTTTTCTGCCGTACGTTTTCTCAGAAGCTCCGAAAGACTTTGGAGTGCCGGCAGGGTTTTTCCGAAAAGAATAAGTCCGGAGGTGTTTCTGTCGAGACGATTGGCGATGCCCGGTTTAAAGGTCTCAAGCTGCTTTTCGGTAAGCTCACCTTTATCCATAAGATACATAAGGCAGATCTCATTGACAGACCGGGCGCCGGAATTATCACTTTGACTTATCCAGCCTGGGGGTTTATCGATGACCAGGAGATGCATATCCTCATATACTATACGTTTTTTCAGAATATCAAGCTGAGAGCCTGTTGCCTTGGAGAATTCAAGGAATTCTTTTTTGGAAGCAGTGTTTTTGACCTCCTTTTTGGAGACAGACTTTCTTTGGAGTCTTGCCTCCCGGTTTCCGGCTTCGTACTTTCCCCTGGGTTCTTCTTCCCAGGTTCCGGATTCAGACTTTTCCCGGATACCTGCTTTCCGGTTTCCGGCTTCATAGGTGCCCTGCTTTCCTCCGGTCATAAGAGCCAGGGTTTCATCTGAAAAATAGATCTTTACAGAGTCCCCCTCCTTCAGGATTTCTTTTCCTTCAGCTTTTTTGTCATTTAAAACGATATTCTTTTTTCTCAGCATCTTGTATATGAAGCCGGTATTTGCCTTGGACAGATATTTATGTAAAAGCTTATCGAGACGCTGTCCGGATTCGTTTAGGGATATATGTAATTCTTTCAAGGATAACTCCTTATGATGTATATGTTCGGCATCTGCATAGGTGATTAGCTCTGATTTTTAGAGGCGGAGACATTAAAAATAAGCAGCTAATGCTTCTTTTTTGCTTTGGCGAGAAAATTCATAACCCTTAGGGCCAGAAGTATGAGTGGCACCGGTGTGATCTTGGAAAGGATCATGACCAGCTTCATGCCCATACCATAGACTGAAATATCTGCTTTGTTTATGCTGTCAATAAGGGCTTTCCTGCAAACTTTTTTCGGGTCTGCCATGAATATATACTTATAAAACGGAATTTTTCCGGTGGTTTCGGCAATATCGAAAAATTCAGTTTTTACGGGACCCGGACAAACGGCAGTTACATGACAGCCTGTGCCCCTTAGTTCTTCATTAAGACTTCTTGAGAAACTGAGCACATAGCTTTTTCCGGCAGCGTACACTGCAAATGCAGGCTGAGGGAGAAAGGCGGCGCTGGAGGCAAAGTTTATGATTCTGGAATTCTCCGACATAAAAGGGAGGCTCAGCTTGCAGATGCCTGTAAGAGCACGGACATTGAGGTCGATCATGGAAAGCTGATCCTTGAGGCTTAGATCACGGATATTTCCGATCTTGCCGAAGCCGGCGGCATTGACAAGAAATACGATATTGGGCTTTTCATCAGATAAAAGCCGTTTATATTTTGAAAGAAAGTCACTGCTTGTGAGGTCCTCGTCAAAAAGCCGGCAGGGCTTACGAAGAGTCTTTTTTAAAGCCTTAAGCCTGTTCTTACGGCGGCCGAAAAGCCAGTATTCCTGAACGTTTGGTATCTGGTTTCTTATTTCTATTGCCATGCGGTGTCCCATGCCGGAACTGGCACCGGTAATGATTGCAACATTCATGATGGTTTCTCCCTTTGCGTTATCGGGTTACAGGACTGCTCTGAAAAGAGATCCCGGAATGGTTCTTCGAGAATCTGCCTGAATTTACCCATTACGGATGAATTTATGATGTATATATTATTTTACCGTATAACGAAAAAAACGGAAGTCATCTGACTTCCGTTTTCTAAATCTGCGGAGGATGGGACTTGAACCCACACGTCCTACCGGACACAAGATCCTTAGTCTTGCCTGTCTGCCAATTTCAGCACCTCCGCGCAACAAAGGGTATATTAGCACAGAGATTCAGGTTTGGCAAGTGGAAAAATAAAAAAATAAGCTTATTAATTAAAGATCAAATAGTTTATCAGGTGATTAGCCATTACTGGCCTTCCTCTTTTTGATGTCTTCCTGAACAGTTTTTTTACTTATGTCATAAAGTGCACGGCCCTGCTCCCTGCCATAGACTTTCATGAGACGAACATAGTAGGTATGAAGTGTATTGGCAGTAAGACCGTATTTTGTCAGGGCTTCTGTCTGTAAGGCCTCCATATCAGGGGAAACCGCAATCACTTCCTTCTCCTTTGATTCTCTTTTTGAAGAAGATCTGTTTTTTGAAGAGTTGGATGAGTCTTTGCTTTCGGCTGCTTTTCCGTCACTCTTTTCCTTTTCGGAAGCTGCAGCGGAATCTGTTGTTTCCCTGGTTTTACTCTTGGCCGGTTTTGACTTGCCGGCGGTCTTTTTAGTGTTCTTAACGGGCTGCTTCTTTTCCTTCTTTTCAGTTTCATCTTTTAAAACGGGAGCAGCCGGTTCCGGATTTTCACCGGAGTCCTTTGAGGCTTCATTGGAAGCAGGCTCTGACTTTACAGCAGCTTCAGCTTCTGTTTTCCTGGAAGTTTTTCTGCCGGTTTTTTTGTTCTCGGACTTTTTTGTTTTTGCTGATGAAGATTTTTTGGAGGACTTCTTCTCGGGTTTCGAAGAATCTTCAGTCTGAACCTGAAATGTATTTTCTTCGGTAGCAGCACCGGATGCCATAATTGCATTGGTTGTATCATCGGTGGTTTCAATCGTTATTTTTTCTTCATCAGGTTTCCCGGACTTTGCATTAGCAGATGGGGACTCATCAGTTGCTCCAATGGTAACCGGTGCATCGGCCTCCGGTGCGGTTTCTGCAAGGGGGATTGAGCTATCCCCGGCAGTTGCCTTTGCCTCTGCTTTTACATCAGTGGTCTGAGCTTCGGTTTCCTGCTCCTTTTTATCAAAAACGCTTTCCACCCTCTTCATGGAATGAGAAGCCGGATCATAAACGAACTGAACACGGTTCGGATCGAATTTCGGTTCTGTTTTTGCGAGAGCGGTTCTCTGTTCGGGTCTCGGTATAATAGCCGTTTTCTCGGGTGCAGACTTGATCAGAGCTTTTGGCTTTTCCTGAGCTGATTCTTTTTTCAGGTTATCACCGGAGTTTGAAGCGTTGGCCTTGTCTGAGGCATCCTTAATACCGGTCTTGTCTGAATTCTTTGAGTTTTTCTCGGATCTGACACGATCTTTTTTATCTGATCCTCCTGCTGATTCTCCGGCAGCTTCTTTATTTGAATTGTTATCGGGATTTTTGTTCCCGGAAGACTTGCTTTCCTGAGCAGGTTCTGCGGCCTGATCCTTCATCTGTTTGGCAAGCTGGTCAGCCGGTGTTTCCATCATAAGCGGATTCGGAATAAGGGAAGCAGGTTCTGTAACCTCTGTAAAGTTAATGTTCTGTCCTCGTCTTCTACGGTTTGCCTTACTGAGGGTAGGTCTTGTGGGTATGGTATTCATGGTTGCGAATGCATCCACAAGATTTGTTTTCTGGGATCTTTCCTTACAAAGGCGGATACGCTCGTCATCATTCTTCTCTGAACTCAGGAGACATTCCTTGATGGTTTCTCCCAAAAGTATCTCTGCTCCTCTCAGGCTGTGCCAGAAATCACGTACAGCTGCATAACCCTTGTCTTTTGAAACTATGCAGATCTTCTCACCGGATTCAAGGAACATTCCGGTGGTTGAGGCAATGTACATGTCGAGAGCATTACTGTGCTGCTTCAAGAGTTTTACAAGGCTGACATGAACGTTTCGTTTCTTCAGGTCATTTACCATGCCCTTTGTTACGGCACTGTTGTCATCACTGTAGTACATTACCAAAGTATCATTGTCGTCAAGGTACTCGTATCCTTCAAGCCCGGATACATGGGTGTTTTCAAAATCAACTAAAATAATCACGTAAGATTCTCCTGCTTTTACGGCATAATGCTTTAGCCCAAAACCATGAATGGAAAGTCTGAGACCCGGAAATGGGTCGATGGATTTGAACATGTTTCTTTATGCCTTTTATCTATACAAATTTTTAAATGATTATAACAAAAAAACCGGTTCTTTTGAACCGGTTTCTTTAAGCGACGAGGATGAGACTCGAACTCACAACCCGTAAAACGGGCACCAACTTTCCAGGCTGGCCGACTACCAATTATCACACCTCGTCAAAATTGCTCCATCATAATAGCAAAGCTGGAAAGGTTCGTCAAGATGTTTTTTGAACTGTTACTTTGAATCAGCAGGTACACATAAGCCGGTATCGGGGAATATCCATTTTCAAACGGGATACCTCAAAAAGTTTTAGAAACAGGAAGACAGCCCCGAGGGGCTGTCTTCTTGAAAAGAAAGGAAAAAAAGAAATAGAACTAAAATAGGTTTCCCTACTGTTCTGATTTGTTAAAAAAGTCAACTTTTGTGACTAATGCCATTGTAATCTTAAGAATGGCGGCGTGTCAATAGATTGGGAGAAAATAATTAAAAATTAATAATTATTTGTAAAATATGCCCGATATTTAATTTGGACTAGATTGGACCCCGGCACTACGATTTTCGGGGAGCCACAACTAAGCCTGCGCCTTTTAATAAAAGCATTTTCACTGTGACTGTATCCTCTCATTAAGATCAGACAGATATTCCCATCGGTCCATCTTTTCTGCCAGAAGGTTTTCAAGCCTTTCTTTTTCCTGAGTCAGTTCATTTAACTTGATGAAATCCTTGGCATATTTAAGGATTTCTTCGTCCAGTTCCGCAACCTTTTCTTCGGCGGCTTCGATGTCGGCTTCAATGGTCTCCCATTCTCTTTGTTCTTTATATGTCATCTTAAGCTTTCGCTCGCCGACAAAACGCTTCTGTTTACCATTGCCCTTAGCTGTATCGTGATTATCTGATTCATCACCGGAATTTTTTACGGATTTACCGACACCTGAAATAGAACCGGCGCTTGCAAATACGCTTTCAGCATCGGGATTTCTCCTGAGGTACTCTACCTGATAATCGGTATAGCCACCTTCGTATTGAGATATATGACCGTTTCCTTCAAAGGAGAATATCCGGTTCACAACACGGTCAAGGAAAAATCTGTCATGTGATACTGTGATGACTATTCCGTCAAAGTGGTCGAGATAGTCTTCCAGGATGGTCATGGTGCGGATGTCAAGGTCATTGGTAGGCTCGTCCAGGATCAGGACATTCGGTGCAGACATTAAAACCCTCAGAAGATAAAGGCGGCGTTTCTCTCCACCGCTCAGCTTTTCAACCTTCATGTACTGCTGTGAAGGCGGGAAAAGGAACTTGTCCAGCATGTTGCCGGCGCTGACGAGACCATCGGTGGTATGAACGTACTCCGCGATGGAGGTCATGGCATCGATAACCCGCTGAGTGCCATCGAGCTCCTCATTTTCCTGGGAAAAATATCCTATCCTTACAGTCTGACCGATGCGGATCTCTCCTGAATCGGGAGTCTCCCAGCCGGTGATCATTTTTATAAGTGTTGATTTTCCGGCACCGTTTGGACCGATTATGCCGATTCGGTCATTACGAAGGAAGTTGTAGGTGAAATGATCGATTAAGGTTTCACCGTCAAAGCCTTTTGTTACATCATTTATTTCGATGGTTGATTTACCGAGACGGGTCTTAATGGAGCTTAGCTTGATCTCTTCCTCTTCCGTTGGACCATGCATCTGGGACAGCTTTTCGTAACGCTGCAGACGACCTTTTTGCTTCGTGGTTCTCGCCTTAGCGCCGCGCATTACCCACTTAAGCTCATTTCGGAGGATGTTCTGGCGGGTACGTTCCTGAGCACGGGCGATATCCATTCGCTCTGCCTTTAGCTCCAGATAGCCCTGATAATTGGCCTTGTAGCTGTATAGCTTTCCCTGATCAAGCTCTACTATACGGTCGCATATCTCATCAAGGAAATATCTGTCGTGGGTTACCATAAGAAGGGAACCACGGAAGCTTTTGAGATATCCTTCCAGCCATTCGGACATGGCTCCGTCAAGGTGGTTTGTGGGCTCGTCAAGTATCAGAAGGTCTGCCGTTGATAAAAGAGTGCTTGCCAGGGCAACACGCTTTTTCTGACCTCCCGAGAGGGTACCTATCTTCTTGTCATAATCATTTTCACCGAGCTTTGACAGGAACTTTTTCGCTTCCGTTTCCAGATTCCAGACATGCTCCTTGCCCTCATTGTCATGGAGGATGGCTTCAAGTATGGTGTCCTCCGGATCGAATTCCGGAGTTTGAGGAAGGTAGCGGATAGAGAGGTTTCTCCGCTTTGCTATATTACCCTCGTCAGGCTCCTCTATTCCCGCAGCAATCTTCAAAAGCGTTGATTTTCCGGTTCCGTTAATGCCTATGAGGGCCACCTTTTCACCCTCCAGCATGGAAAAGTCGGTATCCTCAAAGATCTTTCTTTCTGTATATACTTTGGATAAATGTTCTATAGTGATGATGTTGTTTTGTGCCATGTTTTATTTAAGACTCCAATAAAAAATTCCGTCCTTCAGCTCTCTTTCTATAAAGCCGATTCCGTATAGATATTCCAGCAGACTGTAGGTTTTGGTCACAGTCATTTTATATAGGAAGAACTCGTCATCGTTCTCGGGAGGACGGGTGAATTTGTATATCTTCTCCGAGATTTCATGGGTGGTTAGACTGTGATTTTTTGCTGTGGGAACAGATTCGTCCCGGCGATGATTCATTGCATCATTTGAGGAACCCGTTTCTGTTTGGCTGATGCTTTTCAAAAGGTCTCTCACATCGGTTGTCTTGCTGAGATAGCTGAATACAGTCTTATCCACGTCTCCGCTTATATCCTCGATTATCTCGCCGTGGGAAGGAATGATGGTCCAGTCGTGACATTCTTCTTTTATATGCTTTAAGGAATCAAAGAATCCCTGCAAAAGGTGTTCGTCGGGATAGGTGGTGGCAACGATGGGGGAAACTTTATGAATCAGCTGATCCGCTGTGAAGAACAGTTTATGCTTATAGTCCTTAAGGCCCATCTGTCCGTAGGTGTGACCCTTCAGCGGGAAGGCTTCGAACTCGTAGTCTCCGTACCGGAACACATCTCCCGGTTCCACATCATTGTAGGGAAAACCCCAGATTGCAAGAACCCACTGGCCGTGCTTCTGTACCCGGTCGGAAACATTGCTGAAAGCTTGCCATACTTCCGGAGTCTTGTCAGGGGTGATGCCGCAGGAATATAAAACTTTTTTCTGAGCCTCCACTGACTCATCACTTACTTTGTAGGCGAGACAGTCATAAGGATGGCGCTCTTCCATCCGGTTCATAAAGAGGCGCGCTCCATTCCTGGCGAACCTGCCTGCCAGACCGCAATGGTCATGGTGCCTGTGGGTGAGAAAGACATCTAGCTTTTCAGGGGAAATATCAAGCTCCAAAAGTGCATAGGTAAGCTTTTCCATGCAGGCATCATTGTTAAATCCGGTATCGATCATGATACTTCTTCCGTCATGCACGGATTCCTTCCCTTTTATGATGAAGATCTGTATTTCGCTGACGCCCTGCTCAATGGTTCTGTCTGTCAGGGTGACTCTGTAAATTCCCGGTAATATTTCTTTTGAAAATTCAAGTTGTTCCATGGTTATCACCTGATTTTATCATGCTTTCAAAGGATTATAGCAGACATTTGACGTACAGAAAATGAATGTTTTTAATTTGAAATGTATAGATGAAGCTGTATTTACTGACTGTGTAGAAAGAAAAGAACAGGATGTGAACCAAGATTGGTCACATCCTGTTTTGATCAGGTATTTCAACAATCTGTTTTAAAGCCTGCTGAAAAAATTTTCACTGAACTTTGGTATATGTATTTAATCCATTAAGTTTTTAATCAAATTTGATTTGCTTTATGTTTAAAAGCACTACCGCTGCCAATGTAAGCATAATTATTTTT
>JAGAGL010000034.1:0-4993 GCA_017627595.1 Oribacterium sp. | reverse complement strand
GGCTTCACAGGAAAACAGTGATGTGATAGAAGCTCCCACAGAAACCACAGCGGATGATACCTATGTACCAACCACAGCCCAGGAGGCTCAGGCAGTTTCTGAAACTGCATGGTGGATGGCAGGTCCTTCGGCTCAGGGTGCCTCTGACGGCAATGTCCAGGCTGATGCCATTCAGGCCATAGATGCCCCGGGTTAAACAATAATCATGCGTAGCACTTACACCTTAGGGTGTTTTGTGCTACGCTTAATATTTTAAAGAAAAAATGAGGAGGCATTATAATGAAATTTTCAGAGATGCCCTATGAGCGCATAGATTTCAAAAAACTTACACAGGATTTCAAGGAACTTGAGGACAGACTGGAAAAAGCCGAAAGCGGCGAGGAACAGTTCAGGATACATCAGGAATTCTATCTCCTGTACAACCATGTGATGACGGAGTCACAGATTGCCATGATCCGTTCGGATATCGATATGTCAAATGAAAAGCTTCTTTGTGAGCAGGAATATTTCGATGAGAACATGCCCATTTTCCAGAATCTGGTGGTTTCTTATCGTAAGAAGCTTTTTAACTCACCTTTCAGACCATATCTTGAGGAGAAGATCGGAAAGGTGGCGTTCAAAAACATTGAACTTGCCATGAAGGCAGTTGATGACAAGCTCATCCCTCTCATGCAGGAGGAAAACAAGCTTCAGACAGAATACAACAAGCTTCTTGCAGGTGCGAGGATTGACTGGAACGGGGAAGAGCTGAACCTGAGCCTGATGAGCCCTTATCTCAATCATAAGGACAGAAGCATCAGAAAGGAAGCCTGGGAGAAGTTCAGTGCCTTCTTTGAGACTCATCAGGAAGAGCTGGATGATTTCTATGATAAGCTCGTGAAGAACAGAACAAAGCAGGGTGAGCTTATGGGGCATGAGAATTATCTTCCTTTAGGTTATGCCCGCATGAACAGAAACAGTTTTGGGCGCTCCGACATTCAGGAGTTCCGGAAGCAGGTAAAGAGAGACTTTGTTCCTTTTGCGGAAAAGCTTCATGATCTGAGAAGACGTCAGCTGGGACTTAACAAGCTTAGCTACATTGATGAAGGTGTTTACTTTACAAACGGAAATCCGGCACCGGTGGGAACTCCGGAGCAGATACTTGCGGCAGGACAGAAGATGTACAATGATCTTTCACCTGAGACCGGAAGATTCATTAATTTCATGTGCGACTCGGAGCTTTTCGATGTTCTGGGAAGAAAGAATAAAAAGACAGGAGGCTATATGACCATGCTTCCTGACTATCATGCGCCCTTTGTATTTGCAAACTTCAACGGAACCTCAGGAGATGCGGATGTCATCACCCACGAGTGCGGACATGCCTTCCAGGGATACATCACCGCTGACGATCCAATCATAGAGCACAATGACATTACCATGGAAATCGCAGAGACTCACTCCATGTCCATGGAATTTTTCACCGAGCCCTGGATGCCGCTGATTTTCGGGAATCGCTCAGAGGACTATATAAAGATGCATTTCATGGATGCGGTTATGTTTATTCCGTACGGAACCATGGTGGATGAATTCCAGGATATCATTTACAGCGACCCGGGACTCACACCCAAGGCGAGAAACGAGGTTTGGCGGGAGCTGGAGCGCCAGTACAAGCCGCACCTTGATTACACGGGTAATGCTTACTTTGAGCACGGCGGCTACTGGCAGCGTCAGCACCACATCTATGACAGCCCGCTCTACTACATCGACTACTGCATCGCCGGAGCCAATGCCCTCCAGTACAAGGTCCGCATGGACAGGGACTACCGAGAGGCCTGGGAAAGCTACCTTAAGCTCTGCAAGCTCTCAGCTTCGGATTTCTACAACGAGCTCATGAAAAAAGCCGGACTGGACAACGTCTTCGAGGACGGTTGCTTGAAATATATCGTTAAGAAGCTGGATGAGAGATTTTGAGTTTAACGGTATTAGAAAAAATAAGATTAAATCAGTCCAAACAAGACTCTGCGAAAATGAGCAGGGTCTTTTTTAATTCGCGATATAGTCTGAATTCAGACAATATGAATTATTCTAATGCTGTGATATGATTTCCGGGTCTAAAGAAACACGGTAAACAGAAAAGCGATTTATAGCAATATTACCCCAAGCATGATACAATATCCTTTACTAATAAGGATTCCTGACGGGTATACAGAGGGAGTCCTTTAGGGCTTTCTCTATTTAATAATTTATGGAGAAAGAATATGAAAGAAATATTTAGATGCGACATGAACGGAGTACCATATTTATTTCCGAGTCTTAAGCTGGAAAATGCAGAGATAGCAAAAGTTTGTCATGAAATTAGTACGAACTATGGAAAATATAAAGGTAAAGAGTTTATTATGCATAGAACGAAAGACTTAGACAGGAATTGCTGTATCTATTTCGTGGAAAACCGAGGATACGGAGACTACAATATTGTTGAAAAATATTATGATTAAAAGGAGTTTGGCATATGAAAGAACTAATAAAGCTGTTAAGTAACATATCAGACGCATATGATGACTTCATTTTCGGTACAATAAATTATGCTAAGAAAGATCCTTCTCACATAGAAATTCTAAAGGATTATATGAGTGGTAAAAGTGATTTAACTTCCAGCGATGTAATTGCTTTTATTATGAAACAACCGGATTTTCATAATTACAGCGCCACTAAAAAAATGCAGAGTGCCGGCTAAAGGATAACTAAAATGCTCTCAACTTCGGTTGGGAGTATTTTTCTGATATTAAACATTAAAAGAGAGAAATTTATGCGTTTAGACAAGTATCTTGCCGATATGGGTGTCGGCAGCAGAAGCGATATAAAAAAGGCAATAAGAAAGTGTAAAGTAACAGTGGACGGAGAGGTGATTCGCGAAGCGGGCTTTGAAGTACCGGAGGGAGCGGTCATAACCTGTTTTGACGAAGAAATAAGGTATGAAAAGTACCAGTATTATATGCTGAATAAGCCTGCCGGAGTCATTTCGGCAAGTGAGGACAAGCGTCAGACCACAGTGGTGGATCTCATAAGAGGTGATGAATTTGGAGGTCAGGCGCGGAAGGATCTTTTCCCGGTAGGACGTCTCGACAAGGATACAGAGGGTCTCCTGATCATTACAAATGACGGGCAGCTTGCCCACAGACTTCTGGCACCTAAGCACCACATAGATAAGGTATACTATGCGGTGGTTTCCGGAGAGGTTAGTGAGGAGGATAGAGAGATTTTCAAAAAAGGCATCCGCTTCGACGAGCATCTGACGGCAATGCCTGCGGGACTTGAGATCCTTAGTACCGGAAAGACAGTAAAGGAGCTTGCAGATAAGCTTCAGCTCACTGTGGATCCGGAAAGGTTCGAGAGAGTGCGTTTGTCCGGAGCTGATTTTAAAGGCGCAGAGGAAGCTGCCGATGTTAATGCAGAGACATTATGCTCTGAAATCAAAGTAACTATACAGGAAGGCAAGTTCCACCAGATCAAGAAAATGATCAGAGCATTACCCGGTGGGAAGGATGTATTATATCTCAAGAGGATGTCCATGGGAAGCATTGAACTGGATGAAAGTCTGGCCCCAGGAGAGTACAGGAGTTTGACGGAAGAGGAGATTCAGACATTAAAAGATGACTGTTCCGGTGAGCTTTGATGCCTGCCGGGGTTATATGTCATTATCTGCGAATGGTGAAGGAGTATGGCTTTTGTCAGTTTCCGGCGGAAACATTGACAAGTGAAAATGGATTTATACGAAATGGAGAATAAATGGACAAGAAGTCAGTAAGCGAAATTAAGTCAAAGTGTTTCAATAAAAACGATTGCCGCATAGACCGTATGAGGGCATGTTATGTCAACGAAGAGAAAGAAAAGATTTCTGCCTTCCATGACATGTTTCTGCAGCTGGAGGATGCTGAGAGATCCAAATATTGCGAGATTTTCAGGCGCTCCATGTCCGGCAAGTTCGGCCGCAATCTTTTCAATGTGGAGTTTCCTGCAGCAGAAGAGATGCCCGGGGGACACCAGGAATTTTTGTATCGTCTCAAGAAGTCGGAGCTTAAGGATGATGCTCTGGTGGAGGAGTTTTTTGACAAGATCATCGGGACCTACAGTTATCCCGGAAAGTACCTTATCATACTGAGCCACGGAGTTTACGACATCCCCCTGAAGCTGAAGGACCAGACAATTCTTGATGATGCAAGCGAGTATGTATACAGCTTTATACTTTGTTCCATCTGTCCGGTGGAGCTTCTGAGAGAGGGACTTTGCTACGATGCCGCGGCTCAAACCTTTATGAGCCGCACCAATGACTGGGGCGTGAAGAATCCGGAATCGGCATTCCTGTTCCCGGCCTTCAATTTCCGGAATATGGACATTCACAATTCCCTTTATTACACAAGACATCCCGAGGAAAGACATGAAGAGATAGTGCTGGACATTTTGGGAACAGAACTCAGCAGAACCGAGAAGGATCAGCAGCATGTTTTCAGGGAGATCATTGAGACAACTCTTTCCGGGGACTGCACCTTTGAGACAGTAAGGAGCATTTCCGAAGAGGTCAACGAGATGATCCGTGAGAATCAGAATGATAAGGATTCGGACGATCATGTGGAGCTCGGAAAAGGCGAGATCAAAAGACTCCTTGCTTCCAACGGAGCAAGTGAGGAGCAGCTTCACCAGTTTGAAAGAATCTACGAGGAAGCGGTAGGGGACGACGATTCTCCGCTGGTCGCAGAGAATATACAGGATCAGAAGCACCTGGTGGTGAAGTCACTTACCATGAAGCTGGACATAAAGTCTGAGAGTGCAGATCTTGTGGAAACCCGTGTCATCGACGGAAGAGAGTACCTGCTGATTCCAATTGCAGATGACATAGAAGTCAACGGAATAAAGATACGTCAGAACCTGAAGCCGGAGAAAATGTAATACATCAGCCGGTGGACCATGGGGACGGAGTTAGTGGGTCATTTTGCTCCAAAATGAGCCACTAACTCCG
>JAGAGL010000033.1:0-12338 GCA_017627595.1 Oribacterium sp. | reverse complement strand
ATTACCTGAAATTGAGTCATTGTGACCTGCCATTCAGGATGACCCAAATTCTGATTACCTGAAATTGAGTCGTTGTGACCTGCCATTCAGGATGACCCAAATTCTGATTACCTGAAATTGAGTCATTGTGACCTGCCATTCAGGATGACCCAAATTCTGATTACCTGAAATTGAGTCATTGTAACCTTCTATTCAGGATGACCCAAATTCTGATTACCTGAAATTGAGTCAATGTGACCTGCCATTCAGGATGACCCAAATGCAGGTAACCGGAACATGGGTCAATGTAATCCTTGTTCACTGCGAAAATAAGGCATCCCAGCTGAACTGTTACTTGTTTTCAAGGGCTGTGACCTGATCCTCGGAGACGCCTTCCGAGCTTTCGGGGATAAAGACGATCTTCAGGGTGTAGAAAATGATCCTGAGGTCAAAAAGCACTGACCTCTGGGAGATATAGAGCAGATCAAGCTTCAGCTTGTCCAGGGGAGTGGTGTTGTACTTGCCGTAGACCTGGGCGTAGCCGGTGAGGCCTGCCTTAACCTTGAGCCTTAGGCTGAATTCCGGGATTTCTTTCTCGTACTGCTCTGCTATCTCAGGGCGTTCGGGTCTCGGACCGACTACGGACATATCGTTTTTCAGGATGTTGAAGAGCTGAGGGAGTTCGTCGATCCGGAGTTTTCTGATAACTTTTCCCACAGGGGTGATTCTGTCGTCGTTTTTACTGGCGAGACGGGCGACGCCATTTTCAGAGTCCACCTTCATGCTTCTGAACTTATAAATGTCAAAAACTCTGCCATCCTTAGTGAGGCGCTTCTGGCTGTAGAGGACCGGACCTCCGTCATGGGCTTTTATGAGAATGCTCGTGATGATGAGGATGGGGGACAGAAGCATTATCCCGAGGAGGGCAATGATGACGTCGGCAGTGCGCTTTACTCCGGCGTAGTACCAGGCCTCCGGCATTTTCCTGTTTCTTAAGTACGGGGTGTCGAAGGTGTGGGACACCTCGTGGCTCAGCTTCAGGAGGTCTGACATGTCCATGGACATATGCATGTCTTTATGATGGGCGTCGCAGAAAATCGTCACTTTCTTTTCCATTTCCCCGGAAACATCGCAAAGGTAAATGTCTTTGCATTTTCTCAGTGTCCCGAATATGGTCTCCGGATCCGTCGTGTCCTCGAAAATTCCCAGAATCTGATAACGGTATTTTTTCTCCTTCATCTTTTTCAGGAGTCTGTGATAGTCCTGCGAGCCGTAGACTATCATTATCTTTCGCGGCTCGTCGAATCTTGCGTAAAGGCGGTTACAGACAAAGGTCACAAAGACAATGCTTGTGAACTGAAGCACGAAGCCGAGAAGGAAGAACCTCAGGCTTATGCGGCTGAAGTTGTGGAACCAGAAGAAGGTAGCCACGAAAAGGCAGAAGTCACCGATGCTGAAGGAAAGCATTTGCGAGAATGCCAGCTCCTGGAGTCGGTAAAGGCCGATCTTGTGAGCGTCGTACATCTTTGCGAAGAAGAGATATACCACAGAAAACATGATTCCGACCAAGGTAAGGGTTCTGTAGCCGAAGAATCCCTCCACCCAGCCGGGAGCAACGTTCCAGTACCATATCAGCGCCGCTGTAACGAATGCTATAACCAGACTTATGAGGGTATAGACCTCTTTTATTTTGTTTTTGAATCGTTCTTTTTTCGTCATACTACCCTTCGTCCAGTCCTTGGTTTTGTTAGCGCCATATTTAACTTATTCCGGTTTCAGAAACGGTATATCATATTTGGAAGCCATATACAGCGGCTTATATCTTTTATCACGTTAGTATACAGCCTCTTTTTGACTTATGCAAATCTATAGGAGAGAATCCTTACCGATTCCTTTTAACAGTCGTAACAGTTAAACCGGATGTCCGCCGGCTCGACCCAGCCTGTGCCACGGCTGAACTGTTACTAACCGTCAAGGATGGGCAGAAAAAAGGCAGGTGCCGCCGCACCTGCCTCAGTAATTCTTCTTACTGTGGTGAGAACTGATCCTTACCTACACCACATAAAGGACAAACATAGTCCTCAGGAACGTCTTCCCACTTTGTTCCTGCTGCTACTCCGTTATCAGGGTCTCCGTTCTCTTCATCATAGATAAAACCGCAAACATTACAAACGTACATCATATCTTAACCTCCCAGATTCATCAAACAGTTGCCTTCCACAAACCGTGGAGATTGCAATACTCATAAGCTGCCACAACGTTTTCTGTAACCTTGAACTTTGCTTCAGGCTTCATACCCGGTTTGAGATAGTGAATCTGGAATCCTGCCTCAGTCTCCAGCAGTATCCATCCGATGAAGTGCGCCTCGAGCATAGGGTGCTCAACAGAACCTACACACACAGAAACCGTATCTCCATCCACCTTAACAACCGGAACGTGCTTTTCCTGAGCCGCATCAGTTGTATTGGTCACAAGCTCTTCACCAACGGATAAGCTCTTGTCGGAAATCACGATCTGGTCATCAATCTTATAAAATTTCATGTCCTAGTTCCTCCTTTTACCATAGTCCGGATCACGAATATCACTAATATCAGAATATGATAAAGCACCTAAAAAGGCAATGAGATTTTGCTGTATTTATTCCGCAGAGCCGCGCATCATAAATGATATAACCTTCTTCATATCTTCAGGATCCGAAACCAGAAGCTCAAGCTCTTTGATAGTTGCTGTATTTAACAGATTGGCTGTCAGGATCATCTGAGAGAGCTTTGATTTAAGGTTGATACGATCACCCTCCTCTGAGACAAGCTCAATCTTGCCCTTACAGCTGTCAAGAACTTTAAAAAGACCTTCTACATTGCTTACATTCTCAAGTTTCATTACATTACCTCCTGCAAATCGTCATACCTTGATCTACCGGTGGTTCTTCATCGAACCGGAGCCGGTAGTCTGTAAATATCTTTAATAGTTTTCTGCCTTCAGCTGGAAATAATCTCTCGGGTGATTGCATACGGGGCAGACCTCCGGAGCTTCTTTTCCGATGACGATGTGTCCGCAGTTGCTGCACTGCCATACACAGTCACCGTCACGGGAGAATACAAGCTTGTCTTCAACGTTCTTGAGAAGCTTTCTGTATCTTTCTTCGTGTTCCTTTTCAATGGCGGCAACGCCCTCGAAGAGCTCAGCTATTTCGTCGAAGCCCTCTTCTCTTGCCTTCTTTGCAAATGAAGGATACATCTCTTTCCACTCGTAACCTTCACCGTCTGCTGCTTCCTTAAGGCAGTCAACAGTGCTTCCGATGCCGGTCAATATCTTGTACCAGATCTCAGCATGCTCCTTCTCATTGGCTGCTGTCTCTGCGAAAATATTGGAAATCTGGACAAAGCCCTCCTTCTTTGCTTTTGAGGCGAAGAAGGTATACTTGTTTCTTGCCTCCGATTCTCCGGCGAAAGCAGCCTGAAGGTTCTTCTCAGTCTCTGTGCCCTTCAGGTCCTCTGCTCTGCATCTCCATTTGTTATCTGCCATGGTGCAATCTCCTTTCTGTATATACACAAAACAAAGTGTTTATATAGGTACAGTATATCATATGGAGCTTCAACCATAAAACTCTTTATACCACTCTGCGAACTTCCTAAGCCCTTTCCTGATGCCAATGGCCGGCCTGAAGCCAAAGTCTCTTTCCAGGGCTTCGCTGTCTGCGTAAGTCACAGGCACATCCCCCGGCTGCATGGGCACAAGCTCCTTGTGGGCTTCAAAATCATAATCAGCCGGCAGGACTCCCGCACGGATCAGCTCCTCCTGAAGCACGGTGATATAATCAAGAAGATTCTCCGGAGTGCCGCCTCCGATGTTGTAAACCGCATAGGGCGGAACAGGCAGTCCATCCTCGCCAACTGCCTTCTCAGGCGCTCCCTGCATTACCCTCAGAACTCCCTCAACGATGTCATCAATATAGGTAAAATCACGTTTACAGTTACCGAAGTTAAAGATCTTTATATTCTTCCCGGCACGAAGCTTGTCAGTGGCACTGAAATAGAACATATCCGTTCTTCCCGCAGGACCGTAAACCGTAAAAAACCTGAGCCCCGTCGAAGGAATATTGTAAAGCTTGCTATAAGAATGAGCCAGAAGCTCGTTGCTCTTTTTTGTAGCCGCATACAGAGAAACCGGGTTATCCACCTTGTCATCCGTACTGAAAGGCACCTTTTTGTTTCCGCCATATACGGAAGAGCTTGATGCATATACCAGATGCTCAACTCCGGTCTCACCGCCATCATAGGAATGACGGCAGGCCTCCAGGATATTGTAAAATCCGATGATATTACTGTTAATGTAGGCATCCGGATGATCAATGGAATACCTGACGCCTGCCTGAGCCGCAAGGTTGACAACAACAGAGGGTTTATATTCTGTAAATACATCTGACACCGCCTTGCTGTCCGAAAGATCCGCCTTGACAAAAACCCACTTGTTTCCGGTTTCCTCCGAAGCCTTCCCAACCTCCTTAAGCCGCCACTCCTTAAGTTCAACCGGATTATAATCTGTTATACAGTCAAAGCCCACTACTGTAACATCAGCAAAATCCCTTAGAACCCTGATGGCCAGATTTGAACCTATAAAACCGGCCGCCCCGGTGATAAGTATTGTTTTTCTGTTTAAATCTATCTTTTTCTTATTCATAATCTGTCACCGTCAATCCCTTCCGAAAAGATCCCTTGTATAGACCTTATCCTTCACGTCATCAAGGCACTCATTATATCTGTTTGCAATGATGGCGCCGCTTCTCTTTTTAAACTCCGAAAGATCATTTACAACCTCGGAGCCGAAAAAGGTCGTTCCATCCGGAAGTGTCGGCTCAAATACTATTACCTTTGCACCCTTTGCCTTGATCCTCTTCATGATACCCTGAATAGATGACTGCCTGAAGTTGTCGGAATTGGATTTCATGGTGAGGCGGTAAACCCCCACAACTACCTCATGCTCCTTATCAGGGTCAAATCCCTCGGAATTTCCATAGGCTCCCGCGATATCAAGCACACGGTCGGCAATGAAGTCCTTACGGGTTCTGTTGGACACAACTATGGCCTCGATCAGATTCTCCGGAACATCCTTATAGTTTGCAAGAAGCTGCTTTGTATCCTTCGGCAGGCAATATCCGCCATAGCCAAAGGAAGGATTGTTGTAATGCGTACCGATCCTTGGATCCAGGCTTACACCATCGATGATGTCCTTTGTATTAAGTCCCTTTGATTCCGCATAGGTATCAAGCTCATTAAAATAGGAAACACGAAGCGCAAGATAAGTATTGGCAAAAAGCTTTACAGCCTCAGCTTCCGTGAGACCCATGAAAAGGGTGCTTATGCCCTTCTTGATGGCACCTTCCTGAAGAAGTGCTGCAAAAGTATGGGCTGCCTCAACCAGTCGTTCATTACCCTTATCAGTTCCGACGATGATCCTGGAAGGATACAGATTGTCATAAAGAGCTTTTGACTCACGAAGGAATTCCGGGCTGAAGATAATGTTTTCGGTGTTATATTTTTTTCTTACCGACTCGGTGTAGCCAACCGGAATGGTGGATTTGATGACCATGATGGCATCGGGATTCACCTTGAGCACCAGTTCGATCACCGCTTCAACAGCGCTTGTATCAAAGTAATTCTTCTTTGCATCATAGTTTGTAGGCGCCGCAATGATAACAAAATCCGCATCCCTGTAAGCTGCCTCTCCGTCAAGAGTCGCCGTAAGATCAAGCTTCTTTTCCGCCAGATACTTCTCTATATATTCATCCCGGATCGGGGATTTTCTGTTATTGATAAGCTCTACCTTCTCAGGGATGATATCTACCGCAGTAACATGGTTATGCTGTGCCAGCAATGTAGCAATGGAAAGCCCCACATAGCCTGTACCCGCCACTGCGATATTCATGGGTGATCTCGCCTCTAAGTTCATGGAACCATCTTGATCCAGAAAAACCTCCGTAGGGTCAAAGCCCAGGGCAGACCCCATCTTTTCAAGCTGCTGTATGGAGGGTACATACTCCATGGACTCAATATGGCTTAACATGGCGCGATTAATGCCTGTTGCGTCCGCAAGCTGCTGCTGTGTCATTTTCTTCTCTTTGCGCCCGGAGTTCACAAGCTCCGCAAGCTTTTCCTGTGATAATGTCTTCATACTGTACGTTCTCCTTTTTATGTTATTTATAATAACAAAAGCAGTTTTCTATAAAAGTAAAGTCAGTATAAGACATCGTCAAAAGTTTTGCAATATATTTTACATTTTTATGCGTGTAATCACCCTGAACAACGAAAGTCGGCGGGATAACGTTATTTATAATAACATTATCCCGCCGAATCTGTTGCCATATTAAAATAAATGTACAAAATAGATAGTTTTTATCAGAATATTTTTTCAAAAAACCACCGGAGACAGTCCTCACAGTCGGGAACTGTCTCCGGTGGTTCATTTTTTACATTAGATCCCTAAGTGTCTTCGATTCAAGATAATCCTTTATGACCTTGTCCAAGCCCTCCCAGAATCCGATGGTCCTGCAGCTTGACCTTCTTTCACATTCAGCCGCCCCTTTGGTAAGGCAGCTTACAGGCTCAAGCTCCTTTTCGGTAAGCTCCAGAATCTCGCTGATCCTGTATTCTTCAGGCTTTCTCGTCAGACGGTATCCGCCGCCTTTGCCCTGCAGCCCCACTATAAGTCCGTTTTTTGTCAGGGGCGGTAAGATCTGCTCCAGATATTTCAGGGACAGCCCCTGTCTCTCCGCCACATCCTTCATGGGAACATAACCGTCCCCCTGGGTCAGTGCTATGTCCACCATAACCCTTAACGCATAACGTCCTCTTGTTGAAATCATAAAAGCCCTCCGATATCAAAACTTACGCTTTATTTTAAACCAATGCCGCCGGCGCAGGCATCGCCCTGCACAGATTCAATAAAGCGTCAGTCCATGCCGGCACTTTATTCTCCCTGCATCTTGTAGAACTCCTCCGTCTCGTCGATGTCATTGACAGGCGGTTTAAGTCCCTCTATCTTTATATCATTTTTTTCGGCATAATCCCATAATGCAGCGTGAATTGCCTGCTCGGCAAGAAGAGAACAGTGTACTTTCACAGGTGGAAGTCCGTCCAGGGCCTCCATAACTGCCTTGTTGGTGACCTCGAGAGCCTCCTGCACAGTCTTTCCCTTGACAAGCTCTGTAGCCATGGAGCTGGTGGCTATAGCAGCACCGCAGCCGAAGGTCTTGAACTTAGCCTCCCTAACCACCTGGTTCTCGTCGATATCGAGATACATTCTCATGATGTCTCCGCACTTGGCATTACCAACTGTGCCCACACCTGCTGCATCCTCTATCTCTCCCACATTTCTCGGATTTGAAAAATGATCCATTACCTTTTTACTGTATTCTGTTACCTGGCTCATACGCCGGCCTCCTTATTCTTCTTAACAAAATCCTCGTACAGTGGTGACATCATTCTGAGTCTTCCCACTATCTCCTTTAAGCTTTCCACAACATAGTCGATGTCTTCCTCGGTGGTATCCTTTGATAAAGTCAGTCTCAGGGAACCGTGTGCTATCTCATGCGGAAGTCCGATGGCCAGAAGCACATGAGACGGATCCAGGCTTCCGGAGGTACATGCAGATCCGGAGGATGCACAGATGCCCTTCTGGTCAAGCATGATGAGGAGAGATTCGCCCTCGATGAATCTGAAGCAGAAATTCACGTTGTTGGACAGTCTGTTGGTGAGATCTCCGTTTACGCGGGTGTATGGGATCTCTGCTGTCACTCCTGCGATCAGCTTATCCCTTAATCTGCTCTCATAAGCGCGGGTCTCTTCCATATCTCTTACGGCAAGCTCTGTTGCTTTTGCAAATCCGATAATGCCGGCAGCATTGGTGGTACCCGCACGCTTACCTGATTCCTGTGCGCCGCCATGGATAAGGTTTGTGATCTTTATGCCTTTTCTTATATAAAGAAGACCGATACCCTTAGGTCCGTTAATCTTATGACCGCTTGCTGACATAAGGTCAATGTTCATCTCATTAACATCTATGGGAAGATGTCCGAAGGCCTGAACCGCATCTGTGTGGAAATAGATGCCGTGCTCATGGGCTATCCTTCCGATTTCCTTTATGGGCTCAACTGTACCGATCTCATTGTTTGCGAACATCACAGAAATGAGGATGGTTGTGGGTCTGATGGCCTTCTTGAGGTCTTCGACATTAACGAGACCCTTATCATCAACGGGAAGATAGGTGATCTCGAAGCCCCTCTTCTCCAGAAACTCGCAGGTATGAAGAACCGCGTGATGCTCGATCTGAGTGGTGATAATGTGATTGCCCTTTTCGCGGAGAGCATCAGCAACACCCTTTATGGCCCAGTTATCCGACTCACTGCCTCCGCCGGTAAAAAATATCTCATTTTCCTTTGCTCCTATGACCTTTCCGATGGCTTTCCTGGCTTCAGCCACTTTTTCTGCTATCTTTCCGGAAAACTCATAAGCACTCGATGGATTTCCAAACTGCTCACAAAAATACGGCTTCATGGCGTCAAACACTTCCTGAGTGACCCGTGTAGTCGCAGCATTATCCATATAAATATATTTAGACATGGTCTCGATTCCTTTCACCTAGTTATATGGTAGGTATTATAGTTATAATTTCCTACTTAGTCAATAGGTTTTTATCGATGATACAGGGTGCATCCTCAATAAAACTGTTTAAGCTTTGATTATGTGAGATAGCATAAATGGCTGCGCGTCTGTGAATGTTATGCTGCTCATCATCCTATTATCTTTTCAAAATCCGCTTTAGGATGCTTGCATATCGGGCAAATAAAATCATCCGGCAGCTCTTCACCCTCCCATTCGTATCCGCATATGGTACATCTCCAAACAGTTTTCCGGAAACAAATTATCTTACATGTAAAAAGAGCCCCGACCACATGATGCAGAATTCATGTCGTCCAAGGCTCTTGTCTTATTTATACTGCTGCAAATCCCTTTTCCAGGTCTGCAATTATATCATCGATATGCTCGGTTCCGATTGAGAGTCTGATGGTGCTCTGGGTGATTCCCTGATCCTGAAGTTCTGCGTCAGAAAGCTGAGAATGTGTTGTTGTAGCAGGATGGATAACCAGACTCTTTACGTCGGCGACATTGGCGAGAAGTGAAAAGATCTCAAGGTTATCGATGAACTTCCACGCTTCCTCTTTGCCACCCTTTATCTCAAAGGTAAAGATCGATGCTCCGCCGTTAGGGAAATACTTCTCATAAAGTGCATGGTCCGGATGGTCAGGAAGTGACGGATGATTAACCTTTGCAACCTTTGGATGATTACTCAGGAACTCAATGACCTTCCTGGTGTTCTCGGCGTGTCTGTCGAGTCTGAGAGACAGTGTCTCTGTTCCCTGCAGAAGGAGGAAAGCATTGAATGGAGAAATCGTCGCGCCCGTGTCCCTCAAAAGGATGGCTCTCACATAGGTTACAAATGCTGCCGGTCCAACTGCATCATAGAAAGATACTCCATGATAGCTTGGGTTTGGAGCAGCGATGTTCGGGTATTTTCCGCTTGCCTTCCAGTTAAACTTCCCGGACTCTACGATGATTCCGCCAAGAGTCGTTCCGTGACCACCTATAAACTTTGTGGCGGAGTGAACAACTATGTCAGCTCCATGCTCTATCGGTCTGATGAGATACGGCGTTCCGAAAGTGTTGTCTATAACAAGCGGAAGCCCGTGCTTATGAGCAATTTCCGCAATGGCATCGATATCCGGAATGTCACTGTTTGGATTGCCGAGAGTCTCCAGATAGATGGCTCTGGTGTTGTCAACTATCGCATTCTCCACTTCGTTTAAGTCATGAGCATTAACAAAAGTAGTAGTGATTCCGTACTGTGGTAATGTATGCTCCAGGAGGTTATAGCTTCCACCGTAGATAGTCTTCTGCGCTACGATATGTCCACCGTTTGCGGCGAGCGCCTGAATTGTGTAGTTGATAGCTGCTGCACCGGATGCCACTGCAAGAGCTGCACTTCCGCCCTCAAGAGCAGCTATCCTCTTTTCAAATACATCCTGAGTGGAGTTTGTGAGTCTGCCGTAGATATTACCGGCATCCGCAAGTCCGAATCTGTCTGCCGCATGCTGGCTGTTTCTGAACACATAGGATGTTGTCTGGTAAATAGGTACCGCTCTTGAATCTGTAGCCGGATCCGGCTGCTCCTGTCCTACGTGTAACTGAAGTGTCTCAAATCTGTACTTGCTCATAACTGTAACCTCCTACTATAAACGCATGTTTTTGCCGTTTATCTCTGACATACAACTCCAGATCTAATCGGCTCCGTTATTAGACATTTGCAATATCATCTCATCATGTTTCTGAGTAATGTCTCTCTGTTTTTTGATATAACGATAATAGCCTGAAAAAGGCAGCTATACATAATTCTTTTATTTTATAGTCATTTATAGACTGTATCTATATCTCGAGCAAATATATTACCATATTGTAAAGATGTAGATGAGTAACAGTTCAGCCGGTGGACCATGGGGCTTGCTCCCTCTGCCCCTCACAGAATTCCGGACATGCATCGTCAGTTTCCCGCAAGCAAAAGATTAACGCCCCTTTCAGCATCAATTGACTGAAAGAGGCGTCTTTAATTTACAGGTGCTATTTAATTGCAGTTATGGACTATTTTAAGCCATCCATCTTCTTGTAAACATCTCCCCTTGCCCCGGCAAGAATCGTTTTGATAACCACAACTTTTCCGTTTATAACAGTATAAATGACCCGGCAAGCACCGAGCCTTATCCTGTAATAATCATTTTTCTTGCCTTTGATCCTTTTTACATCAACTTTCTCAGGATGTTCTCCGGCAAGGAGTTCCTTAAGGGCTTCCTTATACTCCGTCCTTACGGCTTCATGTGTTTTGAAGAATTTATCGGCGGCTTTTGTATATTGAATCTCATATGTAAAACTGCTGTTCTTAGCCATAAATCCCCCTACACCCTTACCTGTTCAACAGAAGAGATGGAAAGGTCATCGTCCGACAGGCTCTCTATTTCATCAAGGATCTCTGTGCTTTCCTCTATGTCCGCTTCCTGTACATTGGCAGTTAATTTATAGAACGGATCCTGCTTCATTTTGCCGACATATTCCCGTACTGCCTCCTTTATCACATCTGTTACTGTCATATGATAAACAGAAGCTACCTGTTTCATCTCATTTATATCAATCTCATCCATTTTGAAATTAATCGCTTTGACTGCCATAGACAATACCTCCTTTTACTTTATAGTATATACCGTAAATACCGTAAAGTCAATGTGGCCAATTGTGTCTTTCCTCATTTTGGCTGCGGCACCAATGTCACAGAGGATGATACGATTTATGCCCGTCTCATCGGCAAACTACCGCTGAGTCAGCTTCTTCTCTTTACGTTTTGATCTTACAAGCTCTGCGAGCTTTTCCTGTGACAATGTTTTCATAGAGGCTATCCCCCTTTAGTCGCCTCGTCGATATTCTCCAAGACCCAGTCATAGATATCATCCGGTTATCTTTTCAAAATCCGCTTTAGGATGCTTGCATATCGGGCAAATAAAATCATCCGGCAGTTCTTCACCCTCCCATTCGTATCCGCATATGGTACATCTCCAAACAGTTTTCCCTGCCGCTGTTTTTCCAACAGGCTGGGGCTTTGGTTTGATGTTCTTCTGATAATACTCATAGGTGCAGGAAGCAGCATCCGACAGCACCTCCATCATGACCGGTTCACATATAAACAAGGTATGGGAGCCCAGATCCACGGATTCTTTCACTTCCAATGAGAAGTAAGCATTGGTTCCCTTTGTTATATATGGGATATCATTTTCTGCAATCCTGTAATCCTTCGCATTGAAGCTCTCGTCAAACTTATCAACGTCTCTTCCGGATTGAAAACCGAAGTGCTTGAAAAGCTCGAACTCCGCTTCTGTACTTATGACAGAAACATTGCAGCGACCTGTTTCTTTCAGCATATCATGGGTGTAATTTGCCTTGTTTACCGCAATTGAAATCCGGTTAGGCGAAGATGCCACCTGAATCGCAGTATTGATGATACAGCCATTGGTCTTTTTGCCATCTTTGACCGTACATACAAAAAGGCCGTAGGAAAGCCTGTACATCGCCTTTGTATTCATCTCTGATTTTAGGTTAAGCTCATTGCCATCGGTTTTAATGCTGTTTTCATACATAGTCACATCTCCTTTACGAAAACTCAATTTCCTCAAAAACTCATGATCAAAAGTTCCGGCTCCAACATTTGATTTATCATCAGAAGAAGCCGATGCATAAGTATCATTTTTAATCATATGTAATCCT
>JAGAGL010000004.1:0-6419 GCA_017627595.1 Oribacterium sp. | reverse complement strand
TGTGCAGCGTTCCGGAGGCGGAAATGCCGGTATGGTTTAAAAATGGAGTGAAAGCTGCAATGATGGCTCCGACGGCAATCAATCAGCAAAAGTTTATGATCACATTAGATGGTGATGAAGCGGTGATCACTACAAAGGGCGGGCCGATGACTAAGATTGATTATTCCGCGCGATCAGCGCATGCGCCGAAGTGCGTTCGGCGCATGGTGATTTCAGTTTAGTCATTGCTGTCCGCAGTTCAGAGCATGCCTTCAGGCATGTGAAAATATATGGCGCATATTTACATCACCGGTTTCAACCCATGTGCTGTTATGCGCAAAGCGTTCGACGATGGATTCAGCATAGAGCCCTCCTCCAAGACGCTTGACCCAGTCCTCTTGTCTGTATAAGGTACAGAATACTGTTGAGGTGGAGTCAAAGCGCCGCTCCGAGAGTTCAAATATGAATTCTATGTCATCCTTAGATAGATCCTGTATGAGCCACTCATCCAGGATAAGCACCTTGAAAGCCGCATACTTGTTCAGCACCTTGGTTTTGCCACTAGGGAGCACGGATTTATCCGCATACTCCGTCAGGAGTTCTGGAAGCCGTATGTAACGCACGCGGTACTGCTGTCGGCACGCTTCCTTGCCTACGGCACAGCCCAGAAATGTCTTACCCGAGCTGGTATATCCCTGAAACACGATGCTTCCACAGTTCTCTACGAACTTACAGCTTGCTATCTCATCCATGATCCCACGCTTTAAGGGGCGCTTATCCGTATAAAGGATGTCATGCATGTCTGCTTTCGGAAGACGGAGCTTAGCTCCCTTGATGAGGCGCTTGACCTTATCGTTGTATTTGTCCTGATATACCGTATCCGTAAGCATTTGAAACCGCTCATCAAAAGGGAGAGCCAATGTCTCGGGATCATGCGTCTGTAACTCGATGGCATCAATGAACTCGCCGATATTCATCAGCCTGAGCTTTCTTTTGGTTTCATCGTTAAGCATCAGCCCCACCTCCCTTCTTGTAGTAATCGCTTCCACGAAGATAGCCCATGGAAGGATCATCAGGCGACGAGGGCGAGTTCTTACGCTCTTTGTAAACAATGTCTTGATTTGCAGAGAGTATTGCTTTAAGGTGATGGTAACGGGGCAGTTTAATTCCTCTGCTGATTGCAAGCTCACAGGCGGTTTCCAGACGGGCATCTGTATACGTCCTGCTGAGGCGGAGTACGGCAAGACAGGGATTATAGCCCTGTTCTTTTATGCTCACGCTCTCAAACAATCTGTCAATGACCATTCTGGTTGACTTGCCTATGGATGCAGCCCAGTTACGGATTCTGTCATCATCCCACTCCGTTATGTTGCGGAACGCCGGGGGCATATCCTCCGGATGAGTGGAATACTTGTTCTGCATGTAATCCGGAAAGCGTTTATGTGTGGTGATGCGATCACCCTTGTAGTAGATCTCAACGGTGCTGTCCGTAACCCTCAGATCCACTTTCTTCTTGGTGTACTGATAAGGGCAGGAATAGCGGTTCTTCTTGTACACTACATGAAAGTCAAGGTTTACAGTCCTTCCATAAATCCAGTCTGATATCTCGTAGGGGATATCAGGAAGAGGATGAAGATAATCAAGCTCCTCCTGAAGAACCTCGTAACGGCTTCCTTCACGCTTTTGAAAGGGTTCGTGGTTAAACTTATAGAGGTTGTTGGAAACAGCTTTCTTGAGCTCGCTAAGTGAGTAATAAACATCATTTCTGCACCTTGCTATGATGGCGGTGGCAATCTTACCAACGGTCCCTTCTACAGAAGGTTTCTGCTTTGGTTTCCTGACACCTGCCGGCATAATTGCCGTCATGTAATGTGAGCCGCAGGCGGCGTAATCATCCGTAAGAATGATCTCACCCTCCTTGGGATGCGAAACAACGCCCGTCTTGAGATTGTCACAAATGGTTCTTACCGGAACACCGCCGAAATATTCATACATGTGGATATGACAGCGTATGAAGGTGTCCATCTTCATGTTCAGGCAGGGTTCCACGTAGGAATACTGGCTGTATGGAAGCGTTCCTACAAAGAGATAAACCGTAATGACCTCTCCCGTGGACGTATCGACGTAGTGCATGGTTTTGCCGGACCAGTCCACCTCAGCTTTTTCACCAGGCTTATGCTCTATGTGGTTCGTGAGCTTGTTAGCGATGGTGTACTCATTGTAGCCCTCGTTGAACTTGGTCTTGCCCATGGGGATCTCACCATCCCTTTGGCAACGCTCCACGTACTCCTCGTGGAGAAGTTTGAGAGTCACGCCAACTTTCTTAAGTTCCTTGTGCACGTGTTCATAATCAGGATCACCGTACATGGATTCGTTGGCATACTTCTCCGGATAAAAGAGGCGGTAAACCTCAGCGTCGTCAAGTGAGCATATATCGCTATAGCGGATGCCTCTCTCTTCGGCAATGTTGAATACATCGCTGACAGAGTTCCTTGACATGTGTCTTGTGGTTGCAATAGAGCTTATAGAAAGCTTTGCATCCCGAAGCTGCATGATCAGCTTCACATCAATTTTTCTGGCCATACTTTTGGCCTCCCTTCGTTAGATTTGGAGCTTTGCTCCTTTAGTTATTCTAACGAAGGATTAAAGAAACGAAATGACTGTTTCTATTGCTATGCGCTGAACTGCGGTTTAACTGCTCTGAAGTGAGGATTGTCCCAAATGCTCTGAAGCGCGGTCAAGCTGCTCTCAACTGCGGCCGAGGTGCGCCGGGAGCCCGGAATAATCAATCAACAACCGGGGCATTAGTTGACAATAACAATATCATATAACGTTTTTATTGCATCCTTCCCTTCGCAAGGATAGTCAGGTTCGATGTAATCGCCTTTCGACGGATCTATCCGGGTGAAGTAACTTGTCGAAACGGAAAGCCACATTCCGATGTCATCGAAATAGAACTGTGTGATTTCGCCGCAGTGATTGCAGGGTACTGCAGGTGACTCTCCTATCACCTTCCCGAGACCATTGTCTGCTATCATCTCAGTAAAAAGCATAGCTGACGAAAGTGAAGCCTCATCGGTAAGCACATACAGTTTTCCATCAAACTCAAGCTCTGTATTTCTCTTATTTTTGTTTTTTCCACCCTGATCAAAGGTCAGATAATTCCACCGTATCTTCCTGAAATTGTCTCCCTGGTAATATATGTCTATCGGCAGATACTTAAACAGTTCATTTACCACATAAGTATCTCCGCCCCCATTACCTCTTAGATCAATTGCAAGATTCTCGATGTTTTTCTCTTTAATTTCAGTAAACATTTCACGAAGCACATCCCTGTAGTGATCATTTATCCAGCAATGTTTTAACGTAAATACAGCCAGACTCTTTTCTCCGTCTATATCATAATAAACATAATCATTATTATTATCTGATGGCAGGTACTTATCCTCAAGAGCATAGTATTCAGCAGCAGTTATAAAGTCCTCGCGGTTATAAGTGCGGGATTTCTCATCTCCATTCTCGTTTTTCCAAATAACCTCATAAGGTGCCTCAACTCCGCATAGATCCAGATCAAACAGTTTTTCCATATCTACACTGATATGACGCGGTGTTTCATAGGAATAGTAAGGCTCTATGAGTTCCTTCATCCTGTCTTCTGTCATTCCATTTACAGAATATATGCTATAGCCTTTGCCATTCATCTCAGGACCATCCGACAGCAACATAGAGTCCCACGTGTTAAATGATGTATGTCCGTCGTTTATCTCATGAAGGATACTTCGGATGCCACGCACAAATTCTATCCTTTTGATCGTATCCTTTGACTCAAGAGCAGCCCTGACCTCCTCATACTTTGCCTGAACCTCAGGTGTCAGTCCATCTGCAAAAGATATATGATACTTTCTCAGGCAATCCATAACCTCATCAAGATCATCCAGCGCCTCTTTCTTTGTGAGTTCCGAATTCTCATAATAATGTATTGGTCTGTCAGACTTGAAGCCATCACTATTCCAATATGGGCAGGCATATGCAAGAAGTACACACATAACCGCAAAAACACTCGTGATGATCACTGTAATTATCTTTGATATTTTCCCAGTAAATGCCTTCTTAGCTATAAGAAAAGCAACCGCTATATCCGCCACAGAAGCAGGTATCATGATCCACTGCGGAAAATCCTTCCATATCAGCAATACATTCAGTGGGATTATGCCAAACATCAAAATATTTAAAATTATAATAATAACAACTGCGCCAACCTTTTTGAGTCTATTCATTGTAAGTATCTCCGTTCGACACGTTCATTATATAATCTATGTATTTATTTTTACAGTGAAGAAAGATATATTCTCAATATGACTTTAGTCACATATTAACTCCCCCGCCAAGTTACTTGGTCAGTTCTACTGTAATATAATATTCATTATAACATAATATATGTAGACTCCAGTATCAAAAAAAATATCGAACGAGCGTCGAATATCATCTCAAAAAGCCTACCTTCCGGCACACCGTTGTAAGCATATCGAAATATGTCCCAAAAGATGGCACTACCCGTTTTGACCTATTCGCCAAAACTCAGCCACCTTTCGGGACACCTTCTTATCCTTTCTCGTACTTCCGCACCAACCTATAGAACGTGCTGCTCTTCAAACCCAGTTGCTTCATCGCCCATCGTGCTGTGATCCGGCCTGCCTTCCATTCTCGATACATCTCGCCAAATCCTGCCGGCATTTCCGTTATCGGTCTACCCAAGTGCTTACCTTTTTTCCTCGCCGCATCGATACCCTCACGTTGTCTTTTCCGGATTGTCAATCGCTCCTGTTCTGCAATGCTGGACAACACTTCAAGAGTCGAAATTAAAACCGGTTAGGGATGTTAGTTTTATGTGTGAAAAAAGATATACTAGCCCTAAAGGTCGTAATACGTACAATAATTATGCAGTATATGGTTATAGAGATATCACAATTGATGTTACTATTTATCATGGAACTTCACCTCCTTTTGTTCGAATGGGCAATACAATGTTCTACGATCTTGATGCGTTCTTCCCGGGTAGTTTTCCTTGGTTTGATATCATTAGTCATGAGAAGCATTCCTCCTTCCGGTCTGGAATCCGTTAATTCTTCATGGCTATTATACAACTTAATCCACTTGGCGACAGTGCTTTCGGCATGGATTCCATGCTTCATGGCCAGATCCAATGTGGAGATTCCTCCTTCCAGGTACTCAGCAACTACCTTTTTTTTGAATTCTGCAGAATATCTGCATAACATGCTGTTGCATCTTACAAGACCATCTTCCCCATAAGATTTATAAGAGGTATGCCAGTGTCGTATGGTTCCGAACGCCAGATCATTATCTTTTTCCAGCTTGTAATAGGAAATACCATCCTCTTCATGTTGTCTGATCAATTCCAGTTTGAATTCTTTACTGTGCTTACGTTTCTTTCTTTTGGACATAAATATGCTCCTCCATATGATAGTTTTGGATATTTCCAATGTCTACCATATGGGGAGCATATCAAAATACGGTGTTTCGGGGTTTTTCTTTTAGGAATAATCACACAGTCAAAAACCGGAGTCAACGTCCCCCGGTTTTTGCGCTGTTCCCGTTTCATTAACTGTTATTTCACCTTTATCAAGAAAAGCACTCCGGGATCTCTTTCACTCCTCTTGCCCGGCAAAGAACCGATGTCGCTCCACGATAAGACAGCGGTGTTCCGTGAATATCTGTAACCGTACATCCTGCTTCTTCTGCGATCAGTGCCGCTGCCGCATAATCCCACAGCTGTATTTTCAGTTCAAAATACAGACTGCATCTTCCCAGCGCAACACAGCACATATCCCATGCCGCGGTGCCCGAACGGCGCAGATCCACACAGAGCGGCAACAGTTTCTTCGCAATATCAAATGTCTTTTCCTGCAATTCCATATAGTACGGTGCTGTCCCGAATACCGACAATGCATCGGATAACGGTGCCTCGGAAGACATGATTTTCTCACCATTCATAAAGGTTCCCTGTCCCCGGATCGCTGAAAACATCATCTCATCGTAGGGATTATAGACAACTGCCATAAAGGGGTGTCCGTCTTTCAGAAGTGCTATTGATACTACCGATGGCCGGTAGGCATAAATGAAATTGGATGTGCCGTCGATCGGATCGATCACAAAGCAAAGCCCTTCCTTCATCTTGGCGGTAAAAACATCCTGCCCGTCCTCCTCTCCGAGAAACGAGGATTCCGGAAATTCTTTTGACAGTCGTTCGATCAGAAATGCCTGTATCTTTTCGTCTGTTTCCGTGCAGAAATTTGCGTGTCCGGATTTTTCCATGACTTTCGGTCTGACTGCCGTCACCATGATCTGTCCGGCTTCTTTTGCAATCTCAATAATCTTATCTATCACAACACTACTCCTTCGAACACTTCTTCTGAAGTTCC
>JAGAGL010000032.1:0-6770 GCA_017627595.1 Oribacterium sp. | reverse complement strand
TTCCATAAGGACATCTGGGATGAAATGTTTGATGAAGCCTCCAGAAAGGAGAAGATAGAAGGCTCTTCTGACCTGATACCTTACTGGGGACTTCGTGAGACTGAGGATATGGTCAAGATCGAGCGGATTGTACCGATGTACCCGTACAGCCGAGATGGTCTTGCATATGAGAGGCTTATCAAGATTCTTTCCATGTACCGATTAACACTTGGGCAGGCAAGACAGGAAGAATTGTTGGAATACCTGTTCAAAAACTGTGATGACCCGGACAAGTTAAAAGAACTGTTTATAAACCTAAGTCCCTTTTATAAGGAACAGAGTGGAAAGTGAAAGGATAAAGGATGAATTCTAATTCTGAGAATCCTAAAGTGGGCGCGAATTTTCAAAATTGTGTTGCGGAATGGTTTAGAGATAAATACAAAAAAGAATTTGTGGTGGAGAAGAAGATTCCTATAGGAGATCCTGCTAAGGACCATAAGTTTGATATTGTATCTGGTGATAATTCCATAGCTATAGAGTGCAAATGCTATACATGGACTGTGACCGGAAATGTTCCAAGCGCGAAGATAGGATTTACAAACGAGGCTGCTTTCTATCTGTCATTTCTTCCGGAAAGGTATGAGAAGTATATTGTAATGCTACATGCAACACATGAGAAGAGGGATGAAACCCTTGCTGAATACTATTATCGGATGAACAAGCATCTCATAGGTAGCACAAGGGTTGCTGAGTTTGATCCTGTGACGAAAGAATTTCATATTGTGGGAGAAGAATAAATGAGAACTGTAGCAGAAGAAAAGAAGGTCTATGGCTATGTTGTGCTTATAAGGGCGTATGCAACTGCGGATAATCAATCATATGAAACCGGCACCCTTTCGGTGTATTACGGAGGAGTAAAGAAGTCGTTTCTTGGATATGAAGCTTTTGAGCCATACAAGTCAGAGGCAAGTGCAAAGAAGGGAAGGGAAGCCTGGGAGAATATGTTCGCAAAGCTTGATTATCCGGGATCGGGTTGGAGACATCAGGTTTGTGGTGTGATGCAGGTGACAGAGGCAATGTACAAGGAAGTCAAGGAGCAGTTTGAACGTGACTTTGAGATTGCAGCCAGTAGACCGGCAGATCCTATGATGGAGCGAATGATTAGGAATATTGAAAAAGAAGAAAAGCGGAGCAAATTCAAAATAGTAAAGTGATGCATACAGATTGAGCCATTTTTATAGGACATATCAGATGCTACCATCATGGTACAGACTGGTAAGAGGTCGTTGAAGAGGAGGTGTCGGTATGTTTGAAAGCATTAAATTTGAATCAATGGCTTATCGTGGATTTGCGAATATGAAGGTATGGGTGCAGGATGGAGAGCTGCATTATGCCAAGGATGTCATGCTGGCAGATGATAATACTGATGATGCAGTCAGCCCTATGACTGTGGAGGAGTTTTCCAAAAGGCTTGATGCCCTTGGAGTCAAGGCCTGGAAGGAGCACTATGAGCCGGTCGATGTTATGGTGTTGGACGGTGAATCCTGGACTGTAACATATGAAGACTCTGATTATAAGAAATATACCAAGTCGGGAGACAACGAGTATCCCGCGAACTGGAAGAAGTTTTTAAAGCTCCTATCCGAAGTTGCCGGGAATTTGAGGATTGTGGTTTAAAGGAATAGATATGCTATCGAAAAAGGCTGGAAAGAAATTACTTGAATATGTACCGGATTATGTACTCTTTGATTTGGAGACAACCGGGATATCCTGGGAAAAGGATGAGGTCGTAGAAATATCAGCAGTAAAGGTTAAGGGAGGAGAGATCGTTGATGAATTCTCTTCGCTTGTAAATCCCGGTATGCCGATCCCTTATTATGCGAGCGAAGTAAATGGCATTACCGATGATATGGTGGCAGACAGTCCAAGCTTTGACAAGGTGCTTGAGGAGTTCCTTGAATTTGCCGGTGATGCAGTCCTTGTCGGTCATAACATTCATACGTTTGATATGAAATTCATCCAGAAGAGTTCTCAGAACTATTATGGGAAGCTGGTCGGAAATGATTACATAGATACGCTCATGCTTGCAAGGCTTTATCTTCCGGAGATGGAGCATCATACCTTATCGGATCTTGCAGGACACTATGGGATAAGCACCGTCGGTGCACACAGGGCATTAGCCGATTGCAAAATGAATCAGCAGGTATTTGAGCACCTGAAGAAGGAGATAGAGAATCCGTCTGAGGCTGCAAGGAAAGTAAAGAAGTGTCCGAAGTGCGGAAATGTATTAAGAAAGAGGAATGGTAAATACGGAGAGTTCTGGGGATGCATGAGCTATCCGGATTGCAGATATACAGAGAATATATCGCCCACAGCCAAGTGGGTTGATTAGGGGTGAACTTATGAGAGAGAAGATTATTTTAGCACCGGGGGCTAATGGGGGAGAACTGACGAAGAGCCTGGCAATGCACGGCGTGAATTGCTTTAACCTGCGCATCGTTTCCGCAGGTGAGCTTGCACGCATTGCTATGATGAGATCAGGCGTAGCAATTAAAGAAGATTTTGTCAGTAGCCGTGAGGAGACAGCTATTATATCAGATGCTGTAAAGGGTGAGGAGTATTTCGGCAAGACCACTTACTCAGATATACAGGAGATAGCGGCTTCTGTCAGGCGCATGAGGACGCTTGTAGCTGATGTTGACGAGACGGGACAGATTGAGGCTATTCTTGGAAAGGGTATCTTTGAAGATAAGAATAAAGCACTCATATCTGTATATAAGAAATATCTTGGTATCCTAAAAGACAGGAAGCTGATTGATTCCGTAACTCTTATGAGAAGGGCTGCTTCGGAGTGTCAGCCTATAGATGCAGATTTCAGCGTGCTTAAGGAATATCCTTTAAATCCACTGGAAAAGGCTCTGATAGATAAGCTATCTGATGGAAAAGTACAGGAGTTTTCTCTGATAGAGTTGTTTAATCTTAAGGATACGCATTTTAAGGTAAAAAGTTTCAAAAACTGTTATGGTGCGCCTAATGAGGTAGAGACCATATTGACGGATATCTATTCCGGAAAGAATCTGGATAAATGTACGGTTGCCGTGACCGATCCTGGTACGTATGGTCAGCTGTTCTTTGATTATGCTCTTTTATATGATATGCCCATCACATTCGGATGTGGCATTCCAATCATCAATTCCAATCCTGCAAGATTACTTGTTTTATATTATCACTGGATGACCGGTGGCTTCTATGGAGCTTCGGCTATAAATGCCATGATATCCAGCAAAGCCTTTGACAGGTCAAAGCTTTATGATCTATATCCTGAGCCAGACGAGAATTTTAGCTGGGGAACCTATGCGGATGTTCTGGGCGGTCTAAGGCTTACGAATGACAAGACAACGAATGACAAACGGATTGCCGATTTCAAGAAGGCTATAGCGGAAGAGGAAACTCTGGTAGATCCGAAGGACGAAAAGGCATATAAGAACTTTAACCGTAAGAAGCTCTGTATTCCTTATCTGGAGATCCTGGCAAAAGAATTATCCATGCCCGCGGAGGATTTTATTTCTAAGTATGCCTATATACGCAGGGGAACCGATACGAATGCGCAGAGGCTGCTTATGATGCTCGATATAGCGGCAGCAGGTGCAATTTATGATGAATTGAAAGTGATCCGTATGGCCGGCGTGGAGCAGGCTACGGAGGATATGATCTTAAATGTACTTAAGATGGGCGTTGCAAATAGCAGGAGTGAAGAAGGCAAGCTTTATGTGACAGGGATAGACGGTGCGCTTTCCGCGGTAAGAGAGAATCTGTATATCGCAGGACTGTCTGCTTCCAAATATCCGGGATCTCCGAGAGAGAATTATCTGTTGCTCGATGCCGATCTGAAGCTTTTTGGAGAAGGCGCAGAATATATGACATCCGAAGGCAGAGTAGGCAGGAAACGTGACAGCCTGCTTACGTTGGCACGTCTGGCATCCGAACTTGGTTCAGATATCAATGTGTCATTTGCGGGGCTTAATGTATCGGAGCTTAAGCGTGATAATGCTTCATCGCTTGTATTCGAGCTTTACCGTGAGGAAAGTGGTCAAAATGCTACTTCCAAGGAACTGGAAGAGCATATTACGAAGGTAGATTACTTTGAACCGGCTATATCTGTTACCCGCGAAGTAGGAGCAGCATATAACGAAGGAAAGGAAGTCCTTCCACATCCGACAGGAGATGTAAGGGAAGCTATAAGTGTAAATTGGAATCTGGATAGGGAATATTCGCCATCTGCTTTGGATTCCTTCTTTGGTTGTCCGAGATCCTTTATGCTCGGATATATTCTCGGGATCCCAGAGCCGGATGACGATAAGCCTTTTGAGGTTATCGCAGCAAATGAGAGCGGTACTATGGCACACTCCCTTATGGAAGAGCTTGGTAATTCGGATATGAGCCTTGAAGAGTTCCTGAAGCTTTCCGGAGAGTATTTTGACAGATTTATCGCACAGCATCCGCCGCTTGTTGCCCAGAATGCAGAGGCAGAAAAAGAGCAGTTCCTGGATATGATGGAGATTGCTTATAATATGGATCCTCACAGAGAGGTTGTACTCGAAGAAGAGAATATCCATTGTACTCATGAGAGCGGAGTAAAGATCCACGGTTTCCCAGACAGAGTGGAGAAGTTGGATAACGGCACGTATCTTGTGGTGGACTTTAAGAGTGCAAGAACCATTGGTCATGTACAGGATGATATTGATACCTGCCTGCAGATAGTGATCTATGCATATCTGATGGAACAGAAGGGATTTAAGATATCCGGAGGTGAGTACAGGTATATCAGACTGGGAGAAACGGTATCCTGCAAATATGATCAGGAGATGAAGAATGCCCTTAAGGAGAAACTCGCTGATTTCAAGAATCGTCTGATCAGTGCTGATTTCCCGATACCGGATAATGCTTATGAAGAGAATAGGGAAAAGAACGATCCTGATCCCTGTAAGTATTGCAAGTATGGCCTGATCTGCGGAAAGGGCGTAGAGATAGGAGGGCTTACGGATGAGTGAGATGACAAGCTTAGAGCGAGATACACAGTCTCGTAACAGGATTGTATCGGAGATAAATACCAATTTTTTCGTGGAAGCAGGTGCCGGCTCCGGTAAGACTACCATGCTCGTAAGCCGTATGGTAGCAATGGTTGAAGCAGGCATACCGATAGGGAAAATCTGCGCCATTACCTTCACAAAGGCGGCAGCAGGTGAGTTCTATGACAGATTCCAGAAACTGCTGATTGAGAGGAGCAATCCAGATTACGTATGGGAAGATAAGGGCTATGCGGGGCAGCTACCGAAGCCAACTGATGAGACAAAGGAGCGATGTGCCGAAGCACTTAAGAATATAGACCTGTGCTTTATGGGGACCATAGACTCCTTCTGTAGCATGGTGTTGTCAGAGCACCCGTCAGAGGCACGTATTCCATCTGATGCGAGTATCGTTTCCGATCAGGATGCGGAGACTTTTTATAAGCAGCAGTACGTGAAGATCTGCGCCGGAGAGTATGGAAGTGACCTTGCGGATCTGGCAAATACCTTCCGTGCATTATACAGGAATGCCGAGGATGTATTTGTGCAGGGTGAGTCAGTATTTATGAACAACCGTAATGTTCATTTCAACTATACAAAGCCGTCTGCGGTAGATATAGACAAGACATTTGTATCCGAGCGTGAGGAGCTTGTGAAGGCTGTGAAATGTCTGTCGGAGCATCCTGAGCTTAAGTATCCCAGCGAACAGAAGAATCTTGCCGCATGGGAGAAGATCGAAGATATATATAAGAACCTGAGAAGGAAATGGAGCAATAACTTTTCTAATGTTGTATATGCGCTTAAATCCCTAAAGGATCTGCGCACCATACCGGAAGCATTAAACCATCATGAATTTGAACTGGCCGGTGTATTTGAACCCGGGGGAAAGCAGGGAAAATGGCTTGAGTGTTCTGCATGTGGAGAAAGCGGACTCTTAAGTAAGTTGCAAAACCTTCAGTATTCTGCTTCCATGGCATTTTTGGAGGCTTGTATGCCTGTACTTGAGAGTGCCATGCGCGATAAGGGCAACATGACTTTCTTCGATTATCTGTATTATCTGCGGAATATGCTCCGAAGGGATGCAGAGGGTGATGGAAAGCTCATAAGGTATATCTATGACCGACACAGCTATTTCTTGATTGATGAGTTCCAGGATACCAATCCTTTGCAGGCAGAGGTCTTTTTCTATCTGTCCAGTGAACATCCTGTGCCCCAGTGGAGTGCATGTGAACCAAGACCGGGTTCTCTCTTTATCGTGGGCGACCCGAAACAGTCGATCTACCGTTTCCGAAGTGCGGATGTGACTTCTTTCCTTAAGGTAAAGGGGCTTTTTGAACAGAATGGTGGATCTATCTTATCCCTTTCGAGAAACTTCCGATCAACGAGCACACTCTGTGAGTATTTCAACAGGATGTTTACAGTGATGCTGCCGGAGGAGACACGGGATCAGAGTAAGTTTGAGGAGATACCGGTTCCCGAAGCAAAGGATGATGAGTTTCAGGGGATTTATACATACAGTGCATATACTGGCAATCTGGAAAATGAGCATCCGGATGCGGTCGATTCAGTTCAGATAGCGAAGATCATTGAAAGGATTGTTGATAATGAAGCGTATCTGATCAGGACAGGGGATGACAAAACTCCGAGGAAGCTTAAGTACAGCGATATCATGGTTATTACCTACGGGAAGAAGAAGCTTGGGCCGATCATGAACTACCTTGATAC
>JAGAGL010000031.1:0-12948 GCA_017627595.1 Oribacterium sp. | reverse complement strand
CCACTAACCCCGTCCCCCAGGTCCATCCGGAAGCTGTTGAAACCAGGCAGCAATTCTAAATTGATTTTATATCGGCCAGAAGCAAAAGGCTCGATATGTGCATGGCAGTGATGCCGGCGCACTGGAGCTTGTCAAGGATTCTTATATCATCATCAATGAAGAGATGCGGAGTTTCCAAGCCCCGGAATCTTTTTTCAAGAGTCTCTTTCACAATGGGGGATTTGTCGGAACCTCTGGTGAAAAGGATATTTTCAGGAAGGAATAATCCGGGATAAACCCTGTTTATGAATTTTACCTTTTGGGCGTCCTGAGTATCTGAGCCGGATAAGCTTATAACATAATTACGGTGAGGATCTGTGAAGCGACTTATATACTGCTTCATGATCTCAGCCCCCACGGCAGTCTCGTAGATATCGTGCTCTTCCACAAAAGTGTCAAATTCTTCATCACTGCAAACATTTATGCCGTCGGAACCATATCCGTAGATTGCCAGCACACCGTCTATATCGAAAAAACGTACCAGATCTTTTCTTATCATATAATCTGTATCAAGTCCAAGCCTGTAGTTTTCATCAAACATAGTCTGACCTCCATCAAAAATTTTTCAGCAAAAGTGCAGGAATTCCACCGGGGACGGTTATTAACCGCGAGAACCGTCCCCGGCGGATTTCTGTAAAAGATTTTATCGGAATGCGAATTGCAGTATCACTGTTGCCACTGCAAATGTAACGAAGCTGTAAATCATAGTTCTTCTGGAAATATCTATAAGCTCTGCTTTGTTTTTGAAAAGTGCAAAGCCGAAGATCACAAAAGATGTTACAAATACAAGCATTATTCCACATAATAAGAAGCCGATAACATTGGTCACCATAGGAAATCCTCCGTTGATTTCACCGTATATTTGTTATAAGTGAATAAATAAGCAATAATTGATGCTAAAAGTATGTCATGCTACAATATCCGCATGAATAAAGAACTTAAATTATTAACAACATTTAACTGCCCCAAATGTAAGCAGGTAAAAAAAGAGCTGGATTCAAGGGGCATCACATACACTGAGTGTCCGGCAGACAAAAAATCCGGGATAGATCTGGTTGTAAAGTACCGGGTTATGACTGCTCCCACCCTGTTTATTCCGGAAACTGAGGATAATTACAGGTACATCACTGATTTTCAGGAGATAATGGATTATATCCGAAGCTAAGTGATGGGATTCCATCATAGTCTCTGCGGTCTGAAAGTTGAGTCATCATCTTCGGTAAAGCAGTGGATATCAAAATTGCTTTGAATCTCTGGCAGCGGTGATTTCTTCGGCTGTCATGTGATCCAGCATCCCATAATCCAGGTTGTAGGTCACAAATTCATCGTAATCATACATATCTTCAAAAATGGTCATGCGGTATTCCGGATCCTGTTCATCCTTCTCACCATCCTCGAGATATTCCGCCTTAAGGATAGATATAACATATTTACGGTCTTCCGAGGGCATGTTTTTTGCGGGACTCTTTCCACTGTCCTCGCAGGAATGGATATGGCTTTGTATTACTGCGTGCAATGCATACTCTTCGTAAATATTGGGAATGAACTCTTCCTTTGATTTAACGCCCTTAAGAAGAGATATGTATGCAGTGGCGGCATCAAGCTTTGAGTAGTGGTCGGGAAAATAGTATTTTATATTTTCCTGAAACTCCGTATCACCGGAATTTACCTTGAGATAGCTCTTTCCGGCTGCTGCTTCCATATAGTTTATAAGAAGAGACATGATGCGGTTGTTTATGAATTCAGAGATGCAGGCATTGGCCTTCTGATCTCTTGTGAACTGTGTTGAGATTTTTAACATGGTTTTATCCTTATATGATAGTCTGAAAAATGTTACGTTCATATAAAAGTATAACAAATTAACGGTACGTGCAAAAGAGTACTTTGCCCAATATCAGCGTGGACGGTTCTCGCTGGAAGAATTTCAATGGAGAAATATATGATAAACAGAGAAGACATGCTGGAACTTACCAGAAGAATGACCCTTAGCAGAAATTGCTTTTACAGAGTGGCCGGTGCTTATATGGATCCGGAGGGATATATCGATAACACTTTTAATGCCAACTTCCGGAACATGGGGACACACGATAAAAATGTGAACCTGGAGCTTGCCAAGACCATTCCATTTTCGAAAACAAATAAACAGTTAAGAAGCTATGAGTTTCCCAAAGGGGATATGGCTTATGATAGCATCCATAAGCTGGTTATGGCATTGTCACAGTATGGTCTGAAGGATGATCTTTTGGTGCAGACCCTCTGTGAGCAGCTGGCCGAAGCTATCCATATTCCACAGGAGTATGGGATATTTATCTATCACGGACTTTATGATGTGCCGAGGAAGGGCTCAGACAATGAGGAGCAGGGTGAATCAGAGGAAGTTTTTCAGTTTATTATCTGCGCTGTCGCAAGAGTTGATAAGGACTACAATGCCGAAAAACCGGAATTGGGCTTTTTGTTCCCGGCTTTTGAGAACAGATCAAGTGATCCGAGCCGCATAGATATTTACTGCATTGATCCGGAGAATCCGGATATGGGGTTTGTGAAGAAAATACTGGGGAAATAAACTGATGGAAACAGAAAAACCCTGAGATTTCTCTCAGGGCTCCCAAGGGTTGAAGCCGGGATTCGGACTCGAACCGAAGACCTACTGATTACAAATCAGTTGCTCTACCAACTGAGCTATACCGGCGCAAAAATTATTGCTCGGTTATAGTATCAAATAGGTTTAGGTCTGTCAACCATAAATTTTTGTTTGACGTAATATAATCATAATGTTATTATTGGCTTGTAAAGAAGGTGCTTGCCGATAGACGGTTAGCCCTTCACTAAATAGTTAAGAAAAAATAACCGTTCAGTTGCTGGCTGGGGCGGTTATTTTTTTACAATCTTATAAACAAGACTGATGATTGCTACTATCAAAATCCCAAATTGGAATAAATCAGAATAAGTAACCATAGTACCCTCCTTTCCGGAGGGGTTAACCGCCTACCGCATTGGCAAGCACATTACGGGATTGTAGCATAAACATTGGAATCTGCATATAGTCTGATTTCGGACTATATGGCATCTCAATTCTTGTCATTTGCATTTCTGCAGCTTCACCCGGAAGGATATCTGTCTTTCTGTGGGCATATCGTCAAATTGGATAGTGTAGGCATTTTTATCCATATTCACATCTTTTATAGTGCCGAGACCGAAGGCTTTGTGGGCTATCCTGTCGCCGATACCGAAAAGCTCGGAATCGTCAGGTTTCCTTAAACGGGAGTTTACCAGGTTAATGTAGCTTTGGGTTTCGGATATAAGCCCTGCCTTGGGGGCTTCTGTAAAGCTGAGAAGATCCGGATCTATATCAAGGATAAATCTTGAGGGGTACCGGGGAGATCCGTCAAAGTTTTTTCCTGCAGCCTCTGAAAGATAAAGCCCCTTTTCCGCACGGGACATGGCGACAAATGCAAGTCGCCGCTCTTCTTCCATTCCTTCCAGAGTATTGGTCTTTTTGGAAGGGAAAATGCCTTCCGACAGACTGCACAGAAAAACATAAGGAAATTCAAGACCCTTGGCAGTGTGTACAGTCATAAGCTTAACTCTGTCTGTGGCATCGGTTTTATCCATATTAGAGAACATGGCAACATTTTTGAGATAGCCTTCGAGGTTGGTCTCCTCTCCTGCGCTGGTTTCAAATTCAAATACGGACTGCTTCAGCTCTGCAAGATTATCAAGCCTCTCCTGAGATCCTTCGGTCCGGAGCATTCGCTCATAGCCGGATTCATTCAGGATGGACCCGAGAACTTCTGAGATGGTTTTATCTTCATAAGTGGCCGCATATTTCTCGATCATGGCTATAAACCGTGCGGCCTCAGTTCCCTTAAATATCTCATCCTCAATATTCTTTACAAGTGCTTCATACAGACTGCATCCGTGCTCCTTTGTATAATCCTCCAGGAATTTCATGCGGCGAACTCCAAGGTTACGCTTTGGAACATTGGCGATGCGTCTGAAGGAAAGGTCGTCCTTGAAAACGATCATCCTGAGATAACACAGGGCGTCCTTTATCTCCATGCGGCCGAAAAACTGGACGCCGGAGTAAATGGTGTAAGGAATCTGAGATTTGAGAAAAACCTCCTCCAGAGTCCTGGTCACATAGTGAGCCCTGTAGAGGCAGGTCATATCCTTGTAATCAACCCCCATCTGATGCAGGGTTTCAATGTTTTTGACTATCCATTTGGCTTCCCCCTCCGCATTCTCAGCAAGATGGCACACAACGGGTACGCCGTCCTGAAGAACCGGGACAAGATCCTTGGACATACGCTGCTTGTTTTTACTGATGAGGGAGTTGCATACCTTCAGTATCTGAGGGGTGGAGCGATAGTTCTCCAGCATCATTATGGTCTTCGTTCCCGGATAATGTTTATCAAAATCCAGCAGGTACTTAACATTGGCACCTCTCCAGGTGTAAATGGTCTGGTCAGGATCTCCCACGATGAAGAGGTTTTTGTGGTAGCCGCAAAGCACCTCCATAAGCTTATACTGCAGGGGGTCAATGTCCTGGAACTCGTCTATTTCGATGTACTCCAGCCTCTTCTGCCACTTGAGGGCGATGTCGGGATTTTCCCGGAAGATATAGAGACTGAGGATAATGAGGTCATTGTAATCCACCGCAAAGGTTTTACGCTGCTGATAGAGATAGCCGTAGAAAAGGATATCATCCACCTTTTCAGCCTCCATGTACTTTTGATACAGCTTATCAATGGGAAGCTGTATCATATCAAGATAGTACTCCGGTTCAGACAGACATTTACGTATCTCAAACATGTCCCTTGCGTTTCCGTAGGTTTTATCCCGGAGTGTAAGGCCCCTCTCCTCATAAATGATCTTCAGCATCTCGTCGATGTCACCGTTATCAAGCACCATGAAGCTTTTGGGATAACTGATGGCATGACTGTCCTCCTGGAGGATGTTGACACAGAAACCGTGGAAGGTGTTGATGTAGCCGGTGTCATTATCTCCGGTAAGCTGGTGAATACGCTGGCGCATTTCATTGGCGGCCTTATTGGTGAAGGTTACGCAAAGGATATTGCCGGGGAGAACGCCCAGATCATTTACAAGATAAGCAAATCTGTGAGTCAGCGCCCTGGTCTTTCCCGAGCCGGCGCCTGCTATAACCCGCACGAAGCCTTCTGTCGTGGTGACGGCTTCAGTCTGGGCTTCATTTAATCCTACAAGTACATCTTCCATAAATGGTAATAATCTCCGATATAAATTCCCGGGCAGGCATGGAATCCCAAGGTCTGCCCGGTTTTTGGTTCTGTCCTCTATGATCGTGGGTTCCGCATGACCATGAGCGGGCAGGGATCAGCACTTATTCACTTTTCATCAGCGGTGAAATCTCGCCGTCTGACATTATGATAAGCTTTTCCGTCGCTCTGGACATGGCGGTATAGAGTCTGTGCCTGAAAAGTTCCCTGTCCGGGTATTCCCTTATGTTCACATCCGGAAGGATAACGGTATCGAACTCCAGTCCCTTGGCAAGCTTAAGTTCCATAAGGATAATGCCGCTCTTCGGGAGCTTCTCGTAATTTTTCACCACATGAGGCAGGTCTTCACCGAGCTCCCTGGTCATCATGTTGATGCCCGACCGGTCCTGACAAATGATGGCTGTGAGACCCTCTGTCCGGGTGTTTTCGGCTATGACGTATTTAAGTTTTTCAACGTACTCCTCATGATTTCCAAAGGCAAGGATCTCCGGCTCGATGCCCTCTCTTTGAACAGAATTTGTCTGTACACTTATCTCCTTTGGAAGGAGCCCCGTAAACAGAGAGGTTATCTCCGGTGAAGAACGGTAGCTGGTCATCAGTGACATATGGGTAACTTCTTTTCCCTGTGAAGTAAACATCCTGCTAATGTCTTCGAACCGGGCTGTTCCGCTGTGTATGGACTGGAACTCATCCCCCAGCATCATGAAATGTGCATTCCTGAAATACTTCGTCATGACCATAAGCTGTGCTTCCGTATAATCCTGAACTTCATCCACGATTACATAGCGGGTGTTATGGTCGCTGTAGCCGATAAGTGACATCTTGAGATAAGTAAACTCCGCAGGTGTCAGATCATCCTTACCCAGGATTTTCTTACCGATGCCTTCGATGTCAAGCCAGCTGAGATTCTGGATTTTTTCCTGAACGCCGCCAAACTGGTTCTCGTCCGGATCAAAATCGTCAAAACTGATGTTGCCGAGATCCAGCTCTTTATTCTTATTTTCGATCTTTTTGGCATTTTTCTTTGCCAGCTCCTGGAGATCTTCTATTGCTGTCTGGATGATCCAGGCTGTGGAGCTGGAGCTTCTGTACTTACGAAGAACCCCGGCGATCTGCTTTTTATCAAGAACCTTTGCGTGCTTGAGATTGATGCCATGGATGAAACGCTCGTCTATCTTAAAGCCCTTAAGTCCTTCATCAATCTGCCTGAGGGAATCCGCCTCCGTGATATCCGCTTCTCCGAGACTCTTAACACCGATGGTATCCAGGAACAGGGACCAGGTCATGGTGTTGGGGTTAGCCTCGCCCATTTCAGGAAGAACGTTATCGATATACTGCTGGAAAACCGGATTCAGGGTTATGAGACATACCTGATTCGGCCGCAGATTTTTACGCCTTCTGTAAAAAAGATAGGCTATTCTCTGAAGGAGCACAGAGGTCTTGCCGCTTCCTGCGATACCCTGGACCAGTAAAACCGGGACATCCGGGTGCCGGATGATGGCATTCTGCTCCTTCTGGATGGTTTCGGTGATAGACTGCATCTTATCAGTTCTTTTTCTTGTGAGGGAATGAATAAGCAGCGGGTCCTCCAGGGCGATCTTTGTGTCAAAGTAGGCCTTCAGAAGGTTCTGTTCAATGTCAAACTGTCTTCTGAGCTTCAGATCCACAGGAATTTTTCTGTCGTCAACCGAATAGAAGGTCTCCCCCATCTCCTGATTATAGTAAACCTCTGCTATAGGACTTCTCCAGTCAATGACCACGGGCTCGTGATCTTCATTGGACACAGAGGTGGTGCCGATATAGTAGGACTCATCTTCGGTTTCCTCCGGGAAACGGACATTGATACGGGCAAAGTAGGGCCTTGGCAAAAGCCTGTTGACCTTTGAAAGGGCTGTGCTGACAGTACGGCTGCTGATATTCAGTTCTTCAACAGCGCGGCTCATGGTCTCAAATTCGATAAGAGTTTCCTGAGCCTCTTCTATACCCACAAAGTCATACTGAAGGTCGTCACTTACTGTATTTTTCTCTTCGGTGGCCTGGTTCTGGAGGTCGATAAGTTCTGCCTCCATCTGAGCCTTCATGTTCGTAAGCTTGTTATAAAGCTCTGTCAAATGATTCTGTTCTTTTTTAAAAATATCGTCCTGCATTTATTTCTTTCCTGAAAAATATATGTTGACAGTAATGTATCTTTGGGTAAAACCGGGCGCATAAGGATGCTCGCTCCGGCAGTTTATACCGTGACTGCTCCCGGGAAATAATCGGAAATCCGTTCTTTGTTAAGATTTTCGCCTATTACGATGAGAACATCCTGAGTCTCACCCGTTACAGGCTTTATTTCAATGTTTTCGACCGTGGCATTGACCTCCAGAGAAAGGGGGTCTCCACTCGTGATATCCTTGTTCCGGGCATCCGTACCGGATTTATCCGGCCTGTCCGCAGAAGCTCCTGTACCGGTGTCGGTGATAAAGCCCTTAATTCTGAAGATATTTCCGGCTTCGCTGTCTTCAAACAGTTTTGAAATCTTCTCCCGAAGCTCCGCTTCCGTCGTCCTGTAGTAAAGATAAAACAGTGACTGATAATGATCATCTTCCGGAGACAGCTTTACATGCGAGGCATTCACGAAGCCTGCATTTTTAATGTTTTCAAAATCCTGATCCGTAAGCTCCTCCCAGGGTTTTGCAATTATATCTTTTTGGCCGATGAAGCGCCTCTTACACTCAAAGTGCTCCATGGAAGCATTAAGATAATTTACTGCATCCCGGGTTACCGTAATTATGTTAGATGTTTCGTCAAGCTTGCTGATCAGAACCTTTCCGGCTCTTGCAGCTTCGGACATAAGAAGGTAGCGGGATTCCTCGGACATGGCGGTGGCTGTGACCGGATCCATAATCGTGATAACGGATCCTGCCTCATACCATTCGTCCAGAGGACTTTCGTAAAGGGTGTCGAAGAACTCATCCACATCATAGATGCCGCTTGGCTCAACGATGACACGGGTGAATCCCAGCATCCGGATGCTTATGAGCTTCGTGCGGAAGCGTCTCTTGTGAGCTTCTGCCCCGTCGCCGCCCACAACCATTTCAAGCTCGCAGTTTGGACCAAGGAGATCCTTAAGCAGAACCATGTCAATGTTTATGGCGCCGTAATCATTCTCTAGAATGCAGACTCTCTCGCCCTGCTCTATCAGGTATTTCGCATATTTTTTTATAAAACTGGTTTTACCGGAACCAAGGAATCCGGTTATCAGGTCAATTTTCAGCATTGTTTTGTACTATCCCGGTATCAGGTGTGGATATGGATCAAATCTTTGGCTGTTTCCGATCAAAGGGTATATCGCAGCAGGAATCCGGATTAGTCCAGCTCCTTTCGGAGCTTTCTTATAGCTCTCTGTTCCCTCTGTCTTATGGCTTCGATGGAGACATTGGAAAGAGCTGCAATTTCCTTCAGGGTGTGCTGCTTTCCGTCATAAAGACCGTATCTCAGTACCAAAGTGTCACGTTCGTCATCGGAAAGTGTATTCAGTGACTGGTACAGCTCCTGATGGAGCTCGTGCTCCATAACGACCTCTTCAACATTATCAGGGGAAATGGTCAACTCCCCGAGCTCAGAGGTTTCGTCATCCTCTTTTCCGATTTTTTTGTTAAGAGAGGTTGCTCCCAGAACCACGTTGTTAAGCCGGAGACATTTGCGGACCTCTTCTTCGGAAAAACCGGAGTCCTCCATGATGGCATGGATCATGTCATCACCCTCAAGGTGCTCAAGATCACGTTTACGCATAATGTTCTGAACCTTGAAGATGCGTTCCAGCTGATGGTTTGAGAGACGGATGCCGAATCCGGCATTGTAGATCTCTTTTACGATGCTGTCTCGGATCCAGTAAACCGCATAGGTGGAAAATTTTGCTCCGTAGGAAGGGTCATAGCTTTGGGAAGCTTTTATGAGACCGATCTTTCCCACGCTTTCCAGGTCCTCATGGCTAAGTGTATGGTTGGATAGATTCACGTAGTTACGGACTATCTGCAGTATGAGCCCTTTGTTTTTCTCGCAAAGCTCTGCTTCGGCATCCTTTTTATCAAGGTTTTTCTGAATGCGTTCCACAAGCTTTAAGTTCTCGGTTTCCAATGCCTGATAGTCCAGGGTTTCCTTGTCCAAATAACACCTCCGGATTCGTAAAGGTAATTTATTTATTTTAGCATTTATAAACTTGGGTGTGAAGAGCCGGAGGGCATCCCGTCAGAAATGGGATGCCCTCCGGCTCTGTTTAAAACGCATTCTCAGTCGAACTGGAACTGTTTATTTGTTGTTATTTCTTCTTGAACTAAGGTCAATCACATTTCCGGAATCAGACTCCGGCTTTGCGGCTGCCTTTGCAGCGGGAGCCTTTGCAGCAGGCTGACCGTTAGGAGCCTGAGCTGAAGGACGACGTTCGATGACCATGCCGGCACCCTGAGGATTGATGACCATACCGTTGTAGTTTGCTATAAATCTGTTGATACCCTTAAAGTCAGCGCGGATAGGCTTGAAGTTTGATTTACCAAACTCCTTTGAGTACTCGAAGATATCTGTGTATACAGGAAGCATATTCTTGCCGTTTATCTGGACTACCGGCAGCTGAATGCGGCGGTTCTTCTTCTGCGCCTCGGCAGTTGCTGTATCGGCATCCTCTGTAGACTGCTGAGCGGCCGCTGTGTTTACAGGAACATCGGCCTGCTTTGCTTCGCTTTCATCAACGTTCATATCGGGAGCATCATCCGAACCATCCTCCAATGCACGGAGCGGTACGATAAAGTTTGACTTTGGTACCAGCTGCATGATGCGGTTGAACTTTGCCTTAAGTATATCCTGGCGCTTTCCATAGTTTACAGGCCACTTAACCTCAGCCACATAATCGATAAGGGCAAAGCTTAAAGCTGGATTGTATGGAGGAATCTTATCGGGCTCTTCGTTAATGTAGAAGGGCGCTGAAATCTCGCTTCTGCGGAGGAAGCCCTTGTACCAGCCGTTATCGACGATAACATTCTCAAAACCGAGGAAGTACATGAAGTCAAATATCTTGAGCTGTTCCTTTCCCTGGATCAGCTCAGTTTTTGCTGACATTCCCGGAACTGCGATGACACGTGTCTTACGAAGCTGCTCGTCGTAGAGCTTTGCGGCAATGTTTGCATGCTCCTCGTCGAGGTACATCTGAACGTAGCCTCCGTCCAGAAGTGGGTAGCCGGTTCTTGCATCATAAATAATGTAAAGCTTCTCTGCGGCACGAACCATGTTGAGGAACTGGTTACGGATCTTCTGGTGATTCTGCTCGTAATTCTCAAGAGCCTTCATTCTGTTGGCGGTAACCATAGCTACTTCAAGGAAAAGGATTTCCTGAAGACTCAGATCCTTAAGCATATCAGGTGTGAGTTCCGGCTCATAAATGAGCCTTCCTATCTCATCCTTACGCTCATTTGTGAGAGGATCATCAATCTGAACTGTTGCCTTCGGCATGTCCTGAGCTGCTGCCTGTGCTTCAGCTTCTGCTGTCGAAGCTTTCGTATCCTGAGCCTCTTCGGTCTCGGCAGAAGCATTCTCCCCGCCGTTAACAACCGTAAGATGAGGCTTTTCTTCAGGCTTACGGACAAAAAGGTTTAATGGCATGAGCCCCGGCCATTTAAGGTCCTTATGCTCTTCCTCCTGTTTCTGAACCGCCTGATCATGCTGTTCCTGCTTCTGTTCTTCTATCTTCTGCTCGGCCTCAGCCTTTTTCTTATTACCGTTTAAAAAGTCAAATAATGCCATTTCATATGCTCCTGTAGATTTATTTTGCGGATTCCGTTCTCTATCTCATAAGGTAATAGAACCTCATCCAACATCTGTACCCTGTGAATCAGATTTACGTACTTTCTAAAGTTGCCCTTTGTTATCCACCAGCGCTTTTGTTCTCTTTTGCCTTCGGTCCTGCCCAGTCTGATGTACTCAAGCTGCAGTGCTCCGGCCTGTCTTCGCAAAGTTTCAAGTTCGAGCTTTTTTTTATTATATAAATCTCCGGTCATCCTTAACCTCACTCACATGAAATAGTATTATAACAAAAAAGCCGAAAGCTTGCATTAAGATAATGCAGACTTTCGGGAGAAAAGAATCTGCCGCAGCAGAAGGACAACCTGAAAAAACGGTTCGCTCCGGCTCCGGTAAGGTTAAATCAGATTCAGCTCTTTCATAGCATATGCCACACCATCCTCATCTACATTTTTTGTGATGAAGGGGTCGAAGGCTTCAAGCTCCTTTGCGTGAACGCCCATGGCGATATTGTTGCCGCAGGCCTTAAACATCTCGATATCATTGGTGCTGTCACCGAAGCTGTAGGCATCCTCAGGGGTGAGGCCAAGGTACTTTAACATACGGTCAACGGCATTACCCTTTCCGTGACCCTTTGGAACCATTTCGAAAAAGCCCTTGCCACGGTCAATGATATGGAAAAGTCCGGCAAATTCCTGACGGAAGCCCTCCATATCGGATGCTTTGTGACTTGCGAAATCCGGACCCTTTCCGTTTCCCTGACCGTCGTCAGTCTGGATACAGAACTTTGAGATCTCATAGTCACCGTCAAAGGGTGTGGGATCCAGGGCATCATCACCGGACAGTGCGTTGTAAAACCTGTCGTAGTGAGCCTTAAAACTCGGGTGATCCTTTAGCAGGGACTCTGAGGGGTTGCTGTGCCAGCCGGCTCTGCCCTCCAGTAAAACCAGGATGCCGTATTTATCAGAGGCCTCAATAACACGGGCCTTCACATCCTTTGATACTTTGTAATAGTATACAGAGGCACCTTCATATATGAGTTCAGTGCCGCAGCCGCACAGGAATCCATCCACTTCCACCAGCTTCTGCACAGCTTTCAGCATACCGATGGTGCGTCCGGAATTTATAAAAACTTTGTTTCCAAGTTCCCTTGTTTGTTTAATGGCAGTAAGGGCGCTTTCCGGTATACTTCTTGTCTTTTCATCCAGTAAAGTGCCGTCTACATCAAAGAATAATGCTTTCATAATAAAATCCTGTCTTAAAGAAAAATGTTTTGAAGCGCAATAAAAAACGCTCTTGCTCCTCAGATTATAAGGAACAAAGGCGAAATAATAAAGAAGAAAGATAAAATATAGTAGCTGTGGATGCCAAACTCGTCTGCCACCCACAGCCATTGCGCAGCGCCCACACATTCCTACACGCAAAGGCCTGCCTTAAACACAATGTTAAAAGGTACGATAAAGAATGGTTCGTAGTTTTACAGTACACAAAAGTCCGACAAGTAAGATAAAGGGAGGACAAACTTGACGGACTCTTGTATTTCGAACTGATGCCATTGGATTGGTCACATCAATTACTGTTTCAAATCTATGACGCTATTGTATCAGAGGGTTAATCACAAAAGTGTCACAAATATGAAGATTTTTGCGTTTTATTTAAAAAACTTACAAAAATTTTACTTTACGTTAAATATATCGACAGATAGGTTCTAAATATTACCCCTTAAAGCGAAAAAATTCAAAAAAATTTCAAAAGTTGATCCTTTAATAAATAAAAGAAAGGCGCAGACAACTAAATATCTTGTAAACAAAGGAGAAAACTATAATTCAATGAATTTATCATGTGGTAAATTAAAGCGTAATAATATTTTTACAAAAAT
>JAGAGL010000003.1:0-23073 GCA_017627595.1 Oribacterium sp. | reverse complement strand
TGGTAGTGTTGATCGCCCTTGTTCTTGTATTCAAGGGAAGAATCAATGACCTCCTCACCAACATCTTCGATCAGATCGACAGCTCTGCTCAAAGCGTTTATTAATGTTTAACGGAAGTACCAAAGAAAGGAGCCTTACGGATTCTTTTTCGGCATTCAGTTCCGCGTGGCTCCGACCATTAAAAACCACAGGCAGTTCAAAATCATCAGTGACCATCTTTATGGCACTGAGTTTCACCATGATCGCCGCCTTACTGCTGACGATAACAGAATCCTGCAGAACTGTCGGAGAACGGTTCTACTGGCAGGTTGCGGCAGATGCCTCCATGGAGTCTCTTTTCTCACAGTACCATCGGGGACTATGGGAAAACTATCGTCTGCTCGGTCTTCAGTACCGGACAGACGGAGATCTCATAGAAGAGTTCTTTGATTTTTCCGAACCATACAGAAGTGCCCATAATCTTTTTCCCGGAAATCTGAAGGAGGAAAACATTGACCTCAGCGATCATCTTCATATCACCGAGGATACCTGTTTTCAGGAAGAAATTCTTGAATACATGAAGTACGGAATGGTTGATTCTCTGATCCGTTTTGCGGGTTCGGAGAAAAACGAAGCCGATCTTTCGGAGGAAATGCAGAATATCTTTAAGCGTACCTCCGAAACCTCTGAAATAAGGGAGCTCCAAAAGAAATATGCTCTTGATTCCAAGGATTTAAAGGCGGTGGAGGATGCTATTTTTAATGTTGACGCCGCAGCCAAAAGCTCCAAGGCCTGTCACTATGATGCCTGGTCAGATTTGAGTAATGAATCCCCTGACGGGTTCTACAGTTCGAAAGACAGCTTTATGAGATCCCTTGACAAAATAGACTCAGCGGTTTCCGATTACAGAGACGCAGCGGATCTTCTCGCTTTAAGAGTCTCTGAACTAAGGAGCGACTTTGAATCCCGTAAGTCATCCCTTTCCGAAGAGGGCATCGCCGCCATAGATGCGGAGATTTCCGAATACGAAAGCTATGTTTCGGGAACCGGGACCGTAAGATCCGAAATAGAAGCCATGCCTGCAAAGACTCTTGAGCTTCGGAGCGAAGCTGACCGTGTGGAAAACGAAGTAACAGAATTTGAAGACTGGCTTCAGGAAGCAATGGCTGAATGTGACGAGGAGGATGAAGAGGAAGAGGATTTTGATGACGAGATAAGCGCTTTCTACAGCAGTGCCGCATCAGACTGGAACAGTTTTCCACTTGTGACCTATAACGGCGAGGTATCGGAGATAAACAGCCATAACAAGCAGCTTCTCGACAATATCAGCACCTTTATAGAGGGTAATCTGCTGTCCATGGTGCTTCCCGATGGTCAGGCAATTCCATCAAAAGCAAAAGTCAATGACAGTAATCCACATTTTATGACGGATTCCACAGCCAATCCGGTGGAAATAGCTCTTATTGGAGAATATGCACTGAAGTATTTCAACTACTATCATCAGGGTACCCAGGATAAAAAGTCTCTTCCCCCAAGCGGAAATACAGGTCTGGAGCTTGAGTACCTTCTTCAGGGTAAGGAAAGTGACTATGATAATTTATCGGAATTTGTCACAAAGCTTGTCACCTTAAGAGAAGGGCTTAATCTCATATATCTCTACACGGATACCGCCAAAAGAAATGAAGCCAGGGCGTTTGTTACTTCCTTTTTGTGTGTAACCGCAAACCCTGCCCTTATATCGGTTTTCACCTTCTTTGTTCTTGGAGTCTGGGCTCTTGCCCAGTCTATAAAAGACGTAAAGACATTGCTCTCAAACGGACGCGTGCCTGTTTTTCATAATTCGGAAACCTGGTCCATGGATATAGGCGGTTTACTGGATTTCGGAAGCAGCAGATCCATTGAAGCAGACAATGCAGCAAAAAAAGGCCTTTCCTACAGAGATTACTTAAGAACCTTTCTGCTTGGACAGGGTATCATGGATCAGACTCAGATCAACAAAAGGATGCTTAGCCGGATAGAAAAAAATCTTCGAACAACAGGTAAGGATCCGGAATCCACTTTTTCCATAGACGAATGTTTATATGCTCTGGAAATTGACCTCCAGCCGGACACAAGACACGTTATGTACGGTATCGGAGTTTTAAATCTCATAGCAGGAAATGTTCCCGAAAAAGATTACTCTTTCCGGGTTTCGACCTATTACAAATATAAAAATGATACACATTAAGTGAGCCCGACATGACCATGAAAGTATTTAAACCTAAATTGCGCTTATTTCAAAACTCCAAGTACGAACAAACGCAATCAGAAAATAAAAATAAAAACAAATACATCACACAACTTAATACTTTTCTTCATTCGTCATGCCGTTCTTCATATACGGTGGAGGCAACTCTCTCATTAACACTGCTCATTTTTGCCTGCGTTGTCCTCATGACACCCATGTTGATCCTGAACCACCAGCGTAATGCTCTTGTGATCCTTGAAGAGAATTCCCGTATGGTGGCTCAGGAAAAATACATTGAATACTACAAAAGAAAAGACGGAACCCTGAAGCTGGATAAAGATATGGTAAGCAGCTTTGAAACCACCCTTTCCGCTCTGGCTCTTGGTCACCAGATAGAGCAGCCCGGAATGGCGCATATCGATATGCTGAAGGATTCTGAGGTAACCGATAAAAACATCAAGTATGTGGCTGATTATGATGCTTTACTGCCTTTTTCGGTTTTTGGCCTGAACAGCATTGAGCAGCAGGTAGTAAGCAGCCGGAGAGCCTGGATAGGTGCTGACGGCAACCGCTGGATGGAGGATAACGGAAACACCGGAATAAAGGATGATATCACGGTTTATGTAAGTACAAAGGAAAGCGATGTTTATCATACTACCATGGACTGTACCTATATAACCCATGAGATACATAAGGCTTCCGGGGAAGAAATGAAAACCCTTCGCACGAAGTTCGGAGGACGATTTTCTCCCTGCGCCTCCTGCAGACCAAATACAAGAATGTCAGTTGTTTACTATACCAGCGGGGCCAGAAGCTATCACAGTACTCCCACCTGTAAAACCTTATCAAGTTACATTCAACCCTTTAAAAAATCCGAAGCAGAGGCTATGGGCAAACATGGCTGCGTCCGCTGCGGTTAAAATCCCTATGTTAAATACTATTATTTTATCTAAAGTCTGTTTTTTTATATTTCTGTTTTATTTTTTCCTGTCCTGTGTATTTGATCTCAGATACAGAGCTGTGCCGAATATGATACATCTCATTTTTATCCTCACAGGATTCCCTTTATTCCTGTATCATAATATTTTTACCAAAACAGCTTTTGACATCTCTTTATTGAATGACCTTGTCATAAGATTTATCCCGGGTCTTCTGTTGCTTTTTGTCAGTCTCGTTTCAAGAGGAGCTCTCGGGATAGGAGATGCTGTATTTATGACCATTTCAGCACTTTATATCAATGTAAGATCCGTACTTTTCATCTTTATCAGCGGCTTTCTTTCGGCATTTGTTTTAAGTGCTGTGATGCTGATTTACGGAAAAATCAAAAACAAGGATCTTCAACATATGTCACTGCCCCTTATACCCCTTATGCTGCCGGGGCTTTATCCAATTCTTATGAATCTTAACCTTTAATCTCTAACCCGGAGTTACTATGAACACAATTGAAGCCACCTATGTACTAAGCTTTACTTTTTTAGTTATAGCCACTTTGATAAACGGAGCTGTCCACCTTCAATCAAAGATCAACAACTTCACAAGAACTGCCATCGAAGAGGAATTGGACAGCCATAAACCGGATGGTGAAAAAATATTTAAACCGGAAAATTTCATTCGGGAAATCAGTATATTTGAGCAGGACATCGATCCTGCAGAAGAAGGAGAGTCCTAATCATGGAAAACAACATCAGTTTTGAACATTCACTTACACATAGCTTTATGAACATCAGGAATATGGATATATCACCGGAAGCATATGAAACAAAGCTTTTAAAGGAAACCCCTGTACCCGGTGCTTTACCTTTGGTTTATGAACATTCACCGGAAGGTACGATCTTAAGCTACAATGTCACCGGTCTTGAACCCATGAACAGGCTTTTCGATACAAAAGCATTATCTCATCAGGACATCTCGGTCTTTATGGAATGTCTCAATGATTTTCTTTCTTCCCTGGAAGAGTATATGATCTCTGAAAACTCCGTATTTCTTTCCTCATCTTCCGTTTTCTACAATCCGGACAGCAACAAGTGGCTTTTTACGCTGATTCCGACATATAACAATGTTTTCAGGGATGAACTTACAGAGCTTCTCACCTATGTTTTAAAGCATATTGATTATGAAGATGACAGAGCCGTCATCATCGGCTATTCCTTATTTCAGGAAACAGGCAAGGAATTCTATCAATTAACTGACCTCATGCGAATCGTGCGCACAAACATTGAAAAAGAGAAGGAGCTGAATAATGTTTCTGCCGATAATACAAAAAAGCAGCCGGGTCTCATTTCCCGGGATGGAATTTTCAGACCTGTGGATGCCGGAATAGTCCTGAACAATAACAGTAAGGCTCCTTCTGAGGCTCTTATGAACAGTACTGAAGCAAGTGAAGATATAGAATTTTTGAAGCTGAAGGCTCAGCTCAAGAGCGAAAAGGAAGAGGCAGTCCCCGGAATATCTTCCGGCATAATGTCCCTGTCTTCTGCCTCCCCGTATCCTGAAACCGGTGCCGGCAGTATTTCCTTCCCTTCAGATTACGACAAGAATAACTACCCTGTTAATGACCTTTCTCAAAATGTGGAGGTTCGTAATCTGGCAGAACCTGAGGATTCAAAGCTGTTCGGTATTTTTACATTCCCGCAGATCCATAAGTCAAAGGAAAGCAGAAAAACCGAAGCTTTACAGAATGAAGCAACAATAAAAGACAGGCTTGATTCTAAATCCGGGGATCATTCTCTGAGGGGAAAGATTTTGCTTTCTGTTCTTCTTATGATCGCGATTCCCTCTCTGGTCTGGTTCCTGAAAGGTGCTTTTATCTTCAGAAAAACTCTCCCTCTGATCCTGGCTTTAGAAGCCGGCCTGTCTCTCATGATTGCAATTGACCTCATTATGCATAAAATGCCCGATGAGGCTCAAATTGCATAATACATATTAATACCCATTCCGCCGCCTTTGGTCGACGGCACAAATAGTGATGAAAAGTATTTTTCACACTAATCTCCATTCCACCATCAAACGGCAGAACAAATAGTGATGTGAAGTTATAATCCGCAGTATTACTCTGCTGCTTCCTTATCCCCGGCTTCCGCTGCTTCCTCTGCCGCTTTTTCTTCTGCATCCAGATCTCTTTCGTAGGTATAATTCAGTATTCCGACATGTTTTTCCAATGCAAAGTCATCCGGAAGATAATTACCAAGCTTTTTTCTGAACTCCTGATTAAGAGCAATGGCAGAATAAGCCTTTCCGGAAATAGCACCTATCATATCACTGAATTCCGGTCTGTTAGGAAGAATATAGTAAACCTTTTCCATTTCTGAAAGATCAGTCTTTATTCTTTTATTGTTAAAGCCTGTATTTCCGAAGCCATCAACGGAAATAAAAGGAGTAAACACTATGCTGACCCCTTCCTTGTTTCCGTCAACAGCATAAAGATCAAAAAACTGGGATTCCTCATCCCCCTTACCTCCGGCAAATTCGGCTCTTATCCATTTGACTGAACCAACAATATCCCGGTTAACGAATTGCTCCATAGTGACACTGGGTGTATTGGGATCTCTCATATCCTTTAACCACTCACCCTGGATATACTTTATGTTACTTTTTACGTATCTGGGGTATATGGACGCAAATTCTTCCTGTTTTATAAGTAATACAACCCTCTCTTCACTATACCATCTCTTCATAAATTCACCTCACGACCGCATAATTAAATATCTTTCTTTATTTTAATAATTTCCGGAGATTTTTACCAGTCTTTTATAAGATCCTTTATAACTTCTCCACCAATTATCATTCCGGCAACAGATGGTACAAATGCTACAGATCCGGGGACCGCCTTTTTGAAAGCTCCGGAAGCAGAATCTGAAGAAGCGTGAGACTCCGGCTTCTCAGGCGTTTTTTCCACATTTTCTTTCGGTTTTACAGGTAATTCTGTGGAGAAAACAACTTTAAGCTTCCTGATTCCTCTTTTTTTCAGTTCCCTGCGCATAACCCTGGCCAGGGGATCAACAGAGGTTTTATATATGTCGGCAACCTGAAATTTTGTGGGATCCAGTTTATTTCCTGCCCCCATACTGCTAAGCACCGGTGTCCCTGCTTCATTACAGGCTGCTATTATCTGTATCTTTGCTGTTACGGTATCTACAGCATCCACCACATAATCATATTCCCGAAAATCAAATTCATGACTGTTTTCAGGAAGAAAAAACATCCTGTGTGTCTTAACTCTGCACTCGGGATTTATGTCGTTGATCCTTTCTGCCATTACGTCAACTTTATATTTTCCGATGGTTTTTCTCGTTGCTATGATCTGACGGTTGATATTGGATTCATTAACTGTGTCATTGTCCACCAGATCGATGGCACCTACTCCGGTTCTTGCCAGAACTTCGCATACATATCCCCCGACACCTCCGACACCAAATACTATCACTTTTTTATTTTTAAGCTTTTCCACAGCTTCTCTTCCGAGAAGTATTTCAGTTCTGATGAATGAAGATTCCATGATAACTCCTTATCGCAAAAAAACCGCCGCCTCACGGCGACGGTTTCATCATACTTTGTTTACATCAAATCTGCAACGTTAAGCCAGTTTTCGAGAATTTCTTTCTCTTCAGGTCTGTTCTTGGTAAGATTTGCTGCTGCAACGATAGGCAGCCACTTATGTACATAGCTCTTATCTGTATTTGTCTTTGCACAGAAATCAGCATAATACTTCTCAGCTGCATCCTTATTCTTAAGATACAGAATGGTATAAGTTCTTGCAACATCCGCACTGGCATTACCCTGTGATGCATGTACCCAGTCAATAAGATACACACTTCCGTCATCCTTAACGATGATGTTTGAAGGTCTGAAATCTCCGTGCACAAGCTTAAAGTGCTTTGGCATAGATTCAAGTCTTGTAAGAAGCTCATATCTGGTGCTTGAATCAATGGTGTTTAATCCATTAATCTGATAGGTCAGCTTGTCTCTCAGCTTCTGAAGAAGAGGTGCCTTCTTTGTGAACATAAGAAGCTGAAGGTCTACCATTTTTCCGATATACTCATCAATCTTATCCGGGTTTTCATCCATAAGCTGCTGAAGTGTCTTTCCTTCAACATACTCTTTTTCGATGAGCCACTGTCCGTCTTCAAATCTGACTCCTGTTATCTTTGGAACGTTTATCCCATCGATATTCTCAACACGACTGTTGATAAATGCCTCATGGAAAACTTCAGACTTATCAAAATCTTTGGCAAATATCTTTAAGATTTTATCTCCGTCGCGATAAACACTCTGAGTTGCTTTTTGTGATAATAACTCTCTTGCCATGTTCCTGTCTCCTTTACATATAACCCTTATGTATTCACTGTCGTTCTAAAAATGTCCATCCGTTCTTTGGATAAACCTATCATACTACAGTGCTTTCCAAAAGGAAACAAAAATCGTTAAAAAAATAACAAATTTTTTATTATCAATAATTGAACCTGAATACTGCGCATCCGTAGGCCGGTAATGAATATTTGATACGGAATGGTTTACCGTCACATTCTCCTTTTTCTGCAAGATAAACATTCTTTGCATCCGCTCTTGTATTTCCGTTTTCATCCAGGATCAAAGTATATTTGGTCTTTACAGGTGCTCCTACCATGTAGTCCTTTCTTTCCATAGGAGTCATATTGATAACGAAGAGAAGGCTGTTCTTTCCGGTCTTGTCCTTTCGTATAAAGCTGAAAATGGATCTGTCATTATCATCGGCATTGATCCACTCAAATCCCTGCCAGCTGTCATCAAGCTCCCACAAAGCAGGATATTTTCTGTACATATGAAGGAGATCCCTCATGAATTCATGTACATTCTTATGCCATGGTTCATCCATGAGATACCAGTCCAAAGACACATTCTCATTCCACTCATGAAGCTGGGCAAAGTCCTGTCCCATGAAAAGAAGCTTCTTTCCGGCATGGCCAAACATGAACAGATAGCCGCACTTCAGATTCCTGAACTTGTCCTCATAGATTCCGGGCATCTTGTTTATCATGGAGCACTTAAGATGCACTACCTCATCATGTGAAAGTACAAGAATGAATTTTTCGGCAGTGGCATAGCTCATACCGAAGGTCATAAGGTTATGTGCACCCTTACGGAATAAGGGATCCAGCTTCATGTAATCAAGGAAGTCATGCATCCAGCCCATATTCCACTTATAGGTAAATCCCAGACCGTCATCCTCGGGAGGAGTTGTTACCTTCGGCCAGGCTGTGGACTCCTCAGCGATGATCATGGTTCCGTCTTTTCTGCCGCGTATTACTGAATTGAGATGCTTGAAGAACTCCATGGCATCCAGATTGCCGTTGCCTCCAAACTTGTTCGGACACCACTGACCATCCTTACGTCCATAGTCAAGATATAACATGGATGCAACCGCATCTACGCGAAGTCCGTCTATATGGTACTCGTCATACCAGTAAAGAGCGTTTCCGATCAGGAAATTCTTTACCTCATTCTTGCTGTAGTTAAATATCTTTGTGCCCCAGTCAGGATGCTCTCCCATACGTGGATCCGGATATTCATAGGTAGGGGCACCGTCAAAATCCGCAAGTCCCTGGGCATCCTTCGGGAAGTGTGCCGGAACCCAGTCAAGAATGACTCCGATTCCCTTCTGGTGCAGATGATCCACCATGTACATAAAATCCTTGGGGGAACCGTATCTGCTGGTAGGTGCATAATAACCTGTAACCTGATAACCCCAGCTTGCGTCCAGAGGATGCTCGGCTATTCCCATAAGCTCCACATGGGTGTATCCCATATCATTACAATACTGTGCAAGCTCATCTGCTGCCTCTCTGTAATTATAGAAACCGTTCTTCTCTTCCCGGTCTTTCTTACGCCATGAACCTATATGACATTCGTAAATGGCCATAGGCTGTGCAAATGTCGGTGTTCCGGCTCTTTTGCTGAGCCACTCACCATCCCCCCATGGATAACCGGCTACATCAGCAGTCTTTGAAGCGGTTCCGGGTCTGTATTCTGCAGAAAAAGCATAGGGATCGGCTTTATATAATATTTCGCCTCTATGGGTATGTATGGCGAATTTGTAGAGCTCATCATAACCCATGTTTTCTATAAAGCCTTCATATATTCCGCTGTCTTCCAGGGGAAGCATATAATTCGCTTCCACATCCCATCCGTTTCTGTCGCAAACGATGGCTACAGCCTTGGCATGAGGTGCCCAGACAGCAAAATGCATTCCCTTCTTTCCGTTGAGTACAGCAGGATGCGCTCCCATCTTCTGATAAATCTTGTAATTTCTGCCTTCTCCAAAAAGATAACGGTCTAACTGCGTTAAAAATACGGGATCCAATTCTTCCATATTCTGCCTCTTGGTTTTTGGTGCATCAACGGAGACTGCGGTCACAGGTGTGTTTTTTATCGCTACGTTACTTTTTTCCACCTTAGGTTTAGTTATTTTTTTTCTTCTTGATGACCTAGCTGACATTCTTTTCCTCCATTAAAAAAATCATTTATCTCATTTTATTTTTATAATCTTTCCCGAATTCGGTTCAAGATTTATCATGATCCTGTCATCCTGCTCGATCTCAATCTCTTCTTCCGTAATGAGATCAAAGGCAACATTACCCTTCACAGGCAGGGTTACATAGAATACAGCCGGTTCTTCTGCATTGTTTATTGCCGTTATCACCGCACTGTTAGTATCTACGCGGGCATATGCCCATTGCTTACATTGGAGATAAAGCTCTTTATACTGTCCCATGTGAAGCTCTGAATTCTTACCGTGTATTTCCGCAAGCTTGGCGACAAAGGAAGTAAAGCTGTTGGGCTTCATTTCGTCAATATTGATGGAAGGTCTCAGAGGACTGTCATCACAACCGTCCTTCTTCCTGCCTTCAAGTCCGAATTCACCGCCATAGTAGATCGAAGGCTTGCCCGGCATGGTAAAAAGGGCCATGTAACAGGGCTTAAGGTTATCTTTATTATCAAGCTTTGAAGCGATCCTGTCCACATCATGATTCTCAAGGAACAGATACAGATCCCTCGCAATATTCATATTCCGGTTGAGATTATGGGCAATCTCAAAAAAGTTATGGCTGTTGAAACCGCTGTAAATGGATTTATGAAGCTCATAGTTTGTGACTGAATGCAGGGTTTCAGCATTAACCCATCTTGGATACTCCCCATGTATAACCTCACCCATAAGCCAGAAATCCGGCTTCATCTGGGTCGTGAAGTATCTTAAGGACTTTTGGAAGTTGATATCCAGAACATCAGCACAGTCAAGCCTCAATCCGTCGATATCAAAGGTATCCACCCAATACTGTACCACTTCTATGAGATATTTCCGCATATGCTCATTGTTGAAGTTAAGCTCCGGAAGCTCCCATGCCCCGCGCCATGCGGAATAGCCGAAATTATCACCTCTCGGTGAACGACCTCCGAAATTGATGCCTTTGTACCAGTCCTTATACTGACTGTCCGGTCCCTTTTCCCTAATATCTTTAAATGCAAAAAAATCTCTGCCTGTGTGATTAAAAACTGTATCAACTATTACGTGGATGCCGTAATTATGGGCCGTATCCACAAATTTCCGAAAGTCTTCATTGGTACCCAGTCTACGGTCTACGGTTTTGTAATCAGTGGTGTCATACCCATGACTTCCTGACTCAAAGAGCGGTCCAATGTATATGGCGTCACATCCCAGTACCTTAAGATAGGGGATAAAAGCCGTAAGCTGATCAAAGCGGCGTCTCACTTTTCCGCCATCGTTTACTTTTTCAGCTCCCACCATACCAAGCGGATACATATGATAAAAAATTGCACTATCGTACCAGGCCATATTTCCTCCGTTTGTAAAAATCATTCTGCAATGGTCATCAGTCGATATGGGAGCGCCTTTTGTATCTGACAAAGCGCTCCTTTATTAATTATTTAAGTCGTTTCACAAAGCTTTCTATCCTGTCCAGAGCCTTCTTCAGATCCTGAAGCGAATATGCATAGGAGATACGCAAAAATCCTTCGCCGCAATCCCCGAAGGCAGTACCTGGAACGAGAGCCACCTTTTCTTCTTGAAGAAGTCTCGTTGCAAATTCCTCCGAACTCATATTAAAGCGTTTGATGGACGGAAATACATAGAAAGCCCCATAAGGCTCAAAACACTCCATGCCCATCTCTCTCAAACGTGTCACCAGATATCTTCTTCTCTCATTATACGACTCTCTCATCTTGGCTACATCATCGTCACCGTTTTTCAGGGCTTCAGTAGCAGCATACTGTGAAGTTGTGGGAGCGCACATGATAGCGAACTGATGAAGTTTGAGAATCTGCTGCATTATGATCTGAGGTCCGCAGCAGTATCCAAGTCTCCATCCGGTCATAGCATAAGCCTTGGAGAAACCGTTGATATAAACAGTTCTCTCACGCATTCCCGGAAACTCGATGATGCTGGAGGGAGTTCCCTTGTAGCTTAGTTCACTGTAGATTTCATCCGTAATAACAAAGAGGTCGTGCTCTTCGATGATAGGTATGATCTTCTCGAGATCCTCCTTCTCCATAATTGCTCCCGTAGGATTGTTGGGGAAGGGGAGTACCAGCACCTTTGTCTTCGGTGTGATCTTTTCCTGAAGCTTCTCCGGTGTCAGTCTGAACTCATCCTTTTCCTCAAGCTCTATAGGCACAGGTGTTCCGCCTGCCATAATGGTGCAGGGAACGTAGGATACGTAACTGGGCTGAGGTACCAGCACTTCATCCCCGGGATCCAGCATTACCCTGAGAGCCATATCTATGGCCTCTGATCCGCCTACAGTTACCAGGGTCTCTGTCACCGGATTATAGTCCACCTTGTACTTTCTCTTTATATACCTGGTGATCTCATCTCTCAGTTCCTTAAGGCCTGAATTGGAGGTATAAAAGGTTCTTCCTCTCTCGAGAGAATGTATACCTTCTTCTCTTATATGCCATGGAGTGTCAAAATCAGGCTCACCGACTCCGAGGGATATGGCGTCCTTCATCTCCGAAACTATATCAAAAAATTTTCTTATACCACTGGGCTGTATACCAGTGATCTTACTGTTCAATGGATTTCTCATGGTGACACCTTCATTCTCTCGTCAACTCTTGGCTGTTCTATAACGGTGCCATGATCTTTATATTTCTTAAGAACAAAATGTGTAGCAGTGGAAAGCACGGAATCCATTGGAGAAAGCTTGCTGGATACGAAGGATGCAACCTCCTTCATGGTTTTTCCGCTTATAAGCACGGTAAAATCAAAGGAACCTGACATAAGATAAACCGCATCAACCTCATCATACTGATAGATGCGCTGTGCTATGGAGTCAAATCCAAGTCCGCGCTGAGGTGTTACCTTTACTTCTATAAGAGCATCAACTCTCTCATCCTGAGTTTTGTCCCAGTTTATAAGAGTATGATATCCGCAAATAATATGTTCATTTTCCATTGCCTCTATCTCTGCGGCAACCTTGGTCTCAGACTCACCCAGGATACTTGCGATATCCTTGACTGTAAGTCGGGAATTCTTTTCTATGATGGTTAAGATTTTTTCTCTCATGATTTACTCCTTACATTTTTTAAACTTCCCTATAACATTATTTTAATTTTAATATCCTGTAACTGTTCATTCAACTTAAGACTCTATTAAGGTAAAGCGATCTTATCCTCCGAACCCTTACCGGCAACCGGAATGTCACTTCCACCGGTCACTGTTTAAGGAATCTGTCAAGCTCTTCATAGCTTTCCCTTGTCAGATATCCGATCTCTGTCCCGTCTACCCTTATGCGCTTCTTTTCCTTTGTTATCCTTCCGAAAACAGAGGCTTTTACAGGTTCCGTGGTTCTCACATGCTGTTCACTGTCAAAACCCACTCTTGACCCCTTTAAAAATGTCTCGTCCGCTAAGCTTTTTGATGCTCTTAACTGCATCTCCAGAAAATCACGGCAAAAGTGATCTCCCTTTTCCATGGTCATGAGGAAACAATCCCGGGACCAAAGTCTGTATGGCAAAACATCGAATAACTCACATATTTCCATGGTAAACTGGCTTACAGGTATGCTGTCGTATCTAAATTCACATCCAAGCCCGTATCCCTTTTTTCTTCCGGTTTCCGGGTCCAATGCAGCCGCCTCGCAAAAATCCCACAAGGCTTTAAGTATTCCGCCCTTTTCAACCTTTCGGATTCCGGTTACGCCATAGATTTTTTTGTAGCCCGGCATGGCAAACTCAATCGGATCTGCCGAAGTCTCATCCGCTCGCGCCTCACGGGCGGCATTGTACCACTGCTCCATTACTGCTTTCTGTTCCGAAAGCTTTCTTTTTTCTTCGGAAAGATAGAACATTGAAAATCTTTTATCTATTTCTTCCTGGTACAGTTCCAAAAGCTTCTCAGCCCCGCAGGTACCTACCTCTCCCACTATCACAAGGTCCTGTCCCGGATTTATCTTTTGATCCATTTCTTCTCCTCAACCTGGCAGGGTATACCCTGCCAGGTTCCAAGTCAGCCGTCACATGTGCGTTTGTACAAGCACAACACCCACGTGACGGCAATATCGCGAAAATGAAGAAGCGGCAGTCCGCAATGGACTGCCGCTTCGCATTTCTCTTTCTTACTTATTTCAAAATATAAGGAAGAACCATTGTCAGCACCATTGCAAATACAAGAGCAATGACAATAACCGCTGATATGGTTTTCTTTGTTTTTGGATTCATCATCTCTATACTGTCTCCCTGAAACCTCTTCTGTATTAATGTTTCAACCGGCATTTAAGACCTAACGTCAAAAATCCATGCCAACAATTTTTTTATATAATACACTTTTTACTTAGTACTGACAAGTTTTTTATACTTAAGGACTGTTACAAGAATACCATACTCCGGTCAGTATCATTCTGTATCATAATTTCCGTCTCATCCCTGAATCGCCTTAACGGCATCTATCACAGCTCCTCTGAATCCATGTTCCTCCAATGCCGCAACTCCTTTTATGGTGGATCCGCCCGGTGAACAAACTTCATCCTTCATCTCTCCGGGATGCTTTCCGCTGTGAAGTTGAAGTGCTGAGGTGCCCTCTATCATCCTTGACACCATCTGATAAGCTGTTTTTCTCGGTATTCCGTACATTACCGCTGCATCTGAAAGTGATTCTATGAACATATCCGTAAAGGCAGGACCGCATCCGCAGACTGTACCGGAAATCCCGAGAAGTTTTGTCTCCACCGTAATAACCAGACTTATTCTTCCCAGAAGTTCATTTACGGTTTCAAATTCTTCTTCCGAAAGAGAATTCTTATTTTCCACAACAAAAATGCCTTTATTTATGGCAACCGGAGTATTGGGGCAGGAACATATGACATGAGTCCCCTTAACGAGAACCTCTTCATCAAAGTATCGGTCATAATTATATCCCCATACAACAGACACTATAACCTTGCCGCTTAAAGAAAGCTGAGCTCTTACAGGTGTGATAACCTCTTTTATCTTAGCAGGTTTCACTGCGATAAAGATTATATCAGAAGCATCGATAAGATCCGATATATCTTCAACAGGGTTAATTCCGCCCATTTTCTCACACTTTTCCTTAAGCCTGTCAAAGTGACCTGCTGCTGCATAGCAGTTTTCGGCCGCAAAGCCTGAATTGATAAGTCCTTCAGCTATTGCTCCCGCCATATTCCCAAAACCAATAAAACCAATTTTTAATTCTTCTGCTGTATTCATCCGGAACTCCTCTCTCTGAATGTCTGTGCTTAAAATATAATCTGCAATACCCGACAATCCAACCATCTAATGCATATAAATACTCTGTATCCACTGTAATCCTTCTTTTATTTTATATCCTCATGCTCTCCAATGCCATTTCTTTTTTTGCCGGATAAAAAAACAGACCTATGAGCGTAAATGCCATAAGTCTGCTTTGTTTTTCAATTCATCAAATATAATGCTTCTTCTGACTGGAGAATTCAAGTCTTGTAAGCGCACGGGCAAGAGACATCTGTGATCTCTTGAATTCACCTACAGACTGCTTCTGTCTGAGCTGTTCAAGGGCTCTTTCCTTTGCCTCCTCAGCTCTTCTCACATCAATCTCCTCGGCTGTTTCGCAGGTATCCACAAGCACGGTTACACGGTTGTTGGCACAGGTACAGACACCGTTACTCACAACAACGGTCACCCTTTCCCCATCCGGCTTAACTATGCTCATCTGACCTGTTTCAACTGCGTATATTACTGGTGCATGATGTGCCATGATACCACGGGATCCGGTCAGGGTTATGATCTGCAGATATTCTGCCGGTCCGTTATAAAATACCTTATTGGAAGCTGTCACATTAAGACTAAAGGTCGCTGCCATTTCAAAACCTCACATCAACTCAATTTACATATCCGGTAAATCTTTTAAATCAAGCATTCCCCGGATAAAACACCGATTCAGTCAGTATTCTCAACCGACATTCTTCCTGGATTCGGCATTTGCCATATCCTCAGCCTTTTTCTTCACATCTTCGATTGTTCCCACATTAAAGAATGCGCTCTCAGGATAGTCATCCATCTCACCATCGATTATAGCCTTAAAGCCTTTGATGGTATCCTTAAGCTGAACGTACTTACCCGGAACTCCTGTGAACTGCTCACCTACAAAGAAAGGCTGGCTCAGGAAGTTACGTATCTTACGGGCTCTGAAAACCGTCTTCTTGTCCTCTTCGGAAAGCTCCTCCATACCAAGTATAGCAATGATATCCTGAAGCTCCTTGTACTTCTGAAGTATCCTGAGTACACTCTGAGCAGTATCATAATGCTCTTTTCCTACTATCTCTTCGGTAAGGATTCTCGATGAAGATTCCAGAGGATCCACGGCAGGATAGATACCCTGCTCAACTACCTTACGGCTAAGTACGGTGGTTGCGTCAAGATGGGCAAATGTTGTGGCCGGAGCAGGATCCGTAAGGTCATCCGCAGGAACATATACCGCCTGAACGGAGGTTACGGAACCCTGGCGGGTGGACGCGATTCTCTCCTGAAGCTGTCCCATCTCTGTCGCAAGAGTGGGCTGGTAACCTACCGCAGAAGGCATTCTTCCAAGCAGTGAGGAAACCTCGGAACCGGCCTGCACGAATCTGAATATGTTATCAATAAACAGAAGCACATCCTTATGCTGTACATCACGGAAATACTCAGCCATGGTGAGGCCTGTCTCCGCAACTCTCATTCTCGCACCGGGAGCCTCATTCATCTGTCCGAATACGAGGGCAGTATTTTTGATAACTCCGCTTTCTGTCATCTCGCTGTAAAGATCGTTTCCTTCACGTGAACGCTCTCCAACACCGGTGAAGATAGAGTATCCGCCATGCTCTGTTGCTATATTTCTGATAAGCTCCTGTATAAGGACTGTTTTTCCTACACCGGCTCCTCCGAAAAGTCCGATCTTTCCGCCCTTTGCATAGGGTGCCAGAAGATCGATAACCTTTATTCCTGTTTCCAGTACTTCCTGAACCGGATTCTGATCTTCAAACTTAGGCGGCTTTCTGTGGATCTCCCAGCGTTCTTCGGTTTCGGGATCTTCCTTTCCGTCTATAGCATCACCAAGAACATTGAAAAGTCGTCCGAGGGTCTTCTCTCCAACCGGAACAGTGATGCCCTTTCCGGTGTCGACAACCTCCATATCCCTTTCAAGTCCTTCACTGGCAGTAAGCATGATGCACCTGACTGTACTGTGCCCAAGCTGCTGCGCAACTTCCATGGTACATTTTGTTCCATGATTATCTACATTAAGTGCGGTCTTTATCTCCGGTACAGAACCGGTCTCAAATTCCACATCCACAACCGGACCCATGACCTGCACTATTTTTCCTATCTGCATATGTATCTCCTTGTAAACCCACCGGCTTCGAAAATCCGATACCTAAAGCTTCTAACGATTCTTCTTCTGGGCTCTCGCTCCCGCCGCAACCTCGGTAATTTCCTGAGTGATGGCGGCCTGACGGGTTCTGTTATACTGAATGCTCAATTCCTGCTTAAGCTTGTTACCGCTTCTGTTGGCTGCATCCATGGCAGTCATTCTGGAATTCTGCTCCGAACAGAAGGACTCAACCAGTGCACTGTATATGAAACCACTGATATAGTCGGGAATAACATTATCGATGACAGCTTTCGGAGTAGGTACCAGTCTGAATTCCTCCATGCCTGCAACCATAGGTATAGTCTGCCCGAATACGCCTTTATTGATCTTATCAATGGGCAAAAGCTGCTCAGTTTCCGTTACCATCTCAAGAGAATTTCTCATTCTGGTATAAACGATATAAACAGAATCTATCTCATTATCGTGGAAAAGATCCAGTACTCGTCCCGTAATTACACGGGCGCGATGAAGGGTGGGATTCTGAGCCGTATAATGGAATTCTTCTTCTATATCTATCCCATTTGAACGGAAATATACTCTGCCCATTTCTCCTACAACATACAGCTTGTGTCGTGGTCTCGCCTTCAGGATTTCCTCAGTACGCTTTATAACATTGTGGTTATAAGCACCCGCAAGACCCTTATCGGCAGTAACACAGATGATTGCCGTTCTGTAATTCTTCGTTCTCTCCTTCTTACGAAGATCTTCTCTCAGATCCAGATAAGGATGTTTAAAATCTTCGGGAAGGTGTCTCATGATACGCTGTATGGTGGTTCTCAGGGTATAAAAGTATGGTTCGGTCTGCTGAAGCTCCACTCTGGCTTTTCGAAGCTTTGTACTGGAGATAAGATACATGGCATTTGTGATCTTTAAGGTATTGTCAATGCTGGAGATTCTGTCTCTCAGCTCTCTTGTTGTTGCCACAATTCACTCCTCCGTATGAAATAATGAGGGCAATACCCGCATTATTTTTCTTCTACTTCATCTCCGAGATGCCCGTCACTGTCCTTCCACATCTTTAAGAATTCCTCAGCCACGGTAATGATCTCATTTCTTGCATCGTCTCCGATCATTCTTGAAATCTCGATGTTCTTTCCGATCTCAGGATATCTCTGTCCGAAATACTCAAGCATCTTACTCTGGAATCTCTTAACATCTTTCTTCTCAATGCTCATCATGCTGTGATTGAGAGCCACAACAAGTGTTATGACCTGATCACTTAATGACATAGGATTGCATAATGGCTGCTTAAGAAGCTCCATCAAGACATTACCCTGTGTAAGAAGATCTCTTGTATTCTGGTCAAGATCAGAGGAGAACTGGGTAAATACAGCCATTTCTCTGAACTGGGCAAGATCGATACGAAGAGATCCTGAGGATTTCTTCATTGCCTTTGTCTGAGCAGCGCCGCCGACACGGGATACAGAAAGACCCACATTTACCGCAGGTCTCTGACCCTCGAAGAAAAGATTGGATTCAAGGAATATCTGTCCGTCTGTAATGGAAATAACATTTGTAGGAATGTATGCAGATACATCTCCGTCCATGGTCTCTATGATAGGAAGGGCTGTTATGGATCCGCCTCCAAGCTTTTTGTTCAGGTGGCAGGAACGCTCCAAAAGTCTTGAATGAAGGTAGAATACGTCGCCCGGATATGCTTCACGTCCCGGTGATCTCCCGAGAAGCAGTGAAAGCGCTCTGTAAGCAACCGCATGCTTTGAAAGATCATCATATACAATGAGAACATCCTGACCCTTATACATGAAGTATTCTGCAAGTGATGTTGCTGAATAAGGAGCGATATACTGAAGCGGTGCGGGATCTGCTGCTGTTGCCGCTACCACACAGGTATAGCTCATGGCTTCATGCTTCTTTAAGGTCTCAACCAAAGACGCAACGGTTGATTCCTTCTGACCTATGGCTACATAAATGCATATGCAGTTCTTGTCATGCTGATTAAGGATGGTATCTATAGCGATAGAGGTCTTTCCTGTCTGACGGTCGCCGATGATAAGCTCACGCTGGCCTCTTCCTATAGGAAACATTGAATCTATGGCAAGAATTCCGGTCTGCATAGGTTCATTAACCGGTGAACGGTCAATGATTCCGGGGGCCGGCTGCTCGATGGCACGGAATTCTGATCCGTTTACGGGACCAAGTCCGTCAATAGGCTCTCCGAGAGCATTGACAACTCTTCCGAGGTACTCATCGGAAACCGAGATACCTGCCATTCGTCCTGTACGTATACCTCTGCTTCCTTCCGAAAGTCCGGATTCATCCCCAAACAGAATAACACCTATCCTGTCTCTTTCGATATTCTGAACCATACCCTTGGTTCCGTTATCAAAGGTGATAACTTCGCCGTACATGGCATGGTCAAGACCATTCATTATGGCAATGCCGTCACCGATGCTCTCGATGAAGCCTATTTCCTTCTTTTCAGCCTTAAGGTCAAAGCTGCCTACACTCTGCTGAAGTATGGTAATGATGTCGGCGTCACTTGTTAACTCGGAACGGGTATTTTTCAACTGTTCCAGGAACTGGTTTCGTCTTCCGATGGTTGACCAGTCATACTGATCATTACTAACTTCCAGGATAAATCCTCCGCCCAGGCTCTTATCCTCACATAGATCAAAATCAAAGTGATGGGTATTATATTTATCAAAAACAAACTTCTGGATATCCATAAGCTGTTTTTCAGAAGGTCTGGTCACATATCTCAGCTGTACATGGATCTGTCTTTCATTGCTGGTACGTATATTTGTGTACTGCTTGGCTATTTCATCCCATTTCTTCAGATCATTGTCATCACAGAGGCTCTTAAGAGTCTTTCTTACTTCTGTAGGAAATACACTGTCGATAACCTCATAACGCTTTTCAATGGGAATCGTAGGATCACTCAGTTGAGAAGCCGTCTGGGGAAGTACCTCGAAAATTCTCGAGGTTGAACTCATAACACTTTCGGATACCTGTGACTGAATCAGACGTTCTGCGATTTCTCTGGCATTCTGACTCACGATTATGCCTCCTGATTACTTGGTTTAACTGTATTACTGTCTCCGTTTATGAACTGATCGAAAAGCCTTCTGTCGTTAGCCTCGCTGTCCTGGGAAGCTGCGATCTTGTATGCGGCTTCGGCAACAAGAACTGCCATCTGCTGCTGCATCTCACGCTGCTTTGTCTCTGCTTCCTTCTCTGCCTGGATCTTGGCTTCGGCTATAATCTTATCAGCCTTCTTGTTTGCATTGTTTACTATCTCATCATATTCCTTTGAAGCATCGATCTTTGCTTTATTGATAGTATTCTTACGCTCTTCCTCGATATTTCCGAGGCTTTCCTCATATTTTTCTTTAAGATGCCTTGCATCTTCATTTACCTGTTCAGCCTTCTTATAGGACTCTTCTATCTCTGCCTGACGTTTCTCCATAACCTCACGAACAGGTTTGAACAGAAACTTTTTCATGAGACAGACGAGTACCAACAGATTAATGACTGTAAATAATAAGTTGATATCTACTCTTAACATACTTTCTCTCCTGATGATCTTGAATTATGATTTTGAAATTCCGGAATGATCATTTAAGGAAGAAAATGCAAAGGATACCAAGTACGAAACCGTAAATAGCTGTTGCCTCCGCAAGAGCACATCCGAGAAGAAGGATTCTCATGATCTTTCCGTCTGCTTCAGGCTGTCTTGCAATAGCCTCTGCTGCTTTACCTGTTGCGATACCGATTGAAAGTCCTGCTCCAAGGCAGGCAAGTGCTGCTAAACCTACACCAATTGCTGTCATGCTCATATTTTTTCTCCTTTAGTGTTAAAAATATTTTTTGCTCATGGACTGTGGTCTGAACCTAAGCTGCCATAAGCTGATTTATGGTTTTAAATATCATCCTTTGTTCCCGAAGCTTTATTCCGTTGCATCCTGGATATAAAGAGATGTCAGGAAAACAAATACATAGGCCTGGATAAGACCGTCAAATATATCAAAGTAAAGGCTGAAGATCGCAGGAACACCTACGGGAACCACCATCTTTATAAGCTCCATGATGATGAACGCACCGAGGACATTACCAAACAATCTCATGCAAAGAGACAAGGGTCTGATAACCAGCTCCAGAATATTGATAGGAGTGACAATGGCCACAGGCTCTGAAAAATGCTTTATCCAGCCTTTGGCACCCTTTCTTCTGAATCCCGCGATCTCTATGAGGAAGATGCTTATGACAGAAAGTCCCACTGTTACATTGAGATCCTTTGTCGGCGGCTTCAGGCCAAAAAGACCAATTAGATTGGATACTCCAATGTAAATAAGGATAACGGAAATTATGGTACTGTACTGTTTTCCGTGTTCACCCAGAAGCTCTCCCGTGAAATTGTCAAACCAGGAAACAATGATTTCTGCCAGCTGCTGTTTTTTACCCGGATTTCTGACTTTCAGATCAGATCCGAGGTAAACTGACAATCCGACCAGTATCGCCATGATGATCCATGTTACAACCGTTGATTCCGCAACTCCGATTCCTCCGATACTGAATACTGTAGAAACCTGCAGCTGTTCCTGGAGTTCTTCGGTAAAATGCTCCATTTGACTACCTCCATTTCTATTATTGTGTTCATGTGAAAAATGTGATGTAAAACATTTTTTACATGTTTACTAACTCACTTCACTCACGGGTTTTTATTATATTCCCGGATTTTTAATATTCAATCCGCATTTTTTGCATGTCATCTATATCAATTTGACATGTATTGTAAATTTTGTTATATAATTTTATATATCTTTTTATAATAATTGTTTCTTTTACATCATAAACAGAGCTGTATTTCGATTTTGTTTTTTTATATATATTTGTTCGAAATGATTATTTTTTCGTCATAATTGTAACACGGCCCTGTACTCTACTTTGTTCGGCAAAATATCGGAGAATATTATGATTTCTTTTGATTACTACAGAATCTTTTACTTTGTAGGTACCTACAAAAGCTTTACAAGGGCTGCAAGGATGCTTGGCTCAAACCAGCCCAATGTCAGCAGAGCCATGAATAATCTTGAAGAAAACCTGGGATGTAAGCTTATGCAAAGAGGTAAACGCGGTATAACACTTACCCCCAATGGCCAAAAGCTTTTTGAACATGTGTCCATAGCATTTGAACAGATAGATGAGGCCGAAAAGGAATTGAATAAAGATGTCAATCTTGAATCCGGACAGGTAACCATAGCGGCATCGGAGAATGCCCTCAGGATAGTTCTGCTTCCGGTACTTAGAGATTTTAAAACCAAATTTCCGGATATAAACATTCGCATATCAAATCATGCCACACCCAGGGCTATAGTATCTCTTCAGAATGGCATTGCGGATTTTGCACTTATTACCACTCCTCTTACCATTCGTGCCCCTCTGACTATGGAACCTTTATTTAATTTCAGGGAGATACCTATCGTTGGTCCCTCTCTGAAGCACCTTTCAGAAAAACCCATGTCTCTGAGAGAGCTCAGCACCTATCCCCTCATCAGTGTCGGACGTGATACCGGAACCAGAGAATTATATGTACAGTATTTTCTGAATCATCAGCTTACTTTTCAGCCTGAGTTTGAAGCTTCATCCACAGATCAGATCCTTCCCATGGTGGAAAACGATCTGGGAATCGGATTCTATCCTGAAGCTCTTGCCTCGGATGCACTGGAGAGAAAACTCGTATATAGGATTCCATTGCTTGAGCCCATTCCCGAAAGGACTTTTTGTCTTGCCATAGACAGCTCCCGAAACCTTTCTTCGGCTGCCATAAGGCTTATAGAAACCTTTGTCCGTGAATCCAACAGAAGGGAGCTTCTCCACTCCTACTCCCCTGAAAAAGAACAGTAATTCCAAAGCCGCTCAAATCCTGTATCAATTTTCTGTAAGATTGATACGCAGCATCAACTCTCAAGAAGCGATTTTTATAAGCAGACATTAGCAGCAACAGTTTTTACAATAT
>JAGAGL010000030.1:0-14054 GCA_017627595.1 Oribacterium sp. | reverse complement strand
CACAACTGTTTTTGCTGTTCTATACTTATTTATGAAAGGAGTATAAGGTATGACAGCAAAAGAAGTTTTAAGAGTTTTACAAATCACAAGACCAACCCTGACTAAATATGTCAAGGAAGAAAAAATCAAAGTTACTGTCAAAGGTAATGGTCGATACGATTACGATGCAGATAGTGTTTATAAAATGCTAAATAAAGATATAGAACGTAAAACATATTTGTATGCAAGAGTATCAACACCTAAGCAAAGGAAAGATCTTGAAAATCAGATCACGCTATTGAAAAACTATTGTTTTCAAAATGGTTATATCATTAATGGTATCTATCAGGATATCGCCAGTGGAATCAGTTTCAAAAACCGTGAAAAGTTCTTTACCATGCTTGATGATGTGTTGGCTGGTAAGGTTAACCGAGTAATCATCACTTATAAAGACAGACTTTCAAGAGTTGGTTTTGAATTATTTACATATTTATTTAGAAAATATGGATGTGAAATAACTGTAATTAACGAAGTGGGTTCTGAAAAGCTAGATAGTCAGGAAATATTCGAAGAAATAATAAGTCTTTTACATTGTTATTCAATGAAATTGTATAGCAGTAGAAAGGTTAAAAAAATCAAGGAGGTTTTAGAAGAAAATGATAGTCCAGAGAGTAGAAAAACATCTGATAAAACAGAATAATCCGTTCTACTCAATGTTCTGCGATTTTACCCATAAATCAAAGAATCTCTATAATCATGCAAACTATCTTGTTCGGAACGAATTTGTCAAAAATGATAAATGGCTTCGATACGGGGATATGGATAAGCTATTGAAAGCTGATACAGAGTTCAATGATTATAGACAAATGCCTACAGCTCAGTCAGCTCAGCAAATTCTTCGTTTGTTGGAAAAGGATTGGAAATCATTCTTTGCAGCTATTAAGGATTGGTCTAAATATAAAGATAAATATCTTGGCAGACCAAAACTCCCTGGGTATAAACCAAAGGATGGCAAACATATCCTGATTTTCACGAATCAAAATGTGAAGCTTAAAGATTCTACTCTTTACTTCCCAAAGGCATTTAATGGTTTTACTTTGAAACCCAGATTTGTAGAGGTAAATTATTTTCAGTCTTTTCAGCAGGTCAGGATCATCCCGGGATACAAACACTTCATTGTAGAGCTTATCTACAACATAAAAGTTCCTGACAAGACCATAGACGATAATGGAAAGTACCTTAGTATTGATATTGGCGTAGATAACTTAGCAACCATAACAAACAACTTCGGCAAGACGCCGGTTGTTATCAATGGTAAAGGTCTAAAGTCAATGAATCAGTACTATAACAAGATGATCTCCCGTTATCGTGAAGTTGCAAAAAGGATGAATGATTCTGATTACAGCAACAGGATGGCTGCTTTTACAAGAAAACGTAATCACAAGATTGATGACTATATGCATAAGGCAAGCAGATATGTTATTGAGTATGCGGTTTCTATTGGGGCCAGCACCATTGTGATAGGCAACAATAAAGAGTGGAAACAAGAATCCAAGCTTAGTAAAGTGGTCAACCAAACATTTGTAGGAATACCACAGAAGCGCTTTATTGAGATGATTCAGTATAAGGCTCAGGATATAGGATTAAATGTAATCCTACAGGAAGAGTCCTACACAAGCGGCACAAGCTTCCTGGATAAAGAAGAACCTATTAAGGCTAATTACAATAAGTCCAGACGAGTAACAAGAGGCCTGTTTGTGAGCAATAAAGGGATTAAGATAAATGCCGATGTAAATGGTTCATACCAGATACTTATGAAGGTATTTCCTAATGCATTTGCAGAAGGAGTAGAGGGTGTAGCGTTACACCCAGTTAGAGTAAACGTGGCGTAAGCTCGTTGACTGACAAATGTATTATTTATTAAAGATCTTTAATAATGATGAATATTAATGGATAAAACAATAACGTGAATATACACGTCCGCATATCACTGCGGAGGAAACGGAGAATATGTCATGAAAAAAATGATTTCATGGAATGTTAACGGCCTTCGTGCCGTTATGGGCAAGAACTTTATGGAAGACTTTCAAAAACTTGATGCCGATATCTTCTGTCTTCAGGAGACGAAGCTTCAGGCCGGACAGATAGATTTGGACCTCCCGGGATATCACCAGTACTGGAACTATGCTGAGAAAAAGGGATATTCCGGCACGGCTCTTTTCACTAAAGAGGAGCCTCTGAATGTGACCTACGGCATGGGGATTCCGGAGCATGATATGGAAGGCCGTGTCATAACGGCAGAGTTTCCGGACTATTATGTTCTCACTGTTTACGTTCCAAATTCCCAGGGCGAACTTAAGCGCCTTCCCTACAGAATGGAGTGGGAGGACGCCTGGAGGAATTATATAAGCGAGCTTGATAAGAAGAAGCCGGTCATCTATTGCGGAGATCTCAATGTTGCCCACGAAGAGATAGACATTAAGAATCCGTCAACAAATCATCACAATGCAGGCTTCACTGACGAAGAGCGTGCCAAGTTCTCAAGGCTCCTTGCATCAGGCTTTGTCGACAGCTTCCGCATGCTTCATCCGGACGCCGTAGACGAGTACAGCTGGTGGTCCTACCGCATGAAGGCAAGAGAAAGAAATGTAGGCTGGCGTATAGACTACTTTGTTGTATCCGAAAAGCTGAAGGACAGGATCAAAGATGCAAGCATTCATCAGGAGATAATGGGATCGGATCATTGCCCGATAGAGCTCTGCATTGAATGATCATACAAATGATCTAAAATTCGATAATGCTGATGAAATAGTTTTAAGAATGAAGTATTAAAGGCCTTTTCTCAAAAAAAAAGCCCGCGCAGGCGGATCATATCCACCTGCGCGGGCTGGTTATTTACGGTTATTAATTTACAGTCTGTCCTTTGATCCCTGACTCTTTCAAAGCCTTAAGGAATGATTCTTTGTTCAGGCCGGCGATGAGTTCCTCCGGGAAATGAACCTCTTCAAGAAGTATCTTTGTTTGTTCAAAGTGGCCGATGAGGTTTGAGATATGAGCATCGGTTGCAACGGAAATGAAGCAACGAAGGCAGCTATCCGTGGCTACCGTGAGATAAATATGCAGGGAATCAAACTCGTTAAGGACGGTGGTTATCTCGCAACCTGCAGCTGCAGTCATTTCATGACCCCTGAGCTTTTCACAAAAACCATTGCCGAGGCAGCCAATTCAGTTCACCGCCGTCTCCGTCAGGTGGAGTACCGCACCCAGTGCTCAGACCACCCGATCCTCTGGGCGAAGGATGAAAACAGCTACTATTTGAAGTTCTATATTTTCCAGGTGTGTGATGAGAAATAGGGCTGGGAAATGGCGATAATGCTTGATTTTACGGGCTATTCATTATGAAAAGCCGCCGCGCTTTTGGATTATATCCATCAGCACGACGGCTTATTTACTTTGGATTTTTGGGTTAGCTGCATACTCATTCATTATGAGGATGAATTTTTATTATTTCACCTTAGGCAGCATCTCTTCCTGTACTTCTATTGACTCAGAAATGAAAAAACACGATTAGGGTCATAAAGACTTGCCGAAATCATTGACTCAAAAATGAAATTTCTTGATTTGAGTCATTTTGACTGCGTAGATCAATGACCTAAATTAGACATGTTACGTTATGAGTCATATAGGTGCACTTAACTAAATGACTTATTAAGAAGAATAATGTGTATGTGGTCAATCCGCAGAGGTTATTTTTGGGGTGTGGGCTGGTTTTTGTTTTACCGACTGATTATTTCATCTGTTTATTAGTAACAGTTCGACTGTGCCCTCCGGCTTGAGCCTACATATAAACGGAAAAATATTCTATTCAACACAATTCTGTGATATACTTATTCCAACTATACATAAAAGTATTTATCCTATCCCTTATGTGCACCAACGGGGAACAAAAGTAAGGAAAAAATGTTTGGACTAAAAAAAGAAAATGATCTGTATATATTTGAGGCAGTTGTTCATACTGAGCAGCTGTTCCTCAATCTATATGACGGTAACAGAAAGGTGCGACAGATAGCCTTTGATCCGTACCAACGTATAGGTGATGTGTGGAAGCTTGAGATTTCGGAAGATATCTCAGGCTACAGCTATTGCTATGAGGCGGACGGAAATGTTTTTACCGATCCCAACGGAACGGTATTTGAAGGAAGGAAAAAATTCGGTTACCTGAAGGATGGCACCAGGATACTTAAAACTCCTGTGGGGGAGGCTGTGGCCATGCCGGAGCTCAGCGAGGAGTGGATAAAGGACAGGCCTTTGGAAACCCCCTATGACGAAACTATCGTTTACCGCCTTCACGTAAGAGGCTTTACGGAGCACAGCTCCTCCGGACTCAAAAACGATGTCCGGGGCACCTTCCAGGGCATCATAGAAAAGATACCCTACCTTAAGTCACTGGGTATTACCGCAGTGGAGCTAATGCCCGCCTATGAGTTTAACGAGGTCATGCTTCCGGACTACGGCAGTAAGAATCCCTATCAGACAGAGGTTAAGCCCACAGGGCGCATTAATTACTGGGGCTTCACAAAAGATGCCATGCAGCTTGCGCCGAAATCGAGCTTTACCTCCGATCACAAAAACCCAAGAAACGAATTTCGAAAAATGGTGTATGAACTGCACCGTAACAATATAGAAGTAATCGTTGACCTGTACTTCACCTATGAGACATTACCTGACTACATAACCACAGTCATGCGGTACTGGCGCATCAACTACCACGTGGACGGAATCCATATGATCGGCTCCGCCCCCTACAGCGTCATCGCCCGGGATCCCTATCTCAGCAGGTTCAAGATCTGGGCTGACAGCTGGGAGGATCCGAACCGGGGAAACGATAGGTACGGAGTGTACAGGCATGGGTCAACGAAGTATCTTGCGGATTACAATGACGGCTTCCAGAACGATATGCGCCGCATCCTTAAGGGTGACGAAAGCATGCTGCAGGCCCTTATGGGCAGGATCAGGTACAATCCTGAGGAGCGGGCAAACATCCAGTATATGGCCAATGTTTCCGGCATGAGTCTCTATGATGTCCTGAGCTACGACAGAAAGCATAACGAAGGAAATCATGAGGACAACCGGGACGGAACCAACATGAATTTCTCCTGGAACTGCGGAGAGGAAGGTCAGACCCGTAAGAAATCCATCAAGCAGCTTCGGAGGAAGATGTGGAGGAATGCTTACATCCTTCTCATGCTCAGCCAGGGAACTCCCCTTATAAACTCAGGTGATGAGTGCGGCCAGACAAGACTCGGCAATAACAATGCCTACTGCCAGGACAACAACATTAACTGGTTTGACTGGCGGCTCCTTGAGAAGAACAAAGAGCTTTACGAATTCGCGAAGTACATGATCGCCTTCAGGAAAAAGCACAAGGTATTCCATCAGAGTCAGGCCCTCAGGATGCTGGATTACCGTTCAGTAGGCATCCCGGATCTCAGCTTCCACGGCGAGAATGCCTGGAGGCCGGAGATGGAAAACTTCAGGCGACAGCTTGGCGCAATGTATTCAGGAGAGTATGCTTCGGATGATACCTTCCTGGTGCTTTACAATTTCCATTGGGAGAAACACGACTTCATGCCGCCACATGCTCCGGTAGGTAAAAAGTGGGCGGTGGCCATAGATACTTCAAAGGATGACATTAACGGCATTTACCCTGAGGGGGAGGAGCCGGAGCTGGATACCTCGGATATCATCGTGGAACCCAGAGCCATAGTTGTCCTTAAAGCTGTAAAGGATAAGAGCTATAAGCCAAAGAGGAAGAGAGCTGTCCGGAAGAAAAAGAAAGTGACTGACAACGTAAAAACAGCTGAAGGCAGTCCGGAAGCCCCGCTGCAGGAATCTAAAGCTGAAGGCAGCCCGGAAGCCCCGCTGCAGGAATCTAAAGCTGAAGGCAGCCCGGAAACTTCGTTTCCGGAATCAGCAGCTGAACGCAGCCCCAAAATCCCTGCGACGGAATCAAAAGCTGATACAGATGCCGCGGCATCTTCAGAAGATACAATTAGTACAGAGAAAAAGAATGACGCAATAAAAGGCGCTTCTCGAAAGAAACGCTAAGGAGGAGAGGAACTCATGACCGAAAAATTGTATGACGTAATGAATTGGGCAGATGTAGAAGATGTAACTTATGCGGAAACAGCAGATCCCAAAAACATTCTTGGAGCACATGTTGTTCCCGAGGGACTTTTAATTCAGGCTTTTGTTCCTACGGCAAAAGACATTGAGGTTAAGATCCAGGGAGACAGGGTTTACCAGATGGAGCTTGCGGATGAGGAAGGCTTCTACGCAGTGCTGGTTCCTATGAAAAAGAAATGGGAGAAGGAACTTCCCAAGTACTCTTATATCATTACTTATGATAATGACACAACCACTGAGTCAGAGGATCCCTATTCATTTGCTTCCATCTATACCGAAGAGGATATCAAGAAGTATCAGGCCGGAATCTGGTACGATATTTATAACAAAATGGGAGCACACCCCATCACCATAGACGGAGTAAAGGGCGTAGTATTTTCGGTTTGGGCACCTAATGCAGAACGCGTATCGGTTGTCGGAGACTTCAACCTCTGGGACGGAAGACGCAACATGATGCAGAGACTGGGAAATTCAGGCGTATTTGAGACTTTCATCCCTCAGCTCACTCCCGGAACAGTTTATAAGTATGAGATCAAGTGCCGCCATAAGGAGCCTTTCCTGAAGACTGACCCTTATGCAAACGCAATGGAGATGCGTCCCAACAATGCTTCCGTTGTAGCAGATCTTGAGAAATTTACCTGGACAGATAAGGCCTGGGAGGACAGAAAGCTTTCGCTCAAGACTTCCGGAATTAAAGAGCTGCCTATGAGCGTTTATGAGGTTCACCTCGGATCCTTCGCCCGTAAGCAGATAATGATAAACGAAGACGGAACCGAGGTTCCCGGCTCAGAATTCTATAACTACAGAGAGCTTGCAAAGAAGCTTGCCCAGTACGTAAAGAAGCAGGGCTACACACATGTGGAGCTGATGCCTATCATGGAGCATCCTCTGGATGCAAGCTGGGGCTATCAGGTATCAGGCTACTACGCACCGACAAGCCGTTACGGAACACCTGAAGATTTCATGTTCTTTGTTAACCACCTTCACAATGAGGGAATCGGTGTTATCCTTGATTGGGTTCCTGCCCACTTCCTGAGAGACACCTGGGGACTTGCCCAGTTTGACGGAACAGGACTCTATGAGAATCCGGATCCTGTACTTGCAAGCCACCCGCACTGGGGAACATTAACATTTAACTATCGTAAGAATGAGGTTTCAAACTTCCTTATCGGAAGTGCCATGTACTGGGCAGACAAGTATCACGTAGACGGACTCCGTATGGATGCCGTTGCGTCAATGCTTTACCTTGACTACGGACGTCAGGGACAGGGAGCTCCGAGAAATATCTACGGCGGAAATGAGAACCTGGATTCCGTAGAGTTCCTTAAGCACCTGAACTCCCAGTTCCATAAGAGATTCCCGGGAACACTTCTCATCGCCGAAGAATCAACGGCATGGCCTAACATCACAAGCTCTGTTAAGGATGAAGGACTTGGCTTCGACCTCAAGTGGAATATGGGCTGGATGAATGACTTCCTGGGATACATGGAGACAGACCCGTTCTTCCGTAAGGGAAGCTACAACCAGCTTACCTTCTCAATGCTTTATAACTACTCAGAGGACTTCATGCTTGTGTTCTCACATGATGAGGTTGTTCACGGAAAGCGTTCACTTCTCGGAAAGATGCCTGGACAGACCTTTGAAGAGAAGGCAAGAAACCTCCGTACCGCTTACGGCTACTTCTGGACACATCCCGGAAAGAAGCTTCTCTTCATGGGACAGGATTTCGGCCAGTATGATGAGTGGTCCGAGAATCAGGAGCTGGAGTGGAACCTTCTTGAGTATCCGGTTCATAAGGAGACCCAGGACTTTGTTAAGGACCTCAATGCCATCTACAAGGCACAGCCTGCATTATGGCAGCTTGACTACTATCCGGACGGCTTTGAGTGGATCAACTGCAGCTACAGCGATCTTTCCATGGTGATGTTCATCAGAAAGACCGATAAGCCGGGTGAGACCATCCTTGTAGTTACAAACTTTGATAATGTTGCCCATCCGAAGTTCAGAGTGGGTGTTCCGTTTATGTGTAATGCCAAGGCCCTGATCTCAACAGATGATGAGAAGTACGGCGGCTTCGGTATGGTTAAGCATACACAGATAAAGGCAAAGAGAATTCTCTGGGATGACAGAGACTTTGCCATAGACATTGACATCCCGTCCATGTCTACAACCATTTATCAGCTCACTCCTTGTGCGGAAGCAGCTGAAGAGGCTCCTGCAAAGAAGGCTGCAGCAAAGAAGAGCACCTCAAAGAAGTCTTCAAAGAAAGAGGATACCGAAGAAAAGCTGGCTGCAAAGAAGACAGCAGCTGCTGATGTTGAGGTTGTAAATCTTACGGACGCAAAGAAGCCGGCTGCAAAAAGAACTACTGCCGGAAAAAGTAAAAGCACGACAAAAACCACAGCAGGCAAAGCAAAAACTGACAGCAAGCTGACAGCAAAAAAGCCTGAGGCCAGCAAAGCTTCAAAGCAGGCCTCAGGTGCAGCAAGACGCCGTAAGGGATAAGTAATAATTAAAACTTTATAAAGATTTGGACTTGTGCCGAAATATACATGAAGGGTATGGAAGCATGGGCTAAATTTTACAGCTTGTGAATAAAAGACCCATGGGCACCGGAAAGCCGGAGCCTATGGGCCTTTGAAGAATATACCTGTGTATGGAGATATCCCGGTTTCATCGGGCTAAGGTCTGTCATAACGGCAGGAGAGAAGCACATACTCGATAATAGGAGAATGGTCAATGAAAAAAGCAGGCGTGTTGATGCCGGTATTTTCCTTTCCCGGAAAATACGGCATAGGAACATTGGGGAAAGAAGCGTACAGTTTTATCGATGTTTTGAGGGATACCGGAAATAAGTTCTGGCAGGTGCTTCCCATGGGACCAACCGGTTTCGGGGATTCACCCTACCAGTCGTTCTCAGCTTTCGCAGGAAATCCTTACTTTGTGGATCTGGAGGCTCTTATAGAGGAAGGTCTCCTCACTGAAGAAGATCTGGAGGATCCGGAGGAGTTCGATTTCGGTGACGGTGAAGCCATGGCGCTTCTTAAAAATCTCTGGCAGAAAAAAGCCTGGGAGGGGGACGAAAAGGCAAGGAATCTGCTGTCCACTCTGAACCAGGGTACCGACAAGTACGAGGAAGAGGACAGCCCCTTCAAGGTAAATTACGGCAAAATCTACGTCAGTAAATTCAAAGCTCTGAAGCTTGCTTTTGATAACTACAAAAAGCAGGGAGGAAAGGTCGACAAGATCTATAAGGAGCTGAGACCGGAGACCGTAGAGTACTGCGTTTTCATGGCGATAAAGAACAGCTACTTCGGTGCAAGCTGGGATGTATGGCCCGAAAATCTTCGAGACTGCGAGAAAGCAGCGGTAGAAGAATTCAAAGCGGCTCATAAGGATGAGATAGATTTCTATGCCTTCATCCAGTACCTCTTCAATAAGCAGTGGGGTAAGCTTCATGAGTATGCAAAGATCAAGGGTATCGAGATAATCGGTGACATACCTATCTACTGCGCTCCAGATTCCGCGGATGTCTGGGCTCATCGCGAGCTTTTCCAGTACACGGTAAAGGGCGAGCCCAGGAAGGTGGCGGGAGTTCCGCCAGATGCATTCTCAGCTACGGGACAGCTTTGGGGAAATCCTCTCTACAGCTGGGATGTACATAAAAAGAACGGATATGAGTGGTGGCTTTCACGTATGGATTACTGTCTGGACATGTATGACACCCTGAGAGTTGACCACTTCAGAGGTTTTGAAGCATATTATGCTATACCTTATGGTGACGAAACCGCTGAGAACGGAGAGTGGGTGCCGGGCCCCGGAATGGACCTTTTCGACGCCATGACAAAGCATTATGGCAGGAAGGACCTTCCCATCATCGCAGAGGATCTCGGTATCATCACAGATGAGGTGAAGGAGCTTATGAAGAAAACAGGCTTCCCGGGTATGAAGATTCTTCAGTTTGCCTGGGATTCGGGTCCCGATAATGCTTACCTGCCCCACAGCCTCACGACGCCTAACTGTATTTACTACACCGGCACGCATGACAATGACACCCTCAAAAACTGGTTCGATACATTGCCGGACTGGATAAGGAACTATATGTACATGTACATGAGCAGGTCTCACAATGACTGGAATGCCATGCCTGAGCTTCTTATGAGGCTTTCCATGAGCACCGTAGCGGATACGGTTATAGTACCTGCGGCGGATTACCTCGGACTGGGAGCTGAGGGAAGGATAAATACCCCGGGTACCAGCGGCGGTAACTGGCAGTGGAGAATGAGGAAGGGCGCCTTTACCGATGAGATAAAGAGGAAGATGTCTGAGATCGTCGGGGTTTACGGACGGTATTATCAGGCGAAGGAGGAAGCCCCGGAAGAAGAAACTGCTCCGGAGGATGAAAGCCTTTTGGAAGAAGAGAGCTTCTGATCGATCACAAAAGCCACCGGTGACGGTGGCTTTTACTAATGGTGGAAAAAAGCCCCGGTTTGTTGTGAACCGGGGCTTTTCGCAGATGTCTTTATTTAGTTTACTGAGAAGCTTGCCTGAGCTTCGTTGCCGGCGAGATCCTTTACGTAGACCGTGATGGCATCGCCTGCCATGGAGAAGGTAACTCTTCCGGTGGTCTGGTTGACGTCTGTGGGCTTAACATTGTTTCCCAGATTGTCGATACCGTAGATGGAATCCCAATTAACGCCTGACTGAGTGTCGGAAACATCGAACTCGAGGTAACCGGCACCAAGTACGATGGAATCCTCATCGATGACGGGATTTGCCTCATCCAGGAGATTTACCTGTATATAGGTTGATTTTGTCATCTGGTTAATGGCTACGGCCTTTACTGTGAGATTGCCGTTGTTTGTGAGTGTACACTTGTAAGTTGAGCCATCCTTCTCAAGAGGAACTTCCTGTCCCTCAATGGAAGCCGTGACTGATTTAAGTGGAATCAGTGATGAAACCTTGAAAGAAACGTCAGCACTTTTATAGTCCTTGGTATCAGGTTCATCTGTGGTTATTGTCGGTGTCTGTATAACGAAAAACAGGATGAGACCGTTTATAACCAGATACGGCAGCAGGAATCCAAGGAAAAATCTCAGGATTCCGTTCTTTGCAGAATCGTCCTTTATATGACGTCCCTTAGCCTCATAACGGGAAGGGCGTCTGTCTGTATTTGTTCTTGTCATAGTAACCTTTCTTACATTTATAACCGTGAATAAGTCGCGTCTAGTATAGCAAAATCAATCTTGCGTTACAAGACAGTTATTGTTATACTAAATCAACACCTAATTACTATTTTCAGAAAATTTAATCTTTATATCGATAATTTTTCCCATAATAACTTATAAAATTACAACAAATGATAGATATTTAATATATCGACAGGAATTATTCGTTGAAAGATACTTTTATCAAAAGTGTGAATGTCTAAGTACAGTCATTTTATTTTCAGAATTTATTTTTTAATCTATATATGCTCAAGACTCATCAATCAGTGATATAAATCTTGCGCCAAGCGATCAAGGAGGATACATGGCAGACGAAAAAGACGAGAAGAAGACATCGGAGTCCAAGCCGGTTACAAGAAGAACCAGAACTAAGGCTGTTAAGGAAGAAAACGGGGATGCTGCTGAGAAAAAGCCGCGAACAGTCCGTAAGACAAGAGCAAAGGCAGAAGCTCAGGAAGCTGTTGATAAGGAAGTTACGGCAGCAGGGGAAACTGCAGCCGATTCCGGTGAAGAAAAGCCGAAAAAGCGCGTGACCAGACGTACTGTGAAAAAAGCGGAAGAGGCAGAGGGCGCTCAGGATACTGCAGCAGAGGAGAAGAAGACAGTCCGTAAGAGAACCACAACCAGGAAGACCGCGTCTAAAAAGAGTGATGAGGAAGAGGCTCAGGCTGAGAGTTCTGAGTCTGTTTCTGCAGGCAGTGACAGCGTGACGGAGAATCAGTCCGATATTTTCGCAGTTCAGGCAGAGGGCAGTAATGATGAAGCTTCGGCGAAATCATTGGCAGCTGAGGCTTCCGATGATGCTGACGCAAAGGTTCAGGAGAATAGGACAAATGCCCATCACAAGACCATAGTTGTCAACAGAAAGGGCATCCACGGGGTTAAGCCTGTCAGAAGTCAGGGACGGGACACAAGGAATGAGCATTATACCCAGAGAACAGATAATGTTAACAGACCGGAGACTGTGAGAGATGCAGGAAGTGTTCCAAAGCAGGAACAGTCTGCAAGAGATGCTGTAAATCTGCCAAAGCAGGAAAATCCTTACAAGGAAACCTCGTTCATCGAGAAGGACGCTGCGGATCGTACAGAAGAGGATATGGCAACAAGAGATGCGGTTATCGCAAAAGCTGCGGAGAGTGAAAAGACCGATGAGCTTGATAACGAGACTCAGAAGACTCCAACAGGAAATCCCTGCGGCGGAATACTTGAGGTAATGCCGGATGGCTTTGGTTTTACAAGATCCGAGAATTTCCTTCCGGGTGAAAGTGATGTTTATGTAAATCCTGCCATCATTAAGAGATACAGACTTAAGACCGGTGATGTCATCAAGGGTCTTTACAGAAGTAAGAATCCTAATGAGCGTTTCGGTGCTCTTTCCTATATAGAGACAGTTAACGGTAAGCCACTCAGTGCTATTTCCCAGAGAAAGAGCTTTGACCAGCTCACACCGGTATTTCCGAATCAGCGTATAAAGCTTGAGGTTGATGGGGAGAAGGCTCCCACATCATTACGTATTCTTGACCTCCTTGCTCCTATCGGTAAGGGACAGAGAGGAATGATCGTATCACCGCCTAAGGCAGGTAAGACCACACTGCTTAAGCAGGTGGCGAAGGCTATCGTTAAGAATGAGCCTAAGATGCATCTGCTTATCCTTCTTATTGATGAGCGTCCCGAGGAAGTTACCGATATGAAGGAAGAGGTAGAAGGCGGACTTGTTACAGTTATTTACTCAACTTTCGATGAGCTTCCGGAGCATCATAAGAGAGTTGCGGAAATGACTATAGAGAGAGCAAAGCGTCTCGTTGAGCAGGGCGAGGATGTTACAATACTTCTTGACTCCATCACAAGACTTGCGAGAGCTTACAATCTAGTGGTTCCCGCTTCGGGAAGGACTCTTTCCGGTGGTCTGGATCCTGCGGCTCTTCATATGCCTAAGAGATTTTTCGGTGCTGCGAGAAATATGCGTGAGGGAGGATCCCTTACTATCCTTGCCACAGCACTTGTGGATACAGGCTCACGTATGGATGACGTTATCTACGAGGAGTTCAAGGGTACCGGCAACATGGAGCTGGTGCTTAACCGAGAGCTTCAGGAGAGGAGAATATTCCCGGCTATCGATATCGTTAAGTCCGGTACACGCCGTGATGACCTGCTTCTTTCAGAGCTTGAACGTAAGACGGTGGATATCATTCACAAGAGAACATATGACGAGAAGGCCGGTGCCGCTGAAGAGGTTATCAGTCTTTTCGATAAGACCTTCAACAACGAGGAGGTATGCCAGTTCATCGTGAACGGCAAGCCTGTGATGCGCAATTCCAATGCAATTGCCAACTCGGCAGCAAATCCGAATTCGAGACTGGCAATAAAGATAAACAGACAACAGTGATAGAAATAAAGTCCACGATGAAAAAGTATATTGAAATATACTAGATATTGATTTACTATAAAGATGTAAAAAGTGCTTGCCGATAGACGGTTAGCCCTTTGTTTATTGGTTAAAAAATAACCGCCAAAGTTTGTTAGGGGATCTTACGCAAAGTAAGTGAAAAATATCGGGGCGGCGGAAAGAGAACATCTAAAGGGGTGTTCTTTTTTTGTACTCTGAATATATGGCTAAATAGTTTATATTTAGACATATTAAAACTTCTATATATGGCTATT
>JAGAGL010000029.1:0-4944 GCA_017627595.1 Oribacterium sp. | reverse complement strand
TTGCGTGATCAAATTTAATGATAAGGCGTGTAGGCAACTATGCGCCTTATCTTCTATCAATCTATCAATCGGCTCAATCGAGCCAATTTCCACAAATTTTAATCAAAAATGATGAATATTTCCTTGACAGCTTGTTTCAGGGAAGACAGCGAAGTCTATTTTGATATCTTGCGGTGCAAGGCTTGCTCCGTTTGATATTGCGGAGCTTCGAGAGCTTACCAGTTATGATGAACTGAAGCTTGACCGGCTGGGGGTAGAGAGGACAGCGTTGTTCGTAATTATTTCTGACACGGATGACACTTTTAATTTCCTGGTAAGTATCATGTACACTCAGTTGTTTAATCTGCTCTGTGAACTTGCAGACAATGTTTATAACGGGAGACTTCCGATCCATGTGCGATGTCTTTTGGATGAATTCGCTAATATCGGACAGATCCCAAAGTTTGAGAAGCTGATAGCGACGATACGATCGCGTGAAATATCGGCTTCTATAATTTTACAGTCGAAATCCCAGCTCAAAGCTATATATAAAGACAATGCGGATACCATCGAAGGAAACTGCGACACGACCCTGTTTTTGGGAGGCAAGGAAAAAACAACCTTAAAAGAAATGGCAGAGATTCTAGGTAAGGAAACCATTGATCTTTATAACACCTCTGACACAAGAGGTACAAGCCAGTCCTATGGTCTTAATTATCAAAAGACCGGTAAGGAACTGATGAGCCAGGATGAGATAGCGGTGATGGATGGAGGAAAGTGTATTCTGCAGCTTAGAGGAGTGAGACCTTTTTTCTCAGACAAGTACGATATTATGAAGCATAAAGAATATCACAAGCTGTCCGACGCAAAAGAAAGCAATGCTTTTGACATTGAAAAATATGTCAAGAACCTCTGCCATGCGGTGATCAAGCCGGATGATCAGATGGATGCGGCATATGAATATAATGCCGAAAACGGAGAGATCAAACAAGTACAGGGGGATGCAAAAAAGAACCCCACATCTTGAATGATCGATCGCACTACAACTGAATAGGCATAAGGCTAAACGGATTCTTATGAGCAAACCTGATACCTGAGCCTCAAATACAACTTCATAGGAGAAAGCTAAACGGATCCTGCGGGACAAACCTGATGCAGACTCCACAAAAAAAGGAAGCAGATGATGAACGCCTACCAAGCAAACAACATCATCTGCCCCAAGCGGGAATGGCATGACCAACCCCTGTAATCATTATATCAGAAGCTTTAATGGCTTTATAGATAAAATCCATGATTTTTCAGGGAATGATAATGCTATTCAAAGAGTAACGGAAAACAATAGCAAAAAAGTGAAAGGAGGAATCCAAAAACGTAGCCATGGTTTTGAACAAAAAACAGCGTATTTACGTTTTTGGTATCTAAGGCACCGGAATGAAATAAACAAAATAATCATCCCCACAAACCGTTGAAAATACTGGATTTATTCGTTTTGTTCATTTTTAGGGTATGAACAATAAACAATAAATATCTGATAGATCTGATAGGTGAAACCTCCTGGGTTTTGTCTATTTTATTTTGTTCATTTTTGGTTAAGATAGTCCATGCGTCTTGCTGTAAAGACGACATCATAGGATTAGGAGGAATCAAAATGAACATTGTAAAAATGGAGGAGTATCAGAGAGGAGGACCACCCGAAGAAAGGCAGATGAGATATGCTGTGTACTCGTATGAGGCACAAACCCCGGATGGGATCGCATATACCAGGTCTTTTATAGTGATCAAGAATGGATTTGATGTAATCGTGAAGTTTACAAGATTTCATGAGTACGCCGGGGTTTACGACAGAAGAACTTTTCTTCCGATAAGCGCAGATCCGAAGAAGAAACTGTCATACATATGTATGATGCTGAATTATGTTCTTGTAGAGATGGGTGAGGCATACAACATCAAACATGTTTTTGATATTACAAAGGACATGCTGACAGATTTCTTTGAGGATTATGCTTTATCCCCCAAGGACGATGGAAGCCATCGTAGCAAGGATACAGTAGAACGGTGTATTAGTGCAGTAACAGGATTTATGTACGCTCTGAGAAAGAGGTTTGGCAACTATGTTGTACTTACGGGGCAGATGCTATACAGGGAGCAGGTAGTTGTAACTGACAGGGGAAAGAAAGTTTTAAAAAGTATCCCTGACTTTCATATAAAGGGAATAGATGAGCATAGGGATACATTCAGGGACCTCCCGACAAAGGCATTTGAGCTTTTGTTACCCATGGCTTTCATATATGCGCCTGATATTGCGTTTGCGATGTGTCTCCAGGCTTTTGCCGGGCTTCGCGCAGGTGAGGCAATGAACGTAAGACAGGTATCAAGTCCTCTGGGGCAGGGCCTTATTATCACTTCCATTGCCGGTAGGGTAAAGAATGTATCAATCGACCTCAGACATGTGTATACGCTCAGGAGTGATGGGATTAAGGTTGGCAGGATTAAAAAGCCAAGGACGCAGCATGTTTATCAGAGATTTCTTGATGCTTTTTATGTAGGATATGACTTTCATATGAAACGGCTTGCAAACAGACCATGCGAGGAAAAATATCGTCCTATGTTTATAAATGAGGACGGTATGGCGATGACGTATGACAGTTACAGGAAGAAATTTGAAAGCCTTGTAAATAATCACTTAAGACCGACGTTACTGGAAAGCGATGATCCGGAGATGAGGATTTATGGGCAGCTTTTATGCGAGCATCAGCTGACACCACATTCATTAAGACACTGGTTTACCGTGCAGCTGGTAATCAATCAAGAGGATATAGGTGGAATCCAGTTCTGGAGAGGAGACAGGAATCCGCAGAGCGCATTTGAGTACCTTCAGAATAAAGGGGATCTTGTAAATGAACTGAAGGAAGCTGATGAGAGACTTGCCAGTCTCCTTATGAAAGTGGGTGAGCATGTCTATGAAAAATGAAAGATTCTATATCTATAAAGAAGCTGAGATCATAGCTGGCTCTATAGGATCCCTCTACAAGGATACGCGGAAATGTAAGGATGATCTCTTGAACTTTTTCATTGCTAATGGCTGGTTTGGACAAAAGCTTATGGGAACCGGGGATGATTTATATATCCTGAACAGTGCGGAAATATCAGAAAGGCTTAACCTCTGGCTGATGGCATACAAAAGGACAAATGCAGAAAAAATGGATATCCTGATCAATTACTTTTCTGACAGTTATCCTATTACATGCGTATCGTTCAAGAAGTATTTCAAGGAATCCGGAAATTATGGGAGCGAGGGCGGTCTCCGCATACTTGATTATCTTCTGTCGGAAATAGACAGGGAGCTGACGGATTATACGGAGGAAGAGGTCCAGATGATTATTGCAAATGCTTCGGATTATCTTGCCATATCTAACTGTGATACGATGATCGATTTCATGAGAAGTCTCAGGGGAAAGGGAAAGCTGAGAATTGATTGGAAATACGAGATGCATAGCAGAAGACTTGTCGAGAGGGATAATACCGCATATCCGCTGCGCGATTTTTCGTTTATGGCATATGTCCTTTTTAATGAAAAAGCATGGGATGACCGGGGGCTGATAGCAAAGGCTCTGGCTGAAAGGAAGTATGCAGATATGTGGCTGTATATATCGCTACATTTTGTCTGCGGGTTGAGAAGTACGGACATGGTAAGACTTCCGGCACCGGAGCTGCCTTGTGATAGGGCACTGCTGGCTGGAAAGATCTCCGATGGTGACTTTAAGGGGAGAGAAGCCATTAGCTTTGCGGAACATTGGGTTTATCTTTCGGGGATGACGATGGGACAGCCCAACAAAACAGAGAGATATTCGATGATCCCTGATGTAAAGTTCTTTGTCCCCGAGAGTTTGAAGGAACCTATAGGGATTATGCTCGCACTTGCACTTTTGCATCATGAAAGGGGCGATAACTGCATAACCCCTTCAGCGGAGAAAAATCATATTAAAGCATTCTTCGGGGATGATTTCGCAGAGATTGCCGGGAAGCGGAGGTTCATGACAAGGCGTGCCAATAAAGCATATCTTCAGGGAATAGAAGCAACAACAGAAGTAGAGCCCGGAAGTGCAAAAGGATATATGCTTGCAGCGTTAGCGAGAAGCCATAAGGGCGGTATAGGAGAGCTTGCGGATATTACTGAAATATATCTGTGTGACGCATCCTTCACCGGTTACAAGCCTGACTTTATTTTAAGAGAGATGTTTGAAAGGGGAGTATTCGGATTCATACCGGCATTGCTCCTTAATGAATACTGTCATGATGAGTATAGAAAGCTTGGAGTATCTGATCAGACAAGGATCATAAAGATGATCGGACTCAGTCCCGTGCAGTTAGAAGGCATTGTGAGCAGTATTGACAGATCAATGGATAAAGCGGAAAAAGCTGTTGGAGAAATCCTGTCTTTAGTGGACAATTCCAAGGAGTCAGTCCACAGGATACTTCAGAATCTATGTGCAGATGAAATACCGGCAAAGCAAGAGGAAATGCTTTGTCTGCGTTTCGCGGCAGGATTATCCTGTTGTCACTCTGATAGGGGCTGCTGTAGGGGATGTGGTTATGAAATATATACAAAAACAGCATTTCATGTCCTCATGCAGGAGTATGTTTTCTTATCGAAGAAAAGGGGAATGTCGGAAGGAATGGAACGGACAAGGCTTTCAAAGATCATGTCGGAAGGAATACTTCCGGCAGTATCACAGATATTTGCAAGTTTGGAGATGCTTTATCCGAAGGCGGAAATGGAATCTATGCTTGAAATAATGGAAAGGGGGATCGATTATGCGGCCGCTAATGAATGAGGAGGTAAATGACAGCTATTCAAGATACCTGACCTTATACACGATAGACAATGAAGCGATAAGGAATGCCAGAGATGATTTTGAACGTTATAGGTCAGAAAGTGTAGTTGTTAAAGGCAGTTTTGAAGAT
>JAGAGL010000028.1:0-53034 GCA_017627595.1 Oribacterium sp. | reverse complement strand
TGCCAGTTAACCTAGAACCTTCTTGAATTAATTCTGATTCGAGAACTAACCTTCGGAGCTCTGCTCCATGAAGATTGCAACTGGCTGACCTTTCGGCCCCTGTAGTTTTGCGTCGCCGGATTTCTCCGGGTTTGCCCAACTGAGATCTAGGTTGGATCTCAGCTTAAAGAGAAGCGAACCGTTTTTTCTGATTCCTTTCTTTTCTCATCTCCTCTTTACAATACTAATTATACTATAGATTTTTTAAATTGCAAGCCTTTTTCTTAAAATAAGTCAATTAAATTTTGATTTTAATTTGTGTTTCGATGCTCACTTTTTAATAATATAAAACCCCACATATTTTGTCTTCTTAAATATGACTATAATTCATCCAGATATGCATTCAGAAACTCGGCGGCAAGACTTCCCGGTTTAATATTTTTTCTTGCATCATCAAAGGCGAACCAGTTAAATGAATCGATTTCTTTATTTGTGGAAAGCTCACTGTCCGAATCAACAAATACTGTAAAATTGCACATCAAGGTGTTTGATGGCTCAAAGAATTTAGTTCTGTTGAATCGGATATGTGATGCAGTCATACCGGTTTCCTCTTTAAGTTCTCTTACTACAGCATGCTCTAACTGTTCACCTCTGTTGACATATCCGGCAACAAGGATATAGAAATCCCTGCCATATTGCTTTATAAGGAGTATCTTATCAGTCTTTTTATTGATAACGATCATACTTACAGCCACATTGTACATGGGGAACCTGAACTCATTGCAGGAAGGGCAAAAAGGCACCAGGCCTTCTCCTTCCAATTCCTTCTCAATTAATTCAGAACCGCATACCTGACAATATTTTTCGCTCATACTTAACTCCTTATCGTTATTCCTATATTCATCGTTCTTAAAATATTAACTATATCGTAACACAGTTTACTGATAATAGGATTTATAAAAGAAAAATAAGCGGTTAAAATCCGAATGTACCGGATTTTAACCGCTTAAGTTCTATAATAAAGATGATAGAGTGTATATTATCTGATCATTGATTCTCTGAGGGTTGCCGGCCTTCACTTGCCAAGAATTGCATCACGAAGAGGTGCTGCGATTTTCTCAAGCTCAGCCTGATCCTGTACCTTTTTCAGATTCGGATCCATGGCGAAGGTTCCGCCCCACTCGAACTGATCCTTATACTTTGGAACCAGATGCATGTGGAGATGACAGCCTGTATCACCGTACATTCCATAGTTTACCTTTTCCGGCTTGAGAACCTTGTGAATAGCGTTGGAAACGGTTACTACATCCGCGATAAATGCATTGCGCTCCTCGAGAGAAATGTCAAGCATCTCAGATACATGATGCTTTGATGCAACTATACATCTGCCCGGATGGCTCTGTTCCTTAAAAAGATAAACTGTTGAAGAAGGGAGCTCGCAGATTTCATAACCAAACTTTTCTACCAGCTCGCCCTTTGCGCAATATGCGCAGTCCGGATGCTCTTTCGCCATATCCTGTGCCATAAAAATACCTCCAAAATAGTAATAAACATGATTTGTGTAATCGCTTACATTTTTGGATAGTATAGCACTTTGGTTGTTGTGCATCAACCCTTTATGAAGTGCAGCTGTACCGCCGGATAATCTCCCATGGATAAATTCATGGCGTAACCACCGTACATCAGTGCGGCGCCGGTCATTTTCTGCTCTGTTCCTTCCAGTACGTATACAGCCTCCTCGTCAAGGCCTCTTAGCTTTATGTTCTTGATCTTTGCATTAGCCTGAGCTTTCTTGACTACAACATTAACAAGAGCCTCAGATCTATCGGCTGCTGCAAACTCCCAGGCCTTATAAATCTCCCGCTGACTATCGGGTGTGATCCTGTAGTAATCACCCTTCTGGATAATGGAGTAGTATCTGTTGAAAGTCTTTATCTGATCCTTTACGGTCTCACGCTCCTCTTCGGTAAGCTTCGTTATATCAAGCTCATAGCCAAAGGTTCCTGACATGGCAACTATGCCGCGGGTCTCAAAAGGTGTGCTTCTTCCTGTCTGATGATTCGGAACCGCAGAAACATGACTTCCCACAGTGCTTATCGGATATCCAAAGGAGGTTCCTTCCTGAATCTCAAGTCGCTCGATAGCATCGGTATCATCAGAGCACCAGATCTGAGGACAGTAATACATCATTCCGGCGTCAAAACGTCCGCCGCCGCCTGAGCAGCCTTCGATCATAAGCTCCGGATAAGCCTTTAAAAGTCGATCCAGCAATGAGTAGGTTCCCAGCATAAATCTGTGGGCAGCTTCCCCCTGACGGTCTGCGGTCAGCTTGTTGGAGTAAACATTACATACAGATCTGTTAAAGTCCCACTTAATATAGGAAATATGAGCACTTGCAAGGATTTTGCTGATACAGTCGAATAGGTAATCCTCCACTTCCTTATTGCTCATATCCAGCACCATCTGGTTTCGTGACATATTCGGGAGTCTCCCCGGATCCCTCAAAGCCCACTCGGGATGCTTTCTGAAAAGCTCAGAATCTTCATTGATCATCTCCGGCTCAAACCAGAGACCGAACTTCATGCCAAGCTTATCGGTTTCGTCAGATATCCTCTTGAGACCTCCCACAAGCTTCTTTTCATTAACAAACCAGTCGCCGAGTCCGGAGTTATCATCGTCGCGCTTTCCGAACCAGCCGTCATCAAGAACCAGCATCTCTACGCCGAGCTCTGCTGCGGATCTTGCAATGTCGATGATCTTCTCCGCAGTAAAATCGAAGTAGGTTGCCTCCCAGTTGTTGATAAGAACAGGCCTTTTAATATCTCTGTATTTACGATTGCAGACATTATCACGGATAATGTTGTGGTAATTATGGCTGAGCTTTTCGAGACCCTGATCCGTGAAAGTCATGATAGCTTCCGGCGTGTCAAAGGAAGCTCCCTTTTCCAGCAGCCATGAGAAACCTTCATCATTGATTCCCGTTACCACACGCACTGCCCCTGCCTGATCCTGCTCGATCTCGAACTTGTGATTTCCCGAGTACATAAGCATCATGCCAATGCAGTCGCCCGTTGTTTCTGTGGCCTCATGATCACAAAGTATCACGAAAGGATTCTGATGGTGACTGCTCATGCCTCTCTTCGAGCTGATGACTCTGATGTCCTGATCAAGCTCATGACGGGTCATCTCACGCTCCATGGCATGCTTTCCCACAAAGTGGATCTCGTCCCAGCTTCCGTAAAGAATGTCAAGGGTAGCTGAGGCCGCCTTCTCCAGACGGATAGACTTGTCTGAGACATTGATAAATCTTGTGTGTCTTACGATTATATCTTTTTCAGCAAATACAGAATAGTAAAGTTCAACTGTCAATCCGATGATCTTGTCTTCTAAGGTAATTACAAGTGTACTTACTTCATCATCGTATTGTCTCACAGAAGGAAGCCCCGGTATCTCCGGCTTTTTCTCAAGCATCTTGTATGATTTATATCTCAGATCACAGCTTCTGCTGCCATTCTCAGCTATGAGATTTAATGAGCTGACTCTGAAATCTCCAACTCCGCAGCCCGAAAACTCCTGAGGGAGTACATCTATGGAACGTCCTCTGTCGAGACGGTACTCATAAAGATTTCCTGAAAAACCTCGGTCAACAGGTATGATCTGATAACTCATATCTGTACAGTAAGTCGGTTTTCCATAGTATGTATGTAAGAGAAGCCCGATGTCATCTATCTTCATCTGGTACTCTGTGTTTTTTGTAAGCAATCTGAAATATTTCCCGGTTTCATCGAATACTATTGCCATAATGCTGCTCCTTTTGCAATGCAAAATTTTTTCCATGTACGATGAATCAACATCAAAATCCCTGATCTCTTTCCATGGAAGAAGTGTATCACGCCTAGTATATCCAATCCCTATAAAAAATCCATATCCCACACGAAAAAAAGTGGGGGCAAAATCATTTACACCCCACTTTACATATCCACCGTAGAATTCCACCTGGAACGTTTCTCGCCGGCGAGAAACGTCCCCAATCGTAATGGGACTGACCCCCCTTACAGAAATATCAAGCCAAAGACGGCTCTTTCTTCATTTCAGCCACTTCCGGATTCTTGGTTCCGAGAAGCTTCTTTACACAGGTGACTGTCACAAGAACACCCAGTACCATAAGGAATGCCGCAACTATAAGCTGGAGACCGTTAACCAGGAAGGTTGCTGTACCGGCTCTGAAAGCATTGACATTGCCGATGAAGTTGAGAACTATAGCAGAAAATGTTACTACAAGCATGATAATCATAGGAACATAAAGCATTACACTCTTACGGCCTGTAGCTCTCAGGAAAACTGCAATTCCGATGAGTACGAGAGCAGCAAGCATCTGGTTTGCGGAACCAAACAGGGCCCAGACATTGGCATAACCGCCAAGGCAGAGAAGGTATCCGAAGAAAAGTGTTATGGCTGTTGCAAAATACTGGTTAAGGCAAAGTTTCTGCCATACAGGTATCTTTGACTTGTCTGTTTCGTCTGTGGCGAAAAGCTCCTGGAAAGACATTCTTCCTATTCTTGCTACAGAGTCGAGGGATGTAAGTGCTAATGCTGACACACACATGGTCATGAAGACATTGGCAACACTGTTTGGAACGCCGAAGGTCTCAAGAAATCCTGCAACGCCTTGTGAGAAGATCTGGAAAGGTGTCAGGTCTGCAGGTACCGCGCCGTTTACAGCTACTGCGCCGCAGACAAGTAGTGAGCAAACACCGAGAAGTGTTTCAAGTGCCATCGCGCCGTAACCGACTGCCAGCATATCCTTCTCATTTCTTACAGTCTTTGATGAGGTTCCTGAGGATACCAGGCTGTGGAAACCTGATACCGCACCGCAGGCGATGGTTACAAACAGTGTCGGGAAAATGTAGCTGTGAGAACCGTTTGCTGCTGTGAGAACAAAACCGTTGAAGGCATTGAGCTTCATCTCAGGATGTGCTACCACAAGACCGAATACCGCACCGACTATCATGCCGAGAAGCATGAAGGTTGTAAGATAATCTCTGGGCTGCATAAGGAGCCACATAGGTGTGACTGACGCTGCAAAAAGGTATACCATGATCACGTAATTCCACTGAGGTGCAGTGAGATAGATCGGCGCTGCCATACCGAATGCAAACATTGCCACGAGAAGTACGATAGCTATCGCAGCTCTGGTGCTTTCCTTCATATTCTTATGATGCTTCTCCAAAAGACCGAAGGCCATGGCCACAAAAATGAAAAGCATTGAGATGGTTGCTGCTGCGGCACCGTTAAAGTTAAGTGCTGCTGATCCGTCTGCTGCTTTGGTAAATCCGTTGAAGGTACTTGATACCATGGATGTAAATGCTGCGATAACGAGCAGAGTAAAGAGCCAGCAGAACAGTGAAAAGAAACGTCTTCCGGCTTTTCCGATATACTTTTCGATGATCATTCCGATGGACTTTCCGTCATTCTTCACTGATGCGTAAAGTGCTCCGAAATCCTGTACTGCACCGAAGAAGATTCCACCGAAAAGAAGCCAGAGAAGGCACGGTACCCAACCGAAAGCCGCTGCCAGGATAGGTCCCTGAACAGGTCCCGCTCCTGCTATTGATGAAAACTGATGTGAAAATACTGTAAGCTTTGATGATGGCACATAATCCTCACCATCCTCATACTTTGTGGCAGGAGTAACTGCCTTTTCATCGATACCCCAGGTTTTTGCCAGGTATCTTCCATATAACAGATATCCCGCAAGAAGTGCGATACCTGCTACGAGTAAAATAACTAAGCTATTCATTATTTTGCCCCCCCTTATAAATATGAATTAAATGAATAATAAAAGCTCTTTCCATTCACTTTAGTACTTTAAATCGGCGGATTCAATTATTATTAATTAATTCGTGAAAACACATAAATTTAAGACTTCCGGAGGGCCAAAAAGTCTTAAATATGCCATACAGTTATGTTATTAGTGGTATTTTGCCAGTTCATGATAACTTATTGTTATGCAATCATTAATTTCCACTTATATGCCCATCTGGAATTACGTTTCTGATCTTTTCGTATATCTATTCATCTATCTCGAAAAGCCACTCATCTTTCTGTATAAAAATATCTTCCTCGAAAATTATTATGTTTTTCAGTTTCATTACAGTTTCGTATTTTATAGTGATGACATCCCGAAAGGGAAACAGAAAACCGAACATAAAGAATTTAATGGTGGCTCCGGATAACTGGGATTCAATGTATAGTACCGGCAGTCCACAGAATGGAGATCAAATGAAAAAGAATATTTTGAAGAACAAAATCGCAGTTATCGGTCTTTGCACAATTCTCGGCGTTGCTTCTGTAGGCGCCATGGCTTCATTAGCCGATGAGACAACAACCACAACCGAAGCAGGCCGTCCTCCTATGAACAACGGTAAGTACATGGGCAAGATCACTGCCCTGGAGAGTGGTTCTGTCACCATTGAAACCATGGGACGTGGCGGAAGAGGCATGGGAAGACCTGAAGGCGGAATGAATGCGGATGGAACTGCCCCTACCAACGCTTCAGGTGAACTTGAGACCCCTCCCGCACTTCCCACAAATGCTTCAGGCGAGCTTGAGACTCCTCCTGCTCTTCCTACTAACGCTTCAGGTGAGCTTGAGACTCCTCCTGCTCTTCCTACTAACGCTTCAGGCGAGCTTGAGACTCCTCCTGCTGATGCCGGTCAGGGCAACGCCGATGGAAAGAGCAATATGGGCGGCATGACCACCATGACCTTTACTATCGACAGCTCACTTACAGGCAACTTTTCTGTAGGTGATATGGTTGAGATCACTTCTGAGGATGGCGCAACGGCTACTGCGATCGCTGCCGCACAGAAGCCTGCCGATAAAGCTGATACTTCAACAGCCGAATAATAAACTTTGTAAATCAGCTATAATACGACAATAAAAACAATAAAATAATTATAAAATCTCTTAAAAACTAATGTCGAAAACAAAATGTTGTGATATTATAATCTTGTAAATACAAGATATAGCAAATAAAAACTTGTTAATGCACTGTGACCAATCCAATGGCGGTGCCGTGAAAAGATCCGCAATCCATTTTCTCCCCCTCCCCATTCGAGAAAATGCTGCGGATTTTTTGTATAAGTCCGGTATCAGAGATCACCATATTTTCTGTTAACCATTATTTATCTTGCAACCTCAAAGATATTGATAAATCCGGTTGTTTCCAGTATCTCCCATACAGTGTCATTGACACCGGTGAGACGAACCTTGGCACCGCCTTTTTGAAGTATCATCAGTACACGCAGCCCCGCAGAAGAAATGTATTGAAGCCGGGCACAATTGATTTCTGCCTTTGTTATGGTATTTTTTGACTTTTCAGTCTCCCAGACCTTCAAAAGCTCAGGCGCAGTGATGGTGTCCATGCGACCGCGAAGATTCACTCGGAAGACCCCGTCCGACACCAGATGATCCATGGAGAAGGTACTGTCTGTTTGCCGGACATCGGAGGCTTTCCAATGCTCCTCAGGTGTGATAACCCAGTAATGACAGCTGCGCATTGCTTCCTTGAATGCATCTGTCTGTTTTCCCGTCAGCTTTTGATAGACCGTCAGCTCCGGCATGTGCTCGGCCAGATTCACACGCCTTGCCTTCAGTCCATGTACTGCCAAAAGAGCTGTTACTCTGTCCAATGATGCCGGAACGTCCATTGGGTTGATGATAAAAGCATTGGTCAGGCTGCCGGCGTCGGACTGCCCCGATGCGGCATCTCTGGATGCCATCAGTTTCTGAAGGGCGTCCTCTCCAAGAACAGACTTGAAGGTCAACATGAATTGCAGGATATAATCCGGGTCCGGAGTGATCCAGCAGCCACCGTGTGCTTCAAGGAGACTGCGTACATTGGTGATGACTGCATTGACCTCGCTGTCGGTAAAGTACATCATCATCCCCTCAGTGGTCAGGCAGATGGGTTCATGAACATCCTTAAGTGCTGCTATAAGTGAATCCGGATTGGTGGCATCCACCCCCTCAAAAAGCATTCTCTGGGGATGATCGGTGAGATCAGAGAGAATCGGACCCACCTCATCCGCAACGATCGGCAGGTCCAGACCTATGAATTTAAAACCCTTTGCCGTTAAATGCAAAGCCTTAGGAGTATATCCACAGGGTAGATCCACGTTGATTTTATAGCCGGATTCTTCGATCAGACGACACATGGTGCGGTACTTAGCCTCCACCACAAGCTCATTTCCGAGGATAGTTCCGGAATCCTTCATACCTGAAACCTCCTCGGCACTGCCAAGCCCCAGCCTATGGACGATTTCGGCTGCATCCGGGATACCGGCCTGCGCCATCAGGCATACCGCCGTCTTAGCCGTCATAAAAACGGGATTCGTCCGTGCCTGTGCACTGTAGTCAATGGATTCTTTTTCCATGCTGTTCCTCCTCAAAAAAACATTTATATCTTATATATCGGCTGCCCGATAAAAATAATAAAAAGGATGATGGGACCATGGATAAACTCATAAAGGAGCAGATAGATGCGCTTCTGTATGGTGGTGAATTAAAGCCTGTAACTATATTGATCTGAATTACCTTTCAAACAAGAAAATGCCCTTTGAAAATAAGGGCATTTTCTTGTCATTTTCTTCTTAACCTGTGGTATCATGTCAGAAATAAACGGCGAAAAACATGCGCTTATAGAGGAGAAATGAAATGACAGGAAAAAATATCTTGGATTATTACATCAGAAGCCGCTTTGTTGAGCATTGCGGCATTGATTTTGAAGAAAAGCAGGATGGTTCCATAATTACCATAACGGAAGTTATGCCCATGCACCTGAATGGCAGCGGGCACATACACGGAGGTATGCTGTTTACAATAGCAGACACCACAGGTGGTGCCAACGCCCGCCGCTACTCCGATCATCTCACGACGCTTGACAGCGATTTTCACTTCCTTACAAGTAATACAACAAGGTATCTTTATGGATCTGCCGAGCTCATAAGGAACGGCGGAGCTATTATAGTAATGAAAGTTTACATCAAAGATGATAACGGAGAGACCTTCGCCGAGGGAACCTTTACGTATTACAAGCTTTGATTTCGGAATATACTCAAATGGTTGCTGAATAAACATAAACGGGGCGTTTCTTCCTGCCGCACTTCCGGGTGTGACAGAGAGAAACGCCCCGTTAAAACTGATTAACCATATGCTTTCAACTGATTCTTTCCGGCGTTTTTGGCATCATAGAGTCTGGCGTCGGCTATCCTGTATAAGTTCCACATGGAGGATATATCTTCAGATCCTGAATCAGCCATCCCGAATAAGATTCCATGGAATCATGAAGTTTCCGATATCTTCTATATACATGTTTATCATGGAGATTCGGGCAGACATCCTTTGGCTGCTTTCCATCATATGTTGGGCAAATGTCTTTATCTCCTCATGATCATCCGTATCAAAAAGTTTCTTCAGTGTACGCTGTACTGACTGCACATTCTTCAATATGGCCATAAGCATACTTAAAATCCAAAGGCTCATTTTCGATCATCATAACAACAGTACCTTCTTTATCGAGGGCACCGTGTCTGAACATAAAAGTTGAGTGATTATACGGCCACATGAGTCGTCATACGGGATAGTTGAGTGAATTTACGGTTCGTCATCCAAATATTGTATCTTAATCAGCTTCATACACTATATAGAAGACGAAATAAGTTAAACAAGCCGGTACAAACGTAAAATCACTTACTTTTTAAATATTCCGTAAAATCACTCAACTTTTGTGTAACAGTTCTGTTCTCCACAGAACGCCTTTCGTAAATCCCATATCCCTTTACATTACAAATAAGAATATTATTTTTTACTATTCTTTTTTGATTCCGGGTGTTAAAATACTCAAGATTATCGAAAAAGGAATAATAACTTTTAATAATTATTAAATTTCTTCATTTTTTATATATTTTTAAGAGGCTATTATGAGTTACTATACAGCTGTAATTTTTTTGTCGTGTGCAACACTATCCATGTTTGCAAAATTAGCACACGACAATCAACAAATAGATAGAATAACAAAAACGAACTTTTTCCGGACTTCTTTAGTGATCATTATCGCTATGCTGGCTGAATGGGGCGGAATCGCACTTAATGGGGCACCGTCATGGACAGTTCCACTTCATATAGTGGTTAAAGCAGCAGACTATGTTTTTACACCTCTTTTGGGCCTGGAACTGGTTAATATAGTTATGCCTGACAGCAGACTTCAGAACTATCTCAAGTATCTGATGATAGGTAATGTCCTTGTGGAAATCGTATCGATTTTTAACGGCTGCGTATTTTATGTAGATGCACAAAACATATATCATCATGGGCCATTATTCCCGGTATATATGCTGATCTTTGTATTAGCGCTTTTCAGTGTGCTATGGGCTTACCTTAAAGCTTTTAGAGATTCATCAAACTCCTACGATATTTCTACGGTATATATAATGCTGATGACTGCTGTAGGCATCGGCCTGCAGATGTATTTCGGCGGCGATATGCGAACTATTTGTCTCGCTATCACTAACGGAACCATACTTTTATTCACACATTACCAGGCGTTTTGTCTTCGCAAAAAAGAGATGGATCTCTCCGAAAAACAAAAGCTCCTTGAGACTGATGTCATGACAGGACTGAAAAGCCGTTTTGCATACAGCAATGTTCTTGATAAGTACGAAAACCTTGATACGCTTCCGGATAATTTCACTGCCATGGTTTTTGATGTAAACGGTCTTAAACGTGTCAATGACAGTCTGGGGCATAAAGCAGGTGATGAACTGGTTCAGGGTGCAGGAGAATGTCTGAAAAAAGCCTTCAGCGACTACGGTGAATGCTATCATATAAGCGGAGATGAGTTCGTAGCTCTTTTACAGGTAGAGCCGGAATCTTTGAATGAAGCATTGCTTGGATTCAATGACATTCTTGCTTCCTGGAAGGGTGAACACATAGAAAGCATAAGTGTTTCTGCAGGTTATGCTGTTGCCAAGGACCATCCGGGTTCTATCAATAATCTCATCTCTGTAGCAGACGAGATGATGTACGAAAATAAGCGTAGTTTTTATAGCAGAAAAGAAAATTGCAGACGTAAAAATACAGGTTAAAATCAAGAATATCCCGACTCTTCGTCCCCAATGGATTCAGAGTCGGGACGTTTTCGTATAACCAATCAATAAAATCCATAAAAAAAATTATAAATTCTCTTAAAAACAGATGTAATTGTCCAAATATTGTGTTACTATAATTTTAGAACTACAAGATATAGTAGCCCAAAACCAATTAATGCACTGTGACCAATCCAATGGCAGTGCCCGTGCAAAAAAGAATCCGCCAAACATTTTCTCCCCTCCCCTACTGAGAAAATGCTGCGGATTCTTTGTTGTATAAATTATTTATTTCTATTCAATATATTTAATTCCTGCATCTGAAATTATATTCTGAGTTAATTAAAACCCCTTTTGCTGAATCATTGAGCAAAAGGGGTTTTTAAACCTTATATCAATCCAAACCAATTATGACAAAAGCAATTGTAGCTAGTACACTATCACGCCGAGGCATCAAACATCTTTCCCAGACCGGTATCCTCAGCCATAGCCTCTGCCGCTTTTTTATCCACAGGATACTTTATCTTTGTGGTTGTTTCACCACCGGCAACATAAGTTGTCCCGCACTCCGGACAAATGGCAGTTTTTATGGAAACCGAAGCCTGCAATACCTTTCCGCCTGACTCCTCAGCCTTTTGATAAGCATTGGCTACATGCTCCTGTTCATGAGCCCGGACCATTGCAGGCGCATCTTTGACAGAAATATGTGAAGCCGACTTGAAGGAAACGTCCATCTCATTGGAGCCGTCCTGGTACTTACGTTTTTTGCAGGTCTGGCACTCGGAAGGTGCGCTTGTCCTTCCGGCCTTCTTTACATTATCTTCACTTTTATTTACGGAGTTATGACCGTTACCGGGCATCATTTGCCTGTAATTAAGATAATCCCGGGAATTCCCATAGTATGAGCTGTAATATCTTCCGTACGGATCACTATTCGTCTGTCCTGTGCCGATCGCACCGATAGAATTCACTGCCATACCATACTCCTTTCCTCTAAGATTACACTTGCTAAGACTTATTGCTTTATACCATATTATACCATGCCACCACTACGTTCTGTAAATAGCACCGTGTCATAAATCCCGGCATTTTTAAGAGGTTTTGTAACAGTTCAGTCCAAAAGCTCATATTAAACCTTATAATAACCTCCTCTCCTGCCGATAAAGTAATATCGTATCTTGTACTATGTCATATTTCTAAGGAGATACATGTGAACGACAGGACCAATGAAAGACAATTGAACATCATTTTCCTCCTGATCATCGGTACCTTCTCGCTGATTCTTCTTTCTTTTGCTTATCTCAGCAACGGTCTGTCCCTAAGATATCTGGAAACAGATACAAAGATGATTTCACATGAACTGGCACGTCTTCTGAACGAAAAAGTCGAAAGTGTTTCATCTGAAGATAGGGATAAGGAGCTTGCCGAATTCTTTGCAGATCAGTCTTCATCCTATACTGCGGAAGGTTTTTCCCTGTGGATAGTGGATCTTTCCGGAAATATCGTGGCAGAAGCTCCCGGTAATGCCCTTGATTTCAATTCATTCTTTTTAGACTCCGTAAAAGATCCCGATAAGATTTTTTATGATGTACGTAAAGGGGGAAACTCTCCGTTTTTTGCAGACAAGACCATATATATCGCACGACACTTTGGCAGTGGCAGATATAGTCTGATTCTGGAAAATGACGGCTCCAAAGAACGACAGATGCAAAGGATGCAGTATGTTGTGATTTTCTCCATCGGTGTACTTTTGATCATTACACTTTTGGTTCTTATTTCCAACATGTTCTCCCGATACAAAACCAGGCTTTTACAGCTTGCCACAACGGATGAACTGACAGGTCTTGCCAACAGAAAATACTTTACTGCTGAGTTCAATCGCAGAATGGCCTTAAACTCCGATGAATCCGGTAAATATTCAATGTTCCTTCTGGATATAGATTTATTCAAACAGATAAATGACAAGTACGGACACGCAGCCGGTGATACTGCTTTGTCAATGCTGGCGGATTATATAAAAGCAACAGTATCAAAGGCAAATGGCTTTGCCGGAAGATGGGGTGGTGACGAGTTCATCGGTGTCATCAACATTTCCTTAAGCGAAGCCAAAACTTTACTTTTTGAACTGTGCAAAAATATACAACAGGATTCACCAAAGGACGGAACTCCTTTTACAATAAGTGTTGGAATAACACCTGTAAAAAGCGGTATGACACTGTCACAGGTCTGTGAAAATGCAGATCTTGCTTTATATGAGTCAAAAAAGAACGGAAGAAATACTGTTTCTGTCTTTTCCGAATCCATGATAAAAACAGAAAAAGAACCCTCCTCCGTTAACATAGAAATCAAAGCAGAGCATGAACAAAAGCGTCCGGAACCCATTTCTATTGAGATACAGCAGGTTCTTAATGTAAAACCTCAGGAAGCAAATCTCAAACTCAAACAGGTTTTAAAAGAGCGATTTCTTCCGGGAATCGTATTTGCCGTTAAATGGATGACTCCCTTTGTGGCTGCAGGAGGTATCCTCATAGCACTGGCATTCCTGTTTGATGCCGCAAGCATTGACCTTTCCACATTAACGGCTGAGGAAAGATCCTCCCTGGGCTCTATGACTGCCATATCCACCTATCTGAAATATCTGGGGGATACCACTTTCAATTTCATGCTGCCTGTTTTTTCGGCCTTTATGGCCTACAGCCTCGCCGGGGAAAATGCATTTATGTCGGGACTTGTAGGCGGCTATATGGTGATAAATACCAATTCAGGATTTATCGGGGCTGTCATATCAGGTCTGGCTGCCGGTATAATCAGCAGGGAGATCAACCTTTTTACAGACCGCCTTCCGAAATTCATCCGGGGAGCGGCACCCATAGTCATATATCCGATATTCAGTCTCACCATAGTACAGGCTATTTCATTTTTTATGATTCAACCCGCTACGGTAGCCATGGGTTCTGTATTTAACACAATACTGGATAATGCTAAAATCTTCAGCAAACCTCTTGCCTGCACTATAGCTGCAGGAATGATGTCTGTTGATATGGGCGGAATCATTAACAAGATAGCCTATAACTACGGACTTGCATCCATCACGGCAAAGGACAACATGATCATGGCAGCGGTAATGGCCGGCGGTATGGTCCCTCCTATAGGCATCGCTTTCTCCACATTGCTTTTCAATGATAAGTTCAGCAGGGATGAAAGGAACGGCGGAATACTCGCACTTTTTATGGGACTTTCCTTCATCACAGAAGGAGCTCTTCCTTATGTGATCACGGATTTCGCAAGAGTGATTCCTTCCTGTATCGCAGGCTCTGCAGTTTCAGGGTTAATGTCTTCGCTGTTTGGCTGCAGGCTTCCGGCTCCACACGGAGGAATAATTGTACTTCCTGTGGTTGAGCATCCTATTCTGTACCTGTTATCAATTTTGACCGGTTCTCTGGTTACTGCCCTTATCCTGGGATTTTTGAAGAAAAAAAATACTGCATAATGATATTAACAAAGCCGGAGGGCAGCCAGCTCAAACGCTGCATGAATGTAATTGTGTGACCACTCCAGAAAAGCATTTGACGGTAAAAGATCCTCTAGTCCACCAACCCCGTCCCCCCGGCACACCGACTGAACTGTTGCAGGATGTCATCTGAATTTAAGGATCTTATCATTGAACACTATTGCCACAGGTCCGATAGAATCCTCATGTGAACTTACAGTTGACCTGCTCACAAAGTCATCCTCCGGCATAGGGTATTTTTGGGAAAAAACCTTTTTGAAATTACGCTTTATATAATCTATCTCAAATAGCTTTCCATAATAGATGACCTTATCCGGAGACATTACAACAGAAACATTGTAAACTGCCTGAGCAAGCATCTCCATTATCTGATCCAGTATTTTTTCCAATCCCGGATCATGAACGGAACACCATTCGCTTATGTTGTAGGCACTTATTCTTGCCACATTCCCGGAATAGTATTTCCAGAGTTCAGGTGTTTCATCCTCTGAAAAGAGCTTCCTTACTTTCTCTGTGATGGCATTAAGTGATACCACTGATTCCAGAGTATGGTTGTGATTATCAATAATGATATGTCCGAGCTCTGAGGATCTTCCATCCTGATTGCTGTATACCTTATTGTTTATGGCTATAGCGGATCCAAGTCCGGGACCCCATTTTACAAAAACTATATTGCCCTTTTCTTTGCCGGCCCCGTAAATCAGTTCCGCCATGGCAAAGGCATTAACATTGTTCTCGACGATAACAGGAAGTCTCAGCTTTTTCTCAAGCATATTCTTAACAGGTATTGGAACATCCCAAAGATTTCTACCGTTTGACTCCTTGAGGTTTTCCTTCGCGCTGTATCCCGGCATGGTAACACCGACTCCCAAAAAGTCTTCAGTACTCACTGAGAGACTGTCCATAAGCTCGTAAACCGTATCAACTATCTTTTGAAGTCCCTCCTCAGGAAGTACCCCCGCATCCATGGTTATAGCTTTTTTAAGTATGCATTTTCCCAGGAGATTATTGACAGATATCACTGTCTGGTTTCGTTCAATGCAGATGCCCAGAATTTTGGTGAAATCCTCATCCAATCCTATAAGGATCTTTTTACGACCCACGTGGGTTTCCTCTTCCATCTCCCCGTTTTCTTTAAGAATGCCTATCTCCAAAAGCTCATTGCTTATCTGAGTTACGGCTGCTGCCGTAAGCCCCAGCTCCGTAGCAATATCTTTTCTCGCCATATCACCCTTGTCATTTAACAGGCGGATGATCTTACTTCTGTTTTCTGATTTTACGTCATTGCTGTTTAATCCTGCATATTTCATACCGTCTCCAATTATCACCAAGGGGTCATGTACTGTTAAATATAAGACTCCGTATATTTTATCACGGAATCTCAGGCTCCACCATATTTCAAAGGCCTGAAACCCTGTGATAAACCGTATCTATCAGTAACATTTCAGTCGATGGGCCGGGGGACGGGGTTGGTGATCCATTTTCGCAAAATGGACCCCCAACCCCGTCCCCCCGGTCCACCAACTGATATGTTACATCCTTTATTTATGACAGAGGCCGCTTAGAATCTGCAGACCTCAATACCAAGCATGTTTCCGAGAACTTCAAGTTCGTCTGCGCAGCTTCCGTAAGTCACAACATAGTGTGGCTCCCAGCCGCCCTTTACTGCATCCTCTACAATCTTCCTGGAATTATTCTCTGTCTTAACTACTATTGAAGTTCCGAGGAACTGCTTTGGCTTATCAAGCACAGAACCCTCTGCGATGAAGAATCTGAACTTACCGTTCTCATCTCTTCCTACGCGAAAAATCGTAGCATGCTCAGCGCTCTCGCAGCCAAATTCCATGGTGGGACCAAGCTTTCTGTTTGGATGAACTCCTACTGCTGCACCGGTATCCTTTCTGGCAAGATCGCAGGCAGCCATTCCGCAGTGCCAGAAGGTTATTGTGTTCTCGCCTTCATCAAGAGAAACGGGATCACCGAAGAAACAGGACTTACCTGTGAACTTTGATCCGATATACATTGACAGAGCACCGTAGGTGTCGGATTCGCAGCTGGCAGATACTCCCAGTGAATTAAGAAGTGAAAGTACAGCACATACAGGTGTTCCGAAATCTGTGAAGAAATCAGGCCAGCAGCGGGAAGAGATTGCTCCGATATGATTCTCTGTAACGTAATCCTTATAAGCCTTATAAAGCTTTGCGAAATCCTTTACATTCTTCTCCGGAGTATTCTCAAGTCCTACGATCTGCTTTTTGGCATCGCCAAGATACTCTTCGCACTCTTCGTCTGTATATGACTTTGCCTTATTGATAAGCTCTCTTGATTCGATTGAGTCAAGAGTTGCACCGAATACAGAGGTAATGTCAGCGTCCAGAGCTCTTCCGAAGCCGAAGCCCTGAGGAGTATGTCCGATGGATACCAGCTTTAAGCCCTTTAAATCCTTCTTTACTCTTGCAGCACTGATAACAGCACGTGCCTTGTCGATGATCTCCTTCTCATCAGGAGCACCGAACATATACTCAAACTTTGAGTCCTTTCTGAATGCCTTTATACTGTTTGCTGCTGAAAATGCTCCTGTAAGAGAATTAAGTCTCAGTCTTCCACCGTCGATAACCGGCTCTCTCAGAGTCCAGAGAAGTATAGGACATGTAAATCTTCTCAGAACCTCTGTAGCATAGGCTGCATTTGCAAATGTTATGTTCTGAAGTACTATAAGATCCGGATTTATACCATCCAGAAATTCATCAAGAAGATCTATGGAGAGAAGCATTTTCTCCGGAACCACTACATCCTCTGTGATATCCTTAAGCATCTTAATTGACTTTTCAAACTGAATCTGCGCACTCTCTAAATGAAATGTACCTACTCCTATAGGTACATATGCTACCTGAAAACTCATTATTAATTCCTCTTTCCTGATTACTATAATTTTATGAATCTATTATTGATTGTCTTATTTTGAAATGATGACCGGTACTTGAAATTCCTTTTCAGTCCGGTCATCACTCACTTTTCAGTAAATTTGATTTTATCCCTTACCTGTAGATCATAATCTGCCTTTTTACACTGTCTCCACCGAAATTTCCTCGTGAAGCTTTTCCATCTCTTCAGCCTGCTCTTCGTTAAGGGCCTCAACCTTCTTGTTAATTCTGATCATTGAGCCAACCAGAACCACTGTGATGAGAAGGATGATAAGAGATATAGGTCTCTTGAAGAAGATGAAATAATCTCTGTCATAAGACATCATTGCTGTAACGAAATTTGTTTCCATGATCTTCGCAAGGATAAGTCCGAGAAGAAGCGGGATGGCATCTATCTCCATAATCTTGAGAAGATAACTGAATACAAGAAGTACTGCACAGAAAACCATTTCCTTGAAGTTTCCTGTTCCTGCAAAAGCTCCAGCGAAGCAGAAAAGCATGATGGCAGGTGCAAGATAGGTGTACTTAACCTGAACTACCTTTGCAACCGCTCTGGTCATAACCTTGCCCAGGGGCCAGAGGAAACAGTTCGCAACAAAGCATCCAACAATGATGGTATAAGCCTGTACAGCCTGCTTTGTGAACATGTTAGGTCCCGGCTGCATACCATGAAGAATGAAGGCTCCGAGAAGAAGGGCTGTAACACCGTCTCCCGGGATACCCATAGTCATGAGAGGGATCATTGCAGAACCAACAACTGCATTGTTTGAAGACTCTGCTGCTGCGATTCCTTCAAGTGAACCCTTACCGAACTTTTCGGGATGCTTTGATATCTGCTTTGCCTGATTGTAGCAAAGGAACTGTGCAACGCCTCCGCCTACACCCGGCATAGCGCCGATGAAGGAAGCAATGATAGTTGAAAGTGCCGTTGCGGGAAGGATCGACTTGGCTTCTGCAAGAGTTAAGCCCTTCTTATCGATCTTATTGGCATCCTCCATCTTTCCGCCGTTTACCTTGAACTCTGCAAGCTTTCCGACAACCTGTTTAAGAGCTACAAGTGCGATCATGGCTGGAAGCATATCGATACCGAACTGAAGGATCGATACTCCGAAAGTGAATCTGGAAACACCGGTTACCGCATCAACACCGACGCAGGCAATGAGTATTCCGAAAAGACCTGACATGATACCTTTGGGAAGAGAATTTCCGGAAACACCCGCAAGAAGTGAGATTCCGAGGATAGCCATTGAGAAATACTCAACTGAGGTGAACTTTGAAACAAAAGCCGCAATAGGAGCTGCAAGTACCAGGAGTAAAAGAGCTCCGATGATGCCTCCGAAGGAGGAAGCAAATAGAGAAGTATCAAGTGCCTGCAGAACTCTGCCCTTCTTTGCCAGAGGATATCCGTCAAAGGTTGTGGCGATAGCTGAGTTTGTACCCGGTGTGTTAAGTGTGATGGCACTGATGGAACCGCCGTACATTCCGCCTACGTAAACTGCAAGAAGTGCTATTATGGCTGTACTTGGATCCTTTATTCCGTATGTTAGCGGAAGGAAAAGGATGATTCCCAGTGTGACACTGAGTCCCGGGATACAGCCGATGACCATACCCATAAGCATTCCACCGAGAATGAACATCATATTGGTAACTGTAAATACCGCTGCAAGTGCGGAAGCAACATAATCAAAATAACCCATAACGACACCTCTTTAGATTATTCCCTTAAGTATTCCTGCAGGAAGATCAACATGGAAGACATTCTGGAAAAGGAAGTAAACTATGACTACCATAGCCAGTGTATAGATATAAATAAACGGTTTTCTTTCACCCTCATACCACTGGATGGCACAGAAGATAAGCATGCCCGCAGGTATGAAACCCAGCGCATTTGTAAGAATAACAAACACAACAAGTGCTGCGATAAGGAGAAGCTCTTTTCTTTCATTCTCCCAAACAAATTCATAGATATGCTCCTTATGGAAAACAAGACTCTGCACAAGAAGTATGACTGAGCAGATAAGGATACCCACTAAACATATGCCCGGAATGATCCTGGGACTGGGCGCTCCGGAATCCCACATGGGAAGTCTTACCTGCGAAGGCATTATCAAAAGCATGATGAGGGAGAAAAGTCCCATCACTGTACCTGCCAGCAGGTTTGTTTTAATCTTAATTGTTTTTTTCATTATCTTATCCTTTTCAAAGAAAGCCCGACGCTGCCGAAAAGGCATCGCCGGGCAGTTAATAACACTGTTTTTTAACCAAACCTCTGGAGGTATGGGAACCGGTAATGACTATTCATCACTTACCAAGGAATCTTTTCTAACTTTTAATTACTGCTGGCCACTGAGAAGCTTGAATGCCTCTACTGCTGCTGCACATGCATCCTCATAGTGCTGAACATCATCCTCGCCGTAGTACTCTGTATCGTTAAGCATGATGCTTGCGATGAAATCCTTGTACTCGTCTGTAGCCCAAACATCCTTTGCAACCTGAACTACTGCATCCTGCCACTCCTGTGAAGCACCCTTACGTGTTGCGATAGAACCGCCTGCAGGAAGGATTGACTTTGTATAATCCTTGGAAGCATCAAGGTCAGCAGCCTTGTCGTCACCTGCAAGTGAAGGAACAACTATATCACCCTGAGGTCCCTTGAAACCTTTGAATGCCTTGTCTGAGAATGCAAGAACAGGGATAAGGATACCTGCCTCAACATCTTCCTGTGCAGCCTGTGTTGTACCTACGAAACAGTCAACCTCACCATCTGTAAGACCCTTCTTCTGAGCAGCACCACCATCATAAGGTACTACCATAACCTTTCCATCTTCCTGAGCAAGAAGTGAACCTAATGCAAGATGTGGATCTGAAAGAGGGTTTCCACCGGACATCTTAAGGCTGCCGGCTTTTGCCTTCTCAAGAAGACCTGCAAGTGTCTGATCAGGTGTTGTGTAAAGGATCCATGTTCTGTCATCTACTGTTGCAAGCGGAAGGATCTCACTTCTGTCGAAATCAACAACCTCTGTATTGAACTGCTTTCCGAGATCATGACGGTAAGCTACGCCGTATCCGTAAACCAGAAGATCTGTTGTGCTTGGATCCTCCTGTGTGAATGCTGTTGCAGCTGCGAATCCGTCTCCGCCTGTCTGCTGTTCAACGATGAAGTTGTATTCAGGATGTGTCTTTGTAGCAACCTCAGAAAACTTTCTTGCGATGATATCAGCTGTACCGCCTACACCGTATGGGCAGATAACCTTAACTGTCTGTCCGCTTCCTGCTGCTGCCTGATTCTCTTCTGCCTTTGCCTCAGCTGCAGCCTCTGTTTTAGCTGCCTCAGTAGCTGCAGTCTCTGTTTTTGCAGCCTCTGTTTTTGCTGCCTCTGTTGCAGGTGCAGATGTATTTGAACTTCCGCATCCTGTAAGCGCTGCTGCTGTCATTGCTGCAGCAAGAATTCCTGCCATAAACTGTTTTCTCATAGTAACCTTCCTCCTGTGTACCTATGTTTTTTTATTATCCTGGTCTTATGACCTTTGATTTTTTTGTTTATTTGTTTCATTTCCGGATCCTTACGGCCGGAGAGTTTCTTCAGCTTATGTATTCAATATAAAATCCCGTAAGCTGTTTCTGTTCAGCCTTTTCAGAACAGCAGTTTTATTCCCATTAAAAGGAGTAAAACAAATGTAACTATCATGAATGTATGCTGGCTCATCCTCCTGTATAGTATGGAGCCTATCTTCAATCCCCCGAAAAGGAACGGTGCCGCAATCAATGTTGTTATCACAAGCTTCATATCCCAGTAGCCGGATCTTATATCATCCAAAAGAACCAGTGCATTCAGAAATATCCATACCGTTGATATGGTTGTTCTGAACTGATTTTTTTCCGGGATGCGTTTTGTCAGATAGCTTATCAGTAAGGGTCCGCCGCTTACGAAGATGCCATGTATAACTCCTGCCACCGGAAGAAGAAGGTAATTAAGAGGCGAAAAAGCTTTTTCACTTTCTTTCTCACTTGTTCCCGACTCAATCTCTCCGGCCTCATCTTCAGCTGCCGATGAATCTTTGTCTGATGCTTCCTTACCGTTCTTTTTTTCGGAGTCCGATCTCAGCTCCTTTATAAGCCCGTGCACCGAAACCGCTATAACGAATATCCCAAGCGCAAGATACAGCAGCTTCTCTTTCCCGAGAAGCATATCCTTTATATAGATGCCTGCCAGAATTCCGACAGCCATGATGGCTACTATCTTCCATAATTCCTTCCAGACTACGTATTTCCTGTTACCCAGGAATACATAGATCCCGCTGAACAATCCGAGGATATTCAGTACCGGCTTCGCCACCGGATATCCCACCAGCATGAGTCCGAAAGGCATGGCGAGAAGTGTTCCCGCAAACCCTGTGACTCCATGCATGATGTGGGCGAGAAAAACATCAAGAAAGAATAGAACGTAATCAGTACTTATCATGTGTATCCCTTTTCAGTTCACCTGAAATGCCAATGCTTAGCTATCCGCTATTTATGTCAGCCGACCTTACCGTAAGTCTCACGTTTCTGATACTTCTAACGTATGTTACCCGGTTCTCTTTATGTCAGCTGAGCTTACCGTATTTCTCACCGATCTTTTCAAAAAGCTCTCTGTACTTTGAAGCCTTTCTGTAGAATACAGGTGTAAATCCAAGCTCAGCGCCTACAACATTGACACCCTTTCCGTAGGTGCGTCCTGTCCAAAGGTGTACCCACTCGTCATCAGGAAGGTAAACCTCCCTCTCTGTCTTACCGGCTTCGTAAACCGGTGCCACCAACACGTCTCTTCCAAGAAGATATTCGAACTGCTCTTCGTAGCAGCGTGGCTCATCATAGTGAAGGAACAGCGGTCTCTGTACCGGTATTCCCTTTTCATGATTTTCCTTTACGGCATCCTTTGTGTACTGTGACATCTCTCTGTAAATGTCTACAAGTCTTGCCATCCTTCTGATACCATCTTCATCATCATAGAACTGGTAGCAGTCGTCCGGTCTGTTGCCCTCGTGAGTTCTCATAACAGGTGTAAATGCTGCCATCTCCGCCCATCTCATGAAAACTTCCTTGGTTCTTACATTGCCGAAAAGTGATGTATATCCTCCGATATCGCTGTGGCTGAGACCATTACCCATCATTCCTGAGCCTAATGCCGCAGAAATAACTGTACATAATCCATCATGTCTCGAGAAATCAACTGACTGATCTCCTGCCCAAAGCAGTGTGCAGTATTTCTGGCTGCCTGCTGCTCCGGCTCTCATAAAATAAACTATCTTTCCAAGGTTTCCTGTCTCTGAAACTGCTTCGTAATTACATTTAGCCCAAAGCTCAGGCCAATGATTATGCTCTACCATTGCTGACTTACCGCTATGAAGAACGATATCGTCAGTCGGGAGATATTCTCCGAAATCAGCCATCCATCCGTCTATACCGATGTCGATGCTGTATTTCTTTATGATTCCCTTGAACCACTCGAAGGCTTCAGGGTTTGTAAGGTCCACGGCTCCGCAGTAGAACTCTCCGAAATCCACAAGATATGTGGTTCCGTCGTGTCTCTTTGCGAAATAGCCTTTTTCCTCGCCTTCTCTGAAAAGCTCACCGTCGTTTACAAGATAAGGATTTACATAACCCAGGAACTTGATCCCCTGTTCATGAAGTCCCTTTATCTTTTCCGGAAGACCAGGGTACATCTCCTTGTGGAAATGCCAGTCCCACTGAAGTCTCTTACCGAAGCTTGTGATCCTCTTTCCGCACCAGTCCTGGCACCAGATACCTGCGAGATTAACTCCGCCCTTACGAACCTTTTCCGCAAGTCCGAAGGATCTTTCATTTCCGCCCTGAACTCCGAAGATAAGTCCGTTATAAACCCAGTCCGGAAGCTCAGGCTGTCTTCCGAAAAATGCTGTTTCCTTTTCCAGAAGCTCTGTATAGCTTTCTGCCGATTCTATGCGGACGGAAGCAGGAACCTCCCAGAACTGCAGCTCATGAAACTCATCATTCCTGAAGTCAAAATCTGCATATGCAGTTGAGTCTGCATGTAAGTAATAGCACTTTGATGAAACATAGGTTGGCTCCGGATAGTTTGTATTGTAGTAATCCCCGCCGGCCTTATTCTCAACGTCTGATCTCCAGGTTACGTAGTTGTTTTATCTCTTCCCACACCCGGCTCCGATGTCCAAAGAGGAAAATGTCTTCCTCTCAGATCGAAATAGGACATCTGCTCACCGCAGCCATATACATGCTCTGTTTTGTCTGCATTAACCCTGAACCAGAATCTGTTAACTGTATCATCGAGGCACTTGAAACTTATTTCTGCAAGGTCTCCATCGACTCTGAACACTGCTGTTATCTTGTTTTCGAAATTAACTTCAGTGCCCTTTTCACCTTCCGAAACCTCAGTCACATGGAGCGGAATTTTGTCCGCCACATAATCCTCGATCCTGAAGTTTCCCCTGTACATATCAACCGACTCTTTACCGTGCCCTATGTAGATCATAGGAGTATCTTCACCGGTCTTTAGAAGAGTCTGTCCTCTGTCAGTCAATTCAAGCTTTTGATTATTTATAAGTAATTCCATATCGATTTAATTCCCCTCTCATCTATAAAACATGTTTTTCCCTGTTTATATCTGACACACAATCGTTTTACAGTCCAGTGGACTGTAAAACGTCCAATTATATCAATAATGGAGTTCCTTATTTGGTCCGATAACACCGGTTACAGCGCCCTGCTTAACCAACGGTTCCCTTTCAGGATGAGCTATTACCCATTTGTTTCTCTGAAGGAGAAGCTTTCCCTCATCGTCCACAGGCTCAAGCTTTTCAAGAGGTGTATTGGTTCCCTTGGGAAGGATCACAACTCCCTTGAAGCCCTCATCTGTTACCCTGCAGGGTGAAAGGTGAAGAGTTGTCTGATACATCTCTATGGCTGTGCCCTTCGGAACGAAGAAAACCTGCACATCCTTGATGTCGTAGGTATTGTCCTTTATATCCCAGACATGGCCGAGACAAAGCATGAAATCTGTGACCGCTACATTTATCTCGCTGCCCTTGTGGTACTCAAAGCCGTTGTAGGTTGTGTTCCTGCCGTTGCAGTAACCTATCTGTATGGGCATCCCTCCGTAGATCATCTTTTCAACCTTTTCCTTTTCGGCTAATGCTTCCATCTCAGGTACAGACGGAACATAGACATTACCCGCCTCGGGAATCGGTGTATTTTCTTCCATATATTCTGTGATCTCAGAAAAATCATAACCCTCAACCACACGTCCGTAGGTTTTGAAGGCTTCAGTATCCAGCACCGATTTTATGGTCACATCATTAACTTCATTTAAATGCTGTAAAAGCTCCATGGTTTAAACCTTCTCAGATCTTACAACCTTTATTGTTGCTGAGAAGTCCTCCTTTGCGAATCCCATTTCCATAGCCTTGTCGTAAACTCTTACCACATTCATCTCGCCCGGCATCGGAAGTCCTTTTTCCTCAGCAAGCTTCTTGCAGATGTTTACATCCTTATACATGTTCTCAATGGAGAAGGCTGTTGTGAAATCGTTCTTCTCGATAACGTCCTTCTTGCTGTCAAGATAGAAATTCTGTCCGCCGCCGTAAGAAATAGCTGTTGCGAAGGTCTGGATATCTATGCCGCAAACTGCCGCGAGATTTGAAACCTCATTAACACCGTTCTGGATCTGACCAACAAGTGCATTGTGAAGGATCTTCATGGTGATTCCGGTTCCGTTCTCACCCATGCGGATGATATTCTCACCCATGTAAGCAAGTATCGGACGAACTGTATCGTAAAGCTCCTCGTCGCATCCAACGTAGATGCCAAGCTTTCCTGCGATTGCTGCCGGCTTTGACTTAACTACAGGAGCGTCTGCGAACTGAGCTCCGGTTTCCTTGACCATCTTTGCGATTTCAACTGAAACACTGGGATCGATGGTGCTCATATCGATGCAGATCTTTCCTTTTCCGAGTTTCGGAAGAATCTCGGTATAAACTGCCTTTGAATGCTCTGACTTAGGAACCATGGAAATGATCACATCGGCTTTCTCAGCCAGATCAGCATTGTTCTCAGCGGGAACTGCTCCGACCTTGGCAAGCTCCTCAACCTTTTCCTTTACAAAATCGAAACAGTAAACTGTATCGTCATGCTTCTTAACTATATTTGCGCACATGGACTCGCCCATGATTCCGAGTCCGATAAAACCAATCTTCATTGCTTCCTCCAAAGACTTTTTTCAAATCAAGTCTTATATTCTTCTGACGGAAATGTCCTTTGTTTATGACATATCCTGTTTATCTCAATAAACGTTTATGAAATTACTCTGCCTTTGTGTTATCCCATGCATCACAGAAGGTTCCGATTCCCTGTGTTGTGTATGCATGATGCTGAGCGCTCTTGTAAACTGCAAGTCCTGCTGTGATGATGTCAGCTCCTGCTACTGCGCAGTCAACCATCTGCTTCGGTGAACGAAGTGCTGCACAGATGATCTGTGTCTTTCCGTAGAAGCCGTAGTTCTTATAGATATCAACGATGTCCTTGATGTACTGCTTGCAATCCTCACCGTTGTCCTCTTTCCAGCCGATGAAGGGTGATACGAAAAGTGAACCATTCTTTGCTGCGAAAATTGCCTGTGAAGGTGCAAATACAAGTGTAAGGTTTGTTCTGATGCCTTCCTTCTCAAGCTGTCTTGCTGCTGCGATACCTGCCTCTGTTGCCGGGATCTTGATGGCAAAGTTCGGAGAAACCTTAGCATACTTCTTTGCTTCAGCTACCATATCCTCTGTCTTGTCAAGATGCGGGTTGATCTCGATAGATACAGGGAACTTGTCGATGCCCTCAAGGCCATTCTCCTTGATCCAGTTAGCGATGTCTGTGATGGCTGTCACGAATGGCTTTCCGCTGAGCATGATGTGTCTTGGATTAGTTGTTACACCATCGATTCCGAATGTCTTATACGCATAGTCGATCTCGTCTAATTTTGCACTGTCAAGAAAAAACTTCATAACTTCCTCCTTAGAACCGGCAATTTGATGTATTTTGAAAGCCGGTATTTAGTTAATTCATTTAATTAATATGTATTATAGTTAATTTTGCACAATTGTAAAGTGCATTTTCAACCATATGCATACTATTTTTGCCCTTTGTTAATTAATTGTCGTTTTTGATTGGTAAAATTGCCTTTGAATTCACGCCGGAAAAAGCTTAATTTTCAACTAAATATCAATACTTTTATGTATCATATGTCTCATTTTGTGCGATTATTTATATACAAAAATACCCCCTTTAACCAACCTGGAATTTTGATATTCCAAAGTTCTGTAAAGGAGGAATTTTGTACAAAAGAAAAACCACCATATATGATTTCTCACTAATGTAAATCAATTATGGTGGTTCTCGATTACTTATTATTTCGTTTTTTAACAGATCACAGCGCCTTCTTATAAAGCATTACACAATCCTTTAGTGTTGTCTGTCTGGGGTTGGCCATGATATTGGCCTGTCCCTTCATGGCATCTTCAGCCATTACGTCAATCTTATCCTCTGTTACTCCGACATCGGAAAGCTTCCCGGGTATGCCGAGCTGCTTGTTAAGCTTCTTAATTTCATCAACCAGCATCATAGGTACGAAGTTCACTACAGGACCATTCTCTTCACGGATGTATCTGTAGATCTTCTCGAACTTTCCGTCATGGTCTGCGATTGCATTGTACTCAGCCACATATGGAAGAAGGATAGCATTGGCAACACCGTGAGCCACATGGAAATGTCCGCTTACCGGGTGGCTTAATGCATGAACATCACCGAGTCTTGCCCAGGCAAAGGATATGCCTGCGAAATTTGAGCCAAGCATCATGGCACCGGCTGCGTCTGCATCCTTACGGTTTGCGACGAATCTACGGAGGTTCTTTCCTATAAGCTCCATAGCCTTCTCTGCCATGGCATCCGAGAAGGGAGTCGCGTTGTTTGAAACGTAGGCCTCCATAGCGTGGATGAGAGCGTCGATACCGCAGGCTGCTGCTACAGATGCGGGGGCAGTCATGATAAGCTCAGGATCCAGTATGGCAAACTTCGGAATCTGCTCATAGCTGAAAACGGACATCTTGAAATTGGTCACCTCGTCAGTAATTACCGCTGAAGCTGTTACTTCACTTCCGGTACCTGCCGTTGTGGGAACCGCAATGATAGGTGTGATAGGTCCCGGAACCTTGCCTGTACCAACGTACTGCTGGATCTCTCCGCCATAGGTTGAAAGAACACCCACAGCCTTGGCAACATCCATAGGGCTTCCGCCGCCGAGAGCAACGATGCAGCCTGCGCCGGACTCCTTGTACTTTGCTGCTGCCTCCTTAACACAGGTAACTGTGGGGTTCGGGATAACATCAAGGAAGCTTTCGCAGCTAATCCCCGCTGCCACGATAAGGTCTACGACCTTCTTGACTACTCCGATGGATTCCAGCCCTCTGTCGGAAACCAGGAAAACCTTATCTGTCTTCATTTCCGACCTCACGATCTCAGGAATCTCCTTAAGGCTTCCTACTCCAAATTTGATAGTCTGCGGTACTTTAAATTCAAAATCTTTCATCTCATACTCCTTATTTCAGCCGATACTTCACCCTTTCAGGTGCATCGGATTAATATTAATTCTTTAACCAAAGCCATCCCAAATGCTGCTTTCCGAAGAAAACATACTTGCTTCATACTGATATCCGACTTTTCGCAATATCCCGAACGCTCCGTTCAGACAGAGAGCAGCCCGATGGCATATATCATTGTGCACCGTTCAGCGATACGCTCATCATCCGAAACTCAGCTCGGTTCTCTGGATCAGATCCTTCTGCAGTGCCTTTCCAAGTTCAACGAAATATGCACTGTAGCCTGCAACTCTGACCAGCATATCCTTATATTCCTCAGGATTCTTCTGGGCCGCACGCATGGTGGCAGAGCTCATGATATTGAACTGCACATGCATCGCACCAAGCTTTACATACTGGTCTATGAAAGCGATCAGATTGTCTCTTCCCGTTATTCCCGAAACAGCATCCTGAGGGAACTTCATATTCATAAGGGTTCCGTTTCCGGCTTTGCTGTGATCAACCTTCACAAGAGAGTTTGTTAATGCAGTCGGTCCGGAAATATCATGTGAACCTCCGTCTGTATGAACCGGTCCCATATTGTCTGAGATCGCTTCACCCTTCTTTCTGCCGTCCAGAGTGGCATTGGTAGCCATTCCCATGGCGACATTGGCATTAACGGAATAAACACCGGGATTGAACTGACCTCCCTTTCGGTAGGTCTTTCTGCCACTAATGTGACCGGTGTAGCAGTCGAACATGAACTTAAAGAGCTCATCCGCATAGTCATCATCGTTTCCGTAATGGTGAACCTTGGATCCGTTCACGAGAGCATAGAGCTTTTCATAGCCCTTCCAGTTATGCTTAACCGCATCCAGAAGCTCTACGCCCGTAACCTTATTTTCATCAAACATAAGCTGTTTGATAGTTGCAAGTGAATCCGCACAGGTACCGAGGCCGCTGGCCTGAGGTCCGATGCCATTGTACTTTGCGCCGCCCTCCGTAAGATCCTTTCCTGTATCCATACAGTTCTGGAAGAATGCTGACACATAAGGAATAGGCTTTCTGTGCTCATGAGCTGCTTCGATAATGTAAAGGCTTGAACACATCTGGTCACACCAGTAGTCAAACTGCTTATCTATGCTTTCGAGGACCTCCTCAAAGCTCTTGTAAGTGGCGAGACTTCCTGTATCCGGTCCGAACTGATCGTCACAATCAAGGAATTTTCCGCCATTTATAACCATCTCAAGCATCTTCGGGGTGTTAACATAAGCAGCGTCATGCCAGCCGTATTCAGCTCCCGGAAGATCAGGCTCAACACAACCCACAACACAGTAGTCGCGAGCCTCTTCAACAGACATTCCCTTACCGAGCATTGCCTTTACGGCAGGAGCATCATTAAAGAGCTTTGGATGTCCGTAGCCGGCTCTTATGCATTCAACGGTTTTCACCTTAAGCTCATAAGGAGTCTTTTCGGATACTCTGACACAGATCCAGGGCACCATCATACGGGTGTGCTCTGAAGCCTCCAGCACCAGGAATGTGAGATCGTTTGTGGCATCATTTCCATCTCTGTCGAGACCGCCGATGGTTAAACTCTCACCGCCGAAGCCACGTCCGTTTCTTACGGCAGTTGAGCCCCAGTCCTTAAGCTTCGTAGGATTGTTCAGCTTCACGAACTGGTCTTCAAGGATTTCAAGAGCCTGCATCTTGGTGATCACACCGTCATCGATGTCCGCCTTGTAGTAAGGATACAGCCACTGATCCATACGTCCGTAAGAAATAGAGTGACCGTTACTCTCAATAGTGATGAGGGTTGTTGCAAAATTGAAAAGCTGTATAGCCTGCCAGAAGGATCTTGCAGGTCCCCCTGCTATCTGATGGCAGTTAAATGCCATCCTCTCAAGCTCGTCTCTTCTCTCAGGGTCTGCTTCTTTTTCGGCATATTCCTCTGCAAGACGTGCATATCTCTCTATATAAGCGCAGGAAGCCTCAAGCTCTATGAGCATTGCATCATAGAATTCCTTTTTATCGGAAAATTCCGGGTCCTTTTTGGACAGGGCTTCCCTATGGCCTCTTGCCTCTTCGATTAGACCGTTGAAGCCCACCTTCATAAGCTTTCCGTAATCTATGGCAAGATGACCAGTTCCTGCATAATGATAGAGATTAGTCTGGAAGATCTTCCTGCCTGCCTCAGAACCCTTTAACTGCTCTTCATCAAGACGTCCTTCTACTTCATCCGCAACAGTTCTGCCCTGCCACCATTTGAGAAGCTCGATGGCCTCCTGCTTTTCTTCCTCGTTTCTCCAGTAGAACTGGTCATGCTCACGCTCCTCGAAAGGATGGTTTACAGCCTCATCAAGAATCCAGTTAACGGAAAACTCAGGATAGATAGGTGATGCTTTCGCGGGGGCAGCATTATCACCAAGAATTAATTCCCGGTCATAGATATGAAGGGTTACGTTTTCGAGAATGTTTCTGAAGGCATACGCACACTGAAGCTTTGCCGGTGCGTTCGGATGTGCCTTGTAGGATTCAGTTACGAGACGCAGACGCTCGATATCAATCCAGTAATTCTTTTCAAGGAAGGTCTTTCTCAGGTAATTAACCCTTGGGAAAGGGGACCAGTCCTTGTGATTGACCTCGTACCCCAGGTGGCACTGGTGATCAAATGGCTCAGTTCCTGAGCAGGTGGTGTGAAATTCTGCCATGTATATTCCTCCGATTTATTTCTGTAGCTTTGGTTTATGTTTATATGAAACCAAAGGTATTTATTTCTATGTTTTTACTTAGTCTTGCAGCTTTCCGTCTCGGGCGATCCAATTAATTCTTTGCTCCGGTTCCAACCGTGCAATTGATTCCTCTCTCCTCAAAGTAATCTCTGATCTTCTCTACCCGTTTTTGAAACGCCTGTCTGTTGAATCTCAAATCCTTCATGGGATATTCCCGCCCCAGAGATTCATACTTTTCTATTCCGAGACGCATGTAGCTCAGAAGCTGCAGAACCTTTACATGGTTCTGTAATTCCTCCAGTATGAAATCTGCTGTTTGGGAAATATTTCCCATGTCGTCGTTTATGCGGGGTATCACGGGAATGCGAAGTATCAGGTCATCTCTTGTCTCCGACAGCTTTTTAAGATTCTCAAGAATGAGCCTGTTATCAACTCCGGTAAAGGTTTTGTGTTTCACCGGGTCCATCATCTTTATATCTGAAATAATGATATCCGTGAAAGGCAGCACCTTTTCGATTTCGTTCCAGCCTGAGCAGAATGTAGATTCAAGGCAGGTGCTAATGCCTTCCTCCCGACACTGCTTAAAAAGCCCAACAACGAAATCCGCCTGCATCAGCGGTTCTCCACCGGAAACCGTAACTCCGCCTCCGGATTCTTCATAATAACCTCTGTCACGAAGTATGATGTCCATACATTCGGAAACAGACATTTCCTTTCCCCAGGCCTTGATGGCATCCGACGGACACTCTTCTATGCAAGCCATGCAGCCGATACATTTTTCTCTGTCAAACGAGGTTATCCTGTTTCTAATGAAACCTATGCTATCCATCTCCGGGCATACATCCCGACACCCGCCGCACTGCTTTTCACCGATGCATCTTTTCCTGTAAAGTCCCGGTTCAGGTCTCAGCATCTGACTCTCCGGATTACTGCACCACCTGCAACTAAGGGGGCAGCCCTTCAGAAAAATCTCAGTCCTCAGCCCCGGTCCATCGTGAATGGTGAATCTCTGAACATTGAACACTATTCCGCTTTTATTCATAAATCCTCCATCCCTCAATCTTTTTACACGTTAAATTTTAGTCAATTTTGACAGACTATAACATTACCCGTGTTTCTTATTTCATATAGGGAATGTTCCTTATATGTGCTCTCAAAAAAGACCGGATGCAACGGTTCTGCCACTTTTTGAACCAAATATCCTCTGTGTATTATTTTATGAAATTTTCATCCTTTTTCGTGGTATAATAGATAAAGTAATGAAACTAAAACCGGTATGGGGAAAAGATTCCTGAATCTATCAGATTTAAATCTTAAGGAGGATATTTATGAAGAAACATTCACTGGTTTTGATCATCGGGGCAGTGACGATCATAAGTCTCGCTTCCTGCAACAGCGGCAATGGCGACAAGAATAATGGTCCGGCTCCAACCACCAAAGCAGCTGAGACAGAGGCTCCATTCGTCGAAGAAGAGCCGGCGAAGAACGAGCTGGATTCCGCGTCACCTATCCCCGGGATCAATAAGGAATATGATCTCACGGAACAGAAATTTGAAGATGAAAATCTCATCCTCAGGCTGCCTGAAGGCGTCAGCGCTGTTAATGAAGGCAAAGGGGAAAACATGGGGCACATTACAGTCACCGATGAAGAAGATGGGTGGAAACTAATGTTCCGCCCTGATAATTTCTCACTTAACAACATAATAAACAATGTGAGTAATACTGTTATCTACGACGGAAACGAGGTAAAAACAGACTGGTCACGTGACGTATCAGGGACTCTGGCAGGATTCCCTGTACGGGTGTGGGCCAATAATACACGAAAGGGATGGCTCCACCCTTCCAACGAAAGTGATACACCTGCTGTTGATATCGTCATGGATTACGGCGAAACCCTGGTAGGAGAATGGCTGGGCATGCATATCCGTCTGGAAGCGCTGAAGCCAACCGATGATACAAACATTTATCACTACCTGTATAACAGTAAGCTTCGTGCCGTACTGAACAGTTTTGAATGTATAAAGACAGCGGATGGCAATGAATATTCCGTAAACGGCATCACCGCCACCTTCCCTGCCCGCTGGCCCGTAAAAACAGGTGAGAATTCCATGGTGGCAAATCTGCATTCCAATGCTCTCACCGGCGGTATCACCATGACAACACAGTACAACCCGGATCCTCAGCATCATGCAGATATGTACGAAGGAGATCAGTTCAGCCGTACCTATGGAAGCAATGACTGGCTCGGTGTCATCGCAAAACATACCTTTGAAAAAGAAGGCGCTGATGAACCGACCATCCTTTACTCCATGTACCTGTTCTCAAAGTTCAGTGACAGGATGTGTGCCTGTGTTCATGTTTCCAACAACAGCTTCGGTCCTGAGGAATTCAAAGCATTCCTCGACAACGAACAGTTTGTGGATCTGATGAATTCTGTGAAACTTGATCCTGAGGCATGGCACCAGCCGGGTACAGCAGAAGTAAACGGTCTTCTTTCCGACGGCGGCAGTATCATGTCATACTCCGGTACTGATGAAGAAGTAACTATCCCTTCTGTTATCGGTGATTACAACACAGTCAGCGTGGGATTTAATGCATTTAAGGATAATACTTCCATCAAGAAGATAGTTATCCCTGAAGGCGTCACCGAGATCCAGGGCAATGCTTTCTTCGGATGTACAAATCTCGAAACGGTCGTTCTTCCCGAAACCCTGAACTTCATATATCCTTACGCTTTCCGTGACTGCCCTAACCTTAAGGATGTAGTACTGCCTGATGGTGTTTCTTATGTGGGATCCGGTGCTTATGAAGGTTCCGGCACAGGAACATTTAAAGGCAGCGCCGCAGAATATGATTATCACGCATTTGATGAAAGCGGATTTGATAAGATAAGTTTTGCAGACGGTGCGATCCTTTCGGCTGATTATATTTTTGACGGAGCATCGCTTTCTGAGATAGAGCTGCCGTCAGACCTTAAGGAACTTGGCAAGGGAGCATTTGTAAACTGTCACAACATCCAGAAGATCGAACTTCCTGAGACAGTGACAACCTTAGGTGAAGGTGCATTTTCATCCATGTTCGGACTTCCGTATATAAATCTTCCGGAAGGTCTCACCGAGATTCCTGAGGGCTGCTTCAACTCCACAACTTTGGACACTCTTGTCATTCCTTCTACAGTAACAAAAATCGGTGACCATGCAACATTTGGCGCTGCCTGCATCATCATCCTCTGTCCTGAGGCAGAGATAGGCGAGCGCGCAATACAGGCTGACTACGTATATCTGGAAGATGCCTATAAGCATGTATTCTCAGATCATGAGGAACTTGAAGGAAGCTGTCTGTATCTCGATGATGTTTATGACCCTGCTTCACAGATTCAGGGAAATTTCTATGATGCAACAAGCTTCGATTATCAGATCTACCTTCCGTCTGACGCAACCATTGAAGAGTCTGATAATCTTGATAAGTACCTGCTTTCTATCGGATATCCGGAGATTGCATGGATGGGTTCTTCCAGAGATTTCATCCCTGACAGCACCTTTGACTTTGACTGTATCAATCCGGGAATTATAACCGGATATCACGGCAACAGCGATAAGCTTGGTATCCCTAACTATCATATGTATACAGAAGATGGCTGGTGGCTGACAGGCAATGTATATGGAATCGCGGATGAAGCCTTCAAGGATTCTACATTTACTTCTGCCTACTTCCGAGGACAATGCGGAGACGGAATCGGTTCAAGGATCCTTGCAGGAAATACAGCTCTAAAGGATATATGGTTTACTACTTCTATCATGAATGAGATAGATGACGGGAATGCCATAAACGGAGTTCCTCACTATCAGCCTGATACCTTTGAAGGTATCCCTGATGATGTAACTGTTCATCTGCCTGAATCTATTCCGGGTGATGCGCGTTCCGGCGTCGAAGATGGTCTTCGTGCCCATGGCATCCCTTCCGGAGCAACATTTACATATTACAGTCTGAGATAAGCCGATAAAACGCTTCAGTGAAATAACCAGCAAAATGGACGGGGTTAGTGGTTAATTGTAAAAAATCAACCACTAACCCCGTCCTGTTTAAATCTTTTCAAGTTCCATAGGATATTTGTACGTAGGGTCCGGCTCAATCAACAGCTTATCCGGCTCAACCTTACATCTCAGAAACAATATCTTCACGCCGGCATTTAAGGCATCATCTATGGCCTCTCCGAACTCAGGATGCATCTCCCTGTGAGGTCTCACTTCGGATACCCCCTCCATCTGTATAACATATGCAAGGATAGTTCTGTACCCCTTGGCTTTGGCCTTTATGAGCCCCCGTATGTGCTTAACTCCACGCTCTGTGGGCGCATCAGGAAAATATCCCATACCGTCTATCTCCAGAGTGCAGCCCTTGACTTCCATCAGAAACCTTTCGTCACCCTTTTCCATATAAAAGTCGATCCTGGAGTCACCAAAGGTGAACTCCGGGATCACCCTGTCAAAGCCTTGTTCCGAAAGCCATTCCTTCACCACCTTATTTGGTGCCTGACTGTCGATATTGAACAACACCCCTGTGCTTTTCCTCACAGCCACAAGATCATATTTTGTTTTTCTTCCCGGAGTCCCCGGCGCTGTAAGCCATACCTCACATCCCGGTACCAGAAGTTCTCTGCACCGTCCCGTATTTTTCACGTGAACCATTTCCTTCCGGCCATCTATCTCAACCTCCGCGATAAAACGGTTCGGTCTTTTCAGGAAAACTCCGGGGACTATATTTTCATAATTCATAAATAACCTTATTTTGTACTACCCATGCCGGAGATATATTTCAAAAGGTCTCCTAACTCTATTCCAGCATCAGGAGTCTGTGATTTCTCTTCGGTTCCAAGCATCCTTATGGTAGCATGATTTCTCAGCTCGAGGAAACGGGCTGCCTGAGGTGTCCACTCCAGATACTCATAGGCATGAGGCACTCCGGGTTCTACATAAAGCTCCGTAAAAACACCGGCCTGCATAAGCTTTCTGGCATAATCCATATCTTCATTGCAGAAAAGATCCAGACTTCCGACAATCATAAAAGTCTCAGGCAATCCTTTCAGCTGTTCTACATCAGCAAGTGCCGGTGAGAAATAAATCTTCTCATCATCTGAAAGCTTATTCTCCTGACCTTCGAGCAGTTTTCCCCAGCCAAAAACATTATTTTCCTTTGTCCAGACAAACTCTCCGGCATATTCATTCCTGTAAATGTCATCTCTGCCACCGGTACGGCAGTCAAGCATAGGATATATCAGAACCTGACCTTTCAGAGGAACACATCCCTTATCACGATTATACAGAGCTAGACGTGCAGTCAGACCGCCTCCGGCGCTTTCTCCCTCAATGACTATGTTGTCAGGATCCACATTCAATTCGTCCGCATGCCTGTACACATATTCGAGACCTGCATAAACCTCTTCAAGCTCCATAGGATATCTGTATGAAGGGTCCAGTGAAAGTGTATAGTCAGGAGAAACAACAGTAGCATTGCTTCCATCTGCTACACCCTGTATCTTTGATTCATCCATAGAGGTATTGCCAAAGTGATATCCTCCGCCGTGAATGAAATAGATAAGAGGCGTTTTCTCACCCTTCACATAATCTGCAGGACGGAAAACATACAGATTGATCTTTTCTCCACGCGGACACTCAATAGCGATTTTTTCGGCATTTTTCGGCTCTGCGCCTTCAACTGCCAGATCTTTGTTGGAAGTTCCCACCGGCACAGTTAAGCCATTCATAATCTCATAGCCTTCTGCCAGAAGATGTGCGGATTTCGGAGTCATACTTTTTCCGCCGAAATAAACTTCACAAGGCATGTTGAAACTGAAGCCCTCATGCTCAGCAGTGAGCAGATCTTTATCAAACACAAGGAAGTCCGCATCCTTTCCGATTTCTATGGAACCCTTGGATGCCTCGATACCGAGCTGTTTAGCTCCATTGATGGTATAACCCTGTATCATTTCCTCAATATTCATGCTCTCACTTAATGGAGGAAATGCTGCAACTGTTCTGCTTGTTTCCTCAAATCTGGTTTTTTCATTGATCCAGCGGGTCATACCTATCTCCATGGCGAGATAAGGACTCCAGTTTTTGAAATCTCCATAGAACACTTCATCGCTTGACCATGTCACAAGCGCACCGGTATCCCAGATCGTTTTACAGCGGAACATGTTGTGACCGCGTTTCTCTCCGATAAACTGAGGCCAGTACTCAGCAGGGTTGCCGCCTACGTTGCCGCTGTGCCACCATGGAGTGAAATTGGCGGTTACACCGAGACTCGCAAAGCGGTTGAGATCTGCATCGTCCTGAACCCATAGATGCGCACAGGTTACCTTCACACGGTACTCGTCTCCCAGTGCCTTTCTTGCCAGCTCTACGCCATCAAGAACCACCCTTGATGAAGCTTCCCCTACAGTATGCACATGGAGATCCAGGCCTTCAGCATTAAGCTCCTTAATAATATCGGCAAGCTCTTCTGCATTAAAGGCAGGGGCTCCCAATGCACCGGAATCTATGTATGGAGTGACCATTGCCGCGGTCTCGATCTTCAGAGTTCCGTCCATAAATATTTTTAGGGTATGCACCTTCATGTGCTCAGTGTTGAACTCTTCTCTGAAACGCTTTACTCCCTCAATTGCTTCTTTCGTTTTCCCCGGCTGTGTGAGCACATAACATCCGTCAACATAAACAGGAAGTAATCCCTGTTTGTCCAGATTACGAAGTATTGAGTATATCCGCTCATTCATATGGTTGTGTTCAGGGAATCCGGCATCAAATACAGCGCTGACTCCATATTTTAAAGATGAGTCCAGCCAGCGAAGTACTGCTATGGTGATCTGCTCATCAGTAAGTTTGTCTACACCATCGAAAAGGAAAGGCCAGCTTGCGGTTTCATAAGAGTTTCCGGTCAGATGTCCATCTTTACGTACATAATAGGCAAGCCCCGGTACCGGATCCGGTGTGTCATCGGTGATTCCGTGAGCCGCAAGTATTCTGGAGTTGACCCAGTTACTGTGCACCTCACCCTCCAAAACCAGAATCTCCGCATCCGGACAGATAGCATCGAGATCTTCCTTTGTAAGTTCTTCTCCGGCAAGGCAGGTACGCTCCATCATAAATCTGTAGCGCTCAAGTCCCGGATTCTTTTTGATATAATCAGCCATAAACTCAAGACATTCTTTTTTAGTGGATTCCATGACCGGTACGCCAAGGTCAGTGTACTCAAATGCAACACCTGTGGTTACATGGACATGGCTGTCAATGATTCCGGGCAAGACAAACCTTCCTCCGAGGTCAGTGACCTCTCCCTCGTACTTAGAAAGACCGGCTTCATCTCCCACATAGACAAACTTCCCGTCCTTTACAGCAAGAGCAGTCACGATCGACTTGTTTTTGTCAGATGTATAAATCTTTGCATTTTTAATTATCTTATCTGCTTTCATGTTCGTTATCCTTTCTATAAAACAGATAGCTGCCTACTGTTAATGCCTTAATCATCGTACTGTGGACTTCCGATATGGCATAACACCCACATACTGAAAATCGGAATCATTCTCAAAAAATATAAGTAATTCTGCAAACTCACAAAGCACTCCCTAATAGTATGGTATAAACTTTGCTCTAATATGCGAATCCGGGTACTTTGGATCATCCACCAGGGTAAGATTACTGTTGGCATATACTCCACTTCCAAAGTGAACATGATGTCCTCCCCAGTTAGCATGAAGAGGCAGCCTATACTTTTGCTTTACCTCAGGATACTTTTCATAATCCACTTCAGATAAAAACATTTTCTTTCCCTTCTTCATAAGCCCTTTATATATGCACTTCATCGCAAAGCTTATCGTCTATTATCTTTTTTGCTACGAATTCATCATTGGCATTTAAGATCGTTATTATTACACGTAAATCATTATCGATAAATCATTCTTATATTATATATCAAATCTATAAGAAGTACCGTGTACCATTTCAACGGAATCAAAAGGAATAACGGAACTTGCCATTACTTCTGGAGGTAAAGTATATGATCCATTTGTTAAGGATGATAACGGACTCGGTGTCACCATCCTTAAGACAATGTATAAAAATATAAGCTGTGTCAGGGCTGGGGATAAGAACCGGATCATGATAGAACTGTGACACTTGCTTTTTATATCTATTGTAAAATTATCCAAAATTAGATAGTATTTATGTAAATGCAGACGAAGAAAATAATGATATAAAAAAATCCGAAATCAGTCTACTGTTTAAGAAATCCTCATACAGGGAATATGATGGGATCTTAAGCTTGTGAGATAGTATGTTTATGAACCGTTTGGCGCCTCAGAGGATAAAATATGTTCACATGGATCGGCAGTTATAATTATGATTACGCTTTATCAACGATTCCTATTCAGCTGATACTTATAGTTTTTTACGGGCTGAGAGAGAATCTTCCTACTAAACAAAGTTACTACTTTTGGTTTGCCATGCTTACCAATTTTATCATGACGATTACAGATATAGCAGCCTGTGAAGTGATCGAAATATGGTCAGTGGTTCCTCTATGGATAGTTTACGGGCTGAACATGGCATTCTTTCTGGCATTTTTTCTGCGTGGATGGTCGCTTTGGGCTTATACCGCAGAATCCACTAACATTTTTGTCAGTGTCAATAACCCTTTCTCTATAATTACAGCATTACCGATGCTCATCGGATGTCTCATGACTTTATCGACTCCATGGACATCATTGATCTTCACTATCAATGATACAGGTTATCATAGCGGTGTTTGCTATGACATCGTTTATTTCAGTACTTATTTTTATCTCATACTGTCAGCTTTGGTAGTTGCAGGGAATTGGAAAAAAATAAATGTCAGGATGCGCACGGGTCTTTTGACTTTTAATTTAATTCTGTTTATAGGTATACTTATACGTAAACAATTTCATCATGTGATCATCATGAGTTTTTTCAGTTTGCTGGCTATACTGATCATATACCTTACGGCTGAGAATCCTGATCTATACAGAGAACATCGTACGAACTTCATGAATGAATATGCCCTGAACCGTATAGGCAGGGAACTTATGGATAAGCATATTAAATTTAGCATTATTGCAGTGACCATAAACAATTACGAAGCCAATAAGATTATATTTGGAGCAAATCAGATAAACTCTGAAGTGAAGATCGTATCAGATTTTCTGTCACGAACTTATCCCGGCTGTTATTATTTTTACATAAGAAATGGCAATTACATCATTCTTATGAAAGACAAAAGCATAAAGTCAGAAGATTTTATCATTAGTTCCTGGAAAAAACATTATACGGATTTTTTCCGTGCTATAGAGAGAACTGTACCTCTTCAGATTTCCATGATGCTGATACCTGACTACATGACTCAAGATAATCCTATGCCTATCAGTGAGATTTCAAGATATGGACCTTCCAACGCATATGAGGAAAACCGAAAAGATAATTATGTTTTCTCATCTTCGATGCTGGATGGTGCCAATAAACAAAAAGCTACCGAAATGGCAATAAAAAATGCTATGAAAGAGAAAAAATTTGAAGTTTACTTTCAGCCTATCTACTCAGTGAGCAGCAAAAAAGTAATGGGGGCTGAGGCACTTGCCAGATTATATGATGAGGAGCTTGGTTTCATTTCACCTTTGGAATTCATCAGAATAGCTGAGAGAAACGGAGATATCATCGAGATTGGGCGACAGATTTTTGAAAAGGTATGCATATTTCTTTCATCTATCGATACAAATGAGGTTGGCATCCATTTTATAAATGTCAATCTTTCCCCTATCCAGTGTATAAGTCCCTCTCTGGTAGGAGATTTTGCCGAGATAGCAGCAAGATACCATATCCCTATGGAAATGTTTGATTTTGAGATAACAGAATCCATGATAGAAGATTATGAGGCGATACAGTTTACGATCGCAGGATTCAGATCCAAAGGTTCCGAACTATCTTTAGATGATTTTGGCACGGGATCAGCTAACCTGGCGAGTCTTATGAATTTTCCGATCCATGTTGTAAAGATAGATATGTCTTTTGTAAGATCGTATATCGCAGGAAAAGCCAAATTTCTGCCTGATCTTATAAAACTTTTTAAACATTCTGACATTGATATCGTTGTTGAAGGCATAGAAACACAGGAAACGATGGAGAAAATGGAAGAACTTGGCTGCGATTACGAGCAGGGTTACTATTTCTCGAAACCTCTTCCTGCTGAAGAATTTGTGATATATATGAAGAATCTTGAATAAGAATACATTCTTACTTCCTGAAAAGATTTAGGGACAGACTTGAAAGTCTGTCCCTTTTGTAGTTCCGATGAGTATAGGAAGTACCGGAATAACAAAATTTGTAACGATGCTGAGAATGATACTCTGGAACTCCTCGAGAATTCCGGTTATTTTCTGCATCAAAATGATTCCTTCAGGAACTATCTATGTAAGCGTTACTTTCCTTTTTTATGCAGGCTTATTATCCATAAACACCTTCATTGAATACGCAAGATGCTGATGGTGTACATGTGTTGCATCAAATTTCACAGATGAAAAAGCCATCTGCATTATAGGTCCTGTTGCAAAAGCACAGATAAGTGTACCGATGCCTACAGGCCCTCCAAGTATCCATCCTACGAGAGTCGCGATACTCAGGAGTGCTATACTCACTGCTCCAATTGGAATCTTCCTGGCTCTTTTAGTAAGGGCGACCAAGAGTGTATCCCTGGGACCGTCTACATTCAGCTTATCATCATGGTGATAGATTGCTGAGCATATAATGTCAGTTTCCTCAGAAGTTGTAAGTTCAAGTTTTGTAAGAACATTCCTTGCATAATCTGCGCCAAGATGCGCATGGTCATCATAAGAACCGGTCTTATAAGCGTGCATATCGTGAAGCATAGCAGCCATAGCAGCAAGTTCGGGATCAAGATTCCTTTTCTTCGCTATCATTTGAGCTGCCAGTGACACTCCGTAAAGATGGGAAATAGCACCGGTTCTTTTATCCTCATCTTCCATCTTGTTAAGCTTCTTATCAATGTATTTTCTTAGTTCTTTTAATCTACTCATGACATTCCTTTTCCCATGCATTAATTGCCGCTGATTCTTTCTTTATTCCCCTTGGCCAAAGCCGGTCAACAAGTATCCTTATCCCATCATTTACATCTGGCACTTCGAAAATTCTCTTAGTTCTGATACTGCCCATACATTGTCGCCTCAATTTATTTAGAAGTTTAGCCTTATCTCCATCTCATGCCATTTTTCTCCGCCCCAATTGGATGCAGACTCTCCAGGTCATCGAATCCAAATTTCCTGTACATTTTTATCTTTTCCTTATGACATGTCAGTACAAGTCTCTTCCGTCCGCGAGCCTGCTCTTTCCTGCAATAATTGAAAACAAGCTCCCTGGCAAGGCCCATTTTTCCTTCATCCTTTCAAGCGGGACTTCTCTTACAGACAAATATGTCCTGTGCCAGTTTTTTTCCGCTTTCTGTTTTCATTATTTTACTCATGAAATTCTCGATATTTTTCCGGCTGTACCCGTTTTCCGTGGCATTTGCTATGTAATCCGCCTCAATCAAAATCTGATGATCTATGCCATCAATTTCTTTCAAGGTGTGGTGATGCCCAACAAGGTAAGCAACATCAACCTCCGCCGGATATCAACCACATGTTCAAATTATATTGTAGGTTTATCGTTTCGTCTCCATAACTTTTAAAAAAACAGTGAAGTTCTCGGGGAACTTATTGCTGCCCCAACAGTGGATACCTTCACCGCCATTTTCTTACTGAATATCCAACATCCACTTCACACCATCCATTAGCCTAATTCTACATTGTTATGGTTTGTTTTATAATATTTTATTCTTCCTTCGCTGCTTAGTATGAGATACTCATTTTCAACAAGATTCTTAAGAACTTTACTTCTGAAATAAGTAGAATCACTCACACCTAAATATGCTGAGATTTCTGTTGCATTTTTTGCATTGTTATAGCAGAAAGAAAAGATCTGCTCATCATATTTGCTTCCGTTTGGAACCGGAACATAAATAAGACTATCAGTAGGTTCGGTTTCGAGACCTCCTTCGTATGTAAGGTCAGGATAAACTAGTACATCGAATAATAATTAACAGATGAAAGATAAACAACTGACATAGCAGAGGTTTCGGTGATTATCGTTTGTCAGACGCGGAAGCTTAACAATACAAAATTTAAATGTTTATCTCTGTTTTTTTATTTTAAAAAAAATGCCTGCGAAGACTCTCAGTGTAGAATAGCTATCGCACTAAAGATTTGGTACAATTATAATAATTATTACTCTACAGCCTAAAAATGAATGCAAACGTCTGCATTTATAGAGTAACATTTAATATGCATCGTAATATATAAACTTCCTGTAAACATGAAGCACATGCTTTTTGTTTATAAAGCTTTTATTTGAGTCAGATGCCTGTATTACATTACATTGTAAACCAGAGTAGTGTATAATATGTACACAGGAGACACGTCTATGTCAGATCAAAAAGCAAATAATTCTCTGCAAAAATCACTTATCCGCATCAGCGTAATCATTGTTATATTCATATCCCTTTCTGTGGGTTCTTTGTGCTTTGAAATTTACAGAAGAGATATGATAAGCAGATATCAGAACTACGCCGGAGATGCCATCAACTTTCTGAGCAGCTGCATAGACGTTGATGACCTTGAACAATGTATACGCACCGGTGTCAAATCCGATAGTTATAATGAGCTTCAGACTCTTGCCAATAATCTCAAGGAAACCCATGACCTGTTTTTTGTATATGTAATTAAGCCGTTAAGAGCTGATCCTCCGGACAACATGATGGATGTCTTAGCTGCATATACTTTATACGAAAAGACATATGAAGAAGATGAGCTTACCGATCTTGGAAACTATACCGGAGATGCTTATCCAAGGGATGTAGCCCTTGAGTACCTGCATCGCATGGACACTGATACAACTGTCACTTATTTTAGAAATGATACTGACTTTGGGAAGATATATACCGCAATTCGTCCTCTTATAAATTCAAAAGGAGAACCCGTTGCGGTAATTTGTGGTGATATCCTTATTGATGACATATATAAAGCAGCCTATACATATGCGCTTGCGACATTCATAGTTGCACTTATCGCAGGTCTTCTTCTTGTTTTAGCACTCAATAGATGGTATAACAAGCGGATAGTCAAGCCTATACGAAACCTTGAAAATGCAACCGGCAAAATTGAAGACAAGTGCCGAAAGCCTGCTCCTGTATCAGAACTTGTTATGGATGAACTTGATATACATACCCATGATGAAATTGAGTCCCTGTCAGTCTCCATCTTCTCTATGGTTGAGGATATCAGAGATTATGCCTCTGACCTGATTGACAAAGAAAAAATATTAAGTGACATGCAGGATAAGAACTCTCAGCTGGAAGCTCTTGCAAACCGTGATTCACTAACCGGAATAAGAAACAAAACTGCATATGACAATGAAATCAAAAGCCTTGAACGAAACCTTAAGCTTGGACAAACTGAATTTGGAATCGGAGTCGTTGATCTTAATTATCTAAAAAACATCAATGATACTTATGGTCACGAAAAGGGTAATGAAGCTATTAAGAACATTTGTCATATAGTTTGCAATATATTTTCCCGCTCTCCTGTCTTCAGGATAGGCGGTGACGAATTTGCCATAATCCTGAAGGACCAGGACCTTAATAATATTGAAGCCCTCATTGAAAGATTCAACAATAAGCTTTCAGCATTGGCAGAAAACAATAAGCTTTCTCCTTGGGAGGCTGTGTCAGCTGCGATCGGCTATGCCACGTATGATTGTGAAAAAGATGCAAGCGCAGTAAACGTTTTTAAACGGGCAGATAACAAGATGTATGAAAACAAGAAACGAATGCATGCCGAAAGAACTAAGTGATTACACCAATCCTTGCAAAAGCCTTCTTGCAATCTGTCGGGAAAACAGTATCATACCTTTCCTGCCTGAATTCAGGGATCAAACATTGACCAGGGTCAGTCTGTCTTTTCATGATCCTTAAGCTGCAGAGTATCTCTTCTGATCAAAGCTTCAGCAAGTCAAGTAAAGGTATTCAATGTCTTCTGATAGCTCACTATAAGCTTTTTATACATCTCATAAGGAATTATACTGCCAATTCTACATTTTCAGTTACATGTTAAAAACAATTTCAGTATATTATTTCCGAAAAACAGTAATGTTTATAGCGCCAATACCTTTTTCGGACCCATTGGAAGGATTTATTCTCATATTTTATTGCGACATCTGACAACGAAACTGTGCCTGTGATGCACTGTTCTGATTCTACCTTGATGACTAATGATCAATGAACCAATTTTATATGACATTACAGCTCAGTTTTTCTTTTTTCAAATGCGTATTGCGGGTTCAGAACTGTGTTATGTCCACCTGAGATTTCAAGTGATGTTCCGGTAATGTATGATGAAACGGGACTTGCCAGAAACAACGCTGCTTTGGCAACTTCCACAGGTTCTGCCATACGTCCGAGAAGGTTGTTTTCCATAAGTTTGTCGAGAGCTTCTTTACTGAAGGTTGACGCTACGAGAGGGGTCAATGTATACCCCGGCATGAGAGCATTAACCCGCACCTGATAGGCTCCATACTCTCCTGCCACGGTTTTGGAATACTGTACAACCGCCGCTTTCATGGCGGCATATATAGTCGAACGCCCGGTGGTTGCTGCACGTGCGGCGAGACTTGCGATATTGACGATACTGCCGCCATTCTTTTTCATATATTGAAATGCAGCCTGTGTTCCAAATACTGTTGACTTGAAATTGGCTGCTATAAGATGATCAAGTTCATCCTCTGTATAACCCTCGCCTTTTCTTGCTCTGTTGGTGCCAATGTTGTTGACCCAGGCTGCTATGGTGCCATCCACACTTTGCTTCGCCGCATACTTCGCAAGCTCATATACTGCTTTCTCATCGGTTCCGTCAGATACAATTCCATGTATTCTTTTTCTCAAAGTGTCCGGAGTTTCTCCCGGAATCTTTGTCTCACTCAAGTTCACGACTGCCTCATTGACTTCATCTTCTTTTCTTGCATTAAAGACGACAGTCGCACCTTCCTTCAAAAATTCCCCGGCGATAGCATAGCCTATACCCTTGCTTCCGCCTGTTACCACTACTGTCTTTCCCTGTAATTGATAATCCATAGATATGATTTCCTGCTTTCATCGTTCTAAAAGAGTGTATATTTTTGATAATATTTTATTATTTATGAGGCAGGCTGTATAAGATTAAATATCTATCATTGGTTATAAGCATTTCCTTTAAGTTGGTTCCTTTTTATCCGTTTTACAATGATTTCAAGACTAGATACCTTCTTGTGCAACGCATCAGCTATGGCACACTCGTAAATCCCGCCCTTCGTGTTACCATCAAGAGTATTTGCTACATCCTATCATAAACTTCCCTGCCATCTTGTTCATCTCCATTTCAAAGCAATGCACTTTTTCCATTTTTTAAAACAATATTTTTACTATAAATCATCTACTCACCTTTTTTTGACTATTCATGAACTACATTATTTTTTCTAAGGACCATCTGTTGCGATCCGGTGAACCACGCCATATTCCTTATCTCCGATCCATTCACCGCCTTCCTTATATTTTTAGGTATAAGAAAAGGACCATGCTCTTCACATGATCCTTTAATCTTCTCGTCTACACTATTTACTGCTTATATCTCAGATTTCCGTTCTGCAATACCTCCAACTTACCACCATACATTTCCTCAATTACCTGTTCGCACGGAACCCTGCACATGCGCATCTGTTTTGATGTATCATGGACTCTGAAGGTGGTCTGATTATGCTTCTTGCATTCACTAAGGTATGCATGAAGGTATGGATCAGCGTCCTCTTTCAATAGAACTCCTTCGTTTTGAAGTCGCATAAACGCTGACAGTACGCTGATACATCTTGCCCCACCAAGACTTACTATTCCACTTCTGGCATTTTTATCGTCAGAACAAAAAACATAGACTTGCTCTCCAAGTTTTGTACTCATTGTTTGAAGAAGTACATAGCTCTTGAGTTCTCCAAGGTTATTCCCTTCACCAATTTCATCACAATCTGCTTTTAGTTCCTGAAGGAAAGCATCTTTCAATATCGACTGATAATCTAATACCCACAGCCGTGTAAAGTTCTTTTCAAAATAACCACTTTCATATGCTTCGCATCCATTTCTAAGCATGTTTGCATACATCGCCTCGGCAGAATCTGAATAAATGGCATGCAGTTCATCAATGATTTCCTCATCAGATATACAATGAACAGACCCATCAGAAATCTTCGTTTCTAACCACTCGGAAGAATCACCGATATCATGCCTGGCCAGTTCTGTCCTTATCTGTTCGTGGCAATAAAACCGATATTCAGGCAGTTCCATTACCCGATCGATCATTTTATTCTGATCATCCTTTCGGATCAGATGGGTCTTGGAAATGAAATCAGTATCTAGAAGAGCATATTTTTCCTTTGTCATACACTGTCTCCTTTCCACTCCGGTCGGCGCAAAACCAACGTCCACCGGACATTGGTTTTGCGCCCTTAACTTTCCTTACGAAAGTCCTTTCTGATTCTCTCCAAGTACTGTTTATCTGACTCCTCCCGGCTATCAGTAAGCAGATCATTTTCACTGTTGTGCTCCATGTTATCAAGCAAACTGCCAAAATATGAAAGCCCTCTGCTGTCCTGCTGCCATCCCAGGGCCTTTCCGGTAAGCATTATCCGTTCAGACACAAAAGCAGCATCAACCATGAGCAGCTCCTTCGTTTTAGCAGGCGTGATATTGTGATTTTCCGCAAGGCGTAATACAACGGCTTTATATGGAAGTGCAAACAAATCCATCAAAGTCAAAACATCATCTACAGAAATCTTTTCTCCCACTATGCCATATAGCTTAAGCTGCTCATCCAGCATATTATCAGGCATCAATAATAATCCTGCAAATGCATTTGCCTCAAGATCTTCCTTTGACACAGCCAGGTCATCGACGGTTTTAGAATCCAATAATGATCCGCATGCAATCGTATCAGGATCAATATCTTCTGCATAGCAGTGAATATGATACAACTCATGTGCTATTGCAAAAATCTGTTTGCATATGGCAAGTTCAGAATTAACGCAAAGAAACAGGGTGTCTTTTTTTACAAACGTAAACGCCCAAAGTTCATCATCCTTGAACGGATACCTGAGTATCTCTAAAGACAATTCCCGTTTTCTTGCATAATTCGATACCATTCCGAAGATAGAATCACGAATAATTGAGCTCCCACAATAGTTTGCCGCAAAAGCTTTAGCCAGAGAATCTATTTTCTCGAATTGCTTTGGTTGCTTACTGAATAAGCTTTCTTCAAAAACATTTCCCATTAATCATCCTCCCAGTCAACCATCATGGCATTGCCATTTTCACGGACTCTTTTGTGAAACAGGATCATATCTGAAAGCTCATCAGCGATTTGCAGTGCCTGCTTCGCTTGTTCAGACTGAACCTTTCCCATAAACGCATGAACAACATTAGTGTCGGAGTGTGCTTTAGATATTTTAGTAAGCTCCTCCATCCTTACACCCAGGTAGTCTGCAATAGCTTTAAGCTCAACGGCATTAATCATGCGTGTACCATTAAGCATCTTGTTTACCGTCTGCTTATTAGTCTTAAGCGCATCTGCAAGATCGATCTGTTTTCTGTTTTGGCTCCTTAGCAGTGCGAGTATATTATTTGCAATCATTACATTCATATCAACCATTGTTCTTGCCTCCTTCTTTAATAAGGATCCCTCATTCTCACTTGTATTATACAAACGGGAACCCACAACGGTCAATATTTACTTTACCTAATTATTTTTACTTCTATTTTAGTAACCAATTTAGTTACTATACCATATGGATTTTCACTTTCAATTTCGCGATTTTGCACGCGTGACCCCGCGCCGTTCCCTAGAAGCCATAATCAGGGCGATGACAGAGTATTCTCTGTTTCACCACAAGCAGGTAAAGATAATCGTCCATTCGTAGGTTTGATAGTCATGCTTAATGAGCGCCAATACTGTGTTCCTTTAAGTTCCCCAAAATCAAAACACGAATCTATGAAAAATGATCTCGATTTTCATCGTATTCTTGATTCAGAAGGAAAGCTTATTGGTGTTTTGGATTTCAACAATATGATTCCCGTCCGTCCCGATGTTGTAAAAAAGATTCATCCTCAGATACTCAAATATGAGGGCAAGATAAAAGTACATGGAAATCCATGTACTTTTTTAAATTATAACTTTGTCAATAATTCATCTATTAAACTGATCTGGATCTGCCGATAAGCCCAATAGGAAGTATTTAATGTATTTGAACATGATCTCAGGAGGTTTATCATGCCAAAACTCACAATCAATGATGCCCTCACTACTTATGGGAAACAGATCAGAAAATATACGATGAGAATGAGCGAAGTTCGTCATGAGAAGAAATCATTGGCAAAGGTAATGGAAGAAGAGCCGGAAAAAGCTGACATATTAAAGGAAGATTATGACAGGCTGGAGCTTAGCTACCAGGCACTTTCGAAAAAACATAAGGAATACTGTGATTATACGGCCATGGTCACGGAATTACAGGCATCCCTCCAAAATATACGGGCTGCCAAAAATGAAGCAGACGCTTACGCCAAAGAAAGTGAAGAAATGAGCAAATGCATGCAGGTAGCAATTCGGTATGGTAAGGGTGATCGTGTACCTGCAAAAGATCTAAAGAAACTGATTGAAAAGTTCCCTGAACTTTACACAATGGCAGAGCAAATGCGGATGATGTCGAAGAAAACCAATAAGAAGCATAAATCTCTTTGGGAAGACGAAGATGAAAAGCCGGAAGATCAGCCGGATATAGGCGAAACCGAAGCGCCTGACGGTGCACCGGAAATAGTAGAAGCTGATGCTGTAGCTTCGGATGCCGGAGGAACCGGATCAGAATAGAAAAAAAAGGCCTGTGAAGATCGCTATACTTCACAGGCCATTTTTTCTAAATTATTTAAGGTCACTACATATTATAGTTTCTATTACCGAATATTGCGGTACCGACTCTCACCATTGTGGCTCCCTCTTCTACCGCTACTTCATAGTCACCGGTCATGCCCATAGAAAGAACCGGGAGCCTGAAGTCATTGTCTTGACCTGCGATAAGCTGTTCTTCATAAAGCTCATGCGCAAGGGTATTAAGCTTTCTAAAGAACAGTCTATTGGTCTCCGGATCCTCTGTATAAGGTGCCGAGGTCATGAGTCCGAGAACCTTCACATGGGAAAATGCTAGTATCTCTTTACAGGCATCCTTCACTGACTCTGTATTGAAACCCCACTTACTCTCTTCTTCTGCAACGTTTACTTCGAGAAGTACACGCATCACCACATCCTTCTTTGCTGCTTCTTTCTCAATCTGTTCAGCAAGGGCTATGGAATCAACGGAATGGATAAGAGCTGTATTCCCGATAAGGTACTTAACCTTATTCTTCTGAAGGTGTCCTATCATATGCCATTTTACATTGGCCATATCTGCTATATTCGAAGTCTCTTCTATTTTCTCCATCATCTCCTGGACATAGTTTTCACCGAACTCTTTGGCACCGGCTTTCCTTGCTTCAAGGATATCTGAAAAGGGCTTTGTCTTACTTACTGCAACAAGAGTCACTTCTGAAGGATTCCGTCCTGCTCTTTCACATGCAGCTTTTATCCTATCTTCTACAAACCTAAGATTTGATTCTATAGATATACCATCACTCATTATTAATCTCTCCTTCACGACCATTTGTGATCTAGTGTAATATTCAACTGAATATCTATATATAACCAAATTGAAGATAAAAGATATGATCAGATTGATTGAGACTGTTTCTCAAAACCCAGAAAAAATAACTAAAGCAGGGTTGTTTTAAATAGCCAATAGCCTTATCATATAAATCATCAAAGGCAAGGGTGTCTGTCAGTATAGTCAGATGCCCTTTTATTTATGGAGAAGAATATGAGACCAATTATAGGATTGATACCGCTATATGATGACGATAAAGACAGTTACTGGATGTTATCGGGCTATATGAAAGTGATAGAAAAATGTGGTGGCTTACCTGTAATGCTTCCTTTAACTGATGATTATCGTAAGTAAGAACCATTTGATCCAGTTACCGAAGAGACCTACGGCGCTGCCATCAAAATTAAGCCTTTCCCCATTGATGACACTATGTTTTGCTTCCCATCCATACACCATTGTATATGCCCATGGAAGACAAATGCCGAACGTACATACCGTAATGATACTTCCAAGAAGTCTATATCCAATTAGCTGAAAGAGTCCTCCATCAAAATATGATCTTCCCATGATTCAATCCCTTCTTTTCTTCAAAAATTAACTCAATGAAGTGGAGGCAGCCCGTGGATGTCATAATTCTCATAATAGATATCAAAGGCAGTTTCCACGTCCCCGAACAGCTCTATGAGCGCTCCTGCCTGAAACATGGTAGAAAGCGATCCGGAAGGTGCCTTCCATGCGGCGTTAGAGATCACCTCAAGTTTTTCATTACCCGGAGCATTAGCCCTGAGGATTGATTCAGCCTTAAAAAGCAGTTCTCCTGTTGCGATATGGTAATCACTCGACACGATTGCAAGTTTATTTACCGACGGATAGAGCGATGTCAGAATGTCATAGGTGAAAATTGCATTCTGGGCGGTAGTGATGGAATTATCTTCCACAATGACACGCTTTTTCTCGATTCCTTGTTCAATCAGCCACTTCGCCATTTCACCCGCTTCTGAAGCGGATTTATTCTCGGAAGCTGTTCTGCCTCCCGTGCAGACAATATACGCATTCGGATATTTCTTGGCACTATTCAGGGCAACGGTAAGGCGTTCAACAAGTTCCTCTTTCATTGTTCCGTCAGGATTCAGCTGGAAACCGAGAACAACAATGCAGAGTTCGTCTGTATCAGGCAAACCATCAGGCAGAATATCGTAATGGAGCGGCTGACCAAGCTCCTCGGAACTCCATATATCAATGATTTCCTTCCATCTTGTTCCTGCTACTTCGTCTTCTTTGGCCAGTTTTTTTGACAGTTTATTTATTCTGTCATTTGCCTCCGCACCGTAGGTACCGTAATCCACTGCCATTTCTTCGACAATATTTTCTATAAGCTTTGGATCGTAAGATGTTTTATCGTTCCTGCTCCAACACCTTGAAAGAGAAAAAACAACACAGAGCATCAATATATATTTAATCATGTGTTCCATATTATTATTTGATGACTTTATCAAGAGCTTGCCTCTTACAAATTCTTTAGGTTAGAATCGCTGTAAGGTCAAACGAAAAAGCAGCTTGAATTATAACAATAACTGCCCTTTCGTTTGATCTTATTGCGATTCTAACCTAAAGAATTTATCAATTTGGCCTTTCGTCACTTTTAGTGGGTAATTCGTATGTGGGTTTATGTGGAGAGGGCGGTGTGATAGCCTGTCTGGCAGCCAGCCAAGCCCGCATTTTGGGCATTGGCGGCTGCAAGGCTGGCAAATCACTCCGCCAGAGGCTCTATGTCAACCCCATACGAATATAGAATCCACCCACTAAAAACGACGAATAACCAAAAACACTGTACTTCAAATATCTACTATGCATATTTTTCTCATTCTGCAAACAACATTTTCAGAACATCCTCCGGGCTTTTCTCACTTACCCTTTCCGGATCCGTAATTCCATCTGTAGTATTTTCAGTATTCCAGGTAAAACGACCGGCATTTTCGCCCTCAAAAGTGAAGTACACTTCAGGTTCAGCCAGTTTTACCGGATACCTTTCATACCACTTGGGATAGTACTCTGACATATAGTGATCTGCCAGAATATATGCCTTGCAGTCTTTTGTGGTACCGATCGCACTGATCTCCACGCCACCTCCGGGCTGCCCTATTCTGCTGTAAGCAGGTGTACTGTGGACTATGACCACACTACCGTCATCGCAGGTACCGAGGCTTATCCACACATGACCGTTAATACTCATGACATCCCCTGGCTTCATCTCATATCCGTTCTTTCCGTC
>JAGAGL010000027.1:0-3604 GCA_017627595.1 Oribacterium sp. | reverse complement strand
TCCTTCCTATATTGTCAAGCCTAAATTACTAGTTTTTTCAGGCTTTCTATAGATTTTGATTCCTCACAAAACAGAGCTAAAGGTGTTGAACATCATCGTATCTTGTACTGAATAGCATCTGCAGATAAACCTTAAGAAAAGCGTCCTCGTGCTTGCGTTTATTAAGGCTATTTTGACTCTGCTTATCTATGATGGTGAACCTTCCGTGTCTATGGGGATCATGTCCCAACTTCCTTCGTACCACCTGTTCATACACCGAGTGCCAGCTAAGCTCAATTACGGGATCCAGGTCCCACGGAAAATACTACTGCCGGCTACAGCTCTTGTTTGGTAAATCCTTTTCATTACCGGCCAGCCCTTCAGTATGGCAGCCTTTCGGCGGACGCATTACCATACCTCTGGTGTTGGCTTTGTTGCTGACAGGTCCTTTCGGACGTTATCGTTTACGGGTTCCTTTTCCAGAACCCTGCCCGATGCCGGAGACTATACTATCGGCACCCGGCAGGATTCTGGATCTTACTAAACAATTCTACTTACAAAGCATTATGCTACATCAGCCATTTTCGCAGGTCTCTTGATATCGTCTAACAACTTCTTTTTATCATACGGTCGTCCTGTTTTCAGGATGGCACATATGACTCGCAGAAGTTTTCCGGCTACTGCCATCAGAGACTGCATTTTCTGCAAAGGATTTTCTGCACGGGTCGTATAATACTTATGGAGCTGCTTGAACTCATCTGCATGCGCCACTGCCGACATTGCCGCCTGATACAGCCAATATCTCAGTCTTTTGCGTCCTCTGTGACTGATCTTCGTTTCTCCCTTATGCTTACCCGAGCTGCATGCTACAAGTCCCAGCCCACTAAGTTTCTGAATCTCCTTAGCATCATCAAAACGGCTTATATCTCCGATTTCTGCCAGTATTCCGGCCAGGATATTCTCCCCGATTCCCGGTATCTTCAGTACCTCTTCTGCATAGGGAAGTTCTTTCATTTTTGCATACATGCGGCTCTCTATATCTCTTAGCTGCTTGTCGATCCGGATGATCTCCTCCACCAGCCATGCCACTTTCAGCCTGGCTACCTCAACGCCTTCTTTCAGGCCTATGCTTTTTTGTGCCTGTTCTACTATGCCTTCAGCTTTTCCGTAACTGCGTCCACGTCTCTTTGCTTCATGCCATATGTTTCTTATCCCATCCGCGCCTATCTTGATGATGTCTTCCGGAAATGGTGCTTTTTGCAGCACATCCAGGCAGAAGGCGCCATCTACTTTCCCAAACGCCTCCTTGTATTCAGGAAAGAAGATCTTCATCTCACGATGCAGCCTGTTCGCTTCCCTGATCCGTCCTTCGGTAAGCTGGTCCCTGAATGATGAGAGGCTCCGCAGATCTGCGTACACTCCCTCGGGCAGATATGGCATTCCGAAGTTTCCGTCTTTTACGAGGTTGGCGATCAGCTTGGGATCCTTGAGGTCATCCTTCCTTTGGCTGTTATCCTCCAATTCCTTCGTCTGCTTTACAGCATAGGGGTTTACCTGAACGACACTGATCCCATTCTTCACAAGCCAGGATGCAAGGCAGAACCAATAATGCCCGGTTGGTTCAATCCCCCATACGATCTGCGTCTTATCGTATGCCGCCGCTATCCTCAGCGCCCATGTCTTCGCGCTCTCAAAGCCCTCTACGGTATTGCTAAATCCAAAGGCCTTCTTTGAAAACTCCCTCCCTCTGATATCGATGGCTCTGATATAATGCATCTCACTACCGATATCGCATCCTATGATCAGCATGTTGTCTGTGACAAATGAAAGCTTTTCATCCTTCTTGAATTTGCCGACTGTCTCAAGTTCCCGCCAGGTCTTGGACTCCAGCTTCTTCCTGATCTCCTCTGCTTTCCTAATAACATCATCCTGCTCGAAAATACTGATCTCAGATTTTACTTGCTTTCTTGCTACATTTGTTTTACCATTCATTTCAGATACCTCTCTTTTTATTTGGATTATTACCAACGGTCAGGTCAGTAACGATCCAAATTTACCTGAGGTATCTTTTTTAGTCAACCTCCTGCTCTACCTAATAGTATACAGGAAGCTCAATAGATCATAGGGGTTATCCACTGTCAATGATCCTACAGGGAAATAAACAATAAATTCCAGTTTTATAGACGATGACAAATCGCAATTTAAAAAGCAATTTGAACATGGAGAAAAAGACAACGCCTGTCAATTCAGAACAAAATCGTGACAAGGTCATTATTCGGACCAGTATCATTGGAATACTCACAAACGTGTTACTGGCGGGTTTCAAGGCGGTGATCGGCATTATATCCAACTCTATCGCCGTCACTTTGGATGCAGTTAATAATCTATCGGATGCCCTGTCCTCTATCATTACGATCGTTGGGACGAAACTTGCCGGGAAACTTCCTGATAAGAAGCATCCGCTCGGATACGGCAGGATCGAGTACCTCAGCGCGATAATAGTTTCGGGCATCGTTCTCTATGCAGGCATCACGGCTGCCGTGGAATCGGTCAAGAAGATCATCCATCCTGAAAAGCCGGACTACAGCGTCATTTCCCTCGTTATCATTGCGGTAGCCGTCATCGTCAAAATCATACTCGGAAGATATGTGAAGGCGAAAGGCGAACAGGTCAATTCGGGTTCTCTGGTTGCTTCCGGTTCCGATGCAATGTTTGACGCCATTCTTTCAGGTTCCGTCCTGGTTTCTGCGATCATTTTCATGGTGAGCGGCCTTTCGCTCGAAGCATATGTAGGCGTTGTGATAGCCGGCTTCATCGTCAAGGCGGGAATCGAGATGATGATGGAAACACTGAATGAAATCCTTGGGGCCAGAGCAGATAAAGAGAAAACGGACAAGATCAAAAAACTGCTTTCCGATGAGCCGGAGGTCCGAGGTGCCTACGATCTGATCATGTACAATTACGGTCCTGATAAGGACTATGCTTCCGTTCATCTTGAAGTGCCGGACACAATGACGACAAGAGAATTTGATAAGCTGACAAGAAAGCTGGAAAGAAAAATCTACAAAGAAACCGGCGTTGTCCTCGCGGGGGTCGGACTGTATTCCTATAACACAGGCAGCAATGAAGCGGCTGATATTCAAAAGGATGTCCGTGAACGTGTCATGGCCCACGACTGGGCCGTTCAGCTTCATGGTTTCTATGTGGATACAGAAGCAAAGGAAATGACCTTTGATGTTGTGATGAGCTTCGATATCGGGCCGAGAGAAGGGCTTCAGATCATATACAATGAAGTCAAGGAAGCATATCCGGAATACAGTATCCAGATCGCACCGGATGTCGATGTTTCGGACTGAAAGATAAATTCCCGTTTGTCGGGATGAACGTTGGAACATAAAACCGGAAGATAAAATAACAAATGGCGGAAATGAGAAACTCATGACCGCCATATTGCGTTTATTCTTCAAGTCCCTGTTTGTAGTTGTTTCCCCAAGCTTCCATGGACTTTATAATCGGACGCATGGACTCACCAAGCTCGCTTAATGCGTATTCTACACGGGGCGGAACTTCGGGATATACGGTACGGGTAATGATGCCGTCTGCTTCCATGGAGCGCAAACTGTCT
>JAGAGL010000026.1:0-33443 GCA_017627595.1 Oribacterium sp. | reverse complement strand
GGCTCGTCACGTTGACTGATGCATATAAAAAGAAGCCGGCTTTCGCCGGCTTCTTTTAAACTCTCTTTATATAATCTTAGTTATTGTAAAGATCGTTCAGCTTCTTAAGGTGTGCATATCTAGCCTCTGACTCAGCCTGGTTCTGCTCATCGAGTGCCTTAGCTCTCTCAGGGTTCTTGAGACCAAGTGAAAGGTAACGAACCTCTCCCTTAAGGAAGTCCTGATATCCTGTGAAATCAGGCTCCTTGGAGTCAAGAGTGAACTTCTTGTCACCGCCGTTAGGGTTAAATCTGAAGTTGTTCCAGTAACCTGTTGTAAGTGCAAGCTTCTCCTCTTCCATAGCCTTTGCCATGCCCTTCTTGATACCATGGTTGATACATGGAGCATAAGCAATGATAAGTGATGGACCTGGATAAGCCTCAGCCTCGGTAATAGCCTTAACTGTCTGAGCCATATCACCACCCATGTTGATATGTGCAACATATACGTAGCCGTATGACATTGCAATACCAGGGAGATCCTTCTTACCTGTCTCCTTACCTGCTGCAGCAAACTGTGCTACTGCACCGGTAGGTGTTGACTTAGATGACTGTCCGCCTGTATTTGAGTAAACCTCAGTATCGAATACCATAACGTTGATATCCTTGCCTGAAGCAAGTACGTGATCAAGTCCGCCGAATCCGATATCGTAAGCCCAACCGTCACCACCGAAGATCCACTGGCTCTTCTTTGACAGGAAGTCCTTATTCTTTACAAGATCCTTTGAAAGATCATCAGTCTTGTCCTTAAGAGCTGCAACAAGCTTATCTGTAGCTGCACCGTTTGTTGCACCTACACCGAATGTATCAAGCCACTCCTGGCATACATCCTTAACAGATGCATCCTTCTCTGCTAGTGCCTCAACTTCCTTCTTAAGTCTGCCACGGATAGCATTCTGAGCAAGAAGCATACCATAACCAAACTCTGCGTTATCCTCGAAGAGTGAGTTATCCCATGCAGGACCCTGGCCCTTAGCATTTACTGTGTAAGGTGTAGAAGGTGATGAGTTACCCCAAATTGATGAACATCCTGTAGCATTTGCAATGTACATTCTGTCACCGAAAAGCTGTGTGATGAGCTTAGCATAAGGTGTCTCACCACATCCGGGACATGCACCTGAGTACTCAAGAAGAGGCTTCTTGAACTGTGATCCCTTAACAGTTGTCTCCTTGAACTTAGCAACAACTTCGTCCTTCTCAGGAAGCTTCTCAGCATAATCGAAGTACTTCTGTCTGTCGAGCTCCTGTGCGATAGGCTTCATCTCGAGAGCCTTGTTGCCCTTCATACCAGGACATACGTTTGCGCAGGATCCGCAACCTGTACAGTCAAGAACAGATACCTTGATACCGAACTTGTAACCGGGCATACCTGTCATATCCTTGCATACATCTCCTGCAGGAGCTGCTGCTGCCTCGTCTGCTGTGTAAGCGAACGGACGGATAGCTGCGTGAGGACATACATATGAACAGAAGTTACACTGGATACAGTTATCAGGATTCCACTGAGGAACGTTAACTGCGATACCTCTCTTCTCGTATGCAGCTGTACCTGAAGGTGTTGTACCATCTACATAATCCTTAAATGCTGATACAGGGAGACCGTTACCTTCCTGTGCTGAAACAGCGTTCTGGATGTTGTTAACGAAGTCAAGAACTTCCTTCTTACCTTCTGTCTTATCCTTGAACTCAAGTCCCTCGTCCTGAGCATTAGCCCAGTCTGCAGGAATCTCGATCTTCTCGAATGCGTTAGCACCGGCATCAATAGCTGCCCAGTTCTTCTTAACAACATCCTCACCCTTACGGCCGTATGTCTTCTGAGCTGCATCCTTCATGAGCTTGTTAGCCTCTGCAGGAGGAATGATACCTGTCAGTGTGAAGAATGCTGACTGAAGGATTGTATTGATACGGGTAGGGCCCATGCCTGTCTCGATACCGATCTTTACACCGTTAATGATGTAGAAGTTGATCTTGTGATCATACATGTACTTCTTAACCTGGCCAGGGATATGATCAGCGATCTCATCCTTGCTCCATACGCAGTTAAGGAGGAATGTACCACCATCAACAAGCTCCTGTACCATGTTGAACTTTGTCATGTATGCAGGGTTGTGGCAGGCAACGAAGTTTGCTCTCTTGATGAGGTATGTTGACTTGATAGGCTTCTTACCAAATCTCAGGTGAGACATAGTAACACCGCCGGACTTCTTTGAATCATAATCAAAGTAAGCCTGAGCGTACATGTCTGTATTGTCACCGATGATCTTGATAGAGTTCTTGTTAGCACCTACTGTACCGTCAGCGCCAAGACCCCAGAACTTACAGTTAACTGTTCCTTCCGGTGTTGTATCAAGAGCCGGTCCGATAGGAAGAGAAAGATATGTTACATCATCGTTGATACCGATTGTAAATCTCTTCTTCTCTGTATTCTTATAAACTGCAACGATCTGTGCAGGAGTTGTATCCTTTGAACCAAGACCATAACGTCCTGAGAATACTGTAACATCCTTGAACTTGCTGCCCTGAAGAGCTGCAACAACATCAAGGTAAAGCGGCTCACCGATTGATCCCGGCTCCTTTGTTCTGTCAAGAACAGTGATCTTCTTAACAGTCTCAGGGATAGCCTTAAGAAGAGCGTCTGTGCAGAATGGTCTGTAAAGTCTAACCTTAACAACACCAACCTTCTCTCCCTTGGCTGTAAGGTAATCGATAGTCTCCTCGATAGTATCGTTTACAGAACCCATAGCAACGATTACATGCTCAGCATCAGCTGCACCATAGTAATTGAAAAGCTTATAGTCTGTACCGATCTTAGCATTAACCTTGTCCATGTACTCCTGAACAATTGCAGGAAGTGCATCGTAGTAAGGGTTAGATGCCTCACGTGCCTGGAAGAAGATATCAGGGTTCTGAGCTGAACCTCTCTCTACAGGATGGTTCGGGTTAAGTGCGCGAGCTCTGAACTCGTCGATGTACTCCCAGTCAACCATATCCTTAATATCTTCATAATCCCACTCTTCGATCTTCTGGATTTCGTGAGAAGTTCTGAAACCATCAAAGAAATTGATGAAAGGAATGCGTCCCTTAAGTGCAGCAAGGTGTGCTACAGGTGTAAGGTCCATAACTTCCTGTACGGAAGACTCGCAAAGCATAGCAGCACCGGTCTGGCGGCATGCCATAACGTCTGAATGATCACCAAAGATGGAAAGCGCGTGAGATGCAAGTGCACGGGCAGATACATCAAATACGCCAGGAAGCTGCTCACCGGCAACCTTGTAGATATCAGGGATCATAAGAAGAAGACCCTGAGAAGCTGTGAAGGTAGTTGTAAGAGCACCTGCAGCGAGTGATCCGTGAACTGCACCTGCAGCACCGGCCTCAGACTGCATCTCAGTTACCTGAACGGTCTCGCCGAGAATGTTCTTTCTGCCTTCTGTTGCCCACTCATCAACATGCTCCGGCATAACTGATGAAGGGGTGATGGGGAAGATGGCGGCTACTTCTGTAAATGCATATGATGCATGTGCAGCAGCCTGATTACCATCCATGGTTTTCATTTTTCTTGCCATAAGAATTCCTCCTAAAAAATGAATCGTTACATGAATGTGATTTTATTATATGAACCTTAATAAAAAGGATATCATACTGTAGGAAATTATAGCATTTCCGCCGTAAAATGCAAAGAAATAGGGCCTCGTACATGAAAAAATACAAGAAAAATGCATAAAAGAGGCAATTCCCAGTGAATTACTATAGTATATATTGTACAAAATCAAAAACAATATCCGTTACATTCTGCCAAAAAAATAATTTCACCTCAGCCCTGTAGTATCAGTCTCCCCAAATGCTTCCGACATATGCCGGATCCGTGACCTCCTCTTTTCCAGAGGCGTTTGAAATATATTGGAAAAACCGCATGTCCACCATATAGACATGCGGTTTTTGATAATTATAATTATTGACTTTTTCAGCCACCCACTACGGGGCCTTCCTCGATAAGTCCTTCATTCAAAGAATCTCCCAATACAGGAACCGGACCCTCTATATATTCATGAACGGTTTCGGCATTTGTTTCCGGAGCGGGAGCAGACGGTGCCTCATGCACAGGCTCATTTTCCTCTTCGGGCTCACTGTTATCCTCAGGTCTCTCGACCGCTTCATGCTCCGTGGACTCGGTACTGTCTACGGATTCACCCGCCGGTGTCTCAACTACAGCCTGGCCGTTTTCATCGGTAGCAGCTGTCAGACCCGCTGCCGCGGCCTGTTCTGCAGCAATAGACGCTGCAATCTCAGGAGAATACTTCTTAGGTGTATGACCACTGTAATGTGTGTAGTGATCCTTGACCTTTTCTGTAGTTCCGTCTGCCTTGTGAATAACCTTGTATGCCTGCCATTCCGATCCGGCACTACCCTCTGACTCTGTTCCCTCAGTAATGATAACAGGATCAGGTACAGGGAGATCCATGGCCTTCTCCGAAACAAGTTCCCATGATACTCCCTCAGGAAGAACCCTTACTCCGTAAATCTGAGCATTCATGGTCTGATCCGAATACCAGGTACGGATTCCTATGGCGTGATCTGAATCATTAACAAACTTATAATCAGGTCCCGGCCAGGAAACCGTAGCATCTGTTCCCGGGGTAACATATGTAGGTGCAAAGGTGTGTGATCTTCTGTAGGTTGTGGTAAGTCCGGCGCGGAAAACAGCATTGTAAAGTGTGGATGATACCTGGCACACACCTCCGCCGACCTCGGTAACAACCTCACCTTCATTATAAGCCGGTGCTCCGCCGTAGCCCTTTTCCTCTGTGCGCTGTCCCACAGTCTGATTGAAAGAGAATTCCTCTCCCGGCTGGAGAACGGTACCGTTTATGGCTGCGGCCGCATGCTTGATGTTCCCGTTACGGATGGAATTGGAAGTAGTCTTGGTAGTGAAGGATCCGATGATCTTGTACTTATCCTTAATCGAATCCAGAGAAGCCGAAACTGTTTTTCCGTCCGCATCAATCTGAGATGAGTAATTGTGATTATTTATGGCCTCCATGACTTTGGCAGCAGTAGTCTCAGCATTAAGCTCATAACCGTCAACAGAACCTCCGAAAACAAACTCTCCTGTGTCACGGTCATAGGAAGTTATGTCACCATTTTTGGGATTCATCTTCCACACAGTGGCAAGCTGTGACATGTAGTCATTTATCTGGGACTTAAAATCCGGAAGTGCCAATGCATAATCCGCAGTTACAACACTTTCCGTCTCCGTGCTGCTCTCTGACTCATCTTCGGAAGAACTCTCCTCGGTTTCCTGAGTCTCCTTTGACTTAATGTCTTCAAAAATCTGTGCGATCATCTCATCAAGGTTCACCTCTATAAGATCCGGCACCGCAAAGCTTGATGCATCAGGTCTTATGGTTATGGATGAATACGGATTCTCAACCTCAACAGTCTGCTCACTTCCATCATTGTCAGCCTGTATCCCTGCCTCAGCTGCAGTCTCCGAAGAACTGTCACCGGAAGAAAGCTCCGGCATACTGAACTCACTTAACAGGGGATTTGTATTGTTGACCACCAGATTCCAGGTATACTGAGCCTTTATGGCATCCTTAACCTGCTGCTGATTCATTCCGTTGATATTTAAAAGCTGAGCTCCTGCCGCAAAGGAACTGATGTCAAGGTAAACATCCTCATGTACGCTGTTAGGGTCCAATGTTTCCTCCACAGCATATGTAGTCTCTTCTATCGAAGAATCTGATGATCCGCCCAGACCGCCCTTAAGTGCAAAAACCAGTCCGCCCACCAGTATAACTGCCGCAACCGCAGTACCTATAATCAGACCGTAATTTGGTTCTCTGTCAGGTCTTCTGCTATATCGGCTGTTTGAACTTCTTGTTGTATTATTCTGTGAGCTTACCCGGGAAGATGTACTCCTGCGTTCGCTCTGCTGTGACCCCCGGGCCCTGGATTGCCCCCGCGCCCTGGACGCCGGACGTTTTCCGGTCATATCTTCAAATCTGTCTGCCATAAAATCTATCTCCATGTATATGATACTTCTCACCCCTGCAGGCACCGCCCACTGTCTTCCGACGATCTCACAATGCTTAAGCAATAACGGCAAGAAGTAAATCCTATTTTTACTCACATCATCTTATCAGCAATACTAATTTTTGTATATTGTGATTTTCATTAAATACAAGACAGATTTACGTAAGAAAGATGAACAGTTTTTCAACACTCACTCTGCTCTCTGTGGAAAAAGTCATACACCTGTCTCGCAGAATGATCATCCATTGAAGGGCATCCGATAAGCTCCTCCAGGGACGCGGCTCTTATGTGATCAATGTCTCCGAACCGTTTCATCAGCGCCTTCTTTCGTACCTCTCCCACGCCTTTTATATCATCCAGCAATGACTTTATCTGGCTCTTTTCCCTAAGTGAGCGGTGATAGGTTATGGCAAATCTGTGAACCTCATCCTGAATACGGGTGAGCAGCTTAAAGGCTTCACTGTTTTCCGCAAGAGGCAGTTCCCTGTCATCATACAAAAGCGCTCTTGTTCTGTGATGATCATCCTTAACCATACCGCAGACCTCCACCGAGGTTATGCCAAGCTCCGAAAGCACCTGCCTGCAGACATTAACCTGTCCCTTGCCTCCATCCATACAGATAAGATCCGGGAAATTTGAAAAGGAGCCCATGGAATCATCCTTTCCGGCGACTGCATTATCCTTCATCTCACTCAGACCATGTTCAAAGCGGCGGGTAAGCATCTCATACATGGACGCATAGTCATCCGGTCCCTGAACCGATTTGATACGAAACTTTCTGTAATCATTATTCTTGGGCTTACCGTTCTGATACACCACCATGGAACCGACGTTAAGAGCTCCCATGGTATTTGAAATATCGTAGGACTCGATGCGGATAGGCGGCTTTTCAAGACCGATGATATCCTGAAGCTCCTTAACCGCCCTGGCACATTTTGCATCCTGCTCACGGTACTGCTGTCTGTAACGGTTCATGAGAATTCCGGCATTGGTGATGGCAAGCTCCACAAGCTTTTCCTTTTTGCCTATCTGAGGAGTGATAATGCTTACCTTTCTGCCCTTCTCGCGACTAAGCCACTGTTCAAGTATGTCTTTTTCGGGGAGCTCCGTCTGAACCCAGAGCTCGTGAGGAATAAAAGGCGTTCCGTTATAATACTGCTCTATAAAATCGTTGAGGATCTCTTCATCGGTTTCTTCCTGATCGATGTCTACAAACTGATGGTCTCTTCCTATGATCTTTCCGTCCCGGACGAAGAATATCTGAACGATACAGTCAGAAAATTCTCTTCTCATACCTATGATATCCCGGTCACCGGAATCATAGGCAACAATCTTCTGCCTGTTTTGCACAGCTTCAATGGCCTTAATAAGGTCCCTCATTTCCATGGCAGTTTCAAAATCCAGATTATCGGAAGCCCTCATCATTTTGCGATGCAGTTCCTTCACGATATCCTCATACTTTCCGTTAAGAAAATCTATGGCCTTATCCACCTGAATTTTATAATCAGCCTTACTTTGTCTGCCGATGCAGGGCCCGTCACACTGATGGATGTCATAGTACATGCACTTATTGGCAAGGGGTGCATCCTCTGAAAATACCTTATTGCAGTTTCTTATATGGAAAGTCCTTCGTATAAGGTCTATAACCTCATTTACCTGATCGTTTGAGGCATAGGGGCCGAAATATTTACCTTTATCCGTAGCTCTTTTCCTGACCTTGAGAACCCTCGGGTACTGTTCAAAGGTAACCTTGATATAGGGATAGGTTTTGTCATCTTTAAGCAGTGTATTGTATCTGGGTTTATGCTCCTTGATGAGATTGTTTTCCAGCATCAGGGCTTCAAGCTCGGAGTCTACAACTATATATTCGAATCTCTCCACCAGACTCACCATCTGCCGGATCTTCGCTGATTTTTTATAGGACTTCTGAAAATACTGTTTTACACGGTTTTTAAGGACCTTCGCCTTGCCGACGTAAATGATTTCGTCCTTGGGTCCATGCATAAGATAAACTCCCGGCAAAGCCGGGAGTTTTTTCAGTTCTTCATCAAAATTAAATTTACTGTTGTCTCGCATATATTTTACTTAACTACGAAGTTCAGTATCTTTCCTTTTACAAAGATAACTTTAACGATGTTCTTGCCATCAAGGAACTTGTTGATCTGCGGATCAGCCTTGGCAGCCTCAACTGCTGCATCCTGGTCAGCTTCAGCAGGGATGTCAACATTACCACGTACCTTACCGTTAACCTGAACACCCATGTTGATGACTGCATCCTTTGTCTTCTCTTCATCATACTCCGGCCACTGAGACAGTGTAAGAAGTCCCTCGCCTCCGAGAGTCTCATAAATCTCCTCGGTAAGATGAGGTGCAAACGGATGAAGGAGCTTTATAAACACAATAAGGTCATTCTTTGTGATGGCGCCTGCCTTTGTAAAGTCATTGATAAGAGTCATCAGTGCTGCAATGGCAGTATTGAACTTCATACGCTCGATATCATCGGAAACCTTCTTGATAGTCTTGTGAAGCTTTGACTCAAGGCCTGCATCCTCCTTATCAAGAGTTGCGATATCTGTAAGTCCGGAAACTCTGTCAAGGAAACGCTTAACGCCACGTACTCCTTCATCGCTCCATGGAGCAGCTGCTGTATAGTCACTCATAAAGAGAACGTATGCACGAAGTGTATCTGCACCGTAAGTATCAACGATGTTCAGCGGATCGATAACATTACCCTTTGACTTGGACATCTTCTCTCCGTCAGGTCCGAGGATAAGTCCCTGGTAGGATCTCTTTGCATAAGGCTCCGGTGTAGGAACCAGCTTCTGGTCATAAAGGAACTGATGCCAGAATCTTGAGTAAAGAAGGTGTCTGGTAACGTGCTCCATACCGCCGTTGTAATGATCAACCGGAAGCCAGTACTTAAGTTTATCCGCATCGGCAAATGCCTTGTCATTGTTGGCATCGCAGAATCTCAGGAAATACCATGAGGAACCTGCCCACTGAGGCATGGTGTCTGTCTCTCTCTTTGCTGCACCGCCGCACTTAGGGCATGTGCAGTTTACGAAGCTTTCAATCTTTGCAAGCGGTGACTGACCGTCAGTACCCGGCTCGAAATTTTCAACATCCGGAAGTGTAAGGGGCAGCTGATCCTCAGGAACACCGACAGTTCCGCACTGAGGACAGTGGATAAGAGGAATAGGCTCTCCCCAGTAACGCTGACGGTTGAATGCCCAGTCCTTCATCTTGTACTGAACGCCCTTGTGTCCGATGCCCTTTTCCTCAAGAACAGTGAGCATCTTTGCGATGGAATCCTTCTTGTTTGTGAATCCGTTAAGGATGTCGGAGTTAACCATCTCTCCGTCGCCTGTATAGGCTTCCTTTTCAATGTCTCCGCCCTTTATAACTTCAACGATATCTACGCCGAATTTCTTCGCGAAATCATAGTCTCTCTGATCGTGAGCAGGAACAGCCATGATAGCTCCTGTTCCATAGCCCATCATTACATAGTCCGCGATAAATACAGGGATCTGCTTTCCTGTAACAGGATTTACAGCCTTAAGACCTGCAATCTTTACGCCGGTCTTATCCTTTACAAGCTGAGTTCGCTGGAACTCTGTCTTCTTTGCAGCGTCCTCTCTATACTTCAGGACCTCATCCCAGTTTGTAATCTTGTCCTTGTACTTATCAAGGGCAGGATGCTCCGGAGCAACAACCATGAAGGTTACTCCGTAAAGGGTATCGCATCTTGTGGTATAGATCTCAAGCTTATCGAGAACAGATCCATTGCTTTCATCCGCAAGCTCGAAGTTAACGAATGCACCCGTGGAACGTCCGATCCAGCTTACCTGCTGCTGCTTGATGCTTTCAGGATACTCAACGTCATCAAGACCATCCAGAAGTCTGTCTGCATATTTTGTGATCTTCAGGTACCAGACATCCTTTGGAAGCTGAACTACATCGCTATGGCAGATATCACACTTACCGCCCTGTGAGTCTTCGTTGGAAAGAACCACCTTACAGTTTGGGCAATAGTTTACGAGAGTCTTTGCTCTGAATACAAGTCCCTTGTTAAAGAGCTGAAGGAAGATCCACTGTGTCCACTTATAGTAATCCGCATGTGAAGTTGCAATCTCTCTTGACCAGTCAAAAGAAAATCCAACCTGTCTCATCTGTTCCTTGAAATGATCGATATTCTTCTCTGTGATGATGTGCGGATGTGTATTGGTCTTGATAGCATAGTTCTCCGCAGGAAGTCCGAAGGAATCAAATCCCATAGGGAACAGAACATTGTAGCCCTGCATTCTTCTCTTACGTGCAAGAACCTCGATACTTGAATAGGCCTTGATATGTCCAACGTGCATTCCCGCTCCTGACGGATATGGAAACTCTACAAGTCCGTACCATTTTGGACGCTTGTCAAAATCCACTGCCTTAAAGGCATCAGCCTCTTTCCACTTTGTCTGCCACTTAGGCTCGATTTTCTTAAAATTATATTGCATAACCAATTTCCCCTTGTGAAATCATGTTGAAGTAACTTTTCTGCCTTCCGGCATCCCGGCTTATCATAAATCCGGAAAGTCAATATCTGCCTGCTTTTAATAAAACGCAGGTACTTATACCAACGAAATCTAATTATAACAGAAAGAATCCTTACGTCAAAGATTTTAACGTTTCCAAAGGAATATCCGGCATAGCTGTTATAACCGGATATCAATCCCGGGTCTTAACAGAATCACGCCGGGAGAAACGCATCCCACTGATACTCATTGTTGGCATTCCATATAAGCCACTCATCATATCCGGCATCGTAGACCGCCTGTATCTCCTGCCTTATCTCTTCAGGCCCATAATGGAGATAACTTGAAAGATATGAAGCCGTAAATCCCTGAAGCCATGGGCGGACCTTTGCCTGATGCACGCCCTCAACCTCCTCCAGTAAAAGATCCTTTTTGGAAGCATTGCAGGCGCCAAGTATAGCTTCATAAGGATGCCTGTCCGGGACATCCAGTCCAAAATTCCCGTTTCCGTAGTGGGAAGGATAGATCATGGGACACATATAATCCACGGCGCTTGCCATAACCGGATAATCCTGTCCTACAGAAATAGTATCAACATAGGAGCCAATGATGGTTCCGAAAACATCCGCAGACATAAACACGTTCTTATCCGCCAGTCTGTCCGAAGCAAACTTGATAAATTCAGTGATGATCTCTGTTTTGTCCATGCCCTGGGTTTCTTCATCGGTGTAAGTAACATTGTTCATGCCCTTTTCCGTACAGAATCTCACATAGTCAAACTGTATTTCATCAAAACCCGCGTCAGCACACTGCTCCGCTACCTGCACCTTATACTCCCAGGCTTCACGGTTATAGGGATTAATCCATGTCATACCGGAGGCATCGTGAAATACCGTTCCGTCATTATTGTGGTTCAGCCACTCCGGCTTAACCTGTTCAAGGAAAGGGTCCCTGAAGGTCACTATACGGGCAATGGCGTAAATATTATGCTCCTTCAGCATAGACATGAGCGCATCGATGTCCGGAATGGTCTCCTGCACCGAACCGATGGAATCGATGAGTTCACCACCCATCTTGTACTCGATATGTCCCTTATCTTCCAGGATATCTATGACGACTGCGTTGATCTCGGTGGCATCAATGTGCTCAACGATCGTCTTCATTTTCTCCGCTCCCGCAACCTTGGAGCTGATATAGACACCCTTTACCTTAACCGGAGGTTTATCCGGCACCTTTTTCGTCCAGACAGCCGCCTGTTCTATGGCCGCACTTTCGGATTCCTCGATTTTTATCTGCTCCTCAAGTGACTCCATAAACCTGGATTCCTCAATGGATTCAGATTCGTATTGTATAAGCTCATCCGACTTATTCACGCTATAAACTATAGGCGAATGCTTCTGACATCCGATCATCATCAGACTCAGCAGCATGATCACCGTTAATAACCTTTTCATAAAAACTCCATTCCGATACAGAAAAAACCCTGAAGTATAACACTTCAGGGTTAAATATCTCTCATTAATCCGGTAAAGATCAGTCCTCAACCTTAACGATCTCACGCTTGTTGTAAGATCCGCAAGCCTTGCAGACTCTGTGAGGCATAACAAGAGCACCACACTTTGAACACTTTACAAGGTTCATCTTTCCCATCTTCCAGTTAGCTCTTCTTGAATCTCTGCGAGCCTTAGATGAATGATTCTTAGGACAAATTGACATATTTACACCTCCTTCGTCATACCGAGAAATTATATCCAACCGGTTATTTTATGTCAAGCAAAATCATAATTGATTTTAGCAATTGCACGCTCGATATACGATACTACTTTACCGGAAGAAATGCAAGCAAAATTTGCAGCATAATCTGCAATTGTACACATCAATATACAAAACACGGCAAAAGCCCAGCCTGGGGATGCAGAGCCGGGCCTTTACAGAACATGATGTTCGAGTCAGTTTTTCACCATCATATAGCGTGAGCATTATAAGGCGATATCATTCAGAGAAGGCTATTACTTTGCCGCCTCTACGATAAGTCCGATGTATCCTGCAGTATCAGCAAGTGTGGCACCGCTTACAGCGTCAACTGCATCATCCTTTTCGGAAAGTGCCTTAGCATCGGCAATGCTCATTCCGTTTACATGATTCTGGATAGCATTGTAGTTCTCATCGATGCGAACTGTAGCACCGGCCTTCTGGTTCATCAGATCTGAATAATAGTCAGCATTTACGCGCTTTGAGAAAAGAACGTTCTGAGGATCAGCATAACCTGCTGCAAAGTTTTCAGTATCGTCAGAGTTTGGTACACCCTCTACCTGAGAAGCATCGCCAAACTGGAAATCATCGATCCATGAAAGGATAATATTATCACCGTCTGAAAGAACTGCTGCTGTTGAGAAGCACTTGTTTCCGTGTGCTGCACCTATAGCCATATTAAGTGTGAGGTCCTCGCTTGAACCGTTAAACTCTACAGCCTGAGTATCCTTCGCAAGCTTTCCGGCTTCGCCGATTGCTGCGAGGTAGTTTCCTGTGTCAGCAAGTGTTGCACCGCTTACAGCATCAACTGCTTTATCATCGTTCTTGTATGCAAGAAGCTCATCTACAGTCTTACCTACTGCAAACTTCTGTATCTCATCAAAGTTATCATCTATACGAACTGTGCTGCCTGCCTTCTCAGCCATGTTCTTGCTGTAATAATCAGCATTCTCTCTCTTGCTGAAAAGAACATTGCCCTCAGCAAAGCCTGCTCCGAAATTCTCAGTATCAGCGCTGTTGGGAACTCCTGTTACTGCTGATGGATCGCCAAACTGATAATCATCAATGTATGCTGCAATTACAACGTCATCCTTAACAACTGCTGTAACCTGTGTAAAGCACTTTGTACCATGTGCTGCTGTGATGATCTGTCCCATCTGGATTCCGCCCTCAACAGGAACGATCTCTGCAGGAGCTGAAACTGCAGGAGCCTTTGTTTCAGGTTCAGCAACTTCTATTCCCATAGCCTTTGAAACAGCATTTTTAACTGCTGTAGATGTTACAGTTGCTCCGGAAACGCCATCGATCTCAGGACCGTTTGCAGCGATAACCTGCTCCTTAAGTGTGTCGAGAGCTGCACCGCCAACTGTAGGTGTCTCTCCATCTCCTGTCAGAACAACATCTGTGATCTTACCGTCTGCTACTGTCAGTTCTGCAGTTACAGTTCTGCCAAAACCATCGGCCTCTCCTTTTAATGTTTCGCCCTCAGAAGCTGCCTCTGCAGCTTTTGTGGTTTCTGCAGCAGTGGTTTCCGCTGCAGTGGTCTCTGCCTGTGTTGCTGCAGTATTGGACTGTGAACCGCAGGCTGACAATGTAAGTGCTGCCAGTGCTGCCGCGGTATAAATGATACGCTTTTTCATAGTATACATTCTCCTTTTGTACAATTGTATTTAGCTCAATACATACTACACGAGCAGCCTATATATGTCTATAGTTAAATATCTATTTTAGACTGATTATTTATTCATATCTATAAGTGTTAGGTATAACTTGTTTAAACAACGCTGCCGTCATAAAAAAGATCCGGCAGGACAGTCCCACCGGATCTTTTTATTCATATATACTTGTATTTTCTTTTTCAGGATGTCACTCAGGCTTCTACAAGACGAAGTGTATCGCGTGCGATAGCAAGCTCCTCATTTGTAGGGATCAGGAAGATCTTAACCTTTGAATCATCTGAAGAAATAAGTGTATTCTTACCGCGAACATCATTTCTCTCATCATCGATCTTTGCGCCGAGGAATCCGAGATACTGATCAACGATGCGCTTACGTGCATTCTTGTCGTTCTCACCAACACCGGCTGTGAAAGCGATAGCATCTACACCATTCATAGCGGCAGCATAAGCACCTATGTACTTGGCAACTCTGTACTCAAATGCATCAAGAGCAACCTGAGCCATGTGATTGCCTTCAGCAGCAGCCTTTCCTACATCACGGAAGTCTGAAGAAACGCCTGAAAGACCAAGAACACCTGACTTCTTGTTAAGGATGTTGAGAACCTCGTCAACTGAAAGATGCTCATGATTTGCAAGGAACTGTACCACTGCAGGATCGATATCACCTGAACGTGTTCCCATGATGAGACCCTCAAGCGGAGTAAGACCCATAGAGGTATCTACACCCTTTCCACCGATAGACGCAGAAACTGAGGCACCGTTTCCAAGGTGGCAAACGATAACCTTTGCCTTCTCAGGATCAAGATTTCCAAACTTGATTGTCTCGTGAGAAACGAATGTATGAGATGTTCCGTGGAAACCGTAGCGACGGATACCATACTTCTCATAGTACTCTGTAGGGATCGCATAGTAGAATGCCTTCTCAGGAAGAGTCATACCGAAGGTTGTGTCAAATACAGCAACGTTTGGCTTACCGGGAACAACCTTCTCACAAGCCTCGATACCAAGAAGGTTTGCAGGGTTGTGAAGAGGTCCGAGATCGAAGCACTCACGGATGATATCCTTAACTTCCTGATTAACAACGATAGACTCTGTGATCTTCTTTCCGGCATGAAGTACTCTGTGACCGATAGCGCCGATCTCATCAACAGACTTAACAACACCATGTGCAGCATCTGTAAGAGCATCAAATACAAGCTTAACTGCAACGCCGTGATCAGGCATAGCTGTCTCAAGCTCAAAATCATCCTTACCCGGAGCCTTATGTGTGAGCTTTGATCCTTCGATTCCGATTCTCTCGCAAAGACCCTTGGCAAGAACTGACTCATTCTCCATGTCGATGAGCTGGTACTTAAGTGAGGAAGATCCACAGTTTAAAACAAGAATTTTCATTGGTTTTTTCTCCTAAAATCATATTATGAAGCGTCGTGCTCCGTTTTTTCGTTTTGTAGCTTCAAGTCCCACGAACCGCGGTACTAAAACATAAAAAGAAACAGGGTCAAGTCACCAGGGCCTGACCCTTTAATTCTTAGTTAAGCATTCTGAGCCTGAACAGCTGTCATAGCAACTACTGCTACGATATCGTCTGCATAGCAGCCTCTTGAAAGGTCGTTAACAGGCATTGAAAGACCCTGAAGAACAGGACCGTAAGCGCCGGCATGAGCAAGTCTCTGAACGAGCTTGTAGCCAATGTTTCCTGCCTCAAGTGAAGGGAATACGAGTGTGTTTGCATGACCTGCAACTGCGCTGCCCGGAGCCTTGAGCTCTGCAACTGTAGGATCAAGAGCTGCATCAAGCTGAAGCTCACCGTCAAGCTTGATATCAGGATACTTTTCGTTAGCGATCTTAACAGCCTCTGAAACCTTTGTTACGTCATCATGCTTTGCACTACCCTTTGTTGAATATGAAAGCATTGCTACCTTTGGCTCTGCACCAACAAAGCTCTTGAATGACTCAGCAGAAAGAGCTGCGATCTCAGCAAGCTTCTCTGAATCGAAATCTACGTTTACTGCACAGTCAGCAAATACGAAGGTGCCGTTCTCACCATACTCCTTGGCATCAGTCTCCATAAGGAAGAAGCCTGAAACAGACTTGATGCCCGGCTTTGTCTTAAGAAGCTGAAGAGCCGGTCTGATAGTGTTTCCTGTTGAGTGGCATGCACCTGAAACAACACCGTCAGCATCGCCGCACTTGCACATAAGACATGCATAGTACATATAATCCTTCTCCATCTGCTCCTTGGCAGACTCAGCAGTAACACCCTTGCTGCCTCTGAGCTCTACGAACTTATCAATGTACTTCTGCTTGTTGGCATCGTTGTATGGATCTACAACTGTAACGCCTGTAAGATCAAATCCCTCACCGTTCTTGGCAATTTCTTCAGGAGTTCCGATCAGAACAACGTTAGCGATTCCCTCCTTTGTAATCTTTACAGCAGCCTCAAAGGTTCTCTTGTCCATAGACTCAGGAAGTACGATAGTCTTCTTGTCTGCTTTTGCCTTAGCCTTGATCTCATCAATAATAGCCATTGGTGTCATTCTCCTCTCAATATACACATTATAATTTTAATCATCTGCGACATGCCTCTCCTCATCAACCTCCTGTTGAAGGAACCGGCACATCCACAGTGACAGGTTTATGTTTTTAATGCACACAGCAGTAGCTCTGTATACAATTTGACATACATAAATATTATACTCGAACAGACTTAGCGTTCAAGCCACAAAACCCTTGATCTTCTGCACAAAATCAAGGACAAACATCAATACTTCTCAAATCTCTCCAGATTGACCACCATAACCGTAGCTCCGCCGATCTCCACAGGCATCGGCATGGTGGAATAGGTGTTCATGGAGGTGCCGGAAACATAAGGCATATTGACGGTTATATTCTGCCGGTTTCCGCATTCTTTTTTTATGATTTCAACACATTCGTCAACCTTATCATCCTCTGTAGCGATCATAAGAGTGGAATTCCCCTTACGTAAAAATCCTCCAGTACTGGCAAGCTTCGTTACCTGATAATGAGAAGCATTCAGCGCATCCACCACATCATCCTCATTATCATTACGTACAATTGCATAAACAAGCTTCATCATCTGCCTCCGTTATCTTCAGCCGCCCCGGACCCATGCCGCCCGATGAAATTGCCCTGTGCCAATGTTTCCGAACCGACTCTTTTCAATAGATAAATGATACCATAAAACTCTAGTCAGCGATTAAAAATTTTTGTGTAAATTCATTCCCGTAACTTATCAATCCGTCTTCACGTTCTCTGGGACTATACACTTTATTATATATATCCGCAGAATACATATCCTGATTAAACAAAGCTTCCGCATGGGAAGCATTGATACTGAGGATAAGCTCCTCCGGTGTCTCAATAGTTTCCTTCCTGCGAACAGAGAAAAGCTGCTTTTCATACTTCGAAGCCGAAGTTACCACCGTAGTTTTCACGCTGCCAAGCATATCTCTCGCTCTTTTACGAATGCCAAGAATCCTCACATACGGCATCATATCTGCTTCCCCGAAAAATCTTCCCCGGAGAACCCGGACATCCTTCTTACGGATTCCCAAAAGAATGTGGAGCAGAGCTCTCGAAATGCGGGTATAGGTGTAATTTTTCGATTTTACGGCCTCTATTCTTTCAGAAAATGTCATACGGTCATGTATCTGTTTTTTCAGAGCATCAGCTATCTCCCTGGACACATCCAGATAGTCCATAAAAGACGATGGCTGTTCAGGTGACATACGGTCAAGATAATACAGCTGCAGCATTCTGTAGCTCAGCATATCTGACAGCATATCCACGTCTGCATATGATTGGTTAATGCTTACATCCTCATCCTCCGACTCAGGATTCTTTATCGCATCGCGGATAGCATGGGCACTTTCAAACTTCTGATTCCGTCTGATACAGTCAATGCGGAAACACTCTCCCTGCCTTTTTACTGCCTTTATATACTCAACCCCCAGAATGTCATTGGGAAGAAGCCTCGAGGCCATGGCGTCCGATGAAGGATCGTCCTTTTTCAGAAGACCGGCACCCTCCCGGACATCTGCCGGAAGATCCGGTTCACCTATGTTTTCAGACATTTTCCCGTTATTTAAATCCTCATCAGGATTTCCTCCGGATACACTGTCAAGTATATTTTCAAAAGCCCTTTCATCATCTCCCGAAAGCACCAGACTTATGGCTTCCGCCCTGGCCTTTGCATAACTCATACCGGCTTCAACATTGTCCCTGATGGCAGCATTTAATTTGGCATTCTCTTTACTTCCGGAATCCAGCTCGAGATCTGCAATCCTCATGAGATGATCCAGATCCCCGGATTCGGAACCAAACAGCAGAATGTCAACAAGTCCGAGAGATCTTAACGTCGCAACTCCCCCCGCAGCAAAATCCTCCGCAGAGGACGTGGAAAACATCTCCGGAATCTGCACCACCATATCAACACCGCCCTGAAGCGCCGCCCAGGTTCTCTCATATTTATCATATATGGCAGGCTCTCCCCTTTGAACAAAATCCCCGGACATGGCCGCAACCACATAGCAGTCGCCATAGCGAAGCCTGATACTGTCTATCAGATATTTATGTCCCTCATGGAAAGGATTAAATTCAGTTACTATTCCGATCACATTTTTTCCGTTGTACATAAGCCCTCTGTTGTTATTTTATTCCAAAAAACTCCTGCATCACGATACATCATACTTGTCTACTTCGGCATAAATACCATAAATAATTAGTCCGGAGGGCCGATACCCTCCGGACTATTCTCCTTAGTTTTTAAAGCTGTGTATCGGTGCAGGAATCCTGCCCTTTCTGTTAACAAAAGCCGAGCAGTCAAAGGTATTGACCGACATAACCGGTGCATGGCCGAGAAGGCCTCCAAAGTCAACATGGTCACCAACCTTCTTGCCGTAAGCAGGAATAACCCTGACCGCGGTTGTCTTCTGGTTCACCATACCAAGGGCCGCCTCATCAGCGATAATTCCGGAAATGGTTGCGGCGGTGGTGTCTCCCGGAATAGCGATCATATCAAGGCCTACGGAGCATACGCAGGTCATGGCTTCAAGCTTCTCAATGTTGAGAGCTCCGGCTTCAACCGCATTGATCATGCCCTGGTCCTCAGATACGGGGATAAATGCACCGCTGAGTCCTCCAACTGAACTTGATGCCATGATACCGCCCTTCTTAACCTGGTCGTTAAGCATGGCAAGGGCAGCAGTGGTTCCCGGAGCCCCAACCTTTTCAAGACCCATGAGCTCCAGAATATCTGCCACAGAATCTCCGATGGCAGGTGTTGGTGCAAGAGAAAGATCGATAATTCCGAAAGGAACTCCCAGTCTCCTTGAAGCTTCCTTCGCCACCAACTGTCCTACTCTCGTTATCTTGAAGGCTGTCTTCTTTATAAGCTCCGACAGCTCCTCAAAATCAAGACCCTGAGCATTACGCAAAGCATCACGTACCACACCGGGTCCGGAAACGCCTACATTGAGAATGCAGTCAGTTTCGGAAACTCCGTGAAAGGCTCCGGCCATAAACGGATTATCATCAGGAGCATTACAAAATACAACCAGCTTGGAGCATGCCGAGGAGTCTGTATCTTTAGTGCGCTCAGCGGCTTCCTTTACCATTTCTCCCATAAGTCTTACGGCATCCATATTGATACCGGTCTTGGTAGAACCGAGATTGACCGATGCACAAACTATATCCGTTTCTGCAAGAGCTCTGGGAATGGCCCTCATGAGCATCTCATCCGCCGGTGACATTCCCTTCTGGCAGATAGCCGAAAAACCCCCAAGGAAATTAACCCCTACAGCCTTGGCAGCCTTATCCAGAGTATGAGCTACCTTTACAAAATCCTCTGTCGACCTGCAGGCACTGCCGCCTGCAAGGACTATGGGAGTTACCGAGATTCTCTTGTTTACGATAGGCACACCGTAGTCCTTTGAAATCTCCTCGCCTGTCTTTACGAGGTCTCTTGCATACTTGGTGATCTTTTTATATATATTGTCACAAAATGTATCAACATCCTGCGCAGCACAGTCAAGAAGACCGATGCCCATGGTTATAGTGCGGACATCAAGATTGTTATGCTCTATCATGTTGTTGGTCTCAGATACCTCAACAGCATTTACAACATCATTTAAAATCGCCATATATTCTCCTTTATAAACGCATGGTCAGCCGTATATCCGGCATACAGATACAGATCTAACCGGCTCCTTTTAAATTACAGAAGTCAGATTCTGTGCATCATGGTGAAAATCTCTTCAAGCTGCATCTTGATATCCACACCGATCCGGTCCTTACCGTACTGTGTAAGCTCTCCCGCCACCTTGTCAAAAGGCTCTTTTATATCGGAGACATCGACGATCATCATCATATTGAAAAATCCGCCTGTGATGGTCTGTGAAATATCAAGGATGTTGATATTTGCCTCTGAAAGAAATGTACACACCTTCGCTATGATACCTACACTGTCCTTACCAACAACGGTAATAATCGCCTTTTTCATAAAACCTCCTTGAATCCATAAAGCCGCTGACACATTTCAGCCTGCAAGTTTCTTCTATAATAAGCATCGATGCAATAAAAAAACAAGTTTAATATTCCATAATTTGCCTTCATTTTTAAATACAATCACCCGGAGTTATGGCACCTATAAGCACGCAAGCCTTTATTATGGAAATCCTTTTCTCAGGGCAGGTCGGAAACATATATCGTTAAACCACACCGGATGAAGCTTCTTAAATCTCAACGATTTCCGAAATCCGGTCCCTGTGGGCAACGGTAATGTTTATCTCTCCGGATTTGTGCTCGGAATCAGACTTGTCTATCTCCCGCCTGACTGTGTTTAATGCCAAAACCGGAAGGTTGTTCTCCTTACTGAGATGTCCCAGGAAAACATGCTTCACTCGTCTTGAGAGTATGGAATCCAGAAGAAGTCCGCAATTGTCATTGCTGAGATGCCCATGGTCACTTAATATGCGTCGCTTAAGAGACATTGGATACGGCCCGGCGCTGAGCATTTTTACATCATGATTAGATTCGATCACCATAGCATCCAGGTCTCTCAGATGCTCAGCGATATAATCGTCATAATGCCCGAGATCCGTTGCAACCGCTACTCTTTTAGTCGCATTCGGTTTTCCTTCACACATTGTCTCCACCCTGTAGCCCACCGGATCCGCAGCATCATGATATATGCTGAAGGGACATACCCGGAGGTCGCCTATTTCCATGGCACTGTCGGGAAGGATCGGAAAAAGATTGTCTTTATGAACATCTCCCAATGTCTTATTGAGCATTACCTCCCTGAGAGTTCCGAGGGTTCCGTACATAGGTATGCCGTATTTTCTGGCAATTGTTCCGACTGCCCTGACATGGTCTATATGCTCATGGGTAAGGAATATGGCATTTATATCCTTAAGCTCCAGATCCAGTTCATGAAGTCCTGTGTTTATGGCCTTCATGGTCACCCCTGCATCTACGAGGATATGGGTACTCTCTGTGCCTATGTATGTACTGTTCCCGCCTGAACCGCTGGCAATGCTTGTAAACCTCATTAAAATCAAAACCTTTCAATAACTTCATAATCCGGAACACCGGGGTGCATCCACCCTTCCGGGAAGGATTACAGCATCTGAACAGCCGGATTGTGTTCACCAAAAAAATCCCTCATGTGATTCCCGATCATTTTAACCGTCTCTTCCGGGGAGCCCGTATTGTCGATCCTGAATGTGGCGATCTTCCCATATTCATCATCCCCGATTTGCGAAAGAATCATATCACGGGCCTTTTCTTCTGTATAGCCCCTTGTTTCCATAAGGCGCTTAACTCTGACTGACCTTTCCGCATATACTGCCCAGATCTCATCGCATAAATCTGTAAAAGCTTCATTTGGTAATGCTGTCTCTACCGCAAAATCCGCATCCCGGGAGCCGATTTCTTTTTGGACGTATTCCCACACAGCAGGATGTACTATTCCATCGACCTTTTTTCGAATGTGATCCTTCCCGCTTCCATACAGCTTTTTTGCAATTGCCTTAAGATCCGCAGTACCGTCCTCTTTTTGAATGTCTTCACCGAGAAGCTCTTTCAGTTTTTCAAAAACAGAATTTCCGTCAACATAAAAAGACTTGGCTATGTCATCCGTCTTCAGGATCACAAACCCATAGTCTTTTTCCAGGGTGCCAAGTACTGTAGACTTACCTGCACCGACGCCTCCTATAACTCCGATTACCATCTGTCTCTTTGCCTCATTCTGCAATGCTTCTTTCCGAAAGCCGGCCTCCGTAAACCATCTTAGACCCTGCCCGTCATGACCGGTCTTTCCATGATATCCCAAGCTCTGCCCGCTATGACCGGTCTTTCCATGATATCCTAAGCTCTGCCCAGTCCTGTTCACTCTTCTGTGCATTCAGCCAGTCAAGTCCTTCCATAACTCCGGCTTCATCAAAAGCAAGCTCTTTATATAGCTTTTTATCCTCCGGCGTCTTATCGAAGGAAAAGGGTTCCGGCCAGGCCCAGACACCCAGACGAAGCCTTTCCTTTGTAGGATTCATGATTTTTTCTCCGGTCTTTTTATCCACGGGATAATCCGCTTCCCCTGCTTCGATTTTTTTCAAAAGCTCAGTATCGGGATCCTTATAAACCACCTTGGACATGCGATAACGCATGCCTTCGGAGGAACCCGTAAAGCTCTCCTTTTTTAAAAAACCCAGGTGCATTATATCTGTTTTTTCTATTAAAGCCATTCCATCTTTTCTTTCTATATATCGTCTATAGATTTAAGCTCCATGAGAGAAACGTCTTATTTGACATTTCTCCCATGGAACGTATATTAACTTCATTGGTCTCAATGAGCTGATCAGCCGAACCTGTTCCTCTCACCGGAAATTAATAAATTTTGCGTATTCCCATTATCTGCCCATGTGAACCGGAACCGGTTTATCTTACTGTACATATCAATGAGCCTCGTCCCAGTTATATCCTTCGCTTGCATCAGCCACCAGAAGAACTTTAAGTTCTACGGCATTCTGCATCTTTTCAACCAGAAGCGCTTTCACCTTATCCTTCTCTTCCATAGGCGCTTCTATCAAAAGCTCATCATGAACCTGAACAACTATCCTTGACTTGTAACCGCCTTCACGAAGTGCCCTGTCAACCTCGTTCATGGCCTTCTTCATGATATCCGCGGCTGATCCCTGGATAGGACTGTTCATCGCAACTCTTTCACTGAAGGATCTTCTCATAAAGTTGGAAGCATTGATATCCGGAACAGGTCTCCGTCTTCCGAATACAGTCTTTATATAACCATGCTTCCGGGCAAATTCCACTTCACCGTCCAGATATTTTTTCACATCCGGATATGTTTCAAAGTATCTTTCGATATATTCCTTTGCTTCCATCCGGCTGATGGACAGACCTTCACTGAGTCCGAAGGCAGAAATACCGTAAACTATACCGAAGTTTACGGCCTTGGCATTACGCCTCTGCTGCTCTGTGACTTCCGAAAGCGGTATATGAAATACCTGAGATGCTGTAACCGCATGGATATCCCTGGCATCCTTGTATGCCTCAATAAGCTTCGGATCTCCCGAAAGTGAAGCCAGAATGCGAAGCTCCACCTGTGAATAGTCGGCATCAATGAAAACACATCCCGGCGACGGAACAAATACCTTTCTGAACCTTCTTCCAAGCTCTGTTCTGATGGGAATGTTCTGAAGATTCGGGTTTGTGGAGGAAATACGTCCTGTGGCTGTAACCATCTGGTTAAACTCTCCGTGTATTCTGCCATCCTCACGTATGAATCCGAGGAGGCCCTCGGCATATGTCGAGTTCAGCTTACTGAGTGTACGATACTCAAGTATATCTCTGACTATCGGATTTTCCTCCGCAAGCTTTTCAAGTACATCCGCAGCTGTAGAATAACCGGATTTGGTCTTCTTTCCACCCTTTAGTCCAAGTCTTTCAAACAGAATCTCACCAAGCTGCTTCGGCGAGTTGATATTGAATTCTATTCCGGCATCCTCATAAATACTTTTCTGAAGCTTTTCTATACCGGCCTTAAGCTCTTTTCCATAATCAAGAAGAGCCGCTTTGTCGATGAGGATTCCCGCCACCTGCATATTGTAAAGGGTATATACAAGGGGCATCTCAATGTCTCTGAAAAGCTCTGTCTCCTGAAGCTCCTGAAGCTTGTCCATGACCGCCTTGAAAGAGCCCTCTGCCACTATGGCAGTATATGCCCCCATTGTTTCTTCAACTGTCGAAAGAAGCTTGTGGTCGCCTGATGTGTCCGATTTCGAAGCCACCTTGAAACTATCCCTAAGCTCCTTTTCAGATGGTAATGTCACCGACATGAAATCTCTGGCCAGGTCCTCATAGGTATAGGTATCCTTCAGTGGATTAATGACATAAGCTCCAAGTGACAGGTCGAGAACATTACTCTCAGGCAAAAATTCACAATCATAAAGCTGAGACTTAAGGTTCATGGTATAGAGATGCATCCCCTCTTTAAGGGACAGCTCCTTAAGCTCCTTTTTCCAGTCAAAGCCATGGAATCTGAAGTATCTGCCCCCATCAAGGGCAAAGAAGAGCTCTGTGGTATCGGATGTCTCCTGATCTTTAGCTTCTGCATCCGGTTCTTCATCAAATACCATTTCCATCTGTCCTGAAGCACTTTCCTGAACCGATGCTTTATGAACTATACAGAAACCTGCCGCCCCCTGACTCGCAGCATCCTTAAAGGCAATCTTCGCCATAAAAGGATCGTCCACAGACTTTATCAGGGAAAGATCAAAATCCTGATGCTGCTCAATGTTAAGAGAGGTTACATCAAAACGTTTAACAAGAGATTTAAGCTCGAGTCTTTTTATCATTTCAAAAGACTCTTCGTTAAACATATTCTCCACCTTCGCATCATCATACTCAAAATCTATGGGCGAATCAATGTTGATGGTGGCGAGAGTTTTGGAGAGCTTTGCATTATCCCACTCATCGATAAGCATTTGGGCAGCCTTTGGCTTACGGGGCACCTTGAATTCAGGATCTCCTGAAACGGCTGCTTCATGTGCGGTTTCGATGTCATGATACTTCTCTATTATCCACTCGGCAGATTTGGGTCCGAGACCTGCCACTCCGGGAATATTGTCCGAGGTGTCACCCATAAGAGCCTTGAGATCTATGAATTCCGACGGGGTTACTCCCCAGGTTTTCTTCACATCATCGGGATAATAGATTTCCGCGGTAGTCACTCCCTTGGAGGTTTTGGGCAGATAGATTTTGATATGCTCATCACTTAACTGAAGAAGATCTCTGTCTCCGGAAACTATGGTCACATCCACTCCCTTTGCCTGAGCTCTTTTTGCAACTGTTCCCAAAAGATCATCCGCCTCAAATCCGCCTTTTTTCAGAAGCGGAATGTGCATAGCCGTGAGAACCTCCTGAATAACGGGTATCTGCTCGTGAAGCTCCTGAGGCATAGGCTTACGTGTTCCCTTATAACCCTCAAACATTTTATGTCTGAAGGTGGGCTCATGAACATCAAATGCCACCGCAAGATGGTCTGCCTGTTCCTCATCCAGAACCTTCAGAAGAATGTTTAAAAAACCATATACCGCGTTTGTATGCAATCCCTGAGAATTGGTAAGCTCCGGGATTCCGTAGAAAGCACGGGACATGATACTGTGTCCGTCTATAAGTAAAAGTTTATCTGACAAAATTATCTCCTCTTCACATGATCCACATCCTGATCTGCATTAGAAAAATGATCAGTACAGCCCAAAAAGCTATGGCATCCACAACCATAGCAGCTATCCTTCTGGCAAACAGTCTAAACAGATAGAACTTTGAATCACTTATTGTCCTTTTAAGCGCTTCGTCGATGTTCAGATTGGTGTCCGCATCGGAATCCAGCTCCGCCGCACCTCTGTAAACCATATGGGTGATTCTGAGCTCATCCATACATTCGTCACATCCGTTCACATGATCGATAAAATCCTTAAGCTCTGCATCTGTCAGCTTGTTGTTCAGATAATCATAAATTTTTTTTCGGGCATCCAGGCATGTCATAATGTTATTGATGGGTCAAAATCGGCATCGATTCGACTTGAAAACCTTTCGATAATGTGCTAATTTATATAGGTCTTAAGCCGCCATGGCGGAATTGGCAGACGCACGCGACTCAAAATCGCGCGGTTTATCCATGCCGGTTCAAGTCCGGCTGGCGGCAGACATAAAGTGGATTGGTTCTATACCGGTCCGCTTCTTTTTTTATCATAAACCTTGCAGTCGGGGCCAGGCAATACAGGGTTAGCCGGAACGATGCAATACAGGGTTTATACTCACTATGATGCTACAAAAGTAGGGAGCATGCTCCCTACTTTTTACATTTCATTACTTGGTTCCGAAAATACGGTCTCCGGCATCTCCGAGTCCCGGACAGATATAAGCATTTTCATTAAGGCATCTGTCTACGTTTCCGACATAAACCTGAACATCGGGATGTGCCTCAACAAGCTTCTTTATACCCTCAGGAGCAGCGATAATGCAGATAAACTTGATCTTCTTTCCGCCGTGTCTCTTGATCTGAGTGATAGCATCAACAGCAGATCCGCCTGTTGCAAGCATAGGATCGCATACAACTATCTGTCTCTCCTCGATAGGATGAGGGAGCTTGCAGAAATACTCAACCGGCTGATGTGTAGACTCATCTCTGTACAAACCGATATGACCGATCTTGGCACTTGGCACAAGCGCTGTGAGTCCGGAAACCATGCCGAGTCCTGCTCTTAAGATAGGAACTATGGCAAGCTTTCTTCCGGCAAGCATGGGAACACTTGCTGTCTCGATAGGCGTATCTATCTCTACAAGCTTTGTGGGCAGATCATGGAGAGCCTCAAATCCCATAAGCATGGCGATCTCTTCCACAAGCTGTCTGAACTCATTTGTTCCCGTTGCCTTATCACGAAGAAGCGAAATCTTGTGAGTAAGCAGAGGGTGGTTGAGAACTGTTACATTTGATCCATAATTGTTATCCATTTAAAATCTCCTTTATAAAAAGTGTTTAATCTTCTGTTTTTCTGATGATCTCATCCTTTGACTTATAGATGGAATCAGAATCCACACAGCCCCTTACGGAACTAAGAGGGTAAATGTTTGTGTTCCTTCCGATAACCGTGCCGGGATTAAGTACCGAACCGCAGCCTACCTCAACATGATCACTGAGCATGGCACCGAACTTCTTAAGTCCGGTTTCAATGTCTCCGTCCTCAGCATGCACTTTCACAAGCTTCTTGTCGGACTTTACATTTGATGTAAGTGACGCAGCTCCCATGTGTGATTTATATCCAAGAATGGAATCTCCCACATAATTATAGTGTGGTGTCTGCACTCCGTCAAAGATAATAACATTTTTAAGCTCACAGGAATTACCTATGACACAGCCCTTACCGGCAATGATATTGCCACGGAGAAATGCACACTGTCTGACCTCTGTCTCAGGCCCGATAATGATATACTCTGCAAAATAAGCAGAATCAAAAACCTTGGCAGTCTTGTGGATCCAGACATTGGGCTTTACTTCATCATACTCATCCTTTGGAAGAGTCGGTCCGTAGGACGCAATAAAATCATGGATTTTCGGAAGTACCTCCCAGGGGTACATGCATCCCGAAAATGCATCCCCCGCCTCTGTGTAACTGAGGTCATACATGGCCTTTATTGTCATATCACTCTTTTTCACTTTTTTCTCCTGTTTTCATTTAACTGTGAATGTGCCAGAAACTTAAAATACGTTGTACTGGTTCACCGGCCGAACTGCTACGTTTTCATCTCAAATGAGAGCATGTTTTTTCATATTACCGGACTACTTTATGTTAACCCGGATGATCACCGTTGCAGCAAGCCTTTACATTGACCTGATCTTCTCTGTCTTTTCCCTCACAAACTGCTCCAGCTTATCCATATATTCCTGCTCCGTGAGCTTTCCTTCCGCAACCGAGCTTAGACCCATTTCCCAGGAGGCTGTAAGCTTCGGATTGAGAAGATGGGGTATGGATATCTTAACATAATAGGCTATATGTTCGCCAAGCCTTGTAGGTGTCAGGATCTGTGTCTTTTTCTGAAGTGACACATACTTATCATCCACAAGCTTTGTGAGTATTCCGGCTCTGGTCGCACTTGTGCCGATTCCGGCACCCTTGATCTGAGCTCTCAGATCCTCATCTTCTATAAGATTTCCGGCATTTTCCATGGCAAGGATCATGGAACCTGAAGTATATCGTTTCGGAGGTGAGGTTTCGCCTTCCTTCACCTGAAGGGTACGAAGGCTTATCTTCTGACCCTTTTTAAGCTTCAAAAGCGCTTCACTCAGGCGTCCGTCTTTGTCTCCGGTTTCTTCAGAGTCCTGTCCACCCTCAGTCTGTCCGTCACCGGTCACACTTCCGGTACCGCTGTCTCCCTCTGCGGCTTTCGAAGCATCTTTTTTGACATTGGCAACCTTCAGATAACCCTCTTCCTTCAAAGCTCTCGTTCCGGCCGTGAAGGTCTCATCATTACAGCTTATGGACAATGCAATCTTCTGATAAACTGCAGGCGGATAAAAGATAGCAAGAAACCTCCGGCAAATCAACTCATATACCTTCTTGGCCAGAGGCTTTAAGGACTGATACTCCCTCTGCCCCTGACCGGTAGGAATGATCGCATAGTGATCGGCGATCTTCTTGTCATCCACATACCTGGTTTTTCCTATGTTTTTATAGGACCCGTTTTCAAGTATCTCCTGAGCCGCTGCCGCCACCGGCTCATAGGTGGAAAGTCCCTTTATGTTTTTTGCTATCTCCTTTGATACGGCAGTAGATAAAACTCTCGCATCAGTACGGGGATAGGTGGTTAATTTCTTTTCATAAAGCTCCTGGGCTATGGCCAGGGTCTCATCGGGACTTATCTTAAACATCTTTGAGCAGTCATTCTGAAGCTCTGCAAGATTATATAAGAGCGGAGGATTCTTTGTCTCCTTCTTTTTTTCGAGTCCTGTAACCTCCGCCTCTCTTGGAAAAGGCATGAAGCTCTTCATAAACTCTACGGCACGACCCTGCTTGAGGAAGCCCTTTCCGTCATATATCTCTGTTGGTGCGTACTTCTTTGAGCCCGGGCTTTCCTTCCAGTCAGCAGTGATCACTGCACCGTTTCCGATGTCAAAATCCCCCAAAATACGGTAAAAAACCGTCTTCTGAAAGGCTCTGATCTCCTGCTCACGCTTTACTATCATTCCCAGGACGCAGGTCATGACACGTCCGACTGCCACCACCATCTTGTCATTACGATCCATGTTGAGATCCCGTCTTATACGGTTACTGTATTTAAGGGACAGAGCTCTACTGAAGTTTATGCCCATGAGATAATCCTCTTTGGCCCGTGAAAAGGCAGCGGCCGAAAGATTGTCATAAGCACTCTCGGGCTTTGCTTCACGGATGCCGCGAAGAATTTCCTCATTGGTCTGGGAGTCTATCCAGACTCTCCTTTTCTCTTTGGATTCCGGCACCTTAGCCATCATCTCCACAAGGCGGTAAATATATTCTCCCTCCCGGGCGCTATCGGTGCAGACATATATGGTGTCCACATCCTCACGATTAAGCTGTTTGGAAACCACCTGAAACTGCTTTTTCGTACTCTTTCCGACTTCGTATCTCCATTCGGAATCCCCGGGAATAAAGGGTAGCGTGTCAAAGCTCCACTTTTTCAAAGACTCATCATAAGCCTCGGGATAGGACAGCTGCACCAGATGTCCTACGCACCAGGTTATGACATAGTTTTCATCCTCGAGAAATCCGTCGCCTCTACGGACATTATTCATGCCGAGAGCCTGAGAGAACTGCTGCGCAACGGAGGGCTTCTCCACTATAAATAACTTTTTCAATAAAACCTCTCTAAAAATAAGTATCTATCCGGTATCGGTTCTATTTGAAGCATAAACATTGCTCCTCAAATCTCAATGAACCGAAGCATCTAACCGGCACAGGTTCCTGTCCGGAAAAGCACCGGATAAAAACCTTTATTACTTCACTTCCCACTTGTAGATCGTGGTGGTGTCATACTCTTCACCGACTCTTACTATAGATGTCGGCCAGTCTTCCTTATGCAGGCAGTCAGGATAATGCTGTGTTTCGAAGCAGTATCCGTGACGCGGTCCGAAATGAACTCCGCCCTTTCCTTCAAAGTCCGAAGCCATGTAATTACCTGTATAGAACTGCATTCCCTCAAGGTCGGTGTATACTGACATTTTGATACCTGACTTTTCGGAGCGAGCTGTAGCCACAAGTCTTACATTTCCGTCGAAATCATTAAGCACCCAGTTATGATCGAAACCTCCGGCAAAGTTAAGCTGGTCAAAATCTGTTTTGATATCTCTCTTTACCGGCTTCGGTGTGGTGAAATCCATAGGTGTTCCCTGAACAGATGCTATATCGCCGTAAGGAATGGAATTCTTGTTTGCAGGTGTAAAGCGGTCAGCATTGATCCACACTATCTGATCCATGGCATCTCCGCTGTCATATCCGTTGAGATTGAAATAGGCATGATTTGTCATGTTGAAAACAGTGTCCTGATCTGCAGTACCTGTATAGTGAATGCTGAGACTGTCATCCTCTGCCAGTGTATATGTCACAGAAACCCTGACTTCTCCGGGGAATCCCTGGTCACCGTCCGGTGAAATAAGTGAGAACATCACATAGCTGCCGAGTCCTGCATTATCATACTCCGCATCCCATACTCTGGTTCTCCAGTAATCAGGACCGGAATGAAGGCTGTTTACCCCTTTATCGTTCTTCTGAAGCTCATAGGTCCTGCCGCTTATCTCGAAGGAAGCACCACCGATACGGTTGGCATTTCGTCCAACAGGCTCTCCCATGTGCCCCGGATTCTTAAGCAGCATCTCAACATTATCGACACCGAGAACCACGTCCCTCCTGTTTCCCTCTTTGTCCTTCACCAGCATGGTAAGCCAGATTGCGCCTAAATCCGTGAAGCTGGCCTCTGTACCGTTACTGTTTGTCAATGTATATCTCTTAACCTCAGTTCCATCCTGAAGCGTTCCCAAAACCGATTCTTTTACTGCCATTTAAGGTTCCTCCTTTTCTCACGGGGAAGATTTCTTTCCTTCAGTGAAGGATTCAGGTTTTTTGCCCGATCCAAAACAAAACCCGCCTGCCCCCGAATTTGCTCCGACCATTATACACCAAAATCCCCCCTTGGAGTAGGGGGGATTAAGTGAAAAACCGGGGACGATCCTTCCTCTCGGAAGCCGTCCCCGGTTTTTAAAAGAGGTTTCTGAACATGATCATAAATATGTGTTCAAAATCCACTTTCCTTTACGATTCATAACCTCTGGTACAGATTATGACGCAAGACCTGCAAGTGCAAGTGTTGCCGGATCAAATATTCCCAAGTTAGCTGCAGGATTGGTTACAACTGTACCTGTCATCTGCTGTGCTGCCATCATAGCTGCTGCAGGATCTGTAGCTGTGCCGTAAACGATATATGTAAGTCCTTCTGCTACCTTTGATACAGGTATATAAAGGATGCCATCATAGGTGCAGAGAACATCGATACTTGATGTGTCGCTGAAAAGCACTCTGTAAGTATTACCGGCTTTAACATTAGCGGTTATAGGAACATCAACGGCAGTAGATGCTGCAGTATCAAATACATGGTGGAAATCAACGGCACCTGTACCAACGATGTTCTCTGAGCCATATGTCTGAACGTTGGATGCAGCAAAGTTATTGAAAGCTGTTGCTATATCAATACCTGTCACTACGTTCGATACAGGAGCAGCAAGAGTCGTACCTGTAGTTGCAACCGCAACAACTGTAAGATCGTTTACAGGATTAATTGTCTGATTGAGTACTGTGCTGGTAACTCCTTTGCCACCTGATCCACCTGATCCTGAACCGGAGCTGGATCTGGTACTTCCGCCGGAGGCAGAAGCCCTCGTAGCATCAGGTAAAGAAAGACTGATATTCAAACCTGACTTAACTGTAAGGTTCCAAGACCCGTCCTCATTCTTTGTTGCAGTAACAAATCCCTTGTATTCGTCAGGAATATCAAAAGAGTAAATCTTGTAGCCATTCGTCGGCGTAACAACGATAGTTGTGGAGGACTGTGTTTCACCTGTGGTTCCGAGCCAGCTTGCATCTTTATAAGAAGCAAATGTTCCGCCGGAATGAGTTGAATTACTTCCATCAGCAATGGAAACTGAGAAGTACTCTGTTCCGATGTTATTGTTAACACGTCCGCCATAGTTGTATACAGTACCGTTATTGGTATCTACAATACCGCCTGCAAGGTTCTCAACGAGACCTGCTTCTGTGTTTGTAGTAACTGTTGCTGTATTGTTTAGAACCTGACCCTCATTAGTTCCTACCACACCTGATCCATTATTTGTCCGGATTACACTATTGTTACCACCAACGTAACCTGTATTAATCTCGATGGTTCCGTCATTCGTAACAACTATGCTGGTGTTATCCTTGATGATAGAATTATTGTCATTTACAGTTCCGGCATTAGTGTTTACAGTACCATCGTTATTTCCTATTTCAGCATTCGCATTATTATTGTTAACTGTTCCGGTATTATTGGTAATGTCATGATTGTTGGCGTTAACTGTTCCTGAGTTTGTATTGATATCGCCATCGTTAGTAGTAACTGTTCCGGCATTAGTTGTAACAGCGCCTGTATTAATAGTTACAGTTCCGCCGGCTTTATTTTCACCCAACTCGCCTGCATTGCTATCCATGGTCTTACTGTTAAAATCTACATGACCGCCCACAGCATTTATTTTGATAACACCACCGGCCTCATTATTTACTGTACCCTTGTTGGTATCAACCGTACCATCCGCTGTGTTGGTTACAATACCGGTAGACTCGTTGGTTGTAACAGTTCCTGCATTGGATGTTAATGTTCCTGCATTGGACGCCATAGTGACATCGTTAAAATCTACTAAACCTCCTACAAGATTCTTCTCTACGATGCCACCTGATGCATTGGTTACTGTTCCGGCGTTCTCCTTTACAGTACCACCTTGATTATTATTAACACCACCGCCGGCATTATTGTTTATAACAGTTCCACCGTTATTTGTAACTGTTCCGCCTGATGCATTGGTTGTTACGGTTCCGTCAGTAGCATTATCGACATGTCCTTCATTAGTTCCTACAGTTCCTTTTGTGTTGGTTACGGTTCCACCTGTTTTATTGTTAGTTACTACACTGGTTGCTTCAGTGTTGGTTACGGTTCCTTTATTATCAGTTACTACACCATATGCTCCGTTGGTTACGCTACCATTATTTTCTCCTACGGTTCCCGGATCCTCTGCACTACTTCCAGTATTAACTACCCCCACTGATC
>JAGAGL010000025.1:0-8360 GCA_017627595.1 Oribacterium sp. | reverse complement strand
GTAACAGTTCAGCCGGTGGACCATGGGGACGGGGTTAGTGATCCACCGGCTGAACTGTTACAGATATTATTATCCGGATTATTGTTATATAAATCACTATCCTATCATTTTCTTTGAATATTTGTTAGAATATATAGAAATAGTGATTAGATATATCAGAATTGTAAATTTTTTGATTCTGATGCGGAAAAGAGGTAATTATGATTAAGATTGAGAGAACTTCTGTGATGAATCTCGAGAATGCCATGCGTGGCGCTCGTAATCCATTAAATTCCTGGGCTCGTTCCGACAGCTCTTATGACGAAAACGGCGACTACATTCTCGGTCCCAACGATCTTTCACTTGCAAAGCGCCTTCGTGTTGCAGGTTCGGATCACCGTAAATATGTCCGTATGATCATGGTTTGCTGCGATATCACTGCTCCTCTTTACTGGTGGAAGGAGTATGATACCTACAAGGTTGCAACAGTTGCAAACTCAACTTCAACCATGCATAAGATCCACAGTAAGCCTATCGAATATGATGATTTTTCTCATGACCATCTCACACCGGATGCCGAGAAGATCATGAAGGATTATATCGCTGAAATTGAGAAGATCCGTGTTCGTTACATGGAAAAAGGTAAAAACAAAGAAGACTGGTATGACCTTATCCAGATGATCCCGTCATCCTACAATCAGATGAGAACGGTTACTCTGAATTATGAAACACTTATCAATATTTATTTCGCACGTCGTACTCACAAGCTTGATGAGTGGCACACCTTCTGTGAGTGGATCGAGACACTGCCTTACGCTAAGGAGATCATCATCGCAAAGAATGATGAGGCGGAACCTTTAGATTGATAGCAGGACGAAAACACTACCCATCTCTTCAAGGCTGACCGGCTTAGAAGGAGATCTTATTCAAAAAAGGTGGCAGGATTTCGTAATAAAATCCAACCACCAAAAATTAATAAAAAAATTTACACAGTCAACTTGACACACACCTTAGTAAAGTGAATATGACACGCAGTTAATTTAATTCCGGTTATCTGCGTGTCATATTTTTTCAAAACAGGTTTGTTTAGACACGCAGATTGCTTTTGTTTGCACCTTTACGTGTCACATTCTCCCAAGTCAAGCTTTTTTAGACACGCAAATTGTTTTTATCTGCTCTTTTACGTGTCAACCTCCCCTTTCTATGCTCAGACCGATATGGTTTTTCCCAGTATCACTGAATATATCAGCTTTTCCTTTACTGTTTTCCCCGTGATTGATTCCAACGCGCGGGCGTAGAGGTCAAGCTGTTTTTTATATCGTCCGACGAGGGTGTCTGCGTCACGGACATGATCGGTTTTATAATCCACCAGTACGATTTCATCGTCTTCCAGGAAGAAGGCGTCGATTATCCCCTGTAACAGAACATCTTCTGAAATAGTGCTTCCTTCGAAAAGTTCGTTGTGGGGAAGTCGCAGCATAAAGTGCTGTTCCCGGAACAGAACATCGGTTTTCTGTGCTTCCCGGAATCTTCCCGCAAGCTCAGACTGAAGAAAGGTTTTAAAACGATAATCTTTTATGAGTTCGATTTCGTTTTCGGGAAGTTTTTCTCTCAGCTGATCCATGAAATGACCGGGATCATCACTGTAATCATATTTCTCAAAGGCATGGTGATACGCATCACCAACATCGGCTCCTGCTTTCTCACTATAGTGTTTCTCTGTTGCCGGAAGCTTGCCTTCCATGATAGTTGTTTCCACCGGGTTATCGAAAATACCCTGCTTACCTGAAGTCTCTAAGCCATAAGTAAAATCATTCCGGCTATCTGCCGGATTGCCATTCTGCTTATCTATATCCGTAGAACTATGATTATCGGTGATATTATATCTCACTTCTGTATCCGAGTTATCGGCCTTTATATGCCAATGCTCCTGTCCCTGAGCCTTTCTCTCCTCTTCAAACCTCTCCAATTCCACTTCTTTAAGTTCGGAAACGGAATGTTTCGGATAGAGGGTAGTGGATTCCTTATAAGGATAAACATAAGAAAAATCCTCAAGTATCGCTTTATAATCAGAGCTTTCCGGATCCACTTTATTGATCTGTCCGATAAGGGCTTTCTGCTGTTCCGTGAAGCTTTGATCCTTTTCGGCCATTATCTTCTTAAGCATTTCCATGTCGTATTTTTTCAGCTTTACAGGTTCGTTAATGCTTCTTTCTCCTGATTCATCGCAAAGCTTTCCGGCTCCTTCTGCCATCATGATCCAGTCAAGAAAGCAGGAGGCACTTCTTATGGTTGAGATACTGAGGCTTTTTCCCGCCTCGGCATACTTGTCCAACAGCTTCTGCAGATCCTGTGTTCCGGCTGTCAGTATCAGCTTATCAACCGCACGGGTCATGCCTACATAAAGTACTCTTAGCTCCTCTCCCAGAAGTTCTGTCTCAAGCTTCAGTTTCAGTGCCTGCTTTTTTAATGCAGGTACCTTTACCTTTTCCTGAAGATCCACATAATCAAAGCCTATTCCGTATTCCGAATCCACAAGCACCTTGTTCCTGAGATCCTGTTTATTGAACCTTCGTCCAAGTCCCGACAAAAACACAACCGGGAACTGAAGTCCTTTTGATTTATGAATAGACATGATCCTCACAAGGTCATCCTGATCGGAATAAACCGAAGACTCTCCCTGGTCATTGTCATATTTTTTAAGTTTTTCAATGTATCTGATGTAGTCAAACAAACCCTTATAAGAGGTTTTCTCGAAAGACAATGCCATATCCACAAGGGCATCAAGATTGGCCTTTCGTCTGTTTCCGGAAGGCATGGCTGTAACGTAATTATAGTAGCCGGTTTCGTCATATATTCTGTAAAGGATCTCATGAATAGAAAGATATCGGGACATCTGCCTGTAGCTTTCTATGTCCTTATAAAATGACAGAAGTTTTCTGGCCAGCTCATCTCTCAAAGGTTCAGAAGAAGAAACCTTCTTTTCGTCCAAAACAGCATAGATACCATAGACCTCCGCATCTCTCTCCCACAGCTCCTCCGTCGTCAATTCCTTCTCAGGGAGTGCCAGCTCCGACTCTTCTTTTTCCGCAAGAAGTCCTCTGTATATGGGCTGCAATGTTCCTCTGGAAGCCACTATCTCTGCCATTTCATCATCGCCGAAATCATATATGGCTGAATGCATAATGGCAGCCAGTGCGATATCCTGTTCGGGATTATCTATGACATTAAGCATGGAAAGAATGGTTTCTACCTCCACTGTATTGAAGTAGCCTTCATTGCTGGTGCAATATGCCGGTATGCCTTCTTCATTAAGCACATCTACAATGGTATCCGCCCAGGATCCCGGAGATCTTGTAAGTATAACAATGTCTCTGTAGGGAATTTCTTCTGCGCCGAAATGAAGCTCATGAATCCTGTGAGCTATCATCCGCGCTTCTGCTTCTTCCTTGCTCATTGGATCTTCCCTGCTCATGAATTCTTCCTTGCTCGCCGGTTCTTCCTTGTTCCCAGGGTCTTCTTTACCTGAAGATTCTTCCGATGAAGTTTCCGCATCTTTGCCGGGATTCTCCATTAGAAGAAGTTCTGTTTCATATTCCGGCTTCAGGATGTCACTGTACTCCGCATTGGGAAAACCATAGTGGAGTGCAGCATTGTCCGTATAATCAATTCCTCCGACAGTGGCCTTCATAACGCATTTGAAAACATCATTAGAAGCACTGATGACTTCATTTCTGCTTCGGAAGTTTTGGCTTAACTCAACGGTAGGATAATTCACATCATTATACTTCCGAAGGAACAGCTCCGGCTTTGCCTGTCTGAAGCTGTAGATGGACTGCTTCACATCCCCTACCTGAAAAACATCCGGTCTTCCGAAACGTTCTGAAGACAAGGCTTCAATGAGCGTCTCCTGAACGAAGTTCGAATCCTGATACTCATCCACAAGTATTTCACGGTATTGTTTTGCAAGGTCATCGGCGATAGCAGAAAATCTCCTGTTGCCTGCCTCATCCGAAATGTATAGTATTTCCAATGCCTTATGCTCGAGATCCCCGAAATCCAGCATGTGTCTCTTGAGCTTTTCTGCCTGAAATCTTTCGACGAACTCTTTCGTGATACCGATAAGGACAGTAACATGACTTAAGCTGTCCTTTTTCATTCGTGCCAGAGTCTCCGGATCGGGTATCACTATCTCCTTCAGCATACTCTTTATGTCGTCCTTAACGCTGTCTCTCAAACCCTTTGCCGCATCCTTTAACTCTGCCTTTGATGCCTTAAGTCGTCCGAAGACAACAGAAGACAGACCTTCAAAAAGCGACCTGATATCGGAAGCCTCCATCAATCTGTCAAGAGCATTAAGCTCAGCGGTGAATTCCTCAATATAGCTTTCCGGTCCCTCCGGATCCCCGCATATGGATAGGGCATCCTCCATGGCCTCGATATCGTCCTTTATTCTTTGCTTAAGCTGATTAAAATAATACTTCTCCCAGCCCTTTGTGACATCCTCCCGGGACTCCTCCAGAAGGCACCTGTCCAGATACTCCATAGGCCAGGGATTAGCCTCCGCAAACTCATACAGCTTCAGGATGATGTCCTCGATCCCTGAATCCCCCTTACCCGTTGCGAAGGAATCCACGAAGTTAAGGAAGTCTGCATTATCCTCAGAGGCATAATGTTCCTCCAGAATCTCCGCTATCACATCACTTTTAAGCAGCTTAAGCTCACCGGTATCTCCGATACGGAAACCCGGGTCCAGATTAATAGCTGCATAATTTTCGGTTATCAGCTTTTTACAGAAAGAATCAATGGTGGAGATATTGGCATTCTGGATATTTCCGGCCTCACGGATAAGCCCCGGGTCACGAGGATTTAACTGAAGTTTAGCTTCTATGGCAAGCTTTATACGTTCTCTCATTTCCTGGGCGGCGGCATCGGTGAAGGTCATGATGACCATTTCATCCAGAGAAACCGGATCCTCCTTATCTGTGATCCGGTTTATGACATGCTGAACCAGAACTGCGGTCTTTCCCGATCCCGCAGCCGCTGCCACAAGCAGATTTCCTTCTTTATGATCTATAACCTTTTGCTGATCACTCGTCCACTTCATCCTGCTGTTCCTCCGGCATTATCTCCTGCCATATCTCCGATCTTTCCTTAACTATCTGTTTTCTGAATTTAAATCCGTTTATACGTTTGTCAAATTTGCAAATGCTGTGATAAGGGCACCAGTCACAGGCATTATGATCCTTATCGATTTCTACGGGATCTATGGCAACTCTTCCGGAGATGATATCCCGGGCGAATTGTTTCATGAGCTTGTCCACATAGTTTTCCAGGGCCTCGAACTGTTTTGTTGATGCAATATTCTTTTTACCCGTATCAACCACGCCCTTTTTCATGGTGACCGGAACAACTTCAGATTTATCTGACATATCCCTGTCAAGCAGCTTTACGATCCCGGCATCCGGGTTGACAAGACCGTCCAGCTTTAGCTCATTAAGCCATTGCTTTTCCCTGTCCTCCGGAGTTCTTCCGGGATCATAATCAAGAAGCGGTTCCTTTATCCTGTAGTAAAGCATGGCTGCAGGCAGAACCTCTTTTCCGGGAAAACGGTTTTGATAATCCGTCATGGCATAGCTCATATAGGTCACAAGCTGAAGCTGAAGGCCGTTATACACCTTCGTGAGATCAAAGGCAGTGCTGCCGGTTTTGTAATCAATGATCTTCACATAAACATGGCCTTCATCCTGAGCGATATCGATACGGTCGATACGTCCCTTTAGCTTAAGCCCGTTACGTACGTACTCAAAGCTTTTCTCAATATCTGCAACATAAAACTCTCCATGCCTTAACTGCTCTCTCAGAGCCCACATGGTGGTGCCTGCTATACTCTGAGCTTTATGTATGATATATCTGTTCCTCGCGGTGCCGAGAAGCATGCTGTACTTATAGGCTTCTGCCACTTCTTCAACATTAGCCGAAGTCAGACTGTAAAGCTCTTCGTTACTGAGATCGGTAATGCTTCTGTTCTGAGCCTCCACATCCCTGAAGCTCTTTTCGATGGCGGCATGGTAAAGATTACCTATGTCAAACATCTGTATCTCAAAGGTATCTCTTTCCTTAAGTCTGAGGCCGTACTGAAGAAAGTGTGCATAGGCACACTGACTGTACTTTTCAAGCCGGGTAATGGAGGAATCCGTGATCATATCCCCGTAGAGTTCCCTGGCCACTTCATCCTTGAGTCCGGCTTCCTCATAACGTGTAAATGCTCCGGAAATAAGCTTTGCCACCTTCTCCCGGAACTCTTCGTCATTTTTCAGAATGCTTAGGAAATTCAGCATCCTTTCATAATCCCTGCCGGCTGAGATTTCGGCATCAACTGTTTCCGCAAGCTCTCTGGAAACAAATCGTTCGGCTTCCTTTTTTGTATATATATGACCTTTCTTTCCACGCAATTTCTCTATGCGTAAATCCGAGAACATATTCTTTATCTCACCGATAAGACCTGAGGGCTTTACACCCTTTCCGTCTCTGCCCTTTGTAGGGTAACTGAGAATCAGTCTCTCGGAGGGATTAAGCAGCGCCCTGTAGATATAGAATCTCTGTATCAGCGCGCCCTCCAGCCTTCCGGGGGCAAGCTCAACACCTATATTTTCAAAGAGCTTTCTGTCTCTGTCTGAGATTATCTTATGATCGCTCTCAGCCTTCGGGATTCTGTCAGCAGTGATGCCGGCTATGAAGAATACCAGAGGATTTGAGAATCTTGAGCGGGTAAGGTCTCCGATCACAACCTGATCGGAGGTTGCCGGGATCACTCGTACAGATGCCTGATTTAAGCCGGCATCCAGGATATCTTTAAAGTCTCCTGAAGACATAAAGGTGGTTCCCAGAAGCTTTGTCATCTGATCCAGCACAGAATCTATGGCGCCGATACTTTCACGGATAGCTTCCGCTCTGTTCTGATCACCAAGAGCCCTGAGTTTTTCGGTAAGAAGAAGTACCTTATCTTTGCTCCTGATATCCTCCATAAATTCCTTGAGAGAAATGATCTTCTCAGAAACATTGGCATCCTTACCTCTTAGCTTTTTATGAAGCTTTAGTAACGGGCTCATAAGTTTATCACGGAGGGGTTCCATTTCGTCAGCATTACCCTCTTTATCAAGCCAGGTTTCACTGTATTTTCCGATGCCGCGCTTGCCGGTCTTTCTCAGGTAATTGTCCATAGCATCTACTTCATGCTCTTCGTCAGGATCATCCTTTGGCAGGGACTTGAGATATCTGGTGACTGAATCAAAGCTGAAATTCTGATCGATGACAAGAAGTGCCGAACAGAGTATCTCCGCATAGGGCGAATCCTTAAGGCTTATGGGATCATCAAAAAAATAAGGAATATCCGCTTCCGAGAAAATCTTGTATATGATGTCCCTGTAGCTTTCCGGCTCCGTCAGGATGATTCCGATATCCTGATAACGCATTTTTCCGTTTCTGATAAGTGACTCGATTTCTGTGGCTATGGCCTCAATTTCCTGTCTCTGATCTGCGGCCTCACGAATAACCAGGGCATCCCCTGCCCCGGTTTTATCTTCTTCCTTATTTCCGTATCTGTAGAGTTTCCTCTCTATAATATCAAAGGCATGACCATGATCTGTATCAAACCTGTATGCGGGTTTCTGTGCATCTCTTGGTTCTCCGGTTCCTGCATCGTACCGGTTCACGTCTATAGCCGGAGTAATCTCTACTTCAAGCTTCTTTGCCATAGCTGTAAGCTTCTTTACGGTCTGACGGGAAAGGTAGAAAAGATCCTCCGGACCTCTTTCGTCATATATTGATTCCTCTGGGTCCAGGCTTACATCGCAGGTCACCAGGGTTTCTTTGGTCACCGGAAGCACTTCCTCAAGGATGTTTAGCTGTATGGGAGTGAAACCTGTGAAGCCATCGAAGGCAGCCACGGAATCCTGTAATAGCTTAGAATCCGGCATGACTCTGTACAGCTTATCAAGGATTTCCTCCTGAGTAAGATAGCCGTGATCTGTCATATAATCCTGAAAGCCCTGATAGATGAGAGCCAGGTCATGGAGTTTACTTCTGGTATAGGCAGAGTCTGTGTGTGCAGCCGCCGCGTCAATCATATCCGGAGTGACGCGGTACTGGTAGAATTCCGATATCTGGGATTTAAGTTCATTCAAGAATCCGGGTTTATCCAGTTCCTTCTGATAGAGTTTCAGCTTGTCCTTCATGTTTTCCGTGACTGCTCTCAGGATCATAACTTTTCCCATGTCGTCGATCACGGTCATATCGCTGAGACGGATATTCTGTTCTTCGAACACGCGGTAGGCCAGTCTGTTGAAGCTAAGGACATCTATGTTCAGGATTCCGTTTCC
>JAGAGL010000024.1:0-8444 GCA_017627595.1 Oribacterium sp. | reverse complement strand
CCGAAGGCCCATCCTAGGAATGTGATCTTGCCCTCTCTGGAGATGGCAACATCTACTTTATATCGCATCATATTTTATTCTCCGGGCAAACCTTGCCACTCCAAGCCTGCAGGTTTGCAGCGCTTATTAATTGGTCTGCCGATTTTTCTGTATTTAAAAAACATCATGAGATGAACGCCTAAAGCATCACCCACTCGCAAGAGATGCAAAACACGCATACCTCAGTGGTTGTATACCGGGTGGACAATTCCAAAGGCACCGCTCTTACCGATGATGCGGAGCACGCATATTCCCCCATGAAATGTGCTGCATCAGATTTATTCAGGTTTCACTTCCGGGGTTTTGGGGGCTTTCCCCATATCTTTGACTCCGCGGTAAATCGGCGCATCCCCAAAGTTGAGTCTTTCTTCCTCTACTACCAGAGGTCTCTTCATTACCCTCTGATTGATGGAGAGGATGTACTCGCCCAGGAGTCCGATGAAGAAGATCTGGATTGAGCCGAGAAAGAGCATGCCTATAAGCATTGGCGCCATGCCGGCGGGGAAACGGTCCCACCAGATGAGCTTCATCACCAGGTAAATGATGGCGATCAACATGCTGATGGCGCTGCACACGCCGCCGAAGAATACCGCAACTCTGAGGCCGACTTTGGTGTAGCTGGTGAAGCTGAGCATGGCGGCGTCATAGAGGGAATACCAGTTGTTGTGGGTGATTCCGGCTCTTCTTCTGGGCTGGGTGTAAGGGATTTCCTTGCGGCGGAAACCGAGCTCGGCCACGATGCCTCTCAGGAACGGGGTGGGGTCGTTCAGGTTTCGCATGACGTTGATGAATGCCTTGTCATAGAGTCCGAAGCCGGTGAACTGGGCAATCTGGTCTACGGAAGACATTTTCTTGATGGTCTTGTAGTAGATGCCTCTGATCCAGTACATGAGGGGGTTCTCCTGGGACTGGGTCTTTACGCCGATGGCGATTTTGTAGCCTTCTTCCCAGGCTTTCACGAACTCGGGGATCATCTCCACCGGGTCCTGAAAATCCGCCGCCATGAGCATGGTCGCGTCGCCGGTTGACTGGAGCATGCCGTAGTAAGGGCTGTTGAACTGTCCAAAGTTTTTGGCATTGAAAATGGCTTTCACGTCTTTGTCGGCGGCGCAAAGGTCTCTCACCTTTTCGCGGGTCTGGTCCTTTGAGTCGTTGTCTATGTATATGAGCTCATATCTGTAGTCGCTGAGCTTTTCCGCAAATATGGCTTTAATGGCCTCGTAAAGGGGCTCTACGTTTTCTTCTTCGTTGTAGCAGGGTACTACTATGCTGATGGTTTTCAAATTCGTTTTCCTCTGATTAGTGATGCGGGGTTCGCACTGTACTTGTTTTTTGTTTTCAGTTTCGGATACTACACCCGCAGGCGATGACACATCCGGTAAATACAGCGTCGATTGTACACTCAGGTGCCTGGTTTAGCAAGCTGAACTGCTTAATTCTATTGTTGACCCCTTTAATAACTGGTAACAGTTCTTTATGACTCATTTCTCCTGAAACAGGCGTATGAGTCATGCATGCTTGCTGCTTTTTTTGACTCATTTCTCATAATTCGAAATCTGAGTCACGCAAGCTTGTTTCTTTTTATGACTCATTTCTCCTGAAACAGGCATATGAGTCATGCATGCTTGCTACTCTTTTTGACTCATTTCTCATAATTCGAAATCTGAGTCACGCAAGCTTGTTTCTTTTTTTGACTCATTTCTCCTGAAACAGGCATATGAGTCATGCATGCTTGCTGCTCTTTTTGACTCATTTCACTGAAATCGAAACTTAAGTCAAGGAGCTGCCGGAATCACTTTGACCTAAATCCCCAAAACTGAAATCTGAGTCAGGAAAGTACCCGATTTACCACTGTCTTAATACTGTCACGGAGCATAACCGGACTGAAATGTCACACATTTTTACGACATTCAGACTCTGACCGCTATCTTGATCGCTTTTCTTTCCTTCAAGTCATAAATAGCCTGTTCCACTTTATCAAGACCTTCGTATCTTTCAGTAATGAAGCATCCCGGGTGAAGGTCATAGTCTTTCACAAGGCTCATGATACGTTCCAGGTTCTTCCGACCACCTTTACTCAAGCTGAACTTAAGGGTTTTTCCTGCCATTCCCCGTCCCATGGAGAATTTAGGAATTTGGAGGGAGTCGATGGTGGTGTTGAGTCCCGGGCTTGAATTGTTCTTCGGAATCTCGCAAATCGGCTGCTGCGGGGTGCCGGTTTTGGTTTGTATTGCTCCGCTGTCCGACTTCAGGGTTCCAGTATTGGTCTGAGGAGCTCCGCTGTTTGGCTGCTGCGGGAGTTCGGAATTATCAATATCTCGGACATTTTCAGGTGAGTTAGTTTCGGCATTAGCCGCCTGATGAGTTCCTGAGCAAGTTTCATTGATACAGTCATTAATATCTTTGAGCTTCCGGCATTCCTCGTCCTGAACTTCAGTGTCTGCGCCGAAGTACATGACATTGGAAACGACGCCGGTTCCGTACTTCACCATATCGATGGACTGGGGCAGGCTGTAATCGTCGCCGCCACAGATCAGAACTTTGTCGGCACCTTTGGTGGCTGTCTCTTGGAGAACGTAGTTCACCACCGGAGATCCCGTGGAGTTCGCAAGGGGATGCATGCCTTCAGGAAGAGGGCAGGCCAATGTCTTGTAATTGAGCACTTCCACCCTGCAGCTGTCATCGCTCATAGCCTCAGCGATCCTGACATTGTCCGGGCGGGAACCTACGGCGTATATCTTTTTTGCGCCGGCAAGCCTGCTTCCCATGATGGCTGCCAGTCCGATGGCGCCGATCCCCATGACCACAACTGTGTCTCCTTCGGAAACACCTGCCTCCTCTACGGCGGTAAAGCCGGTCTGGACCACGTCAACGCACATGAGAGCGTCTTCAAGGCTCATTCCTTCCGGGATGTGGGCAAGGTTTTTGTCTGCGAAGGGCAGATAAAAGGTGTTCTGGAAAGCGCCGTCGATGGATTTACCAATCATATGGGCGCTGAAGTTCTGTCCTGCGTGGGCGTAGTTAATGTCTACGTCGGGCTGACTCCAGTCGGGGGTTATGGCTGAGACGGCTACCAGGTCGCCGGGCTTGAAGTCTTTGACTTCGGAGCCGATGGCTTTTACTTTTGCGATCACCTCGTGCCCGAGAGTCAGGTCGGGGCGCTTGGGGCTGCCCTGCCATATGGTGTGGACGTCGGAGGTGCAGGGAGATACCAGCACCGGCTCCAGAAGCGCGCCATGAGGGTCGATAAGTGTCGGCTCAGATTTATTAATGTATTCTATTTTTCCTTTTCCTTTTAAAACTAGGGCTTTCATTTGGTCTCCAAGTAATGAAATAAGCTAGTGTCAGTTAGAAAAAAGGTCGGTAAGCTGTATATAAGGCGCATAAAGGAACATTTTATACTCCTCGGTAAAGCTGGTGACAAGTAAAAATGCAGATAAAAACAATCTGCATGTTTATACAAACCTGTTTTGAAGGGATTTGACACGTAAAGTAACAGATATAAGCATTCTGCGTGTCATATACCAAGCCCAACCCATTTGAAAGCTGACATCATACACTATTATTTGTATTCGTCTATCTTATCGGTTTTTAGAACTAAAATTCTAACATCTGCACCATACCGCTCGCGGATTATTCCGGCGATTTCATCGGTGTAGCCGGGGGCTACGATGAGGATCTCGTCAACGGGATCCGACATAAAATGGTCAGGGGAGACGATAGGAATGTGTGATGCCGGGGCGTATTTTCCCTGTTTGAATTTAGCGGAATCGATGATGTATTTTACTTTTCCGCCTAGTTTAGTGGTGGATGCCAATGTGAATCCCTGGTGGCTTGCTCCCCAGATGGCCATGGTTTTGTTTTCGGCTGAAAGTTGAGTCAGGTGTGAATTAACCTCTTCATTCAAACGGTCATAGCTATCTTTTAAGGAAGAAACATCTATGAGCTGTCCATTGTAGCGAAGATTTGTCAGGTCATCGGGATCTGCTTTTTTCACGATGATCTCGATGGTATCGCGGTTTACAAGGCGCATGTCCAAAACCTCGAAGCCGTTGTCCTGGAAAAGCTTCTGCAACGTAAACTCGGTATAGTTTGCAATGTGGTCGTGGAGCAGCTCGTAGTAGCCGTTATACTTCAGGATATACTCGAAGCTCGGAACCGTCACGAGACCCAGGGCCTTTGGTTTTAAGTTATGCCAGATGTTTTGAAGCATATCCTTAGGGTATGGCTGGTGCTCAAGGAAGTTGAACTGAACGAAGGCGTCGAAAGGACCGTCGGGATAAGTATAGTCGCCCTCTGCAAAGCCTTCGTAGACGTGATAGTTTACTTTTTGAAAGTGACCACTTTCGTGCAAACACTTCACTTTAGGAAAGCACTCTACTTTTGTGCAAAAATTCAAATTTCGTGCATCTATAGATGATTCCCGAGTCTTTTCTTCTGATTTTTTATTTGAAGAACACCCTGCGTTTGTTGGTACATTTGTTAGGGAATTATTTTGTATATCCTGTTTTGCTATGGCATCGTAGTAGTCTTCGGCATGAGCATTGGCTTCTTCCACCAGTTCCCTTTTGTGCTCGATTCCGGTGAGTTTAATAGGCATTGCTTTAGGCTGACCAGAAAGGGGATCTTTCTCCATATCTTTCTCGAGCGCCTCTTTTCCTACTTCATCTTCTGATAGATTCTGCCACATGCGGAGGAACTCGCCTCTGCCACAGCCTACTTCCACGATATTTCTGCCCTTTACTCCATGCTCTCTCATATATTCAAGGAGTCTTGCATATTCCTCATGACGAAGTTTTGTCATAGTGCTGGTTCCACCACCAGCACGGATCACATCTTTATAGTAGGATACCGGCTCGCAGTCAAACTGAACCAGACCGCACTCGGTGCACTGGCAAAGCTCCAATGTGATGGGGTGGTCAGCATCGAGCTCTTCTTTTGCCGGGATGTCCTGAGCAGATGCCGGCATATCTTTGAAGGTCATAAGTTTCTTTATTTCGTGCCCGCAGGCCAAGCATTTCATTTTCATTTCAAATCTCCATATAAAACACTGATGTGGTACGATTATAACACATCTAGTCCTATCTTCTCTCTCAAAATATTCTCATTGGCAAACCAATTAAACACCTTGTCTTGAAAGATTTTCAAAGAAAACTTATACAGTCTAGAAATATCCATCACAAATAATAAGAACAATGACAACAAATCTATTTATAATTGTGTGATATTACGGATGAAGTAGCCGAACAGTTGGAAAAAATTGTGGCAGCGGCTAAAACCGTTTTGCAAGATGTCTCCGTTATCGATTATTCAAAAGTTGCATAAGTAACAAAATAAAACGTAAAAAAATACCAAGTGAAGGTGTGATATCGCCTTTACTTGGTATTTTTTTAATCAAATATCATAAGGAGTCGTCAACTACTCCGTCTTCCCTTCAACCGGCTTCGAGTTCCATCCTCTTTTTCTTTACGAGCTCGCCGATGCCTGCTTCGAAGGATATTTCCTGGTGGAAGCCGAGGCGCTGGAGCTTCAGGATCTCGGGAGACATGTTTGCGGCGCCTTCAGCATTGTTGCTGCGGGTTCCGAACTCGAGCTCTGCTCCGCCGCCGGCGATTTCATTCATTTCCTGAACGAATTTCTTGAGCATTCTGGAATCACTGCCTGCAATATCATAAACGTCTGTGCGGGTCTCATCCGACTGTAGGAGAATGCTTATGGCTCTTGCGCAGTCTCTTACTTCAAGGTAATTCCATCTCTGTGCACAAGGTCCGAGTACCACAGGTGTTCCCTTGAGGGAGCCTTTAAGTACTGTGTTTACAAGGCTTGTCTTGTGGTCTCCGTCACCGTAAACGCTGAAAATGCGTGTGTGAAGGAACTGCATTGGCCTCTCATCATACATCTGGGAAAGAAGGCTCTGCTCTGTTGCCCAGCGTCCGAAGGCGCGTTTTGCCTTTCCGTAAGGGCTTATGGGTCTCGGTGAGCGGTGGTTGCCGTCGCCGTACTCTGCCTGGGATCCCGCGAAGATGAACTTCTGCGCTCCCAGAACCTTTGCCATGATGTATGCTTTCTTGGCATTTTCAATGTTCTGTATCTGAATATCTGTATTTTCTCTTCCTGCGGATCCGATGCCGTCCCAGGCGAAGTGAATCCAGGCATCGATGATTGGCTCATCGTTTTCGTTCCTTTCAAGGAACTCTGCAAAATGCTCCTCTCCAAGCTCTGCTTCGGGAAGCTGGTCAAAGTCCATATACACTGTTTGATACTTCGGTTCTGCGGTGATGCCTCTTTCTTCAAGCACATCCTGATTCTTGCTGTCAGGTCTGACTGCTCCTATCACCTCGTAGCCTTCGCTCAAAAGCTGTTTTGCTGTGTAAACGCCCAGAAAACTGGTAACGCCGGTAATGAGTACTCTCATTCGCTACTCCCCTCTTTTAAACATTAGCCCCTTATTTTTCGCAAAGCGAGAAGCTAATGCCTATGCCGGTATCCACACAGGATCTTCTCCAAAATCCCACATCCGACATATCCCCTCTATATTCGCGGATTTAAAATCCTCATATGACCTTTATAATAATCAATTATATGAGTTTGACAAGTAAAAAATTATTTGCCATACAGTTTTTATTGCATATTCTACTAATTTTGACTTTAATAGTCATATTCTTCTGGCGAGTCAACGACCTCAGGGTGCCTATATGACTCAAGACACCTAATCCCAAAAGTGCGTCAATATTCTTAAAATATTTATATGACTTAAATCTTGCAAAAGTTACAATGTGAGTCAATAATCGCGATGTGTTTCTATGACCTCATTTATAACATCTTGAATTTGAGTCAACTATATAGATGTAATTAATTGACTGCAAACCAAGAAATATTAGATATGAGTCAAATCCTAATCTTATTATTGATGACTGCAAATAAGGAATTATCCTGTATGAGTCAATTTCGGAACTTGCCATCATTGACTTCAAATTCTGATATCTTCCAGTGAGTCAAACATCGAGTTTTATCAGAATGATTCAAATTTCATAATCCGAAAGTTAAGTCATATTTTCCTCAGCAGCTGACATTCAGTATCTGTGCCTTACCGTGGAGCTTCATGTTTTCGCTTGAGGCGGGGATGAAGATGCAGTCGCCTTTGAAAAAGTTCAGGCTGAAGTCGTCTCCGTAGAGGACGCCGCAGCCGTCGATGACGATAAGGGCGTGGAAGCTGTTCTCTTCGGTGCGGAATCCGGGCATCTGACGGCCCTCGGTGTTCAGAAGCCATCGTTCCACCTGGAAATACTTGCAGCGGGTGAGGAGCTCACTTGCACGGCCGTTCTCGTACTTCAGCACTCTCATGGGCTGGCGCGGTTTGGAGCTTGCCTTGAGGTTCGCAACCTTCAGAGCCTTGTCAATGTGGAGAGGTCGCTTGTTTCCGTCCTTGTCCACGCGATTGTAGTCGTAAAATCTGTAGGTCAGATTGCTGCTTTCCTGAATCTCCGCTATCAGGGCCCCGGCACCGATGGCATGAACGGTACCGGCTTCTATATAGAAGAGATCGTTCTTGAAGATCTTCACGTGGTTAAGGTGCTTTTCTATCTTTCCGGTTTCGATGCCTCTTCTGACCTGAGCCTCCGTAACGTCGTGGCTGAAGCCGTAAACAAGCTTTGCTCCGGGCTTTGCGTCGAGAACATACCACATTTCGGTCTTGCCTAACGAGCCGTTTTCATTGGCAAATGCATACTCGTCGTCGGGATGAACCTGCACGGACAGGTCCTGTTTCGCGTCTATGAGCTTTATAAGTATAGGAAGCTCCGGCTTACCGCCCATGGTTTCCAGGGGGTGGGTTCCGAGGTATTCCGGGTGCTCCCGGAGGATTTCCGTCAGTGGTCTGCCGTCCTCAAGTGTTGAGGGACCGTCCGGGTGCGTGGAGCAGACCCAGGCCTCCGCAAAGGGGTTAATGTCTATACCCAGATTGAAATCGTCATTCAGCTTTGTGCCGCCCCACAGGTAGTCCTGTGCCGCCGGCCGCAAAACAAATGGAATTTTTTCTTTCATAATTGTCCTCATACCACCGATTTCCAACGTTTAGTGCCTCAGCACAAACATAGATGAATGCCAATATCCCACTACAGTTCATATTTCTTCTTATCGCCGGCATTGATGTCCTTTCCGAGCTGGACTTCGATGAGCTGGAGGCCTTCGTCTCCGGCGATGACGGTGTGCTTTGTGCCTGCTGCCATGGTCACCACGTCTCCTGGCTTTATAGGCTGCTCCATGCCGTCAACGATGGTCTTGCCGGTGCCCTGGATGACGTTCCAGATTTCGTCGCGGTGCTCGTGGGAGTGGTAATTCATCCTATGACCGGGCTTAAGAGTCGCCTTGATGGTCAGGGAATTTTCCTCCACGTCAAGAATCCT
>JAGAGL010000023.1:0-16552 GCA_017627595.1 Oribacterium sp. | reverse complement strand
CGATGCGATTACTGCCGGGGCGTTCACTACTGTTCACTATAAATGAAAAACCCCTCAAACATAATGTTTAAGGGATTTCTCGCGCAGCAGGTGATGGGAATCGAACCCACGTGTTCAGCTTGGAAGGCTGACATTCTACCATTGAACTACACCCGCAATTGCTTTTCACGAACACCTTATCAGTGACGCGAGTGTTATGATACAAGACTTATCCGGCAATGTCAACATAAAAGTTACTTTTTATTTTTGTTTAATCCCGAAAATATCATCTCTCATCACAAATAACAAAAACAGAAATTACTAACCGAAACCAAAACGCAGAAAATGCAACAGATTGGTGCCCTGTCATACCGCACACATCCCTTGCATTTTCAGTATCAGTACTACTTTATCTTCCGGTTTTCTCCCGTTCTGTAGTTGATCTCTATTCCGGGCTGAACATTGTAGCAGTACACGCAAAAGCATATGCCCTTTCCGCCATCTTCTACGGATAATGCCTCCATCAGCACTCCGTCAGCAAGCAGATTATCCCCGGTAAACATGGGAGTCACTCTGTAGAGAACATGGTTATCGGTCTCGTCAATATATTCCACTACCATCTCTTCAAAGGGACGCATACCGTCATAGTTCATATATCTTGTGCCGGTGATGAGATTTCTTTCATTGTCATTTTCCGCAGTCAGTGAATAAGCGATCAAATGACTTCTGTTATAAAGATACGGAGGATCCGAATCCACTATCCCCGGATATTTCCTCTGTACCCATCCAGTAGGCTTTATATGGGATATATCGCCGCGCTTCTTTCTGGGCATAAGCTCACGGCAGGCATTGGCATAGGCCACACCGCAGCGCCCCAGGGAATCAAAATCACTGTAGGTTTCGAAAGCCTCTGTGGTCATATCCTCAGCCGTAAAGAAGGGAACATTACCATTTATGACAGCGTAGGTTTCTCCGGAATATTCAGGTATATCATAGACAGATTCAGTCTTAACTGTTTCCGGTTTAACTGTCTCGGGCTTTACATTTCCCGGATGAGACTGCAAAAATGTGGTATATATAACCGCAATGGCTATCACCAGCCAGGTGATAAAACTTGTCTTCCCTGATTTTTTTATGTATTTATCGTTTCTGTATTTATTCTTTCTATTGTCGTTATACACCATAACACCACATCTGATTTAGACAAATCCTAAGGCAAGTCCCAAAATTCTCACTATGAAAGCCACCACCCATGCAACGAAGCATTGGAAAAAAACTGTAATAATTGCTGCTCTTCCTCCGGACTCCTGTTTTACAGACGCAATAGCCGCAACACATGGAGTGTAAAGAAGACAAAAAACAAGAAATACAAAGGCTGTCAGGCCGCTTAATTCCGCCCTTAGTCCGGAAGTTCCACCATAAAGCACAGTAAGCATGGAGACCACACTCTCCTTCGCAAGGAAGCCTGAGATGAGGGATGTCACTATCTTCCAGTTTCCGAACCCTAGAGGCGCGAATAATGGCGCGATGCCTCCGGCAAGTACCGCAAGTATGCTCTTTTCGGAATCCGTTACAAGGTTAAATCCGAGATCAAAATTCTTTAAAAACCATACGGCGATGGTTCCGAGAAAGATAACCGTAAAGGCTCTCTGAAGGAAATCCTTTGCCTTATCCCACATAAGCATTACAACATTTTTAAGTCCCGGAAGTCTGTAGTTGGGAAGCTCCATAACAAAAGGAACCGCTTCTCCGGAAAACAATGTTTTCTTTCCGATCAGAGCCACAACTATAGACATGACTATACCGATAAGATAAAGAGCTATAGTCACGACAGCCGCATATTTCGGAAAAAATGCCGCCGCAAAGAAAGCATAGATTGGCATCTTTGCACTGCAGCTCATAAAAGGTATCAGAAGTCTCGTCATCTTTCGGTCTCTGTCGGAGGGCAGGGTTCTCGCAGCCATGATGGCAGGAACACTGCAGCCGAAGCCTATCAGCATCGGGACGATACTTCTGCCGGATAGTCCCAGTTTTCGCAAAAGCTTATCCATAAAGAACGCGACTCTCGCCATATAGCCGCTGTCTTCAAGCATAGACAAAAAGAAGTAAAGCACCACAATGATAGGAAGAAAGCTAAGCACCGAGCCTACACCCTCAAATATAGCGTCAATAACAAGCGAATGAATAGGGGCGGAGACCCCGGCAGAAGTCAGAGCTGAATCCACTATCTCTGTAAGGTTTCCTATAAGCACCTCCAGAATTCCCTGGAAGAAGGCTCCTATCACGTTAAAAGTCAGGAAAAAGACCAGACCCATTATAATTATGAATGCCGGTATGGCAGTCCACCTTCCGGTAAAAAATTCATCCAGCTTCCGGCTTCTGGTGTGTTCCTTACTTTCATGAGGTTTGACCACCGTCTGCCTGCAGATTCTGTAAATGAAGGTGAAACGCATGTCTGCAATGGCTGCTGCCCTGTCGAGACCACGTTCCTCTTCCATCTGTGAAACGATATTTTCAAGAGCTGCTGCATCATGTTCATGCAGCCCCAGAGCATCCTTAACCAGCTTGTCTCCCTCTATCATCTTGCTTGCAGCAAAACGGACCGGTATCTCTGCTTTTTCCGAATGATCCTCTATCATGCTCATAACGGCATGAATGGCACGATGCACGGCACCGCCATGATCATCCTTCCCGCAGAAGTCCTTCCTGCCGGGTTTTTCATTATATCTCGCTATATGTACAGAATGCTCTATGAGTTCTTTAATGCCCTGATTTTTCGCTGCGGAAATGGGAATGACCGGTACCTGCATAAGCTGCTCCAGAAGGTTGACATTAACCGTACCTCCGTTACCCGACACCTCATCCATCATATTGAGGGCGATGACCATAGGTATATCCAGTTCCATAAGCTGCATGGTCAGGTACATGTTACGCTCAATATTTGTGGCATCAACGATATTGATGATGGCTGAAGGCTTTTCCTCCAGAACAAACTGCCTGGAGACCACTTCCTCACTTGTATAGGGCGAAAGAGAATATATTCCTGGAAGGTCCACGACTTCCGTGTCGGGATACCCCTTTATGGGGCCGCTCTTTCTATCTACTGTAACCCCGGGAAAATTGCCCACGTGCTGATTTGCTCCCGTGAGCTGGTTAAACAATGTCGTCTTTCCGCAGTTCTGATTACCTACAAGTGCAAATGTAAGCTTTCCGGTTCTTGCCTCTTTATTCTTGTGTTCAACATAGTATTCAGGCTTATCAGCTTCTTCGCCGAGAGACGGGTGCGGGATATCTTTATATGAATCCGGCTTCCCATCCGGTTCCGGACTTCCTCCGCTTCTCACATCTCTGATTTCTATCTTATCCGCATCCGAAAGTCTTATTGTCAGTTCATAGCCGGCTATCCTAAGCTCCATGGGATCTCCCATGGGTGCAAACTTTATAAGTGTCACATCCACTCCCGGTATAAGCCCCATGTCAAGAAAATGCTGACGTAAGGCACCTTCTCCACCTATGCTTTCGATAGTGGCTGTTTTTCCTTTTTCCAATTCTTTTAAAGTCAAGCTGAATTCCTCCTGAAAATCGATAAGCATATTATTGCACTAAACCGGCATGAAAGTCGAGATGGTATTACGGAGATTCTCTAAAAGCAAAAAAGAGAAACGCCGGTTAAGCGCTTCCCTTTGCAGGTTTATCGGATATCTTCTTTTCTATCTCCCTGAGATCCAGGTTTCCAAACAACTTACTGCAGAGTTCATCATATTCTTTCCAGGCGTCGCTGTCTGAAAAGTCCTTTGCCAGAATATCCCTCAGGGTCTGGTAGTACCACCCCTGAAATACCGGATCAGACTGATTGAAACGATCCCAGAAAGAGGCACGGTCACTTTCATAATCCCTGACGGAGGCACGTATATTGGAAAGCTTGTCTCCGAGACAAATAAGCTTCGTCTCATATTCCGCCTGTTCGATGTGATCGATAGTTTCCTTCTTCCTTATGACCCAGGTACTCTCACGGGGCTGATCATTTCTTTTGTTCTCAGTTTCATTTTGAACCAGGTCCGCAACTCTTTTCCCGTAACGGATTTTTATATCCTCATAACCATAATCGGTATCTTCTATGACATCATGAAGCAGTGCCGCTATGATTACATCCTCATCCTCTGTGATAGAAGCTACGATCATAGAACACTCGATAGGATGGATGATGTAAGGCACATCCGAACCTTTGCGCATTTGTTTTCTGTGGGCATGGGATGCAAACTGTAATGCATCCTGATATCGTTTTCCGGAAAAAATATGATCCATAATGATTTCTCCTAAATGGCTACCCGGCCACACTCAGGCTTTCAGCTTCATTAAGCTTAACACTATCCTGTGGGACTTCATCTGTACCTTCTGTTGTTTCATTATAACCGAATCGAACTTCCGCTCTCTGATCATCGCTGAGTTCCAGGGGATCATATATGATCGCCCTTACCCTGTGATGTCCCGATGCATCCACTGTACGATCGATTTCGGTTATACTGCCTCTGTGATCAACTTCATCTGCGGTCACTGTCACCGGTTCACCGAGAAAAATATCAGAAAATAAATCCTCTTTCACTGTGAACTCTATATATTTTATCTCTGTTTCCGTTATCCCGCAAAGCCTTGTCCCACTGGAAATGTCTTCCTTTTTTTCAAGGTGAAGATCTGTGATAACCCCATCCGCCGGAGCTGTAATATAACTGTTTTCCACAGCTATGTCATACTTTATCTTAGCCATATCGGAATTTTTTATGATTTCGGAAAGCTCCTCCGTGCATCGGTTCAATGCTTCCGCCTGAGTCTTGTAGTCCTCCGGGGGCATTTCGCCCTTATTGTACAAAGGCGTTATCCTTTTCAGTTCCTCCGCTGCCGCAAGGGTTTTTTCTTTTACAGGCTCAATGTTTCCGATGGCTTCATCCCAGGCTTTCTTTAACTTCTTGGCTTCTTCCCGGTTATCGATAAGCATTAAGGGATCCCCTCGTTTAACAGCATCGCCGGACTTTACATAGAGTCCGTAAACTTTCCCGTTAACGCGTGATATGAAGTCGAAGCTGTCCATGGTCCCTATGACTCCTTTATAGGATTCCACCTGAAATTCTGCCAATGTCTCTGTCTCAATATTTGAAGCAAGCCTGCTGTGAACAGCGATAGCTATATCTTTGGCATTAATGCCTTTTTTATACACAAAGTAAGAACAAAGGCCTATCACTATCAAAATGACCCAGAGGCCTTTTATGACCTTGCCTTTCTTCCACATAATGAAAACCCCTCCTGCGAAAAATAAACTTATGTCATTTCCTTATCTATAAGAATACAATATATCTCCTCCCAATTCAAAATGAATGCTTCATACGAAGACATTTCCTTTATCAATGAAGTTCGGCCCTGCTGTCCTGCGAAACGGAGGTGATGTGATTCTCCGATTTAAGCATTGCCATCAGGAAATCCATCTGGTCCTGATTGGAGGCACTGTCACAGGAAAATGCATACATATCAAAATTCTGATAATCATAGAGCAGCCGTAGATCATATTTCGAGGAAAGACCACCAAGCTCGGCGGGATCCAGCTTCTCATCCACAGATACGATAACCACATTTGTGAATGTATCCGTTCCGGTGTTTGCATATGTATTGGTATAGGTATCGGTAGAGGTATATCCAATGGTTGGACCAAATTCCTGCTGTAAAGTCTCTGAGTAATCACCGAGTGTTGGATAATTGACGGTAGGCTCCGGTTCCTCCTCATATGTCTCTTCTTCTGTTTCTTCTTCCGTTTCTTCTTCTGTTTCTTCTTCCGTTTCTTCTTCCGTTTCTTCTTCAGCTTCTTCTGTCTCTATCTCCGCTTCAACAACGACTTCCCGGGTAGGTCTGTTATTATTTCTGAGCCTGTTATCATTTTCTGTTTCATCTTCATCATCTGTGTTTCTTTGTTTTTCAGACTTTACAGGTATTCCGTTTTCATCGGTTTCGGCAGTGATTACCTCCCCATTTTCATCGGTCTCCCTCAATATAACATTACCATCGACATCAGTTTCAAGTGAAATCTTACTGCCATCGGGAGCAGTGCTTTCATCCGTTTTACTGCTTTCTTCTGTTTCCGGCACGGCTTCCGGCAATACACCGATTATTCCCTGGCGCACGATCCCCCACTTATCCTTCATGGTGTCATCGTAGGATATTTCTTTCCCTATTTCCAGATCGCCGGCATCCTCAAGCATTCCGCTTATGGAAAAAAAATCGTTCAGAATTGTATCTGTGTAATAATCGATACCTTCCCAGGTCTTCAAAAAATCTCTCCGGTCATCGTCACTTAAGGAATCATAAAACTCCCTGACAACAGGAGTAACGATGTTTAACGAATATTCACCCTCTCTTGTTAACCTGAGAAGCTGTACTGACTGATGTAAAGTCTTAAGAGACGCCCCCGAAGAGCCCTCTATGCCTAAACACCTTTCCAGTCTCTGTCTGAGAGCATTTTTAAGCGCCTCTTCCCCTATCAAAGCCTCATTTTCTTCTTCATCCGCAGCACCGGTCTCAACTTTTGTTATGACTTCCTTCGGCTTTTTTGTAGAGGTTTTAGTTTTTTTGTCAGAGCCACAGGCGCAGAGCAATAATATAGACATTATAAGAGCTATGTATACTGATTTTTTAATCTTCATAATGCATCCCCCGAAAAATATTTCGATGCCTTATACAGGATCAGGCATACGACCGGATTCGAATCCGTATATCAGTTACTTCGGCTAAAAAATCAGCATTAATAAATAAAAGCAAGCGAGGCAGGCGGAATTCTTTCCACCTGCCTCGCAGTAATGTTGTTTAAAATGTTGAAACCAAAAATCTTTTTTTGCTTTATCACTTGAAATGCTCTTTGGTGAGAGAAATGACCTTTGGAGACATTATCAAAATCGCAATAAGGTTCGGAACCGCCATAAGTCCATTGGTGGTATCTGCAATCTCCCATACAAGACTAAGCTGAACTGTGGAGCCCACAACTATGAAAATAACATAGATTGCCTGATATACGATGATGGCCTTTGTACCGAACAGGAACTCAAGGCATCTTGAGCCGTAAAGACTCCAGGACAGCAGGGTCGAAAACGCAAAAAGGGTTATACAGGAGGCAATAATGATAGATGCCCATCTTTCACCAAATGTTGTACTGAAGGCCATGATAGTCAGATCTGTACCGGCGGACTTTCCATAAAAGTTGTCTGCACAGCCGGAGATAAGGATGGCAACCGCTGTAAGTGTACAGATAACAATTGTGTCCATGAATACTTCAAAAATACCGTAAATAGCCTGGTGAACCGGATGGTCAACGTCGGAAGCTGCATGTGCTATAGCCGCTGTACCGAGACCTGCCTCATTGGAGAAAATGCCTCGTCCAAAGCCTGCCTTTGCTGCCTGTTGGATTGTGACACCCAGGAGACCGCCGCTTATAGCCGACGGAGCAAATGCACCTGTAAATATCTTTGAAAAAACTTCACCAAGACTTCCGATATGAGTGATAACAACGATTACAGAAACAATAATGTAAACCAAAGCCATGATAGGAACCAGCTTTTCGGTGACATTACCTATTCTCTTCATTCCACCGAAGAGAACCAGTACGGTAAGGATCGCTCCGATTATTCCGATGACCATGTAGATTCTCTGCAGGTTATCACCTGAGATTTCAGGATTGAAGGACTTGAATACAGATCCTATGGAAGTAGCGATGGTGTTTATCTGGGTCATATTACCTATACCCAAAGACGCTATAGCTCCGAAAGCGGAGAACAGGATGCCTAACCACTTCCACTTTTCTCCGAGACCATTCTTTATATAGTACATAGGACCGCCAACATAATCTCCTGCCTCATTCTTCTCACGGTAATTGACAGAAAGAACGATTTCGGCATATTTTGTACACATTCCGAAAATTGCCGCAACCCACATCCAGAAGATAGCTCCGGGGCCGCCCATAGCTATGGCGCCGGCAACACCTGCGATATTTCCGGTACCCACCGTTCCCGCCAGTGCCGTAGTCAGAGCCTGGATGGGAGTAAGTGTACCACTCTCACTGGACCGTTTTTCAAAAAGTCTGCCGAGAGTGTTCTTCATTACATATCCAAATTTTGTAAACTGGAGGAATCCCAGTCTGACCGTGAAATATATTCCGGTACCTACCAAAAGGATAAGGGTTGGTACTCCCCATACAATACTGTTGAGCTCGCTTGAAATTTTACTTATAAGTTCCACTTTTACACACCTCTGCTTTAAAGTACTAAGTCATAAGTTTACCATAATTTCATGCATAAACCTAGCACTAAATCCATCGCCGAAATCCGTCCCCGATGGATTTCTTGTGTCATTACTGATTTTCAACAACATTTTTATCAGTTTTTTGGTATAATAGAAATATATTTTTATATACCTATATTTGGTAGATAATTCTACCTCCAAGGTATATGTTGCGTGATTTTTTCAAAAGGAGGTTACCGATGATGTTAAAAAAGACATTGACGACACTTGGGCTGACATGCTTTCTCGTGATGTTGTTCAGCCTTACTGCATTGGCACACTCAGGTGATTGGGAATGGGGCGATTACGGATGGTGGTATGAATACACTAACGGTTCATATCCGAAGGACGGTATTTACACAATCGATGGAGAGAAATATTATTTTGATAAGCATGGCTGGATGAAAGAAAACTACTGGTATGATCCCGGCAGTGGCTGGCGTTACTTTACGGGAAGCGGTGCCATGGCGCATGATCAGTGGGTCGGAGACTATTATGTCGGTTCCGATGGTATAATGCTTACAAGTACCTGGACTCCTGACGGATATTATGTCGATGCAACCGGAAAATATGATCCTTCCAAAGGCAGACAAGGCAGTTCAGATGACATCAGCGAATACTACTCTATCGATGGATACTATGATAACCGTGATCAGTCAGGCTACAGCACTGATAAAAGAGTTGATTTATGGGTAGATGTTGACCCGGGTGATGAATATCTGGCAAACCTGGATTTCGGTTTGTACATGAGTTCCGGCACACCGTATGACCTCTATGATTCTGCTAATCCAAATGGTGATACATTAAAAATGGCAACTGCAGACGGCTACAAATGGGGTGGCAGAAGTACCATATCAGACAAATGGTATGATATGACCTATAACGGCAAAGATACCATTACCATTCAGTGGAGAAGTACAGCATGGACTTCATCCGGAAAACTCGTATTCAAGAGAAGATCCGGTGGAAGAATCATGCGTTCATGGGATAATGGTTCCGGAGGCGTAGGCTGATTTATATTAATATGCTCTGATATTTTTTTGTTAAAACTTAGCCTGGAAAGATCTCGCTTGCGAGAACTTTCCAGGTGGATAACTCCGGTTGAAAAAAACCGGAAATTTCTTTTAACTACAAAAGAGGCATCTAACCTGTCTTTTCAGATTAGATACCTCTTTTTATTGTTGGATTGAATTAAACGGATAGATTCTCAGCCTGATAACCGTTTCATTTTGTGGTTTCCCTTTTCACCAGTTCCACTCCCAGGATACAGGCCTCATCATAGGGCTTTCCTTCCGCGTAATTACAGATTATATCTACTGCCAGCTCTCCCATTTTTCCAATGGGCTGTCTTATGGTGGTAAGCTCCGGTGTCATCAGGGAACTGAACCTGATATCATCAAAGCCCACAAGCTTCACATCCTTCGGAACCTTGATCTTATGGTTCTTCAGAACTTTATAGGTAGATATAGCCACTATATCGTTGGCGGCGAAGATTCCGTCTGCCTCAGGATACTTTTCCAGCAGGAGCTCTGCTGATTTCAAACCCGCTTCGAAGGTATAAGCCGTATCGATATACATCTCCTCCAGCCCATACTTTCTGCAGACATCCTGATAACCTTTAAATCTTAGCCTGCCACTGGCATATTCCTGCGGTCCCCGGAGACAGACTATCTTCCGGCAGCCGCATTCATATAGGTGTTCCGCGGCCAGAACTCCACCGGTATAATGATCGGATTCTATATAGGCGATCTCGCCTCCATCCGTCATATGACGGTCCACAACCACCACAGGAAGATCTGTTTCTTTTATCATCTTTCCTGTATGCTCGCCGTTTGTGATAAGGATGATTCCGTCCGCTTTCATGCGGCTCAGCATACTGATATTGCTTAGTTCCTTTTCACTGTTATTACCTGAGCTGCAAAGCACTATGTGATAACCACGCTTAAAAGCTTCTTCCTCTATCTTACGTGACAGTTCACTGAAGAACGGGTTATCGATATTGGGAACGATAAGTCCAACAAGCCGTGAGGAATTCTTGAACAGAGCCCTTGCCAGCTGGTTTGGTTGAAAACCTGTTTTTTCAATGGCCTCCAATACTCTGTTCTTTTTATCATCATCAACATTTGCAGTTCCATTCATAACTCTGGAAACTGTGGCAGGAGAAACTCCTGCCAGTTTTGCAACCTCACGTATCGTAGCCATCTTGTCCTTCTCCGTATGTCTTCATGTGAGTGTCAAAAGCTGACACCGAATCGTTTTGTGCTACTCTCTCCACGATTCTATCATACTTTTATGCGTTTTCCTTAGTAACAAGCTTAACTTCTACAGGCATTGACTTCTCAACTGTCTCACCGTTCATAAGCTTCTGAGCTGTCTCAACAGCTGTTGCACCCATAAGGTCAGGCTTCTGAGCAACTGTGCAAGCCATTGTTCCTTCCTTAACTGCTGCGATAGCATCATCTGTGGCATCGAAACCTGCAATTACGATATCCTTGCCGCTGACAGCCTCAACTGCACCGAGAGCCATCTCGTCATTGTGAGCGAATACAGCCTTAACATCAGCATTAGCCTGAAGAATGTTCTCCATAACTGACATACCCTCAGCCCTGTTGAAGTTTGCTGTCTGGCTTGCTACAACGTCAAGCTTTTCATCAGCTACCTTGTGGAAACCCTCACCTCTGTCGATAGTAGCAGAAGCACCGTTTACACCCTGAAGCTCAGCAACCTTTGCGCCTTCACCAACAAGCTCTACGATATAGTCAGCTGCCATCTGAGCACCTGCTACGTTATCTGATGCGATAGAACAATCAACGTCAACGCCATTTACCATTCTGTCTACTGCAACAACCTTGATATCCTTAGCGATAGCGTCCTCAACTGAAGGTGCTACTGCATCAGAATCAACAGGGTTAACGATAAGAACTGAAATATTCTTTGAGATGAGATCTTCGATATCACTTGCCTGCTTAGCAGAATCATCACCTGCATCAACAACGATAAGTTCCATTCCAAGCTCAGCAGCCTTTGCCTGAGCACCTTCCTGTAAGGTTACGAAGAAAGGATTGTTAAGAGTTGAAAGTGATAAACCGATTGTGCCTGAGCCTGCTGCTGTTGCCTCAGCTGCTGCCTCTGTCTCTGCCTTAGCTGCCTCTGTCTCTGCCTTAGCTGCCTCTGTCTCTGCCTTAGCCGCCTCTGTTGCAGCTTCTGCCTTGGCAGCCTCTGTTGTAGCCTCTGCCTTCTTCTCTCCGTCAACTGATACTGCAGAACCGCAGCCTACAACTGACATTGCCATAATACCCGCTACTGCAACTGTGAATAAATTTTTAAGCTTCATTTTTTCTCCTCCGTTATTGCTTAAATGCTTATTTTATTCTCAATTCCCATTAACGCTTTCTGTCTGAAAGAACCGCAATGAGAATGACAATTCCCTTTACAACTGACTGATAATATGAAGAAACTCCCATGATGTTGAGACCATTGTTAAGTACCGCAATGATAAGTACACCTACGAAGGTTCCCCAGATTCTTCCGCGTCCACCGTTCATACTTGTTCCGCCAAGGGCAACCGATGCGATGGCGTCAAGCTCGTAACCGTTACCAAGTGTAGGCTGTGCAGATGCAAGTCTTGATAAAAGAATGAGACCTGAAAGTGCTGCCATACCGCCTGAGATTGCATAGGTGATAAGCTTGGTTTTGTTAATGTTTACGCCGGAAAGCTTTGCTGATTCAGCATTACTGCCTGTAGCATAGACTCTTCTTCCGAATACTGTCTTCTGAAGCACAAAGAAGAAAAGCAGGAATACAAGGACGAATAAGATTACAGGGAACGGGATTCCGAAAAGGCTTCCCTTTCCTACGAACTTCAAAAGGAAACTGTTTCCAAGTCCTGAGATCGGCTTTCCGTCCATGAAGATCATGGTGATACCTCTGTACACTGTCATGGTGATAAGTGTAGCTATGAAGGGCTGTAATCTTCCCTTTGTAACCAGTGTTCCGCTGACAAGTCCGCAGCCTACACCGATAAGCAGTGCAAGTATCATGGCAATTCCCACCGGCATTCCCCCCTTGATGAAGGAAGCACAGAATGCCGTTGAAAGAGCAAGTGTTGAACCTACCGAAAGATCGATACCGCCGGTAAGGATAACGCAGGTCATACCGAATGCTATAAATCCGTTAATGGATGACTGTCGAACCAGGGATAAGAAGTTATCGATAGTTCTGAACTGAGGGCTTATGATACTGATAACCAGCACCAGACCTATAAGAGCTATCAGTGCCCCCAGATCCTGAATTTTATTTATTAATTTATTACTTTCCATCGTTTTGGCCTCCTGTAGCGAGAATCATGACATTTTCCTGATTTGCATCCTGCCTGTCGATAAATCCGCCTATTTTTCCTTCTGAAATAACCATTATCCTGTCGGACATTCCCAGAACTTCAGGAAGCTCTGAGGAAACCATAATGATCGCCACACCCTGTGCGGCAAGGTTATTAATTATTGAATAGATTTCCTTTTTTGCACCTATATCCACGCCTCTTGTAGGCTCGTCCAGGATAAGTACCTTGGGATCTGTGAATATCCATTTCGCAAATACGACCTTCTGCTGATTACCACCGCTCAGCTTATTGCAGTAGTGCTCCGGTCCTGTGCACTTGATATGAAGCTCTTCAATACCTGACTTAACCATATCCATTTCGCTCTTCTTATTCAGAACTCCGTTTCTTGAAATCCTGCCGAGATTGGTTATGGCTATATTTTTCATGATGCTTTCTTCAAGCATCAGACCTTCTGTCTTTCTGTCCTCTGTGATGAAGCCAATGCCGTTTTTCATTGCCTGCTCCGGATTCTTATTGTGAACTTCTTTTCCTTCCACAAAAATCTGTCCGGTGACATTTGGCATATTTCCAAATATGGACTGCATTATCTCTGTACGTCCAGCGCCCATGAGACCCGCAACGCCGAGAACCTCTCCGGCTCTTACCTGGAAATTTATATCAGAGAAAACTCCGGGACAGTTAAGATTTTTTACCTCGAAGGCAATGTCTCCGATCTTAACATCCCTTTCCGGATATCTCTCACCGATCTCTCTGCCGATCATCATCTTGACAACTTCAGTCATATCGGTCTTGCTGATCTCTCTGGTGCCGATGTACTGACCGTCACGAAGGATGGTGATCCTGTCACAAAGCTCGAAGATCTCTTCCATTCTGTGAGATATATAAACGATGGATACGCCTTTTTCCTTAAGGCTTCTCACAACCCCGAAAAGAACCTCTGTCTCCTTCTGGGTAAGTGCTGCCGTAGGCTCATCCATGATGATGACCCGTGCATCCACCATAAGGGCTTTTGCGATTTCGATCATCTGCTGCTGTCCTATGGAAAGTGTATCCATACTTGCCGCAGGGCTGATATTAACTCCGAGAGTATCAAGTATCTTCTTTACTTCCGCCCTCATTGCCTGCTTGTCGCAAACACCGAATTTCTTAGTAATCTCTTTACCAAGGAACATGTTTTCCTCAACAGTCATATCGAAGAGAACATTCAGCTCCTGATGTATGAAGACGATTCCTGCCTTTTCTGCCTCCTGAGGATTTTTGTAACAAACTTCCTGACCGTCTACATATATTTCTCCGGCGTCCTTAGTGTAAACACCGGTTAAAATCTTCATTAATGTTGATTTTCCGGCACCGTTTTCACCCATAAGCGCGTGGATTTCTCCATCGCCAAGCTCAAATCCCGCATCCCTTAAGACCGGATTTCCGCCGAAGGCTTTATTGATGCCACTCATTTTTATATTCATTATCTGCTCCTGTTATCAACCAAATATACAGCCTGACTGAAGGATGATGTTTGCGTAAGGAGTTGTTTCTCCGGTACGAATCACTGCTTTACTGTTATTTGTAAGCTCTTTTAATTTTGTATGGGGAACATATTCGATCTCGATTTTGAAACCCGTTTCATTTTTCTCCAAAAAATTAAGCACTTCCTTGTGCACTTCAGGGTTCATGGTTTTGATCTCTTCTGCAAGGATCACCTTTTCGATCTTCATGTCAGCACCAACTTCATTAAGCACCTCCATAAATCTCGGCATCCCGAACTTTACTGAAAGATCGATCCTCTCAACGCCGTCAGGAATCGGAAGACCGCAGTCTCCGATGCAGATCTGATCTGTATGTCCCATATATGAAAGAACACGGGATATATCGCTGTTTAATATTCCATTCTTTTTCATCTTAAACCTCCAATTCAGCTTCTACTTCCTTTGCTGTAGGCATCCCACCCTGGGCGCCCATCTTCTCGATGGAAAGGCCTGCTGCGGTGTTTGCATAGGTTAATGCTTCCTTCATTGAAGCTTTATCTGCAATCCTTACAGCGAAAGCGCCGTTTAAGGTATCGCCCGCGCCGGTGGTATCAACCACCTTGCTCTTTCTGCAGGGAACACTGAGAATCTCACCTGACTTAAGGCAGGTCACAACGCCCTTGCTTCCCTTTGTAATGATAAGCTTCTCAGGATACTCCCTCAAAAGCTCCTCTTCTGATTTTTCATTCCCAAAGATCAGTACCGCTTCATGTTCGTTAGGGGTAAGGTAGGTTACCTTATCAACTATTTCCTTAGGAACCTCTGCTGCAGGAGCAGGATTAAGTACAGTAGGAATATTCTCTTTTGCACAGATATCTACAACATAATGAACAGCTTCAAGCGGGATCTCATGCTGGAGAACCACCATATCAAATTTCACAAGCTCTTCTCTTATGGAATCAACATAGGCCTTGTCTGCACAGGCGTTTGCCCCGGCCACAACAACTATGGTGTTGTCATTGTCCCCCAACGTGATAAGAGCTATTCCTGTAGGAACCCCTTCAATTGTTTTTATGTTATCTGTATTAACTCCGTTAGACTTTAGGTTTTCGATCAGTTGTCTTCCGTTATCGTCATTACCCACACAGCCAAACATGGAAACCTCTGCGCCAAGTCTTGCCATGGCTACCGCCTGATTGGCACCCTTTCCGCCCGGGATGTAATGAAGCTCCGAACCCTTGAGGGTCTCTCCCTTCAGCGGGATGCGCTCAGCGATAACTGTCTGATCCATGTTAATGCTTCCGACTACAGCTATTTTCAAAACAACACTTCCTTTCTACTTCACTTCGGGAACAGGCAACCGGAAGGTCTTCTTACCTGACCCGGGAGTACCTGCCGGTGTTTTCGTCAGGCAACTCTTTCATAAAAAAAGCTTCTTTGAAACGCGTTTCTGAAACGCGTTTCATGCTTTAGTAATATGCTACCAAGCTATCACTGCCATGTCAATAATATATTGTTGAATTTTATAGTTTTAACATAATAGAGGCGATGGTTTTGTGGATATTTCACAAAACTATCCCATCTTTATCTCTCATCTATAAACTCTTGATATAATAGTCTCATGTGGATTGTTTTTTGCTCAGTATGCAAGTCTGGTAAAGTCATCAAACGGAGCCATGGCCACAGATTATGAAAAGATAAGTAATGAAGCATCCCCTTAGGAAAAGAGTCTTTACAGAAGGATGTAACGCGTTAATGAATATTTCGAGAGATCATACCAATCATTACATCAATGAGTTCAGGGAGTATTGTTTGCAGAATGGCTTTTCTGAAAATAATTTTCTATCATTACATAATTTGGACAGCTATATCGGCACTGTTGTTGATGCATTCAGCGACTACCCTGTCTGGACCGAGAGCTTTAACGGAAAGGTTGAGAAGGATACTGCTGCTGCTATGCTAAAGGTTGACTTCAAATCCAGAATGCACAGTATAGCAGGTATCTCCGGTGACAACTATGAATCAGTAATGCTTTTTGAACCGCCTATGACAAAAACGACCGGAATACTTCAATATATCACTTCCATAGATTTCAGGTCTTTATTTCTTCTTTTTCATCCGGTTACGTCAAGAATAGATAAATTTGAAAAATATGCCCATAAAAAAAGACAGCCCTACACGGATGATAAGACCTGGTATATTTATATTTTTACGACGCAAAAGAAATACCAGAGACAAGGTTATGGAAAAAGGCTGATCAAAACGGCAGTTTCATTTGCAAAGGAAAAGGGCTATCGTATATGTCTTGAGACGGATCTTTTTGAGAATGTTGCGATGTATGAAGCTTTTGGTTTCTCTTTGATGGACAGCTCCATATATAATAAAAGCTTCGGGCATTACGTTATGCTGTATAGCTAAGAAGCTGATATAAAGGGCTCATATCATTCAAACCTGTAGT
>JAGAGL010000022.1:0-14195 GCA_017627595.1 Oribacterium sp. | reverse complement strand
TCAGCCGGTGGACCATGGGGACGGAGTTGGTGGTCCATTTTTCTCAAAAATTGACCACCAACTCCGTCCCCATGGTCCACCGGCTGAGCCGTTACAAAAAAGTTACAGCATTGGAGGAAAACAGATGTATTTGATTGCCGGTCTCGGAAATCCTGAGAGAAAGTATGAAGGAACCAGACATAATGTTGGCTTCGAAGCAATAGATGCGCTGCTTGACAAGCTTGGCGGCGAAAAGCTTAATGAAACCAAGTTTAATGGTGCATATACAAAGGTAAGATATGACAGTGCAAAGGGAATTGAGCAGATCGTCATCGTAAAGCCCCTTACCTATATGAATCTTTCGGGAAACTGCATAGCGCCACTCGCTAATTTTTATAAGATAGAGCCTGAACACATAATTGTGTTTTCCGATGATATCAACCTTGATGTAGGCCGTATGCGCATAAGACCGTCAGGCTCAGCCGGAGGTCATAACGGACTTAAATCCATCATCGCATCTCTTGGCTCCGAAAAATTTGCAAGAGTTCGTGTGGGAGTGGGAATGAAACCGGACAATATGGATCTTGCGGCACATGTTCTTTCAAGATTCGGACAGACCGATGAAAAGATCATGAAGGAGATGTATGAAGAGGCGGCAAATGCGGCTCTTGATATAATCGATAACGGAACAGAACATGCAATGAATAAATATAACCCCATGAAGCTTTAAGATGATTCAAAGCGTTTAAGCACTGCATCATGGATTTTGGGAAATGACATGGGGTTCAAAGAAGAAATATGTTTTGACAGGAAAACTCTGAATGAGAGAATCATGGATCAGACTTTGGAAAGGGTAGATGTATGCCGAACCCATTTTTAAGAACAAAAACCTATAGTGAACTAGAGCTTGCTCTCAAGAGTGGAAGAGGTCCTCTTTCGGTTACAGGAACTGTGGACCCTGTCAAAGCGCAGCTTCTGGTCTCTCTAAACGGTATGACGGAGAATGCTGAAACAGGTGACGACGGAAAACCCTGCAAAAAGTGGAAGCTTCTGGTTGTAAAGGATGAACAGAAGGGCAAGCAGTTTGTAAAGGATATACATGCTTTTTCCGAGGATGCCTGGTACTATCCCGCTAAGGATTTTTTGTTTTATCAGGCAGATACTCAGGGAAACCTCATCACGAGACAAAGGGTAGAGGTGCTTAAGCATCTTATGGAGGATGAATCTGGTGTTGTGGTTTCGTCTATTGATGCACTGATGGATAAGGTGCTGAAAAGAGAGGAATTCACAGAATCGGTTCTCAACATCCGGCCAGGTATGATCGTGGAGATGGAAGCATTATCCCAAAGGCTCACTGAGCTTGGTTATGAAAGAATGGCTGAAGTTGAGTCCATGGGAGAGTTTTCCGTGCGGGGCGGTATAGTCGATATATATCCTTTTACAGCGGAGAGTCCTGTACGAATCGAGTTCTGGGATACCGAAGTCGACAATATACGTTCCTTTGATGCGGAAAGTCAGAGGTCCATAGAGAGTCTTCAGGAGGTAGAGATATATCCGGCTTCAGACAGGGCCTCCGGAGGAAAGAACAAAAAAGAGAAGGAAGTCAGCCTTCTTGATTATTTTGACAAAGATACCCTGATCTTCGTGGATGAACCGGACCGTCTTAAGGAACGGGGACAGATGGTGGAAACTGAGTTCAGGGAAAGCTTTGAAGCGAGACTCAGGGAAATCGAGAACCATGCGAAGCTTGCGGCAGTCCTTGAAGAAAACGGTATGGGACTTCAGGATGAGAGGGATCCCGATAAGCTGATATACGGAATAAACGAGATCATGGGGAGACTATCCGGATCCGGCACAGTGGCCTTCAGTACACTGGGAAATAATATTACGGAGTTTAAGACAGTAGAGGAATTCCGGTTTGAAACCAGTGAAGTCACACCGTATAAATCCGGCTTTGATCTTCTGATAAATGATCTTAAGCGCTGGCAGAAGGAAAAGTATGAGATAGTTCTTCTCAGTCCGTCGAGAACCAGAGCGTCAAGACTTGCCCAGGACTTAAGGGACTATGATCTCAGGGCTTACTGTCCGGATGTTTCTGTGGACAGCGTTTCCGGAGCGGGCTCTTCTTCCGTAAAGGGATCCGGAAATAAAAATCCTGAAGAGGTGAATGCCGGAGGCGCAGTGAAAAATGGCAGAAAGCATAATCCTGAAGGTACAACGGGCTCTCTTGAAACTGCGAGAAATGAGGAAACCCGTGGAGCCATACAGGTAAAGTTTGGAGTTCTCAACAGTGGCTATCAGTTCCCCGAGGAGAAGTTTGTACTGCTTACGGAAGGCGACATGTTCGGTAATGCTGAGATGGCGCGTAAAAAACGTAAACAGAAAAAGTTTGACGGTCAGAAGATCTCAAAGCTCAGCGAACTGTCCGTGGGGGATTATGTGGTTCATGAGTCCCACGGAATAGGTATCTACCGGGGCATCGAACGCATTAAATCCGAAGGCATTACCAAGGACTATATAAAGGTTGAGTACGGGGACGGGGGAAATCTTTATCTTCCGGCAACAAAGCTTGAGGGCATACAGAAGTATGCGAGTCAGGATGTGGGGAAGGCTCCGAAGCTCAATAAGCTGAACAGCACCGACTGGCAGAAAACCAGGAAGAGGGTCCAGCATGCGGTAAAGGAGATCGCAAAGGATCTTGTGAAGCTTTATGCTGCAAGGCAGAATACGGCAGGTTACAAGTTTGGAAGTGATACGGTCTGGCAGAAGGAATTTGAGGAAATGTTTCCTTATGTTGAGACTGTGGACCAGGAGCTTGCCATCGATGCCACAAAGCAGGATATGGAAAGCCATAAGATCATGGACAGACTCATCTGCGGCGATGTGGGTTACGGAAAAACCGAGATAGCCCTGAGGGCAGCTTTTAAGGCAGTGCAGGATTCAAAGCAGGTGGCGTATCTCGTGCCAACCACTATCCTTGCACAGCAGATCTACAACACCTTTGTGGAGAGAATGAAGGGCTTCCCGGTAAACATTGCCCTGCTTTGCAGATTCAGGACACCGCAGCAGATCAAAAAATCCATAGAGGATCTGAAGGCCGGACGGGTGGACATCGTGGTGGGAACTCACAGGCTTCTCAGTAAGGATGTAAAGTTCAAAGATCTGGGTCTTCTTATCATCGATGAGGAGCAGAGATTCGGAGTTACGCATAAGGAGAGGATCAAGAATCTGAAACAGGAGGTGGATGTTCTGACTCTTACAGCTACCCCTATACCGAGAACTCTCCATATGTCTCTTGCGGGTATCAGGGATATGTCGGTCCTGGAGGAACCGCCCATGGACCGCCGTCCCATCCAGACCTATGTTATGGAGTACAATGATGAGCTGATCCGTGAGGCTATCAACCGTGAGCTTGCGAGAAACGGACAGGTTTACTATGTTTACAACAGGGTGAACAATATCGCTGACATAGCAGCCCATGTTCAGAAGCTTTGTCCGGACGCAAAGGTGGCATATGCCCACGGCAAGATGACTGAAAACCAGCTGGAAGACATTATGCTGCAGTTTATAAACGGGGAAGTGGATGTCCTGGTTTCCACCACCATTATCGAAACGGGACTGGATATCCCCAATGCCAATACCCTGATAATTCAGGATGCGGAGCGCATGGGCCTTTCGCAGCTTTACCAGCTGAGGGGCCGTGTGGGAAGGTCCAGCCGTACGGCGTATGCATTCCTTATGTACAGACGTGGCAGGATGCTTACGGAGGAGTCGGAGAAGAGACTCAAGGCCATTAAGGAGTTCACCCAGCTCGGCTCAGGCATACGTATAGCCATGAGAGATCTGGAGATACGAGGCGCAGGTAATGTTTTGGGCGCGGAGCAGCACGGTCATATGGAGGCTGTGGGTTACGATCTTTACTGTAAGCTTTTGAACACTGCGGTAAAGGCGGAAAAGGGAGAAGTCAGTGAGACTGTAGAGTTCGATACTCAGATAAACTGTGATATCGATGCCTTTATCCCGGATTCCTACATTTCCAATGAATCTCAGAAGCTGGATGCCTATAAGCGGATTTCTTCAATAATGAATGAAGAGGATCACAGCGATATACAGGACGAGCTTATCGATCGTTTCGGAGAGCTTCCAAAGGAGTGTGAGAATCTTCTGGAGATCGCAAAGCTGAGAGCTCTCGGACACCAGTGCTATGCCACCGAGATCGACATCAGGAAGGGAATGTTTAAGATCCTTCTGGATGCTAAGGCAGATATCAATGTTGACGCCATACCTGAGGTGGTTCAGGAGAATCACGGACAGCTCAGATTTTCAGGAGGAGCGGCGCCCGGATTTGTATTCCGGCAGAGTACGAGAGAGAAAACCTGGACCATTAACGAGACCATGGAGCACTTGGAAAAAACGCTCATTCGTTTAAAAAGAAGCCCCGGTGACAAAAATATCAAAAATGCCTAAAAACCGCGTAATAATGCGGTTCTTGGTTGACACGGGTGTTATATAAAAGTATAATTTCTAAGGTAAAACAAAGTATATGATCCATTTGGGCCTGTTTAAACAGGAAAACAAACCATATGGGATTACGGAGGAAAAGAACATGAATAGAGTTGAATTGGTAGCAGAGGTTGCTAAGAAGGCTGATCTTTCAAAGAAGGATGCAGAGGCTGCAGTAAAGAGCGTATTTGATGCAATCGCAGACGCACTTGCTGATGGAGACAAGGTACAGCTTATCGGCTTCGGTACATTCGATGTTGCTGAGAGAGCTGCCCGTGAGGGAAGAAACCCAAGAACAGGTGAGACAATGAAGATTGAGGCTTCAAAGGCACCCAGATTCAAGGCTGGTAAGGCTCTTAAGGATAGAATCAACTAATTGCTCAAAGCGTGTTGAATCCTTTGGGATGAAGATTAAAAAAGAAACTCAGGTAGTAGAAAGAGGATGGCTGTCTTGCAGCCATCCTCTTACTGAATTTATCCACCGGGGACATATTTACCGGGGCGTATTTACCGTGACGTATTTACCGTGACGTATTTACCGGGACATATTTACCGGAGCGTATTTACCGGGACGTATTTACCGTGACGTATTTACCGGGGCGTATTTACCGGGGACGTATTTACCGGGGACGTATTTCGCCGGCGAGATACGTCCCCGGTGGATTTCTTTTAAACACTAAAAAAGGAAAGTTATGAGATTAGACAAGTATCTTAAGGTTTCGAGACTTATTAAGAGACGTACGGTTGCCAATGAGGCCTGTGATGCCGGACGTGTAAGCATTAACGATAAGGTGGCGAAGGCTGGCACAGAGGTGAAGGCGGGGGATGTGATCGAGATCTCCTTCGGAACAAAGTCTGTAAAGGTCAGGGTTACTACAATTCAGGAAACTGTTCACAAAGAAGATTCGAAGGACATGTACGAGTATCTTTAAGGCGTTGTGTTTTTATGACAAATCAGACTTTGACGGGACTTTTTTGCATCGATGTAAATCTGCGGAAATTTCCGGTACGGAGCCTTGGGGATTTTCGGCACGGAGCTTCGGGAAATTTCGGTACGGAGCCTCGAGGATTTTCGGCATGGAGCCCCGAGGATTTTCGGCACGGAGCTTCGGGAATTTTCGGTACGGAGCCTCGAGGATTTTCGGCATGGAGCCCCGGATTGATATTTAGAAGGTTTATGATTATAATGATGGCAGAGGGATATGCTATATGAAAAACAGATATAAGAGTAAGAATACAGTTTCAAACCGTTTGGCCATCGTAGGTATCACGATAGTCGTGATGTTTATTGCGTTTGCCATGCATGTGCGAAGTGTCACCCTGAAGGAACAGGATAGAGAATATCAGCTTCAGGAGGAAAGCCTTCAGGCTGATATCGATGCCCAGAAACAGCTTTCTGAGGAGCTTGAACAGAAAAAAATATACGTGAAGACAAAAGAGTTTACCATGGAAAAGGCCAGGGAGATTTTTGGGCTGAAAATGCCGGATGAGATCATTATAAAGCCGGACAGCAACTAAGATTAGTTAGACGATTGTTTTTTGATAGGGGACGGTCGATGCCGTCCCCTATCATTCTGCCCGAAAAATAGTTGATTATATCTGCAACTATGTGAAGAATAGCAAGGCTTAATAATCAGTGATAATAGATGTTAAGAAATAGCTTATTCTGAATGACCTGTATTCCCGAAAACAAGAAATGGGTCAAGGAAGAATCTATTCTAAATGACCTATATTTCCAAAAATGAGTTATGAGTCAAAGAAGAATACCATTTTAACTGACTCATATCCTCAAAATTTGGTTATGGGTCAAGTAATCCTCCAATTCTATATGACCTATATTTCCAAAAATGAGTTATGAGTCAAAGAAGAATACCATTTTAACTGACTCATATCCTCAAAATTTGGTTATGGGTCAAGTAATCCTCCTATTCTATATGACCTATATTTCTAAAAACGAGTTATGAGTCAAAGAAGAATACCATTTTAACTGACTCATATCCTCAAAATCTGGTTATGAGTCAAGTAATCCTACTATTCTAAATGACCTATATTTCCAAAAATGAGTTATGAGTCAAAGAAGAATACCATTTTAACTGACTTATATCCTCAAAATCTGGTTATGAGTCAAGTGATTCTCCTATTCTATATGACCTATATTTCTAAAAATGAATTATAGGTCAAGGAGAGTAATCCATAGGGGACATTTTTTGCCTGCAGGAATCGATATCTGGTGGATTTGTATGGATGCCCGACCGCCCCGGTCGAGGATTTATCTGTAGCTGCATTTTTAATGAGGTTTTTATCGAAAAAAGAAAAAATTAATTTAATTGGCTGTTTCTTGCTATAATTAATGGTGTATATGCTAATGAAAAATGATAAAATAATCTTGAAGATTAAGAATTATATCCTAAGGAACCGGCTGATAGAAAAGGGCGACTGCGTTCTGGTGGGGCTTTCGGGGGGACCGGATTCGGTCTTTCTTCTGGAGGTTCTGAACGGCTTCCGTAAGTCTATGGATTTCAGGCTCTTCGCTGTTCATGTGCATCATGGTATAAGAGGAGAGGAAGCCGACAGGGATGAGAAATTCTCACAGGAGCTTTGTGGGGAAAGAGATATTCCCTTTAAGGCGGTTCATGTGGATGCACCGGAGTATGCAAAGGAAAAGGGACTGAGTCTTGAAGAGGCTGCCCGTATTCTCAGATATAAGGTATTTGAGACCGAAAGAAAGGGACTTGAGGAGAGACTTGGCAGTGAGGCTCCCAATTGCAGGATCGCGGTGGCACATCACATGGACGATCAGGCGGAGACGGTTCTTCACAATCTGGTAAGGGGGTCAGGGATAAAGGGACTTTCCGGTATGGAAGCAAAAAGAGGCTTTATCATTCGCCCGTTGCTCTCCGTGAAAAGAGAAACCATACTGAGGAAGCTTCAGGATGAGGGGATTCACTATGTGATCGATTCCACAAATCTTGAAACACAGTATACCAGAAATCGCATAAGGTCTTCCGTTCTCCCGGAGCTGAAGAAAATAAATACGGAAGCGGCTTCTCACATTGCAAAAACTGCCGATATACTGAGGGAGGCTGATGATTTCTTCCGGAAGCTGGCTTCAGATTATGTGGACAGATTTTTGAAAACCACATCAGATTCAGGCGATGGTGCCCTGGAGATTTCCATTCCGGTGGAGGAGCTTAAAAGCTATCCTGAGCTTGTGAGACAGTATGTTATGATGGAGCTTGTGAGACATATCGGTACCCCCCTTAAGGACTGGAGCACGGTTCATTTCAGGGATATGGATAAGCTGATTCACGGAAAGGGCAATGCCCATCTGGATCTGCCATACAGGATGAGCGCCGATTATAGAAAAAAGCACCTGATCCTGAAGATCAATCAGGAGATTTTGAGTATAAAAAGGAGAAAGAATAATGGCTGAACATGTAAGAGTTCTTATCCCGGAGGATGAGATCCGGGATAAGATCATTGAGGTGGCAGATAAGATCTCAGAGGCTTATAAGGGAGAATCACTGCACCTTATCTGCATACTTAAGGGCGGCGCAATGTTTATGTGTGAGCTTGCAAAGAGGATACATGATGTAAATATTTCTTTTGATTTCATGTCTGTATCAAGCTACGGGGCAGGAACCACTACGAGCGGTATCGTAAAGATCGTCAAGGATCTGGATGAGCCCCTGGAGGGCAAGAATGTTCTTATCGTGGAGGACATCATCGATACAGGACATACCCTTAATCATCTCAGCAAGCTTCTTATGAGCAGGGGTCCCAAGTCTATTGAGATATGTACTCTCTTGAACAAGCCTTCACGTCGTGAGAAGGAGGTTCCGGTTAAGTATTCCTGCTTTGAGATCCCGGATGAATTTGTTGTGGGATACGGGCTTGACTATGATCAGAAATACCGTAACCTTCCATATATCGGTGTGGTAGAGTTTGATTGACGAAACCGGTATGGTGGGCTGAAGTATTGAACTCCACTTATTTTTTTAATATGAAGGGAAGAGTATAGAAACTTCATGGGGATGAGCAAGATCAACTGGGATGCGCTCTATACAGCGGGATCGGAGGATTACCGGTTCCCGGCAGAGCAGCAGCCCGGTGACACCGTAAAGATACGGTTTAGAACTAAACATAGTGATGTGGATGCGGTATATATATATTTCCACGAAATCGATACCGAGTATAAGATGCATCTTATATTCAGCGACGAGTATTTCGACTTTTATGAGTATCAGATCGTTTTGGGAAATATCACCATGAGTTACAGCTTCTTCATCCATAAGGAAGAGGAAAGACTGCATTACAACCGGATGGGGGTATCTGAGGATATGAATCCACAGATGGCCTTTCATCTCATGCCCGGATTTAAGGTTCCGGACTGGGTGAAGGGTGCCGTCATGTACCAGATATTCATTGACAGGTTCTATGACGGAGACAAATCCAACAATGTGGTGGATAATGAGTATCTCTATCTGGGAAGAGCCGTAAAAGGCATCAAGAACTGGGAAACTCCCGTGGAACCCTTTGATGTACACAGGTTTTACGGAGGCGATATTCAGGGGGTTCTGGAAAAGCTTGACTATATCCAGTATCTGGGAGTTCAGGTTATTTATTTTAATCCTTTGTTTGTATCACCGTCCAATCATAAATATGATATACAGGATTATGATCACATTGATCCTCATATCGGAAAGATCGTAAGAGACGGAGGATCGGTGATCGAGGACTGGGAGACGGATAATGCACGTGCCACAAAATATTCTGTGCGAACCACCAACATTGAAAATCTGAGAGCCAGCGATGCCTTGTTCCTTAAATTTGTCAATGCATGTCACGAGAGGGGCATGCGTGTGATCATTGACGGCGTTTTCAATCATTGCGGCTCTTATAATAAGTGGATGAATAAGTCCAACTTTTATAATTACAAGGATAAGTCCAATGATTACCAGGCGGGGGCATATCAGCTGAAGGACAGCCCGTTCCACAACTATTTTGCATTTGATGACAACAGTGATGAGGCGTGGCCCAAGAACAATACTTACGAGAAGTGGTGGGGCAATGACACATTGCCGAAGCTTAATTATGAGGGTTCTCAGGAGCTTGAAGAGAAGATACTTCAGGTTGGCAGAAAGTGGGTCAGCGCTCCTTATAAGGTGGATGGCTGGAGACTGGATGTTGCAGCCGACCTTGGACATACCGGTGATTACAACCATCTGTTCTGGAAGAAATTCAGGATGGTGGTCAAGAAAGCAAATCCGGAGGCTGTCATCCTTGCGGAGCACTACGGAGATCCTTTCTGGTGGCTTCAGGGTGATGAGTGGGATACCATCATGAATTATGATGCTTTTATGGAGCCCATAACCTGGTTCCTGACCGGAATGGAGAAGCATTCAGACTCAAGAGAGGACAGGCTAAGAGGTGACGGAAAGCAGTTTTTTGCAGCCATGACTTACCATATGTCGAGAATGCCTGAGTCTTCGATCCTTTGTTCAATGAATCAGCTTTCAAATCATGATCACAGCCGGTTCATGACAAGGACAAAAATGGAGGTGGGCCGTATAGGCACCAGAGGTTCCGCCGAAGCCGATCAGGGTGTAAATGTTGCATTATACAGACTTGCGGCTATGATGCAAATGACCTGGCCCGGTGCTCCCACCTTGTATTATGGGGATGAAGCCGGCATGACGGGATGGACAGAACCGGATTCCAGACGTCCCTATCCATGGGGGCATGAGGACTTTGAGCTTATTGAATTTCATCATTATCTGGCGGGTATCCATAAAAGATACCAGGTGTTCAGGTATGGAGCGCTGATGAAGCTCATGGCCGGACATAATTATGTGGTATATGCAAGGGTTTATAAGCACGAGGTCGTTATCGTGGTTATTTATTGCGGAGAAGATGAATTCACTCTTCAGATACCGGTCTGGAGAACGGGAATAAAGGACTATAATCTGATCGACAGAGTGCTTCTGACAGCAAGAGACAGATATAATGCCGGGCGGATCAGCGGTTCCCCTCTGGATGGCATGTTTGAGTGTGAGTGCAGTGCTTACACCGGAAAAATATACTATTGTGATCTTTCTTCACAGAAGAAATAAGGCCGGAGCCGGTGCTCCGGTCTGCTCATGTCCCGGCTTATCGCCATCTGTTTTGAAAAAAGAAGAAACCATAAGAAAGAATCATACAGAAAAGCAGGGTCGTGGTGCCCTCAATACTTTTGATAAATAACAAGAAGGAATTATATGTCGAAATATTACCAGGTACAGGGGTTTTCGGATATTTCGCCTGCAGCAGAATGGCTGGATCATAACCTTTTGGAGCATTTGGACGATAAGGAAGACAGGATCATATGTTCTCTGATGACTGAGGAGCTTCTGTGGTTTTTACTGCACAGAGATCAGACGATGATAATGCTCAGTATCAGAGGTGTCATTCACAAACGGATAGAAATCACCTCCAGGGGGGGGAAGATGTCGGATATGGATACGGAGATGAATTTCTTGAGACAGATGAGGAAAAACATCTTGAGGCAGAAATCAATAAAAATCTGCTGAATCAGTATAGTTCAAGGATAGTCCACGATTACAGCTATGGATCTAATCGATTCACTATCGACATCCTTACACAGAAAAGAGCTGAATTACAGCAGGAGGTTTTTGATTTTTACAGGCAAAATGAGGAATCCTCAGGGCATACCCTGTCGATACTGTTTCATATTGCGAAGAAGCATCCCCTTATGACAGCATTTGGAATCGTGAACAAGGCGGTCAAGCATACAGCGGTGCTTTTTATACCTGTATATGCCAGTCGGCTTGTGGATTCCTGTGTTCAATATGATTCCTTTTTTGAACCCATGGTTGGAATCAATATCCTTATGATGCTTACGGCATTGGCGGTCAATCTTATCTGCGCAGCCATTGATGGTAAGACCTACTTCCATTTTGCAAGAAATGTGGAGTCAGCACTTAAGATGGCCATAGTCAGGAAATTACAGTTCCTTACAATAAAATATTATAATGACACGCCTGTAGGGAAGATACTTTCAAAACTTATTTCTGATGTTCAGTTTGTGAAGCAGCTTATCAATGAACAGCTTACAACCGTGCTGCATCTGTGCATAGATATAGTATTTGTCTGCGCCACCGCGATACGTCAGATGCCTGTCATGCTTTTTTTGTATGCTGTAGTCATTCCTGTGATGCTATGGCTGATGCATCACCATTTTCCCGGTATAAGAGACAGTAAAGCACGTATGAGGAAGCAGACTGAGAAAAGCAACAGCGCTTTTCAGGAAATGCTTACCATGGGGCAGCTTACCAGGGCACATGGACTTCAGCAAAACGAATACAGGCGGATCCTTTCAAAGATAAGATATGTTCAGGTTGCTGCCAATGAGCAGGATTGGAGACAGCTTCGTTTTAACATTGCTACATTTGCTACTGTTCAGGGCTCTCAACTCCTCTGCCTCTGCATCGCAGTCTATATGGCCTTTCAGGGACGCATAACCATCGGAACGGTTATACTGTTCAAATCTCTTTTTGAAGCTCTCATCAACAGTATGCAAAAATTTCTTGATGAATTACCTATGATCACACAGGAATTGGACAGCCTGGACAGTATCAATGAAATTCTTTATGTTACAGATACAGAGAAAGACGGAACGGAAAAGCTTGAAACACCTGTGCATGGAGATGTGACGTTTGATAATGTATCATTCGGATATTCTCACGACAATATGGTTTTGAAAAATGTAAGTTTTCAGATCCCGGCAGGAAAAACAGCTGCATTTATAGGCAAATCCGGCAGTGGTAAAAGTACTATATTGAATTTGCTGCTGGGCTTCTATGCACCGCAAGTCGGTCAGGTAATGATAGACGGGAAAGATGTAAACGAACTGCAAAAGAATGATTACCGGCGATATCTTGCGGTTGTACCGCAGAATCCTACATTGTTTTCAGGGACTCTTTGGGAAAATCTGATCTGCGGTCTCAGATATGTATCTGTTTCAGGTGTCATGGAGGCATTAAAATGTACAGGACTTGAGGGAATGATCACAGGACATTCGGATGGCCTGAATCAGATGATCCAGGAGGGCGGACAGAATCTGTCGGGAGGACAAAGGCAGCGTATCGCTATCGTGCGTGCCCTGTTGAGACATCCGAGGATCATACTGTTGGATGAGGCAACCAGTGCGTTGGATACACAGAGTGAGCTGGAGGTTCAAAGATCTATTGAAGCAATGATGGGTACATGTACTATGATCATAGTTGCTCACAGGTTAAATACCATCCAAAAGGCGGATATAGTGTATAGTGTTGAAGACGGTAATGTAGTGAGGCAGAAATGATGATGGCTGGTACAGACAGATCACTCATCGAAAAAGAATACTACCCGGGAAAGGAAGAGTATAAGAATGAAAAGAGGTATCTACGGTACAGGTGCATATGGAAAACTGCTGTGGGGATGGTGTCAGGAGCTTGACATTAAGATAGATTTTTTTGCACAGCTTCAGGAACCTGTAGGCTCTGAGATACATGGACTTAAGATTTATTCTGTGGATGATCTGCTGAAGATGCAGGATGATCTGAAAATCCTGATGGCAGCAGAGGATATCGATGAAATACGGGAAGTCACCGATATGGTATCACGATCCGGCAGAGAAGATATCGGTCTTTTTGATATGAAGAGCTTTGTTGAGGACAATCTGGTAAGAAATGATCAGGGTTCTGTCACAGGAGAAAAATATTGCATGATATGTGGCGGAAATATTGAAGAATTTGAACCGGCCGGCATGAAACAGGAGCTGTTTAAGAATCATCATATCATAGGAGGAGGATACAGATCCGGCTGCATCTGTCCTCAGTGCGGCTGTAATGACAGGGAGAGATGGATTTATTATGTTCTTTCAAGGCATACTGATATACCGGAGATGGAAGGGCGGATCCTGCATTTTGCACCGGAGAAGTCCATCAGTAAATTTATGAGGACAAACGGGAAGATCGATTATTATACAGGAGATCTGGCTTACAGCCGGGCAATGCATGTTACGGATATTACCGACATTCAATATAAGGACGAAACCTTCGATTACGTTATCTGCAATCATGTGATGGAACATATTCCGGATGAGGCTAAGGCAGTTTCTGAAATTAAACGGGTTATGAAGAAAAACGGAAAATGGATTTTTTCTTTTCCGGTCTGCACTGATATGGATACCTTTGAAAACCCAAGGATCACAAGCCCTGAAGATAGATTGAAATATTATGGTCAGGAGGATCATGTGAGATTGTACGGAAGGGATTTTAAGGAAAGATTTGAGGGATATGGGCTTAAGCTTCGGGTATTCAGACCCTTTGAAGAGTTTGGCAGGGATGATATAGATAAATACGGATTCATCGAGGATGATATAACGATAGTGGCCGAAAAGAGCGTCTGATATAAAGATAGGCATCATGCAGCTGATGACCATGGGGACGGAGTAGTGGTCCGTAACAGTTCAGCCGGGGCACTAGTAACATAGCAGGAACGATTATTGCCTTTTGATTGACTTAATTTCAATATGGCATCATCTGAGTCATGTGATGATCTGTGTGTGAATGACTTAAGTTCTGGTTTCCGTTATCTGAGTCATACATAGGACTGAGCCTGAATGACTCAAATTTTGGTTTCCGTTATCTGAGTCAACATTTTTTGAATTC
>JAGAGL010000021.1:0-15971 GCA_017627595.1 Oribacterium sp. | reverse complement strand
GGATATGGATACCGTTAATCAGGTGCAGGGTTTTGTAGGAAGATTCTATACCCTCGCGATGGAAAGAGATGCAGATCAATCTGGTGTGGATTACTGGACAGCAGGCTTGAGAAGAAGCGAGTTTAACGGTGCATCCATTGCTGCAAACTTCTTCTTTAGCGATGAAATGAATGCGAAACATATCAGCGACGAGAAGTATATCGAACTTCTGTACCAAGTGATGATGGGCAGACCTTCCGATGAGGGCGGAAAGGCATACTGGCTGGGCAATATGGCAGACGGTATGACAAAAGAGCAGGTACTGAACGGCTTTATCACATCTCCGGAATTCACCGGTATCTGTGCGGATTATGGTATTGATAGTGGAAACTTATAAAGTATCTTTATCTGTAGTGCATCTGTAAAAAGTCCAATAGTTATAAAAGGGCATCTCAAAAGATGTCCTTTTATGATGAAATATGTACAACTCAAAATGACATAAACTGTGATTATCTACAATGTTGCAATGATATAATGCATGCTATAATACATTTGAAATAAGTTAGAATCTCTTTATTTTTTCTGGGTCTGGTGTTTCTATGGCATAACAAAATAAATGATCAGAGGAGGATCTTACAGAATGAAGAAACAGAATTGGCGGGTTGCAAGCGTATTTTTATCTACGATCCTGATAATAAGCAATACTACATCTTTAGGAGTTCATGCACAGACAAATAATGAAATAGAACCGGAATATTCTTTATCTGACAATATCTCCGAAGATGGTGATATGGACTATAATCAAAATGAAGATATAGAATCCGGCGGGTTAGACAAATATCTGTATGCCCATGGAACGGCCAACTATTCCAAAATCAGTGTTCACGGAAGTGGGTGCAGTATATGCCCTTCAGCGGGAGAAGTCCATCCTTTGATCGTTATGGTGGATTTTAACAGTACGCCGTTTAATGAAGGCATTAATAAATCTTACGTACAGGATCTTTTCTTTGGGACGGAGGATACTACATCTGCAAAGTATCCTGTGGAGAGTTTGAGTGCATGGTATGAACGTTCGTCCTATGGAAAACTTATATTCACTGGTGGAGACGAAGATATAATGGAAATCCATATGGATAATACCCGTGAGTATTATACGGATGATGAATCGAGTGATGGGGAAAAAGAAATGGAACTGATTCAGGAAATAATGGATCAGGTTAACACCTATATTGGGGATTCGAATAGATATGATTCGGATGGGAACGGTAAAACAGATGCACTTTGTGTTATCTATGCTGGCGAAGCCGGAGAATGGGCAACCCAGTGGTGGAGCAGTTGTAAAGTTTGGGATTCTAGTGCTTATACAGTTTGTATGGAGAGTCATTTAAATAATGCCGGAACTGCAATACATGAGTTTGGGCATATATTGGGATTACCCGATCTATATGATACACATCCCGAATCAGGTGGAATAGATACATGGATTGCCACTTCTGATATGATGGGGAATACTACCTCTGACTTTGATGCATTTTGCAAACTTCTGTTGGGATGGATCGATGAGGATAATGTAAAGATGGTGAATTATGGGGAAGATAATCAGAAAGTCACTCTTTCAGGGTATGCTTCTACTGGTGACTGTGCTTTACTTTACCTTGGGGATAGCGATTCGTCAATTTTTGGAGAATACTATCTGGTAGAATATACGGATCTGAAACAAAATGATAAGGAACTTGATCATTTTGATGGAAAAACTTATCTCAGAATATTTCATGTTAATTCGTTTTTAGATGAAACAGGAGAAAGTTTTTTGTATGACAATGTGTATGAAGATGATATTTCTCTGATTCGTGCAGTAGACAAAGATGGTCACTTATTACATGGAACCTCGACAAATACACTGTATCCGGGATCAATATACAGAGCGGTAGCTGAAGAGGACTATAACTGTGCATATTTTGAAGGAGATGAATTCACACCATATTCTGCTCCTTCTTCCACAAAGTATTCCTCAAGTGCAAGTGCTTTGGAACCGGGAGTATTCAGCGGATTAAGTATTACTGGGATTAATATTTCAGATAACAAAGAGAGTGTTACATTTACAGTATCTTATGATGCATCTCCAAAAGATGATGTGGAACCATTGACATTTGTGCCGGCAGGAGAATACAGCGAGGCGGACGCCGATTTGAGCAAAACGGCTGTTGATTCTCCTAAATTTTATTTGAGAGGGAATCATGATTTTCACATATCGGATGATGGATTGAAGGCATATATTCGTAAAAAAGGTCACGATGAAGCGTTATTTGAATTAGAGGTACAACAAAAGTATACATTTGGATCACGTAATTATATTCGTGCTCCGTATGTATTGAATGTTACCTGCTCCGGAACATTGGAAGGGAATACAGATTATGAACTGGTATTTCCGGCAGGAATGTTTGTTACGTCTTATGGTTCATCCTCCGGAGAAATCATAGTTGATGGAATTCATACCATGCAAGGCGACGTATGGGAAGGTACTGCGGTATTCGAAAAAGAAGGTTATGGTGGATTTTGTGCGTCTAATATGAGTTGTGTAGCAATACAAGGAGAGAGCAACACCATTATTGTGCCCGCAAATAAAGTGGGAGTTGGAATTGTTGCATGTACATTAGACGGAAAAACCGGCGAATTGGTAAAAGAAACCATTCTTGTTGAGGACCCTGCAGTATCTGCGGATGACTCGAAAAATTATTATATTAGTTCTTTTTCAAGAATGGATAATGGGAAATATGTTTTGTTGACATATGGAAAATCAGATGAAATCTTTATATTTGATAGCGATTTACATCTGCTAAAATCTGTGAAAGGTATGGAAGGGTGGAAATTATACTGGCCGGATTACATCTGTCAGAATGGCAATAAGATATGCTTTTGGGGCGGAATTATTGATACAGACACAATGACTGTTACTGACAATAAAACCTACCTGCGACCAAATGATGGAGAGTATGATTATTGGGATATGGTCATACCGATTGATTGTGGATATATATGCCAGCAAACCGGTTTGGATCCGGTATTATTGAATGAGGAACTGGTGGAACAAAAGCGTTTATGGCAATTAAGCGGAATAGAATTGCTGTTTATGAAAGAGAGCAAGGATGGGTATCTAGCTTTTGGCCAAAAAGAAGGTGATATAATTAAGATTGAAATGGATAGTGAATTTCAAGTTATTAGTTATATGACGGTTATAGAAGATGCGTATTTTGATAATGTATATTGTATGAAGAATGGATATGCGCTTACCTGGTCCGGCCAAAATGCTCCTAAGGGAAGGACAACAGTATATGATCGAAATTTTCATAAACAGTATGATATGGAGTGTTTTTTGGGGTTTGTTAACAGGGATGGTAGCGAAGAATGCTTATGTGGCATTACCGAAACAGGGATGCTTTATTGGGGAACTTCCAGACTGGATATCAAGTATTCAACCCCGATAACAATAGATACTACAGAACACCAGTATGTAGAATCAATACAAAACAAGGCAATCACTGGTGAAGAGAATTCTAAGGATGGTGGAGTTTTCGAAATTTGTTCTTTGTGTGGGGAAGAGAAGTGTTCTGAAATTATACCTTATGCAAATGAGTTGATTGTAAAAAGTTTGATGATTGTGGATGGTGATTATCAATTTGAAACGGAGGTATTAGATCACGAAGGAGAAAAGATTCCCTCAACATCCTATGAAGTATATGTTGAAAAGTTAAACACTGGAACATATATTTTAAAAGCAACTTTGTCTGGTAATTATACTGGTGAACTGGAATATCTTTTTAGGGCTGGTGGAACAGTAGAGTTAAGTAAAGATAAGTTGATTTTAAAGATAGGAGAGTGTGAACAACTCAGTGCAACGGCGATAACTTCTAAAGGAGAACGACATAATTTTGTAATATGGGGATCAGAAAATGAAGATGTTGCGATTGTTGATGAAACCGGAAATATTACAGCAGTTAAGGAAGGAACTACAATTATTACAGTAACGACAGAAGATCGTAATTATACGGTAATCTGTGAAGTGGAAGTTATGGAAGAGTCGTCAGTTACAATGGATGTGGAAAGTGTGATCCTGAATAAGTCAGAATTAGAACTGGCGGTAGATGAAAGTGAAATGCTGGTAGCAACAGTAAATCCGGAAAACGCAACAAACAAGACTGTGACCTGGAGCAGTGTTGATGAAACAGTAGCAACAGTGGATGCTAACGGAAAGGTAACGGCATTATCACCTGGAGTTACGATTATTACAGTAACGACAGAAGATGGTGAATTTACTGCAAAATGCGAAGTGACAGTGAAAATAGAATTCATTCCGGATCCGCATGAGCAGGTAGTTTCGTTTGTCGATCGTATTTATACCGTCTGGCTGGAGAGATCTTCGGACAGTGACGGTGCGGCAGATTGGACTAAAAAACTGGAAGATAAGTCCTGGTCCGGAGCACAGGTTGCTGAATTCTTTGTTTTCAGCAAAGAATCTATGGATAAGAACCGCAGCAATGAGGACTTTATTGATGTTCTGTACAAGTTGCTGATGAATAGAGATCCGGCAGAGGATCCTTCCGGTTATGCATATTGGAAAGAGCAGATGCAGAACGGTATGTCCAAGTACCAGCTTGTAGCATCCTTTATCGCATCACCGGAGTATACCGGTATCTGCGCGGATTATGGCATTGAGCGTGGTTCCGTGGATATGGATACCGTTAATCAGGTGCAGGGTTTTGTCGGCAGATTTTACACTCTGGCCATGGAAAGAGACGCGGATCAGGCAGGCGTAGATTACTGGACAGCAGGTCTGAGAAGAGGTGATTTCAACGGTGCATCCATTGCTGCAAACTTCTTCTTTAGCGATGAAATGAATGCGAAACATATCAGCGACGAGAAATATATCGAACTTCTGTACCAAGTGATGATGGGCAGACCTTCTGATGAGGGCGGAAAGGCATACTGGCTGGGCAATATGGCAGACGGTATGACAAAAGAGCAGGTACTGAACGGTTTTATCACATCTCCGGAATTTACCGGCATATGTGCCGATTATGGGATTGAAAGAGGAAGTTTATAAAGAATTAGGCGCTGAGTAACCAATAGATTTCGAAAAGGGCTGTCTGTTATGGCAGCCCTTTTTATGATGGTGAAAAAGTTTATAATAAAGTATAAAGATTACGGATAATTCCTTCGGACTAAACGCTAATAAGACCTGGACTTTCTAGTAAAAATATTTTCAATCGATATGACCATATCGTCAGGCGGAGTACAGGAAAATGATTTATTGATGAAAAGTTATACAATTCACAAGATCTAATGTTGTTGAATATGCAATATGTAAAAAATATATAATGTGGGTTATAATATTTATGTTGTTTTGGGTAATCTTTCACAAAAAAGTATTGAACCATAGCAATACTATGACTTGTACCAGGAGGTAATGAGATGGCAAACAAATGGTTGAAAAAACTGGGCGTTGGGATGTCGATGATCATGCTCGCCTCGCAATTGAGTGAGGGGATGGTTTTTGCGGCTCCGGAGGAGGCGACAAGCGAGAGCGAGGCTGTAATAGAGCAGGTTCTTGAAGAAGACTCAGAAGAAAATACCACAGAGGAACAGACGACATCAGAAGAAGATGAAGAAACTGATGAAGGTGTTGTTGGAGATCTTGCGGAAGGGCCTGAGGATGATCTTGATAATTCAGAAGAACATGGGGTTTGTGCAGAAGGCTTGATTCAAAGTGATGATGAAGAATTTTCTTTCGAAGGTGACAGTGAATACGTAGAGGCAGAATTTGAGGAAGCAGAATTAGTAGGATCCGCTGATAGTAATGGGGATGGATATTTCACATATGATGAAATACAAAATAGGATTAATCAATTAAAAGCATCTTATCCTCAAGGTAGTTATTGGACAACTACAGGAACGCACTGCAATCATAGCAATGGAGTATGTAATAGCAAAAAATATGATGGCGCCAAACAATGCATGGGATATGCGAAATTAATGTGTTATGAGATATTTGGAACCGGTATATGGTCAGGAGAGTGGGAAGATGGATCAATAAATTCATTAGCAGTAGGAGATTATATTCGGTATTCTATTTCTGACTCAGTTGATCATTCAGTTGTTGTTACAGGTATAGAAGGAGATAGAGTAATAGTAACAGAATGCAATTATGCTGATACTTTAGGGCATCCAAATGGTGATTGTGTTATACGATGGGGGCGTAATGGTACTCAACTTACAAAAAGTTTTTTGAGTACTCATATTACCCCGGGAAACAATACAGACAAATGGCGTGGAATTAGACATAATAAGCGTAATACATCCAATCAATCTTCCCTTGTGCCTAAAGAGTACACACCTTTTTCAGTGGCCAGTATTGCTGAAGAACAAATTGGTACGGTTGGCAGTAGTAAATATACAAGCAATAGTGGTGGTTGGGCAGCGTACTTTGCAAACTGGTGTTATCGTACAGCAGGTGCTGACACTTCTGTATGGCCGGAATATGCGAATGTTACTAAGATTATCCAGTGGTTCCAGGGACAGGGGCGTTGGCAGGATAAAGTAAGTTATACTTGGAGTTATAATGAATATAGTGGTGGTGGAAAAGTAGATAAGTATATTCCGCAGTGGGGCGATTTTGTTGTAATCGAAACCAATGGTAACGATGCAGATGGCCCTGAAACCGGTGGTATCGTAATAAGTCGGAGTACTTACAATGATTCCGTGACTATTGTAGTGGGTAATCAGGATAATAAAGTTGTTTCTTATTCTTATAAGTTATCTACCGGATATCCGATAGATGGAAGCACCGGTTCTCATATCGTAGGAATCTGTAATGTAAATTATGGAGGAAACTTTGTAAACGGTGCTGTAGAGGTTGCTGAAGGTGGTGCCGGAACAATTCATGTAAAGGGGTGGGCATTTGACTATGATGATGAGTCTGCATACGTCCCTGTATCAATTTATATTGGCGGACAATACAATTCAGAAAATGCAAGACAGATCATTCCCGCAACTTTTGAAGAAAGAAGCGATATTAATGAGAAGTATGGAATTACTAACGATCATGGTTTTGACTGCTATGTTGAAGTCCCTGAGCGTGGTCAGCAGGAAATATGGGTATATGCAGAGGATATAGGAACAAAGGCTTATGGTGGTTGCAATATTGGACCGAATGAACCTTTATGGGTTACTATTACGGATCCGTCCAATGTGGCCAATGTAACTGGTGTATTATTGAATAAGTCTAAACTTTCACTATCTGTATCAGAAAGTGAAAGTCTGACTGCAACTGTAACACCGGCTAATGCTACAAGTAAGTCTGTAATCTGGAGTAGTGATGATAAATCAGTAGCAACTGTGGATGCCTACGGAAGAGTAACTGCAATAAGTGCCGGAACTACAATAATCACGGTAACGACAGAGGATGGTAATTTCACAGCAAACTGCGAAGTGACGGTAACAGGAGAAATTACACCGGGTTCACACGAAAAGGTGGTTTCGTTTGTTGATCGTATCTATACTGTCTGGTTGGAGAGAACACCGGATAGTGATGGTGCGGAAGCATGGACGAAGAGATTGGAAAACAGATTATGGTCCGGGGCACAGGTTGCTGAATTCTTCGTTTTTAGTAAGGAATCTATGGACAAGAACCGTAGCAATGAGGCTTTTGTTGATGCATTGTATAAACTGCTGATGAACAGAGATCCGGTTGCAGACCCGGAAGGCTATAAGTACTGGGTTGAGGAAATGAACAGTGGAAGACAGTCAAAATTCCAGGTAGTAGCGGGATTTATTGCTTCACCCGAGTATACCGGTATCTGCGCGGATTATGGTATTGTACGCGGTGATATGGACATGGTGACCATTAATCAGGTTCAGAACTTTGTTCAGAGATTCTACACTCTGGCTATGGAAAGAGATGCTGATCAGTCGGGCGTAGATTACTGGACGGCCGGTCTGAGAAGAGGTGACTTTAACGGTGCATCCATAGCGGCAAACTTCTTCTTTGGTAAGGAAATGACAGAAAGAAATATCAGCAACGAAAAATACATTGAATTGTTGTACCAGGTAATGATGGGCAGACCCTCCGATGATGGCGGAAAGGCATACTGGTTGGGCAATATGGCTAATGGCATGACAAAAGAACAGGTGCTTAACGGCTTTATTACTTCACCTGAGTTTACTGGTATCTGCGCTGATTATGGTATTGAACGCGGAAGTTTATAAGGAATCCGTTAACTGAAAAAAGAAATATCTACTTTTGGAGGTAGTCAGGCGTTTCATTATTTGATACATTATCTCATAGAGTGTGCGTTGCACCCGGGATGATGAGGAGGATAATGGAACGCCTTAAATTTATTGACAAAAGATTATATGCTGTGTTTGCGGTATTGTTTTTGGCCGGTATCGTTTTTACCGGGATACCGGTGAAACGGTTTATGCCCCATCATTTGGCGTTGTTCAGTTACTGCGCCATGATAATCCTATGGGCCCTTTCCTTAAATCGCAGGATTCTGAACGCAAAGGTGCGCAGGCGTATCCTGATCGCCTGTGTGTTTATGGTGCTCTTGTTTTTCCTGCGTATGTGTAAATTCTCCTTTTTCGACGGAGAATTGAGAGTCCTTGAGCATATATGGTATTCCTATTATATAGCGATGACGGCGATACCCATGTTTGTGTTTTTTTCGGCTGCCCGGATAGAACCTGTCCGAAGTGAGCGTTTTAACAATAGGATGGAAATGGTACTGCTTGTCCTCTGGCTGCTTTTGTGCATCGCCGTAATGACCAATTCCCTGCATTCGCAGTTGTTTCGGATCACGGTGCTGCCCGATAAGGAGTATACGCGCGGATGGTTGTATTTTGTGGTGATCATATGGCAGGTGATCATGGGCTTGGGAGCCATAAGCATAATGGTACGCAAGTGTGGCTTAAGATCAGCAAAAAGACTCTGGTATGTGCCGGTTCTGTGCGTTATTGCAGGCTTCGGCCTTCTTATATGGTATCTGGTAAACGGAGGGGCGCCCAAATTATTCGGATATAAACTGTTTCATTTTCAGGAGGCGTTTTGTCTTCCGTTCATTACCGGATTTGAGAGTGCCATAGTGATCGGACTGATCCCGGCCAATTCTGCCTACCGTAAGGTTTTTTGGTATTCCGGATTGAAAGCATGTATCTATGAAAACGGTGATAAAGCGGCATTGTGGTCACAGGATTGGATTCCGGAGGAGCAAAATGAAGATTTTCGTCTCAGAAAAGAGGAAGTCTGCGGAGGATATATCAGGTGGCTGGAAGATATCAGCACGATCAGCCGGCTGAATCACGAGATAGAGGAAGTGACAAATGAACTGGAGGATGAGAATGATCTGATCTGCCAGGAAAATGAAGTGAGAAGCGAGCGTGTGCGGATAGAGACCCGCAACCGGCTTTATAACAATGTCGCCAGCGCGGTACGTACCACGGCGATACAGGTAAATGATCTGTTGGAAAAAAAGGAACCGGACAGTGCCACGGAGGATCTGATCTATGCAGCATTTCTGAGTGCCTGTATAAAAAGGACGGGGAATATGATGCTGCTTTCGGATGAGAGCGGACTGATCGACAGCGGTGAACTGCGCCTGGCCATATCCGAAACCATGGAATATCTGAAACTGAAGGGCAGCGGCGGGGAACTGCAGTTTAAAGGAGAGAGAAAACTGTCCTCAAAGTTTGTATTGCTGGTGTTTGAACTCTATGAAAACGTGTTGGAAGACGTATGGATCTCCGTAAACTTTTGCGATGTGAACATCAACTGTGAAACGGGCTTTGATATGCTGATCTCCACGGATGCCGTGGCAGGGGCAGTCACGCCGGCATGGAAGGATAAAAAACGGAAGGAGTACGGTGCAAGGCTTTCCGTAAAGTACGAGGATGAAACCTTCTATATACGAATGGAGGCGGATGTATGAGTTATACGGAACTTACCGTGATCCAAAGAGGGATCATCCTGATATTTACCGAATTAATACTTTTTCTGTATTTCTACTTTTTTTTAAAAATGCTGACTCTGGTAAGAAAGGTCACGGATGTACTTATACCGGGGCTGATGTTTGGGATCACTTTTCTGATCTTCCAGTTCCTCGTGATGATACAGGAAAAGGATATATCGCCTGATTTTGAGATACCTCTTTTTTCCCTGATAGCGGTATTGGCTGCTCTTATGCTGTATTCGTTCTATATGGGCGTGCGGATCAGGCGGTGGCAAAAGAACCATATTTCTGCTATGTCCGTAAAGGAGGCTATAGACCGGCTTCCTACAGGGATCCTTATTTATACAAAAAAAGGCAGCACACTTATGGTGAATGAAACGGCGATCGGGCTTTTCCGTGACCTTTTCGGAACCGTGGTAGTGGATGTTACGCAGGCATACGAAAGACTAGAAGGAGCTTCAGACGCATCTTTGTCAGGGAAAGATTCCGGACTTACGATCAGGGACAGCCGCGGCAGGATATTTGAGATCCGAAAAAAGAATATAGAGATAGAAGGTACGGAACTGACAGAATTGACCGCCGTGGATATCAGCAGGGAATGCGAACTTACGGAAGAACTGAAAAAGCGCCAGGACAGGGCAAGGGTATTGAACGCACGACTGAAGAACCTGATGGTGACCATAGAATATGTGACAATGAACCGGGAGTTGTTAAAACTGAAGACGGAATTGCATAACAATATTGGCCAGTGTATACTGACCGCAAAAAGATGCGTGGTCACTCCGGGAAGCGTGGATAAGGAGCATATGATCCGTTTCTGGAAGCAGAATATACGGCATCTGATCGATGACAGTCCGGAGGAATGGGAGCAGCCTTATTATGTGATATCGAAGGAGGCCGACCGGCTGGGCATCAAACTGGATCTGATCGGTGAACTTCCGACGGAGCAGAAACTGATCCCCATAGTGGATGCAGCGGTTTCCGTGCATATAGGCAACACCTTAAAGCATGCCGACGGAACGGAGGCAACCATAGCAGTGAGAACGACCGGGGAAAGTTATGTGATCAGTTTCACCAATAACGGGAAGCAGCCGGAAGAAGAGATCCGGGAAGGCGGCGGCCTTACCAACCTGCGTAATGAGGTGGAAAATGCGGGCGGAAGCATGGAGATCTGCTCTGTGCCGGCGTATGAATTAAAGATCATCCTGCCAAGAGATCAGGAAGGAGACAGAGGATGAAGTGCAGAGTTGTGATAGCGGAGGATTTCCGCATGATAAGAGAGATATTGGAGAATGCAGTGGAACAGGCGGAGGGATTTACCCTGACGGCATCTTATCCGACGGCCCTGCAGGCGGTACGATTTTTGGAAAAGAACGAAGCAGACCTGGTATTGATGGACGTGCTGATACCGGGCAGTATGAATGGGCTGGATGCGGCTGCGCTGATCAAAGAGAATAAACCGGATACGAAGATCATAGTGATCACATCCATGCCGGAGATATCCTATGAGAAGCGGGCAAGAGAGATCGGCGTGGAAGGCTTCTGGCAGAAAGAAGTGCAGGAACAGCCCATACTGGATATTATGCAGCGGGTGGCAGCAGGCGAGACGGTATATCCGACAGAGCAGATAAAGATTGAGATCGGAAACACCATAAGCACGGATTTTACGGATCGTGAGACCGATATACTGCGCGAATTGGTTGCCGGTCTGTCCAATAAGGAGATTGCCGATAAACTGAGACTGGAACAGTCTACGATCAAGATGCATATCTCCAATATGCTGCAAAAGACAGGCTATCACAGCCGGTTGGAATTGGCTGTGAAGGCAAGGCATCTTGGTCTGGTGATCAATGACTGAGTGACTTGAGCATAATGCACAAAACTTATTAATTATATTTATAGAATCTTTTACGTCCCATTACCTACTTTTGGAGGTAGTGGGATTTTTTATATTGCATTAGTATGGAACCCAAACGATTGGGCGCAGTATGCCCTTTTCAAGTGAGAAAAAATTTTAAAACAAAGAAGGAGGACAAAATGGGAAGGAAGTTGAGAACATTTTTTGCGCGGCTGATGATGTGCGTGATGGTGCTCGATCTGAGTTTTGGTCCGCAGGTGGAGACACTGCCCCATACGCATGATCACGATCATGAGCACGAGCATGCCGGAGAAGCCATAGCGGAAGGCGTGGCGGAGGACTTCGGCGAGACGGAAACGGATGCGTTGGCAAAAGTTTCGAATGAATTAGGTGTGGTTGCAAACCATTTTACGCTCTATGCGAATGCGGAATGGGATGGTTATTGCGTATACTGCGGGAAGGGCAGAACAGACGATTATTTATGCGATAACTGCGGCGGCTGCGGACCGGAGTGTGACAATGACTGTTATTGGGAACATCACACGACCTGTTGCGGTGCCTGTGAAGAAGAAGTCACGATGTGTGTGGATTGCTGGGAGCACTGCATCAACTGTTCGGACATTTGCGATAGTTGCAGCAGATGTGAGAGTTGTGTCGGAGAGATCGTAGACGGACTGTGCAAATTCTGTGATGATGATGCCTGCAAGGATTGCGGCGCGAGAGACAGTACAGTATGTGAGGGCTGTGGGGAGCATTGCACCGCTTGCTGTGATGAATTCTGTGAAAGCTGCAACCGTTGCTATGATTGTGTGGTTGTATGCGCCAATTGCTATAAGATCTGCGAAGAATGTGATGACGGTTTCTGTCAGGGCTGCAGTTACTGCAGCGACTGTAACGGAGATACCGCCTGCCCGGATTGCCATGGCACCTGTTTTGAGTGCGAAAAGGATGAGCAGTGCTGGGGATGCTATCGCTGTACAAATTGTGCCGGTACAATCTGTATAGGCTGTGGAGAAAAGTGTACGGAATGCTCCGATGACGGTTTTTGTTATAATTGTGAGTTGTGTGAAAACTGTAACGGAGGAACGGCCTGTACGGGGTGTGGTCAGACCTGTATGGAATGCGGAGCGGAAGGCCAGTGCCAAGAATGTTATCTTTGTGTAGGCTGTACTACCATCTGTGAAGGCTGTGGGGATAAATGCATCGATTGTGATGACGGCTGGTGTGAAGGCTGCAACCACTGCAGTGATTGTAACGGAGGAACGGCTTGCCCCGGGTGTCATGGAACCTGTGAGGAGTGTGGAGCGGAAGGGCAGTGTCAGGAGTGCCATTCCTGTGCGGCCTGTGCAGAACTGTGTAACGGCTGCGGTGATATCTGCGATAAATGCGGGGAAGAATTCTGGTGTTCCGGCTGTGACCGGTGTGGTGACTGTAATGGTGAAACCGTTTGCCCGGATTGCCACGAGAGTTGTTTTGAATGCGACTCGAATGAGCAGTGTTATGAATGCCATCTTTGTGAGAACTGTACGACCATTTGTGAAGACTGTGGGGAGCACTGTAAAGAGTGCGATGATGACTGGTGTAACGGATGCAATACCTGCAGTGCCTGCAATGGGGAAACGACCTGTCCGGGGTGTCATGAGAGTTGTTTTGAGTGTGATACCAAGGAGCAGTGCTATAACTGCCACTACTGTCAGGACTGTACGGATGTGTGTGGTGACTGTGGTGAAAAGTGTCAGGAGTGTGACGATGATTTCTGCCTCGGCTGCGGTACCTGCAGTGACTGTAATGACGGAACGGCATGTCCGGAGTGTCATGAATCATGCCTGAAGTGTAATTACGAATCTCAGTGCAGTACCTGTTATCTGTGTGAGAACTGCACGGTAATCTGCGAAGATTGCGGGGAGAAATGTAAGGAATGTGATGATGACTGGTGCCAGGGCTGCAATCACTGTGGTGACTGTAACGGGGGCCAGGTGTGCCCGGATTGCCACGAAACCTGTTTAGATTGCGGGACGAAAAACCAGTGTCATGATTGCTTTAAATGTGAAGATTGTGTAGGCATCTGTCAGGATTGCGGAGCGATCTGTGCGGAATGTGATGACGGATTTTGTGAAAATTGCTGGAATTGCAGCAACTGCAACGGAGAGACCACCTGTCCGGAGTGCCATCAGACCTGTGGGAACTGTAACGCAAGCAACCAGTGTGAGGATTGCCTTCGCTGTGCGGATTGCACATTGATCTGTGAGAATTGCAGCGTGAAATGCGATGAATGTGACGGTGATTTCTGTAACGGATGTCAAACCTGCAGTGACTGTCATGAAGGAACCGTATGTCCGGACTGCCATGAAACATGTCTTCGTTGTGAGAGCCTGCAGCAGTGTCCGGAGTGCTTCAAGTGTGAGGAATGTACCGATGCTTTCTGTGCGGACTGCGGTCTTTGCCCGGATTGCAGCGGGGCAGCAGCAACCGTTGAAGACGGATATACGGTATGGACATGCAGCTGTGGTAAGGAAAACAGGGAAGAGGTGCCGGAACCGGTAGAGGAATCTTATAACCTTTGGGTTGGCAATGTTCAGGTCAAAAGCGGAAACATGGATTCCATTCCCTGTACGTCTGGTACGGCCAGTTATGATCCGAAAACAAACACACTGACATTTCATGATGCAGTGATCAACGACGGATATGCATTCAGAGGCGGTGTGCTTTACGCAGGTATCTTTGTGAAAGATATGTCCCTTACGATCAAGGGTAAGGTAACTGTTGAACCTACATTGCTGACGGATGGAAAAAACACCGGAATCCTTGCAAGGGGAACAACGAGGGACGGTAAAACCCTTACCTTGGACGGAGATATTACGGTAAAGGGATGGGCGAGAGGTATCTGTGGCGATTATATCGATATCGTAATTGCGGGCGGCACGCTGGATCTGGAGGTCCCGGCAACAAGTTCCGTTGGTGTTTTGAGAACGTTTAACGGTGCGACCATAACACTTGGAAGCAAGGTGGAGGTGGTATCTCCGGAAGGCGCTGTTATCAAAAAAGATTCGAGATCAGGTTACACGAGTCAAATAGCTCTTTTTGAATCCGCGGATTCGGATCAGCCAGTTGTGAAGGCTGTCATCGCTTCGACGAAAACGTTCTATACCGTAACCTTTAATATGAACGGTCACGGTAAGGCGATCGCAGCGGTATTGGTAGAGGAAGCGGATTCGATAGAACGACCGGAGGATCCGACCGCGGAAGGCTGGGTATTCGGTGGCTGGTATACGGATGCAGGCTGCACGAAGGCATACAATTTCAAGAGTGCGGTGAGCAAGGATCTGGAACTCTTTGCAAAATGGACGAGAGAGAAAGTTAATGTAACAGGTGTGAGTCTGGATCAGACTTCGATCACCTGTGCAGAAGGAGGGACGGTTGATCTTACGGCAACAGTATCCCCTGCTGATGCAACGAACCAGACGGTAACCTGGAAATCGGAAGATACTGCAGTAGCGACAGTAGACAGTAACGGTAAGGTAACTGCAGTAGCGGAAGGAACAACAACGATCACGGTAACAACAAATGATGGTGGAAAAACCGATGTATGCGCGGTAACCGTAACAAAAGCCTCCGAGCCGGAACCGGAACCGGATTCCCATGAACTGGTAGAATCTTTTGTAAACCGGATCTATACGGTCTGGCTGGAAAGAACTCCGGACAGTGACGGTGCGGCAGAATGGACGAAGAGACTGGAAAACAAATCCTGGTCCGGAGCACAGGTTGCTGAATTCTTTGTTTTCAGCAAGGAATCCATGGACAAGAACCGCAGCAATGAGGACTTTATTGATGCTCTGTACAAGTTACTGATGAATCGTGATCCGGCAGAGGATCCTTCCGGCTATGCATACTGGAAAGAGCAGATGCAGAACGGTATGTCCAAGTACCAACTTGTAGCATCCTTTATCGCATCTCCTGAGTATACCGGTATCTGTGCAGATTATGGCATAGAACGTGGTTCCGTGGATATGGATACCGTTAATCAGGTGCAGGGTTTTGTAGGAAGATTCTATACCCTCGCGATGGAAAGAGATGCAGATCAATCTGGTGTGGATTACTGGACAGCAGGCTTGAGAAGAAGCGAGTTTAACGGT
>JAGAGL010000020.1:0-28706 GCA_017627595.1 Oribacterium sp. | reverse complement strand
TACATCTTTTGCACAGACTGACCTTGAGGCTCAGGCACTTGCAAAGGTTAACGAGATAAGAATAGCAAACGGACTTTCAGCAGTACAGCACAGCGCATCTCTTGAGACAACATCAGTAGTAAGAGCAAACGAGATCACAACCAAGTTCTCACACACAAGACCGGACGGAACAGACTGGTACACAGTAAATGCAGATCTTCAGTACGGCGAGAACCTTGCAGAAGGCTACAACACAGCAGACGACGTAGTAAACGCATGGATGGCATCACCTACACACAGAGCAAACATCTTAAAGCCTGACTTCACAACATGCGCAATCTCAACAACAACTCAGAACGGAAGAACATACTGGGCACAGGAATTCGGAATCTGATTAAAACAAATATAATGGAAAAACCTCTCCTTTATAGATAAATCCTACGCAAATAGAAGACCCTGTCGGAATAGTCCGACAGGGTCTTTTAGTTTTGCAGGTCGAGACCACGTGCCATGCGCTGCTTCAGGTTTTGCCGGCAGCAAAACGATCAAGCCTGTGGCACATAAATTCACCCGCTATGCGGGTGGGTGTTCAAGTTTTGCAGGCTATCGTTGATTATTCATTGCCGGAACTGTCCACGGTGGATACTAGTACAGCATATTTTAAGTATCTGGTACATTTAACTGTCATTCCGATTACGTATTACAACTATAAAGCAGCACATAATGTGTCAGATACTTATTATTCGATGTACTAGACAGACCCCGGATCAAAAGTCACGGAAGGAGGATTTTTTGCGGAAAAACCTGCTTCCTTTTCTACTCTCCTGGCTTCCTCGCTCACCATGTCCTCATATCCTGTCAGTGCAGCGAACGGAGCAAACTGAGCGGCACGGTCATAGAGACTCATGTGAGGTCTTGTGGGACTCTGCCAGTGAGGGTGGTGAAAAATGTCCGCATAAATTATCTCCGGATCCGGTTCTTTATTTGTTATTCCTTTTGTCATATAATTCTCCATTCCTCCGCTTTGAGTCGGCATCAAAAATAGTGATGAAAAGTATATTTTACATTACATATCTCATTCTGCTTTGTGACCGCCGATCTGGCCGTTCCTTGCAATGGTCATGGCACCTTTTTTCAGATTCATTCCCTTAAGTACAGCATTCTTGCCGAATTTTTCCTGCAAAAGCAGCGTTGCCTTTTGCAGGTTTTTTTCCCGTTTATCTTCTGCATCCTCTGCGGATTTCTGTTTCTCCAGAGTTTCATAGTCCGTGAAGAGATCCATCTGGAAAGGAGCGCCGGCAGGTATCTTATCTTCAGGTATCAGATCACAGGCAACAACATTAACGCGGCGGATCATAAGATACTGATCGACGATACGGTCATACAGTTCAAGCATCACCTCCATGATCCGTTTTGTGGAACTCGTCCACCGGTCGATATTTCCTGTGCCATGTGCATGGTACGGAAGGGGGCGACCATATGGATCCATCGTCACTTTTCCGGTATATCTTTTTCCTGTCTTCGTATTCCTAAAGGTCGAATCCTGAGGAGATCTTCCTTTATACTCATATTCAATGCTTGTCCTGTCATAACCGAGGGTCAGTTCGATCCTTTTTGTTACGAGACCTTTACGCACTAAATCAAGAACCAGAAGCTCTGTCATTTCCTGTACGATCAAACGGGCATCTGTGCTGTCATAGGGTTCCATCAGAACCTGTCCGGATGACAAACTGTTCGTTTCAGGCTTATAGGATTTGATGGTTGCTATCTCTGTAGGTTCCCATCCCCAGGCATGGTCTATCAGGAGTTCAGCATTAACACCCAGGGCCTTGTACAGGGAAGACTCATCCACTTCACTCTGTCTTGCTATATCACCCATGGTATAAATCCCCATGCTTTCAAGCCTTTTGGCTATGCCTCGTCCCACCCGCCAGAAGTCAGTGAGAGGAGTATGGCACCAAAGGAGCTTCCGATATCTCATTTCATCAAGCTCTGCTATACGTACACCCTGTTCGTCAGCAGGAGCGTGCTTCGCAACTATATCCATGGCTATCTTTGCAAGATACATATTGGTGCCAATGCCGGCGGTAGCAGTTATCCCGGTTTCATCCAAAACCTCCCGGATCATCTTCATTGCCAGTTCATGGGCAGTGAGAGAGTAGGTTTTGAGGTAACCGGTAACGTCGATAAAACATTCATCGATGCTGTAGACGTGGATGTCCTCTGCGGAAACGAAGCGGAGATATATGGAGAAGACTCTGGTACTTATTTGCTCATACAGTTTCATTCTCGGAGGAGCTATGATATAGGATAGTTCCAAAGAGGGGTCAGCCTCAAGTGCCTCTCTGTCATAAGAGGCAGAGGAGAAACCATATTTACCTGTGCTCTCATCTTTCACTGCCACACCAAGCCGGATTGCGTTTCTGAGACGTTCTTCATTGACTTCCTTCACGCGTTGGATGACCTCAAAGAGCCTGGCGCGGCCGCTGATCCCGTAAGCCTTCAGGGATGGGCTGACAGCAAGACATATCGTCTTCTCGGTCCTTGATGCATCCGCTACTACAAGGTTTGTGGTCAGAGCATCGTATTTTCTTTCTGTAAGTTCGCAGCTGGCATAAAATGATTTTAGATCGATGGCAATGAACCATTTCTGTGAAGTGCCCATGTTTAGGTAATTCCTTTCTCTGTAGGAGAATGCTGAGTGCCCTTTATAACTACATTGTGTTCTTTTTCAGAACGCGTCCTATATCAGAAGATTGTATATTTATTCTAACAAATCAGATTCAGTAAGACGATAATATTGAAGATTTCTATGGTAAAATTGATACGGTCAGGAATGAAGAAATGAGGGGATTAGGCTATGAACAAACAAAATATGGCAGAGGGACAGATCTCACAGGTGGATAAAACGTACAGTCAGTTAAAGACCGTACAGAAAGAAAAGATAGGCAGCTGGATGTATGAGGCATATAAGAAACAGTCAGAGGAGAAACTATCCGATGATGAAGCCCTTCAATATGTCTTTGGTAAAATTGAAGCAGAACAGATCCGGATTCCTTACACAGAGATAGAAAAGAAGTACAGTGAAAAGAAAAAGCAGTACAGGGATCGTTTTGCAGCCGAGAATATTCCAAAGCACCTTAATGAGATGGAAGAAATCCTTGACAGGGCGATACAGAGGATGGACGCTCTTGAAAAGAAGATGGCTGAGTATGAAGAATTCCAGACTGAGATACAGGTACTGGAAAAGTATTATACAAGTCAGCAATGGAAGGATGACTTCGCCATGGACGAAAAGGGTAAACTTCCCGAGAGACTGAAAAGGGGTATTCTTTCGGAGGACGGTATCTATAACATGCTGGAGCGCAATAAGGAACTGTTGGCAAGAATAAAGGAAAAACAATAAGGATAGTTTATATTTGTCTGAACCATATAACCTCAGGAGGTTAAAAATACTGTAAAAAAAGTGAATTACAGTTGATTAAAATAATGTCCAATAGGTTTTCGATGGTTTATAATGGTGGTTAAATATGACTAAACATTGGCAGTTGGGATGGTGCCTTACAAGAGTTTAGATTAGGTATTTTCTACGTCCCTGAAAAAATACATATTTAGGAGGAAACATTATGTACAATGTGAGAGAAGTACAGAAAGACATTTGGTGGCTGGGAGCTTCCGACAGAAGGCTGGAGCTTTTTGAAAATGTTTATCCCGTGCCGGCGGGCATGTCTTATAACAATTATGTGATCCTTGACGACAAGACCTGTCTTATGGATGGAATAGATGATGCCGTTTCTCGTCAGTTCCTGGATAATCTCGACCATGTCCTTGCGGGCAGGACCCTTGATTACATGGTGGTTCAGCATATGGAGCCGGATCATTGTTCCTGCATTCCTGAACTCCTTTCGAGATATCCGGAGATGAAGATTGTGGCATCTCAGAAAGCCATACAGATGATCGACCAGTTCTATCACATCAAGGTTGAAGGTATCGCAGTAAAGGAAAAGGATACACTTGAGCTTGGCCATCATACACTTAATTTCTTCACGGCACCTATGGTTCACTGGCCGGAGGTTATCGTGACTTTCGAATCTGCTACAGGTACACTGTTCTCGGCAGATGCTTTCGGAACCTTCGGTGCAATGAGCGGAAACATTTTTGCCGATGAAGTGGACTGGGATCAGGACTGGAAGTCTGAAGCCAGAAGATATTATGTCAATATCGTCGGAAAATACGGCGTACAGACCAATGCACTTCTTAAGAAGGCAGCAGCTCTTGATATCAGGATGATTCTCCCTCTCCACGGCCATCTCTGGAGAAGCGATTTCGGAAAGATAATTGATCTCTATACCAAGTGGGCGACCTATACTCCGGAAAAGAATTCAGTTGCTGTTTTCTATGGCTCGGTTTACGGAAATACTGCCAATGCCGCCGACATTCTCGCTATGGATCTCGCGGAGCTTGGTGTTAAGGACGTAAAGGTTTTTGATGTCTCCAAAACACATTTTTCATACCTGCTTTCCACAGCATTTGAGTATTCAACACTTGTATTTGCTAGTGCAACCTACAATGCAGAGATATTTGACCATATGCATACATTCCTTACAGACATTAAGAACCATAATCTGTCCGGAAGAAAGGTTGGACTTATCGAAAACGGCAGCTGGGCATCGATGGCAGGAAAGAAGATGACAGAGATCCTCGGCACCATGAAGGACATGACCATACTGGAGCCTTCCGTTAAGCTGACATCCTCTGTGGATGATGCATCCAGGGCACAGCTGAAGGAACTTGCAACAGCACTTGCCGAAAGCCTAAAGTAATCGCGAATGCCCGTTACGTTTTAAAAGAGGCTACGCAGGACAGTTTAAACAAATGTATTCAGCTGCATTTCTTTCTTGCGATTTGCCGCAATAAAAGCGATAATGTAGCTGTTGGTTTTTTTATAAAAAAGCAGACAAATTTAATCCATGAAGGTACATGGTTAAGGAGGAATCTGAACATGACAAACTGGAACAATCTTGATACTTTAAAGTCTTATCAGGAACTTAAAAATGTTAAGCACATTAATCTTGTGGAGGCTATGTCCGGTGCAAAGGGCGCTGAGAGAGTCGGCAGGTATTCTGTACCGATGGCAGCAGGTCTTACTTACAATTATGCTTCCAAAGAGGTTGATGATGATGTATTAAAGGCACTTGCAGCTCTTGCTGATGAGGCTCAGCTTACCGAAAAGTATCAGGCTCTTTATGAGGGAGAGGTTATCAATACAGGCGAGAAGAGAATGGTTCTTCATCAGCTCACCAGAGGTCAGCTTGGAAAGGACGTTGTTGCAGACGGAGTAAACAAGCGTGAGTTTTATGTTAACGAGCAGAAGCGAATCGCTGAGTTTGCAAACAAGGTACACTCAGGCGAGATTGCCAATGCAAAAGGCGAGAAGTTTACAACAGTAGTTCAGATCGGTATCGGCGGAAGTGATCTTGGTCCTCGTGCTATGTACCTTGCACTTGAGAACTGGGCAAAGAAGCATGATACCTTCAAGATGGAGGCAAAGTTCATCAGTAATGTTGATCCTGATGATGCAACAGCTGTACTTAATTCAATCGATGTTGCTCATTCACTTTTCATACTTGTTTCAAAGTCAGGAACAACTCTTGAGACACTTACAAACCAGTCCTTTGTTATGGACGCCCTGAAGAAGGCCGGTCTTGATGCTTCAAAGCACATGATCGCTGTTACTTCAGAGACATCACCGCTTGCTCACAGTGATGATTTCATTACAGCCTTCTACATGGATGACTATATCGGCGGACGTTACTCCAGTACCTCCGGAGTAGGCGGTGCAGTTCTTTCACTTGCCTTCGGACCGGAAGTATTTGCAGACTTCCTCGATGGTGCGGCAGCAGAAGACAAGCTCTCAACAAACAAGGATGCTTTAAAGAATCCTGCAATGCTTGATGCACTTATCGGCTTCTATGAGAGAAACGTACTTGGATACCCTTGCACAGCGGTTCTTCCTTACTCTCAGGCACTCAGCCGTTTCCCTGCACACCTTCAGCAGCTTGACATGGAGTCTAACGGTAAGAGCGTTAACCGTTTCGGTGAGCCTATCGATTATGTAACAGGTCCTGTTATCTTCGGTGAGCCGGGAACAAACGGACAGCATAGCTTCTATCAGCTCCTTCACCAGGGAACAGACATCGTGCCTCTTCAGTTTATCGGATTCCGCAACAACCAGTGTGAGAATGACGTAGACATCCAGGGCAGCACAAGCCAGCAGAAGCTTTGTGCCAATGTTGCAGCCCAGATCGTAGCATTTGCCTGCGGAAAGTCTGACGAAAACAAGAACAAGAATTTCGAGGGCGGCCGTCCATCAAGCATCATTATCGGTGATCAGCTTGATCCCAAGGCTCTCGGTGCACTTCTTGCTCACTTCGAGAACAAGGTAATGTTCCAGGGCTTCATCTGGAATATCAACAGCTTTGACCAGGAAGGCGTTCAGCTTGGAAAGACTCTCGCAAAGAAGGTTCTTGCCCATGAAACAGAGGGCGCACTTCAGGAGTACAGCAAGCTTTTGAACATCTGATTGGTCCGGCACATTAGTGATGAATTCTTGGTTTTTTATTAAGAATACCTCGGATCATTAACAAAACGATAATGTTTATCCGGATAATTGTCGAAGTGCAGCAGGTGAAGTTACCGGAGGTGTTCACGGTGCTAACCGTCTCGGCGGAAATGCTGTAGCTGATATCATCGTATTTGGTAGAATCGCAGGTGACAGCGCAGTAGCATACATTGGATAATGTGTCTGACCTTTGGTGTCAATGACTGTAATATTTGGAGCCGTCACAGTGTGACGGCTCCTTTTTGTCATTCAACGGTCTCAGATCATTTCTGAGGCGGAGAAGAACGGCACAGAGCTTTCGGAGCTTGCACCAAAAAACAGCAAGTACGGATACCGAATTTCTGAGGAAATCCGATATCCTGTATCTTTTAGTATTTCATGTTTTTTGATTTTCGGCAATACTTCTGATTACGTGTTACAATATAGTTGTCAGTCGGATTTTGAATATTTTTTATGGAGATAATATGATACAGGATATATACCCAAGCAAACTGAATAATCAATATATGAATATTGATATGAGAGCGGAAGATACGCTTATGATCTTCTCGGAAGAAGGCAAGGTGTGCCTTGGAAACAAAGAAGAAGAGATGATTTTTCCTGAGGCCGGAGACATATCTGCTGAGCGCACAGTGTATCTTTTTTCCCTGGATGAAAGACGTTTTTTTATTTCTCTTGATGACATTCATTATGAAAAAGAAGGCTTTAATTACTATTCCATCCGGGAAGTCCGTGACCATTTCTCCGGGAAGGAAGTGTTTGCGGTGTTTACTGCATATCATCTCTGGAAATGGTATGCGGATAATGTCTTCTGCGGAAAATGCGGTGAAAGGCTTGAACCGGATGATAGGGAGAGAGCTCTCAGATGCACGAAGTGCGGAAACATTATTTACCCGAGGATAAATCCCGCAGTTATTGTAGGGGTTACAAAAGGCGATTCTATACTTATCACGCGATATAAAATCGGCTACAGTCATAGTGCTCTGGTTGCCGGCTTCACAGAGATTGGAGAGACACTTGAAGAAACGGTTGCAAGAGAGGTTATGGAAGAGACCGGTGTTAAGGTTAAAAATATCCGGTACTATAAGTCTCAGCCATGGGGTATGGCTCAGGATATTCTGGCAGGATACTACTGCGACGCAGAGGAGGATTCCGAGATCAGGATGGATGAAAGCGAGCTGAAATACGCAGAGTGGGTAAAACGTGAGGACATTGTTCTTCAGCCCAATAATCTGAGCCTTACAAATGAAATGATGAGACGGTTTAAAGAAGGGGCTAGCGTGTGATTCGTTCACCCCAAGTTCTCCAATGTTGCAAGGAAATACTGTTCAAAGAAGGGGCTGGCGTGCAATTGCCCCTTCTTTTTTATTCACCGAAGACCTGGGCCCGGTATTTCTTTCCTGTAGGGGTAGCTGCAAGTCCGCCTGTGGCGGTTTCCTTAAGGTCTCGTGACATTGCATCACCTACTTCACGCATTGCATCGATGCACTCGTCGGCAGGGATCTTTGCTTCGATTCCCGCAAGAGCCATATCTGCGGAAGAGAAGGCGATTACAACGCCGGAGGCGTTTCTCTTGATGCATGGGATTTCTACGAGACCCGCAACAGGATCACACACCAGACCTTCCTGATTCACTATAGCGATGGCGAGAGCGTCTGCACACATTTGTGGTGTGCCACCCATGAGCTCAACGAGAGCTGCCGCTGCCATTCCTGAGGCACTGCCGCACTCTGCCTGGCAGCCACCCTGCGCACCGGCGATAGAAGCCTTCTGGGCGATGATCATGCCGAAGGCTGCCGCCGTAAATATAGACATAACTACGTCTTTCTTTGGCATCTGCCTTTCTTTGTAGGCAGTAATGAGACATCCCGGAAGAATTCCGCAGCTTCCGGCAGTGGGAGTTGCCACGATCTTTCCCATGGCAGCGTTGCAATTGGAAACCGCAAGGGCACGGGATACAGCTCTTGACATGGGCTTGCCCATGAGACCTCCGTCCTTTTCCGCGTACTTCTTCATGAGATATCCTTCGTCACCGGTGAGACCGGAGGTTGATCTGCGGCCCTTTTGCTCGCCCCATTCTGCGGATTCACACATGGTTTCAAAGCACTTCTCCATCTGTTCGAAGAGTTCATCCTCGGTCTTGCCCATCTTTTTTGCCTGGTCTTTTATGCAGATCTCACTGATACGGCATTTATTCTGAATTGCCATGTCTACCAGCTCTTTTACTGAATTATATGATAACATTATATTTCTCCTATCTTAAAATGCATATTTTCATTGTTGATATCCGACAAAAGGATTGTCAGTATATCAGCTTATTTAAATCGCATGGATAAGTAATGCGTTATCGATATTATCCATTTTTTTGAGATCAGTGATCAGCTGCTCGGGAGGGAGTTCATCCAGCTCCAAAGTCATAAGGGCATCACCGCCGGGTTCCTTACGACTTAAGTGGAAACCGCTTATGTTAAGGTCGCCGTAACGCCAGTACATAAGATTTGTTACATTGGCGATGACACCTGGTTTATCCTGGTGAAGAACAAAAAGAGTATTGTTTTCACCGCTGAAATTCACTTCCATACCGTCAATGTTGTCTATTCTAATGTTTCCGCCTCCGATGCTGGCTCCTTCAACTACACCGGTTTTTCCGCTTGCACAGGTGAAGGAAATTCTTGCGGTATTGGGATGAGCTCCCGGGATATCTTCGGCTATGAACTCATATTTAAGTCCACGCTCATTTGCGATATCCATGGCATTCCTGATCTCTTCAGACCAGCTTTTATAGCCCATAATGCCTGCAAGGATGGCTCTGTCTGTGCCATGACCCTTATATGTACGTGCAAAGGAACCGGATAATTGGATTTTTACTTCCGTAAGGGTATCATTATCAACTATTTTGTTGACCACTGCACCGATTCGGCAGGCACCCGCAGTGTGTGAGCTGGATGGACCGATCATGATGGGTCCTATGATGTTGAAAATATTCATTTTGATATGATAGCTTTCTAAAATATATTTGGTACAGTGCAGAGTACCATTTCGGATCTGTCTTTAAAAAGATAAATCAGTGTTTCCGGTTTGAGGAAAACACTGATTTTAGTTTGCGCGATATGGCCTTCAAGCGAATATTTATATTCATTTGAAGGCCAACGCGACATCGAGTATGGGTGCCTTCCTCCCCTACTCGATTATCGCATTGCCGCCTTCCGGTAAATATCCAGAATTACTTAATGGCGGTCTGCATGGGAGCAGGAGTTCCCTACTGCATTATGCTGTTTTGACAGTAGCAGCCTCAGCTTCAGCATCCTTTAAGATGAACTTCTTATAGATCTGATCAACCACTACGCCTATGGCATTATCACCTGAAACGTTGCAGGCTGTTCCGAAGGAATCCTGTGTGATGTAAAGAGCAACCATAAGTGCACAGATAGGACCGTTAGGGTCACCTGCTGTTGTTCCGAATATCATGTAAAGGAATGGAAGTGCAGTCATGATGGATCCGCCCGGAGCTCCCGGTGAGGCAACCATCGCTACGCCAAGTGTCATAATGAAAGGAATGACTGTTGCAAGGCTGATAGGAAGATCATTCATGAGACATACTGCTGTAGCGCAGGCTGTGATTGTGATCATGGATCCGCACATATGGATATTGGCACAAAGAGGTACAACGAAGTTTCTGATCTGCGAGCAAACACCGTCAGCCTTTGCACACTCAAGGTTTACAGGGATGGTTGCAGCTGAAGACTGTGTTCCGATAGCTGTTGTATAACCCGGAATCTGGTTCTTGATAAGTGTTAACGGATTCTTGTGAGCAATACTTCCTGCAAGTGTGAACTGCATAAAAATATAAATAAGGTGCATAGCTATAACTACCACAAACACCTTCCAGAGAATGCTGAGGATAGTAAAGGTCTTGCCTGAATATGTAAGGTCAACAAAGGTACCACAGATGTATAATGGAAGAAGAGGGATGATAGCTGTGTGAAGAACAGAATCAATTATAGCTGAAAAATCCTTCATTCCGTTGTAAAGAGATGTACCGATGGTCTTACCGCGAAGAGTTGACATGCAGAGACCAAGGATAAATGCAAGTACAACCGCTGACAATGTATCGATAACTGCCGGAAGTGAAATGGTGAAGTAGGAACCAACACTTACGTCAGCTGTTGCCTGAATCTTCTCGAGAGCATCAGGAGACATGAAATGAGGGAAAAGTGTGTCGGAAACAATGAATGAAAGGCTTCCGGCAATAAGTGTACTTGAATATGCAAGAAGTACTGTGACTACAAGGAGCTTTCCTGCACCCTGGGAAAGATCTGCGATACCCATGGTAACGTAGGCCAGGATCATGAGAGGGATGACAAATTTCAGGAAAACACTAAAGTTTGTTGATAAAGTAACTACGGTTTTGCAGAACCATAATGGAGTGAACTGTCCGATCAAAATACCCAGAATGATTGCAATGATGAGCTTTGGAACGAGCCCTAATTTAAATTGTTTCATAGTAAAATCCCCTTTGAATAACATGTGAATCCTTCACATAAATTTCGACTCAAAAATGAGAAGACGTGCACTTTTCTTCACATTCATTTTGTATATGTCTATGATAACGCTGCAATATATATTTGTTAAATTTATATATTTAAATTTATACATAAATAGAATTTATGTATAAATTGCCGAATTAATAGTATGAACCCACTATCTACGTTCCCGGATCCATCGGCTGAGCTGTTACCTGAACTGCCATAAATAAAAAATTATTTTTATGTCGCCGGATTTTACAGGTTGTGTTATCATAAAAGTAGGAAAGTCTGTGATGATACAGACGAACAGTACTTGATCGGAACACTGCAGTACATAAGGATATGTACTGACAATATTGATGAAAGGAGGCAAAAGATGTCAATAAGTGCTTTAGGCGGTGTAGGTTCTTTTGATTTTTACAATTCCTCAAGCATACAAAGCATGTATGATCTGATGAGATACCAGTACAGTATCAATTCATCGCTTGCTTCGAGAAATGCATCCAGAGTTTCGTCTTATCTTGGAACCCAGGGCTTGAGTACATCTACCTACGGTGTCGATAATACCACAGCTTTTCTCAGTCTTTACAAAAGTGACCTGACGGGTATGGAGAAAGCGGCTGACAGGCTTAGCTACTATAAACCGGGAAATGTCTTCTCTGAGTTCACACTTGGATCCTCAGACGAAGGTGTTGCGGAGATATCCACAAAGTCTCTCAGTAGGGCAAAGGAATTTACGGTTGATGTTCAGAATCTGGCAACAGATACTGAACCGGCGAGATATTCCATTACCGAGAATGGCAGAACGACCCAATATACTTCAAAGTCCAATACTATCAGCTTAAGTAATGCTGATGCGACTCTGACTCTGAAGGGTACGGGAACAACCAGTATTTACACCGGTGTCGATGAAGACAACATTGTGTCTGCCATGAAGGATATGGTGAAAAAGTACAACGATACCATGGAGACACTTTCTGTAGGTAAGAGTCTGGGCAGCGGAGTTTACAGTCAGATTTCGGATATGTCAAAGAGGATTTCCAATGGAACGGTTCTCAGTATGGTGGGATTGTCCTATGACAAGAACGGTAATCTGAGTCTGGATGAGGAGAGACTTCGATCTGCTCTTGAAAAGGATTATGATACTACCCGCGAAATAATCGGAGGTCAGTACGGAATCGCTACAGGCTTGAGCCAGAAAGCAGATGAAGCATTATCGAAGTCAGTAACCAGTATCATGGGAAGAAGCTTATCCGGTAATGAATCCGGTCTTCTCGGAAGTGGCGGAAGTATCTTTGGTCAGTCAGCAGACCTTGGACAGGATTATCTGAATATGATGTTTGATTTTTCAAAGAGGACACCTTACGCATATAACAATCTCTATGCTGTAGGGTCTATGCTGAATCTTCTTGGATGATCATGTACGGGAAACAGCGTCGGGGATAAAGCCCCGGCGCTGTTTTTATATGGAAGTCCATGGGGGACGCATATGTATTCAGGATGTCCCTCTATCAATTTAAGCGGTTCCCGATGGATTATATCCTCACATGGATTTTTGATCGGTGGAGTCGTGCCTGATTATTTTTTAAAAATATCTTTGATTTGATCTAAAAGTGATTTTTGGGGTGGATTTATAATATCTTCTGTGCGGGCTTCAAAAAGAGAACCCATGGTGGAATTTGCAGCTTTGACTTCATTTACTACCGCTGCCAGAACAACGGGGTACTCTCCGGAGGTTTTGTCATACATCCAGATGTCGGTAGGGACAACGGTTCTCCTGAATGACACAAAACTGGGATTATCTATTCTCACATCCCAGGTTTCATCGGCGCCGGCAAAATTTACAACTATTTGCAGACTTTTTTCTTTCTCGTTTTCCGATTTTACGGTGAAATTAACAAATGGAGTTACATAATCTGCACGCATTGCATCTGCGTCAACAGCGTATTTTGGTGTGTAGGCACTGTATTTGTCTTCGGAGCTCTTCATAAGGTAACCATATGTAGACCACACATTTGTGTTTTTATTTTTGTTGCAAATGGTGATGGTTTTTTTCTTATGACTTGGCTGGTACAGTACGCTCAGAGTATCATCAAGATAAAGATAGGAAGTTCCCGAAGTGTCATCCATTCTCATAACCAGTGGATTACTGATCTTGTCCTGCATGATGGCATGGAGCTCTGCTTCAAGGGATTCGTACTCCGGCTCCTTTTTGCCGCAGCCGGTAAATACGAGAAACATGCATATGATTAAAGCTGTTACACAAATAGATTTATATTTTGACATCGATGATACCTTTCTGGCTTGTAGAAAACGCAAATATTGTGTCACATTCCCTGCATTTTTCGGGATGAAGAAACTAACGTTTCTATATTATCATTCGTCCAAAATCTTTTATTCATAAGAGTATCGTATACCTTTAGCTTGAGATTCGTGTATGTCGTATGTTATATTCAGTTCTATGAATTTTTACGATTACCTTATGGAACATGATATACGACTTACAGAGCAGCAGCGTGCCGCGGTTAATGCTGTCGACGGTGCGGTGCTGCTTCTTGCTGTACCCGGATCCGGAAAGACAACAGTTCTTGTAGCGAGACTCGGATACATGATATTTGTGAAGCATATAGACCCCGAAAGTATACTTACACTTACCTATACTGTTGCGGCAACGAGGGATATGGCGGAGAGATTCAGAAGTCTTTTTGGAGATAAATATACGGAGAGACTTGAGTTCAGGACCATCAACGGAGTATGCGCCAGAATCATTAACTTCTATGGGAGACGTATCGGGAAGCAGGCATTTACACTGGTCACTGATGAAAAGGTTACCACAGAAATGCTTGGCCGGATATTTCAGCAGGTGGAGAAGACTTATGCAACCGAAAGCGATCTTAAGGCTGTAAGAACCCTTATCACCTATATCAAAAACATGATGCTGGACAAGGAGGAGATCAGGAGTCTCGATGAAACAGAAGACATAAAGATTTCCGCAATTTATACAATGTATCAGGAGGAAATGCGTAGCCGGGGACTTATGGATTATGATGATCAGATGGTTTACGCCCTTATGATCCTTAAAAGAAGTCCGGAGACACTTTCATACATACAGGAAAAATATAAATATATCTGTGTTGATGAGGCTCAGGATACCTCCAAAATACAGCACGCCATCATTGGTCTGATTGCATCAGGAAAAGGAAACATTTTCATGGTGGGGGATGAGGACCAGAGCATTTACGGTTTCAGGGCGGCTTATCCTGAAGCGCTTCTCAATTTTGAAAAGGAGCATCCGGGAGCCAGGGTGCTTCTTATGGAAGAGAATTTCAGATCTAAAAAGCAGATAGTCGATAAGGCACAGCACTTCATTTCCCAAAATGTTCTGAGACATGAAAAGAGCATGTTTACTCATAGGTCTGCGGGTGGAGATTTCAGAACAATCAGTCTTAAAAGCAGAAATGCGGGATACAGTTATCTTTTGAAGGTTGCAGCGGACTGTAAGGCTGAAACTGCGGTTCTCTACAGGGATAATGAAAGTGCGATTCCGCTTGTGGATATCCTTGAAAGAAACGGAGTGCCCTACAGAATCAAAAACATGGATCTGAGTTTCTTTACTCACAGAACGGTAGTAGATATATCAAACATTATCAGATTTTCTTTGGACCCACTGGATACAGAGCTTTTTCTACAGATCTACTATAAAATGAAAACTTATCTGTCAAAGGCTCTTGCAGAGCAGGCCTGTTTCGAGAGCAGAAAGCATAAGCTCCCTGTGATAGATGCTGCCCTAAGATATTGTAATCTTCCTAAAGGAACGGTGAGCAGCCTTCAGGAAATGAAGGATCATTTAAAGAATCTTCCGAAGGACAAGGCGGATCAGGCTGTCGGGCGCATAACCAGACAGATGGGTTACAACAACTATCTTGAGCGAAATAAGATGAACGAAGGCAAAATAGCGATTCTCAGGAGTCTTTCGTATCAGGAAAACAGTCCAAAGGGACTTCTCGACAGGTTAGAAGCATTACAGCTTCTTCTTAAAGATAAGGATAATGATCCGACCTGTAAGTTTGTGCTTTCCACCATTCACAGCAGTAAGGGGCTCGAATATGATACCGTTTACCTGATGGACGTAATGGATGGGGTGTTCCCTCAGGAGGTTCCGGATATTGCATGGAAGAGCAGTTCTCTCCGGAAGTCTGCAAGCGGTGATGATCTTCAGGAGCTTGAAACCTTTGAGGAGGAACGCAGACTATTCTATGTAGGGATTACCAGGGCGAAAAATGCTCTTTATCTTTTCGAGTATAAAAATGAAGACACTACCTTTATTAATGAACTTTTGGACAGAGGAATCGACCCGGACAAGAGAAGTAAAGCCGGTTCCGCCGGAGGTTTTTCCGGCGGGTATTTTTCCGGAGGCAATTCTTATAATGATAGTGCTTACAGTTCAAACTATTCCGACGGGCTGTATGGTGGCAGCAGAGCATCCGGAAATTTTGCACCTAAAGTAAAGCTGTATGGTGGAAGAGACTTTACAGGCAAAAAAATTTATAAAGAGCATTAAAACTGTTTAACGGGATGCTCACAGACTTTACACTGTTACACTTTGACTTCCTAAAGCGCCGGTGTATAATGTTAGAGTTCAAATAACGTAAAGGAATGGGTATCATAAAATGCAGTTATTTCAATTTGTCTACAATTTTCTTTGGGGAGATCTGGTAAAAATTCCGCTTCCGGGAGGGTCTTCTCTCGGCCTGTCGCTGCTGGTTATTCTGCTTATACCTGCGGGTATTTACTGTATGGTCATCACCGGATTTCTGCCCGTAAGGCTGTTCCCCGAGATGATCAGAGTATCGACGGAGAAAAACGTTGATAAAGATAAAAAGGGCGGTGTATCCGGTCTTGAGGCTCTTATAGTTTCTACTGCCACACGTGTTGGTATGGGAAATCTCGTGGGAGTGGTTGCGGCTGTTTCCGCCGGTGGTGCCGGAGCTATCTTCTGGATGTGGCTCGCTGCCATCATTGGTTCCGCCACTGCATTTGTTGAGGCAACCCTCGCACAGCTTTATAAGGAAGAGGATCCTCTTTACGGTGGGTTCAGAGGCGGTCCCGCTTATTACATTCATCATATGTTGGCAGGCAAAAAGAAGAAGAGTGTTGTTGCTGTTCTTTTTGCTCTTTCGGCACTTCTTTGCTGGTGCGGCATAAGCCAAGTCGTGGGAAATTCCGTTTCTTCCGCTCTTGATAATGCATTCCGTGTCCCGCCCCTTGCTACTGCTGTGATCCTCTGTATACCGGGAGCATTTATAGTTTTAAGGAAGAATGTCACTGTAAAGGTTCTGAACATCATAGTTCCTATCATGGCAGGCTTCTATATTTTCCTTACGATCTTTGCTATCATCAATAATATCACGGAGCTTCCGGGTGTTTTCAGCCGTATATTTACTGAAGCCTTCGGACTGAGACAGGCTGCGGCAGGAGGTTTCGGAGCAGTGCTTATGAATGGTGTTAAAAGAGGACTTTTCTCCAATGAAGCAGGCTCAGGTTCAGCACCCTGCGCTGCAGCAAGCGCAGATGTGGATCATCCTGCAAAGTCCGGTCTTCTTCAGGCTCTGGGTGTATTTATCGATACTATCATCATTTGCAGCTGTACTGCATTTGTGATCCTGCTTGTTCCCGAAAGCATCACAGAAGGTCTTAAGGGCATGGATCTTCTTCAGGAAGCCATGAGATATCACTTTGGTAATGCCGGTGTGATATTCATCGCAGTGACCCTTTGGCTTTTCTGCTTTTCCACCTTTCTCGGGATACTTTTCTATGCCCGTTCAAATGTGGCATATGTTTTTGGCGACAGCTGGACTTCACAGACGATATACAAGGCTGTCGCTCTTGTGAATCTTTTTATTGGATGCCTTGCAGCTTATACATTTGTATGGGATCTCGGAGATGTCGGGATAGGTCTCATGACTGTCTTCAATATGATCGCCCTCATACCTATGTCCCGGGAAGCAGTCATGTCTCTAAGGGACTACGAAAAAATAAAATCATATAAGTACCGGATCGGATAACAAAAAATAAAACAAAACATGAAGGTGAAAGGGTAAGGATCATGAACAACAGGTATTCATTTACTATCAAAAAAACAATGATTATTGTTTTGTTCATGATGACTATGGCTTTTTTACGTATAGGGGGTTTTCGGGCAGATCAGCCGGAGCGCACATGGTACAACATAACCTGTTCTCTTATGTACACAGGACTTTTTGCGGGTTGGGGAATATCTGTAGATATTCGCATCATCCGCAGAGGCACCAAAAGGCTGTTGGAGGGGATCGCAGCAATGATGACACTATGGATGATGATTCGTACATGCAAGTATTTTTTTACCGCCGATCCGGATATGCTACGGTGGCTTTGGTACTCCTACTACATTCCCATGATGATGATCCCATCCTTTGCTTTTGCGGCATCGCTGTATCTGAGAAAACCCGAGAACTATAAACTGCCGCGAAAGCTGTTTTTTCTCTATATTCCCGGAATACTTCTTTTTATTCTGGTCCTCACCAATGATATGCATCAGTTGGTATTCCGCTTTAACGAAACGATCAGTTCATGGTCTGATGATGACATCACCTATGGACCTGTTTACTATTTATGTATGTTTTGGGGCAGCTTTTTGATGCTTTCAGCCTTATGGCTGATGCTGCACCGCTGCCGTGAGTCTAAACACCACAGTATCATATGGCTTCCGATGCTTCCCGCACTTATGATACTTCTTTATATGATCCTGAACGTAGCCGATCAATCGCTTCTTACCAGGCTGCATCTTGGTGATGTCACTTTGTTTTACTGCACTATGATACTGGCAATTCTTGAAGCTTGCATATTCAGTGGTCTGATACAGTCAAACAGCGGATATAAGCAATTGTTTAAGCAGGGAAAGCTCAAGGCACTGATAACGGATGAAGCCGGTCATATCTACTATCGTTCAGAAGGAGCCGACAGGCTTGACACCGGTATGATCGGATCAGTGATCAAAAAAGGAGAGATAAGCCCTGATCCCGAAGTCATACTGAGAAGCCACAGGATCACAGGCGGCTATGTTATCTGGGAAACAGATATAAGTGAACTTACACGGCTGACCGAAAGGCTGGAGGAAAACAAAGAAAATCTCAGGGACCGGATGCTTCTGGAGCAGGAGCAGCTCAAGGCAAAGCAGGAAATCACAGAACTGAAAGAACGGAATCGTCTATATGATATACTGCAGATGGCAACCTCGGGAGAGATACAAACCCTTGAGAAGCTGTTTGCATGTTATGATCAGACTGAAGCAGTCAGTAACTGTTCTTCTGATGACAGCGATTATAAAATGATACCCGGATATGCTGATGTTTCATCGATGAGGGCAAAACAGCATCTGCTGCTTGGGAGGATCGCTGTGCTTTGTGCATATGTAAAACGGAGAGGAAACCTGGTATTTCTCGGAGAAAAGAGCAGATTGATCGATATACGTGATCTCGTGATCTGCTTTAAAGAATCGCTGTCCAATCTTGAACTTCTGGGAGTGGATTGTGCCGTGGATTTTTCGGGAAATGGGTTTATACCTTACGAGGAGGCTACCCGCTTTTATGAATTTTTTGAGACGAAGATCGAGTCGGTGCTTGATCAGATGTCAGCATTGTTCCTGAAGATCCGTCAGGAGGATGACGATTTTTGGCTCATTATGGAGATTGAAAGCGGGATGAACGAAAAAGATATTTCGCGTTTTGTCTTAAGCACAAAGAACCGGGACATTGAGACCACAGGATACGAAGAGGATATGGATGATGAGTAGATTTTTTTCGGAATGTACAGAACTTCATCAGTTTCTTCAGTTAAGCACACTGTTTATAAGCAGCTTCCTTCTCATGATAGTAATCTGGATCGATATCGCCGGAAAAGAACATATTTTACGTATTCTGACAGATACGGCAGTTCTTACAGCTGTCTATATACTGCTTGTCAATCTCAATATCGTAAAAACGGGATATATGCCGAAGCATCCTTCGATGTCATATGATCTTTTTTCAGGGATGCCTATGGCAGCAGTATGGTGTATCGCAGGGGTTACACTTTTATGGTCTGTACTAAATCTCATCAGGAAATGGCAGAGCACTAAGCATATCCCGGGATATACCTCTATCATGGAGGCCATCAATACACTGCCGGATGCAATATGCTTTTTCACACCGGATGGACGCATAAAGCTCTGTAATCTCCAGATGTACAGACTGTACAGACTTCTTGAAGGGAGAGAACTTCAGTACTATGATGAAGTTGAAAAGTCTTTAAGGTCCTGTGAAAGATATCTTAAGGATGATGAATATCAGGAGCAAATACTTTGCTTTCCTGATGGTTCTAAATGGAGTTATAGTGAATCTGCCGCTCTGTTTGGGGACAAAAGTTATCGAGAAATCGTTTTATCGGAAGTAACGGGGCTGTGCCATTATCATGAAGAATTGCAAAGCCAGTTGGAGGATCTGCATAAGATGTCACAGAATCTCAGATTCCTGTCGGAACAGGTTGGCATCATGACAAGGGAAAAAGAGATCCTCATGACGAAAACAAGACTTCATGATCAGATGGGTGAGGGACTCACTGCGGTTCGTCAGGCAATACTCAAAAATATGGATTTTGAAAATACAGAGGCTTCCCTCCGGCTGTTAAAGCGAGCTGTTCACTCGTTATATGCATATAACGAGAGTACTTATACAGACCGGAATAAAAGACCTGTACAGGAGGAAATGGAGGAGTTTCTGAGAGATGCTGCCACTATCGGTACAGAGGTGCTGATCGATGGGAAGGTTCCTGAAAATGAGGATATCCTAAGTATATTCCTTATCTCTGTCCGTGAAGCACTTACCAACAGTGTACGTCACGCAGATGCCACCATACTGTCTGTCAAGATAAAAGACACGGCAGATCCTCAGTTCACAGAGATAGAGATCACAAACAATGGAAGAACCGTCAAAGGGCCGGTTCAGCCAAGGGGAGGTTTATCCAATGTTCGAAAGCATGTTGAAGCCGCCGGCGGACAGATGGAGATCCTATGGGAGCCTGACTTCAGACTGAGGATACGTCTGCCGGTCAAAAGGGAAGAATCTGTATGCTGATGAGCCACACCTCAAGCAGATGTTTATCAATGGGCAGGAAATGCTTTTGACAAGCCATATCATGATAATGTATAAGTATGAAAAGATATGGCAATGTTTAAGGATGGAAAAGTATGATAAATGTTCTTATTGTGGAAGACCAACGCATGCCGCGTGAAAGCATGGAACATATGATCACAGAAAGCGGACGGTATGAGCTTGCAGGAAGCATCAGCAGTGCGGAGCTTGCCATAACAAAATGCCGACGCCAGCATGTAGATCTCATCCTGATGGATGTATGTACATCGGGAAACAAAGACGGTATAGATGCGGCTGCTGAGATACATAGGGAATTTCCTGATACAAAAATCATAGTGATCACCTCCATGGCAGAGGTCAGCTTCCTTGACCGGGCAAGAAAAGCCGGAGCAGACAGCTTCTGGTATAAGGATTCGAGTCCTGAAACGCTTATGGAAGTGATAGATAAGACCATGTCCGGAGAACACCTTTATCCGGAAAAGACTCCTACCGTACAGATCGGTATGATAACAAGTGATGATCTCACACCTGCAGAGATAGAAGTACTGCGTCTCGTATGCGAAGGTATGGAATATGGCGAAATCGCTGAAAAACTTCTCGTTTCCCGGAATACAGTTAAGTCTCATATTTCACATATATTGCAGAAGACCGGCTATCCCAACAAGATCAGGCTTGCGATAGCTGTGACAAATAAAAAATTTATCATCCCAAACAAACGGGATTGAAGAATTTAATTTCTTTTTCACCCTTATGGGTGACGCTGTTAAGCATTCGTTTTGCTAAGATTTACTTAGTAAAACGGGTGCTTTTGTTTTATTTTATGGTGAACACCAAGGAGGGAGGTTTTATATGAAAAAAAAATTAAGGAAGGGTTTACTTACGGCAGCTTTACTTACAGCATTTTTGACTCTGGCAGCCTGCGGCGGCTCCGATAGTAAGACAGCGGAGACTGCAAAAGCAGCGGAAACGACCAGGGCTCCCGTGGCTGCGAAGACTGTCGCAGCAACTCAGGCAAAGCCTGATGAGACAAAAGAAACAAAGGAAGAAAAAAAATCAGGGGATGCCGGTAAGTATCTTATCTATGAGTATGAGTCCAACGGACACAAGGTGGATCACGGCATGCTTACGGAAGCCGGAATGGGAGATACATGGCTTGAACTCTATGAAGATGGAACGGGAAAGTTCAATCTGTTCAAAAGTATGCTGGATATCACATGGAAGCCGGGGGAGATCACTGTATACGGTACTTCAAAATATACCTATGAGCTTGACGGAGATACCCTGAATCTCGATATGCAGGGGGTTTACTACACTATGAAGAGAGACGGAAGTGCTCCTGTTGAAAGCGCTGCAGGAAACACAGGAAGCAGCTCTTCCAAGTCAGGTGATGCTTCCGGAACCTACTATCTCAGCATGCTGGGTGATATGTCTATCCGGGAATTTGCCGAGATGACAGGTACGACAGCAGATAAGGCTTCTGAAATGATCATGATAGAGCTTTCGGAGGATGGCAGTATGGATTTCATCGAGGACGGAGAGGCTGAGCATGGCACATACACTATCGATGATGATGTGATCACCCTGGATGCATCCGGAGAGAAGATGACCGGAACCATAAAGGGAGACAGCCTTACCTTTGATCTCGAAGGTGAAAAGATGGTTCTCACAAAAACAAAGCCAAGCTCCGGCGAAGGCTCTGAGACTGACAGGGATGCAGAGACCAAGGCAGAAGCAAATGCTGAAAATGCGGGCGCTTCCGGCGGAGACGGTATCGTCCGGAGTGAGGAGGAGCTGCAGAAGGACTATGTCTGGATGAACAAGGTAGCCAAGGATATCTTCCATACTACCTATGAGGATCTGGTAGCTCAGTTCGGTGTTGAAGGAAAGTTTGACAAGGAAGAGTATTCCGAGCATATGAAGGTAAACAAACGCTACTACTTCTGGATATCTCCTGAAGATGAGAATCACTTCATTTATGTCAACTTTGAGGAGGATGATCCTGACAATGCACCCGGAGTATACACAGTCAGCGGTTTCAACTCAAGCGGCTTCAGCGCATCAGAGGCTGAAAGCAGGTATCTTGAGGAGGTTCAGGCGGCAGCCAATGAAGCCGACAAGGTAGCTGCAGCAAACATGAAGATGAAAGACTTCTCTGTAGATATTCACCCGTTTGCACACGACGAAGACACGATAACCGTCAGTATGCAGATTCCGGAAAGCGGATGGTCATATGATGAAAACAAGGATCATCTTGTAGAAAATGAAGATCCCAATACCTTTGGCGCAGGCTTCATACAGTTCAAGGTGGATCCGGAACTCTCAAAGTTTGATTTCTACAAGGATAAGTTTGAAAACTATAAGGATATCGATGAAAGAGAGATAGGAGGCATCAAATTTGCCGGACGAACCTACAAGAATATCGGATATGAGTGGACCGAGTATATCGCTCAGATAGATGATTCTCACGCTGTATCCATAGGTATAGTTCGCATAGATACAAGCGAAGGAAGCATGGGTGACAGGATACTCGGATCCATCAGGTTCAAATCATAAGGAGGATAATGTATGAAAAAACACACACTGATCTTGATCATCGGTGCGGCAGCGGTCCTGGGACTTACTGCATGTAACAGCAGCAGTAAGAAAACGGATCAAACCACTGCGGCTCCGACAGAGACTGAAGCTCCGTTTGTGGAGGAGGAGCCTGCAAAAAATGAGCTTGATACGTCATCACCCATTCCGGGTATCAACAAGGATTATGACCTTACAGAACAGGTCTTTGAAGATGAAAATCTCATACTCCGGCTGCCGGAGGGTGTCAAGGCTGTCAATGAAGGCAGAGGGGATAATATTGGACATATCACCGTTACTGACGAGGAGAACGGTTGGAAGCTTATGTTCCGCCCGAATAATTTTTCGATCAACAATACAGTACATAATGTAAGCTCATCAGTTAACTATGCCGGTAATCTCATAAAAACCGACTGGTCTCAGGATGTGTCGGGTACTCTTGCAGGTTTCCCTGTACGTGTCTGGGCCAACAATATACGGAAGGGCTGGCTCCATCCAACCAATGAAAATGATGCCCCGGGTGTAGACATCATCATGGATTATGGAGAGACTCTTGTAGGAGAGTGGCTGGGGATGCACATCCGCCTGGAGGCGCTTGATCCTAAGGATGATACAAACATCTACCACTACCTTTACAACAGTAAGCTCCGTGCTGTACTGAACAGCTTTGAATGCATAAAGACACCGGATGGAAATGAGTACACCGTTAATGGTATCACCGCAACCTTCCCGGCCCGCTGGCCTGTAAAGACAGGTGAGAACTCCATGGTGGCAAATCTTCATTCCAATGCTCTCACAGGCGGAATCACCATGTCAACACAGTACAATCCTGATCCTCAGCATCATGCAGATATGTATGAAGGGGAGCAGTTCACCCGTACCTACGGAAGCAATGACTGGATAGGGGTTATCGCAAAGCATATCTTTGAGAAGGAAGGAAATGAGGAACCGACCATACTGTACTCTATGTACCTTTTCTCAGAGTTCAATGACAAGATGAGTGCCGATGTACATGTTTCAAACAACAGCTTCTCACCTGATGATTTCAAGGCATTCCTTGATAATGAGCAGTTTGTGGATCTGATGAACTCTGTAAAGCTTGACCCCGACGGATGGCATCAGCCGGGTACAGCTCAAGTAAACGGTCTTCTGTCTGACGGCGGCAGGATCATGTCCTATTCCGGTTCGGATGAAGAGGTGAGCATTCCGGAGGTCATCGGAGACTACAACACGGTTTATATCGGACCCAATGCATTTAAGGACAATACTTCTGTAAAAAAGGTTGTGATACCTGAAGGCGTAACTGAAATTCAGGCCAATGCTTTTTCAGGATGTACAAACCTTGAAACTGTTGTACTTCCTGAAACCATGAACTTTATTTATCAGAATGCATTCCGTGACTGTCCTAAACTTAAGGATGTAGTATTACCTGAAAGTGTTTCCTATGTAGGCTTTGCAGCTTATCAGGGTTCCGGCACAGGAAGCTTCAAGGGAAGCTCAGCAGAGTATGATTCACATGCATTTGACGAAAGCGGATTTGAGAAGATCAGCTTTGCAGCAGGCTCAACACTTTCAGCGGATTACATTTTTGACGGTGCACAGCTTTCTGAGATAGAGTTTCCGTCAGATCTCAAGGAGCTCGGCAAGGGTGCCTTTGTTAACTGTCACAATCTCCAGAGGATAGAACTTCCTGAGACAGTGACAAAAATCGGAGAGAGTGCATTTGCCTCCATGTTCGGACTTCCGTATGTGAGTCTTCCGGAGGGTCTTACAGAGATCCCTGATAATTGCTTCAACTCTACTACACTGGATACTCTGGTGATCCCATCAACAGTTACAAGGATCGGTGATAGTGCCACCTATGGTGCGGCATGCATCATGATACTTTGTCCCGAGGCAGAGATAGGACAGAGAGCTATAAAGGCAGACTACGTATATCTGAAGGATGCCTATAAGCATGTATTCTCAGATCATCAGGAGCTTGAAGGCAGTTGTCTCTATCTGGATGGTGTCTATGATGCTGCTTCTCAGCTTCAGGGCAGCTTCTATGATGCAACAAGCTTTGGTTATCAGGTTTATCTTCCGTCTGATGCAACTGCGGAGGAGTCCGATGCACTTGATCAGTTCCTGCTTTCCATCGGATATAGAGATATCGCATGGATAGGTTCATCAAGAGAGTTCATCCCTGACGGCACCTATGATTTTGACTGCGACAGTAAGGGCAAGATCACAGGATATCACGGAGACAGTGATAAGCTTGGCATACCTCACTTTCATCTCTACAGAGACGGTGACTGGTGGCTGACAGGTAATGTATATGGAATCGTGGATGAAGCCTTCAAGGATTCTGCATTTACATCAGCTTACTTCCGCGGTCAGTGCGGTGACGGTATAGGATCAAGGATACTTACGGGCAATACTGCTCTTAAGGATATCTGGTTCAATACTTTAGTACTGTTTGAGATAGATACAGCCAATGAAACCAGCGGAATTGCGTACTATCAGCCTGATACCTTTGCAGGTATCCCTGAGGATGTGACCGTACATCTGCCGGATTCTATCCCTGAGGATCAGCGTTCAGTCCTGGAGGACAGCCTGCGTGCACATGGTATTCCATCCGGAGCATCATTTACATATTACAGTCTGAGATGATGTGTGAAGACTCTGTGTTCACAATGATTCTTTAGTAGTGAAATTTATATATCACAGTCTGATATAAACAGTCAGTGGTCATACTCCCTTTCGGGCGGCTTAATGTCTGATACCCGGAAGGGAGTTTTTTATGGAAAGGTTGCAACGGTAAAGTTGGTCAAAATAAGCAGGGCACTGAGATGGAAGCCTGTTTTGTATTTCTAAAAAATAAAGTATATACTCGCTTTTTTAAAAAATTCCGCTACAATATAGCAATGAGTGTTTTTCAAAGTATTAAAAATGAGTTCAGGATTCCGGGGGCATTTGAGAACTGGAGTTTTTACAGGAAGAGTCTTACGGAGATAGTTCTCTGCGTAGAAAAAAATCCGGAAGAAGGAAATCAAAAAGGAAACGATCCTGACAATAAGCGTTCCGGCAGTATCGCGATTCTCGGAGCCGGGCCTTGCAATGATATAGATCTGGGAAGAATAAGCCGGAGCTTTAAAAGCATTGATCTATTTGATGTGGATGGTGATGGACTCGGGATAGCTGTAAGAAGATACGGACTTGAGCGTACATCTGGAGTTGATCTAAAAGCCGTGAGCCTGACGGGTATTACAGAGGAAGCAACAGAAAGCTTTTTTAACAGGCTTTATATGTACCTGGTTGAAAATGGCAGGACGGTTACGGAAGAAGATTTCATTAACAGATCCATATCTGAGCTTAGGCTGTTGGAACAGAAGCTATACAAAAGTGTAAATGATTTTTCTGAAATTCTCCCAAAAGGGAAGTATGATCTTATAGTTGCGGCGGGACTTCACAGTCAGCTTTGGAGTATACTGTCCTACAGCTGGCATGTTCTTGCGGGTAATGTTTCCGAGCAGATACTTGGCGGCAGACCCATAGATCCTGAACCTTTTCACGATCATATTAAAGAACTGGATGATGCTTTCGTGCCGGTTCTTAATGAAGCTATATTGGAATCTGCAAAACAGCGGGTGGTTCTCGCTTCGGAGTATGATCCTCAAAATCCGGTTGAAGGTGCCTGGCAATGTATAAAGGATGTACGTGAGAGGTATACTTCAGAAAGCATTGAACTCCGGGAAACTACTCTCAGGTGGCCGTTCTTTCCGGAACAGAAGAAGGAATACATCATGCTGGTCCAGGACATAACAAAGATTATTGACAGGAGTGCGATTTGAAAGTAAACTTTCAAACTTAGTTGGTGTATCGGATTCCGGCTTAGACAGATTCGGTTTATGCCTGCTCCCGGAGGATAAATATATGAATAAGAGAAATATTATTTTACTTGGTATAATTGCGGCTGTCATTGCGATAGGCTTTGGTGCGATGGCATATATTCATTACAACTCAAAGCCTAAGTATGAGGTTGTAGTGCAGTACGTGGACAGAGAAATCTTCAGGGCACCGCTTAACAAGGATGCTCTTTATATGATAAAGGACGGAGAGGTTTCTGAGGTTCCTGCGGATACAACATTGGCATCAATGGGAGATGAGGGACTTGAGACAAAACATCATATCAATTTGATGCAGGTTAAGGACGATTCTGTTCAGGTTATAGAGTCAAACTGCGAGAATCAGGTGTGTATCGCCATCGGTACCCTGACCAGCGATACATATGATTTCCCCATCACCTGTCTACCTCACGGACTTATCATAACGATTCAGTAAGCTGCAAAACACATAATGATATTTTTGCCCGGGTTATCTGCGGGGATAAGTGTCAATGATGGGTCATTTTGCCTAATTTAAGCCCTTATATTTGTCACAATGTTATAGAATTACACTTTCCTATTGACGAGAGAAAACTATGGCGGTAATATGCAGTCAAGAGGAGTGGAAAGGTTTCCACATTATTTTTTGGATGAGAGTGGAAACCTTTCCATAAAAGCCGAAAATCATTACATTTTCAAAAAACGGAGGATAAAAAATTACTTAAAGCTGCTTACAGACGAGAATTTCTATACAGCCCTTAAAAATACCATAAAATACGTTCTCATGATAACCATAATCCAGGCAATGAAGCTCTTTACCCAGTCATATATCATGACCAAGGGCGGCCCTCAGAACAAGACAAAGACCATGGTTTACTACATCTACGAACAGGGCTTTCAGAAATTTCGGTTACGCCTGCTGTATCGCGGTCATATTCTTTTTCATAGTTGTATTTCTGTCACTGGTAGTTAAAAAGCTGACAAGAACCAAGTAAGGAGTTAAAGATGAAAAGTCAAAAGAACAACAGAATGCTGGCACGCTTCATGTTTTATGCCGGAAATGCTCTGAAATGTTTTATGGAGTCAGTTTAATGGCAGGAATACAGGATGTTGCAAAAAAAGCGGGAGTCGGTATCGGAACCGTTTCCCGTGTATTAAATAAAAACGGCTATGTTTCGGAGGAAACCCGAAGGAAAGTCGAAAAAGCGATTGAAGATCTGAATTATACCCCTAATGAGATTGCCCGAAACCTTATACAGAACAGAACAAATATCATTGCAATAATAGTTCCCGATGTGGCGTATCCCTATTTTGCCGAATTGACTTCAGAGATTGAGAAATGTCTCAGGGAGCATGGCTACAAGGCAATGATCTGTAACACCAGCGAAGAGAGATCCAATGAACAGGCGTATCTCGATATGCTGAGCCGCAATATGGTGGACGGCATACTTACAGCAACCCATTCGCTGAATAATGAGAAATATATCAAAACTCATAAGCCTATAGTGTCCTTCGATACCATAGAAGTTGATGGGGAGATCCCGGTGATAACAGTGGATCACAAAAGGGGCGGAGAGCTGGCTGCACAGGAGATTTTGAATGCGGGATGCAGGAAGATACTTCAGTTTCGTAACAGGGAAATGCCGGAGCATTTTACCTTCTTTGACCGTCATGAGGAATTTGAGAAAACTGTAAAAGAGGGCGGTTCTGAATGTATCAATGAATATGTAAACTGGAATGACTTTAACCTGAAGCATTGCGAGAGTGTTATCGAGGAATGCATTAAGAAATATCCTGATGTCGACGGATTTTTTTCAACGGACTCTGCGGTTCTCAGCTACATGAAAATAGCACAGCTTAAAGGTTATAAAATACCGCAGGATATAAAATTTGTGGCTTATGACGGTACCTCTATAGTTTATTCTGCATATCCTACCGTAACGGTTGTTGCTCAGCCCATAAAGGAGCTTGCGTG
>JAGAGL010000019.1:0-3432 GCA_017627595.1 Oribacterium sp. | reverse complement strand
CCCATCCTCCGCCGTACATTCCATACTGCACATCATTCGTGATATATGCCTGTGTTGTGATCGAGGAAGTATAAAGCACTGAGATCATATATTTTTTCACATGGCGTATCTTTTCTGTCACCTCTGAAAACTGGTGCATAGCCATCAAAACATCTTCACCTGTGAGCTTCAACATCCTTGACCTTACTACAGCAGCAGGAAGTACCGTATCATGTATCTTGTACTCCTTTGCTTTTCCGATCACCACATCTACCATGACGTTGTAGAAATCATCAAAAAGCTTTCTGTCTGCATCATACTTAAGACTCCGGATAGTATTGTCATAGTCAATGTTATCCCTGATCAGCTGAATATATTCCTGATACTCTTCTGTCTGATGTTCTTCTCTTTCCGTCCTTCCCTTCCCGGCAGTTATCCACAGTGGGCGTTTGTATGAGTCTTCTGTAACCTGAAGGATAGAAGGAGTCTCATTAAACTCTGTATTATTTATATTATTCTCTTTAGGTGCGGTTTTTCCCACTTCAAGAATACGATTTTTCCCATCTTTAGTGATTGTTTTTTCCTCGGTCAAGACATTGGATTTTTCGTTTTCAGAAAAAAGTTGTCCACAATCATCCCATTTTTCTGATATCTTTTTTTCCGACTTCTTGGTAGCAAAATCCTTAACATAGATGAGGTCAGGTTTTCCCTGACCTCTCCGTTTCTTCTCTATCAAGCCGTATTCAATCAGATGATTGAGGACTGTCCTCGCTTTATCCAGGCTTTTTACCTTTATCATCTTCTTTACCGATTCAAGCGAGTGTATCACATAAGTACGTCCCTCTTCGTCAATCCATCCGTTTCGCTTCGAATAGTCCATATGTTCAAGTAAATATCCATACAGCACACATTCCTCCAAGCCTAAATCATCGTAATCAGGATCCTCGCTTAATACCTTTGGAACCTTCAAAAATCGGAACTGCTCACTTCTCTCTCCGGAATAATAATCATATTCAAATTTAGCCATCTTCACATCCCTCCATGCTTCTTTCGGTATTCATCGAGCAGCCTTACAATAAGGCTCTCGACCTCTGCATCGCTCACATCCGCAGGAAAGTATTGCATGATCACTTCATGCTTTATGACTACATTCCGCTCCTTGATTCCGGCTACCGATAGCAGGGCATGTATGGCTTCTTTGGTACACGCTTTATCCTGGCTGAGCTTTTTTATCTGCTGCGCCTGTGATAATGAAGGGAAGATTCCATCCTCATCTATTACCTGTATCAGAAGATACTGTTCATTCGGAGACAGGTACGATATCTCGACCGCAGGATTTAACTTGATCTTCTTGCTGTCAACCATCTCCATTAGTTCCGGCAGAAGCTCCGTAAGACGGATATAACGCTGAATTGTTCTGGCACTTTCGTTTGCCGTTTCTGCCATAGCTTCATCAGCTCTGAAATTCGTGCCAACTTGGCACGAATTTTCCTTGGAAGGTCTGCCTGCCTTATGCTTCAATGCCTCCAGCTTCATTTTATACGCATACGCCTTTTCACTCGGGAGAATTTCCTCTCTTTGGAGATTGGCATCCACCATGGCGATCACGGCTTCATCATCGGTCAATTCCCTTATGATAACCGGAACCGTCTCAAGCCCGACTATTTCTGCCGCATGTCTGCGCCTGTGACCGGATATTACCTCATAGCCGCCTTCCTGTCTGCTCCGCACCATGATTGGAACGAGGATTCCATTTTCACGGATACTCTCAACAGTCTGGACCATTTTTTCATCATCAAGCACCTTAAAGGGATGGTTTTGAAATGAAAACAGTTCATTTATCGGCACTTCCATTATCTGCCCGGCCTGTTCTTCATCTATGCCAAAGAGGGAATCCAGTGTCTTTAACTGTACCCTGTCCGGCAACTGTTTTTTAGCAGCCATAAGCCAGCACCTCCCTCGTAAGCTCTTCAAAAGCCTTGGCAACCTTTCCCTTGGGATCATGCTTATATATGCTAATTCCGTATGCGGTACATTCTTTTGCCCTTACGGATTCCGGTATCATGACATCAAATACCTTGATCTGGCTTCCATAAGCTTCACGCAGCTTTTCTATGATATCCTTTTCATGGTTAGTACGGGTATTTACCTTATTGATAACGATACCCTCAACCTCCAGCTTACGGTTCAGCTTCCTTTTTGTAGAACCTATGGAACCAAGAAGCTGCTGAAGCCCGGCCATGGACAGGTAGGATGCTTCAACCGGAATTATCACTGAATCTACTGCTGTAAGAACATTGATTGTCACCAGGTTAAGACTGGGTGAACAGTCAATAAGGATATAATCATATAAATCCCTTACCTGCGATACAAAAGCATCCAACAGATGCCCACGACTCAGGGCATTCATGATCATATAGTCCATTCCTGCCAGCTTTATGTTGCATGGCATTATATCCACGCCCTCATCGTTATGCAGGATATACTCTGATGGATCAATGGCTTTTTCATTGATCTCACGCTCTATAAATGATCCCAGCGTATTCTCAAGTTCATCGGCATTATCTATGCCAAGGCTTGATGTAAGATTGCTCTGAGGATCAGCGTCGATCACAAGGACCTTCTTATCATTCATGGCAAGCCCGACCCCGAGATTGCTTGTTACCGCTGTTTTTCCGACTCCTCCCTTTTGATTAGCTACAGCTATTACTTTGCACATACCTTTCAACCTCCGTTTTCTTATGCGTATTTTTTGTTTTCCCGTTCTACCTCGATATACATACGGTAGAAACGGTCTGAACCCTTAATGGCGTATGGCTCGGATATGCGTAAGATGTGGATTCTTCTATCCCTTTCAAGGTTTTTTCGGAACCATTTCATATCTCTCTTGGTTCCCATTAATCTCACTTTCAGCATATCTCTCCTCCATACGGCTTCTATCTGCGATAGCCACCGTAGCATAGAAGCCTCTTTCTTCTCATATCAGTGTTGCAATGACTACGTTTCTCTTTATAACTTCTTTTCCCATACCTGTTGCATTCATTAAAACTGTTTTTGTCTGTTACCACATCATGAATCCGACACCGGTACGCCGATAGTCGATCACGTTCATTGAGAAGCATGTGCATTTTCTTTTTTGCACTTATCGCTGTGTTATCCACCATGTTCTTTCCTCCTTTGGCTGTTGTTTTTTCCATGCAAAAAGGCATCTCCGATATTTCTGGAAATGCCTTTCAAAATGCCATGCAGAGCACCAGCTCCACATATGCACAGTTTTCAGTTTTGCCGCTTCATGGTATGCCTACCTAAACCCCTGACAGAGATCTGAACGGTCAGCAGTACCTTGAATCACGATTTTATATGACAGCGCTGCCTTATGAAACCCTTCTGGCAAACGAAGTCGCTCCTTTTCCGGTCAAAGAAATAGGACTGCGCCTCGAAAACCTTGATTCT
>JAGAGL010000018.1:0-74473 GCA_017627595.1 Oribacterium sp. | reverse complement strand
GTGGGCGAATGCAGAAAAGCAGATGGTACTGCATGAATCAAAGGTGTTTAACTGTGAATAGTAACCAATCTTGTGGGCCGCCACACGTCCCTTGCATTTTTTTGCTCACACCCTAGAGTAAACTAAACCTAGTCTGAATTTAGAGTATATTATTGAGCAAAACCTTGTGTTATACTCCTTGACATCGAATCTAAATAAGATTAAAATACAAAATAACACAAAACATATGTTTTACGGAGGACAAACATGGCAAAGACCACAAAAACCCCGGTTAACTTTAACCAGGATCACGAAGAAAAATTAAAAGCACTGGACGTTGCTTTAACACAGATAGAGAAGAATTTCGGAAAAGGCTCCATTATGAAGCTCGGAGATTCCGCTGCCAGTCTCAATGTAGAAACCGTACCTACAGGTTCCCTTTCTCTTGATATAGCACTCGGAGCAGGCGGATTCCCTAAAGGAAGAATCATAGAGATCTACGGACCCGAATCTTCAGGTAAAACAACACTTGCACTTCATGCAGTATCAGAAATACAGAAGAGAGGCGGAATCGCAGGCTTCATCGATGCAGAGCATGCTCTGGATCCGAAGTATGCCCAGGATATCGGAGTAGATATTGATAACCTTTATATTTCACAGCCGGATTCAGGAGAACAGGCCCTTGAGATTGCCGAGACCATGGTAAGATCAGGCGCCATGGACATCCTTGTAATCGACTCGGTAGCAGCACTTGTACCAAAGGCAGAGATAGACGGAGAGATGGGAGATTCCCACGTGGGCCTTCAGGCAAGACTCATGTCCCAGGCATTACGTAAGCTTACCTCCATCATCGCAAAATCAAACTGCATACTTATATTTATCAACCAGCTCCGTGAGAAGGTCGGAGTTATGTTCGGAAGTCCAGAGACCACTACCGGAGGCCGTGCTCTTAAGTTCTATGCATCTGTAAGACTTGATATCAGAAGAGTTGAGACCCTGAAGCAGAACGGTGATGCGGCAGGTAACCGTGTAAGAGTAAAGGTAGTTAAGAACAAGATTGCTCCGCCGTTTAAACAGTGCGAGTTTGACATCATGTTTGGCGAAGGTATTTCAAAGTCAGGAGATGTACTTGACCTTGCGGTTGAAGAAAACATCGTAGAAAAGTCAGGCGCATGGTTTGCCTATAACGGTGAAAAGATAGGACAGGGCCGTGAGAATGCCAAGGAATATCTTAAGGCAAATCCGGCAATCATGGCAGAGGTTGAAGGCAAGGTTCGTGAGAAGTACGGACTTCCGAAGGATGAATTCGCCGAGGCAGAAGCCGCAAAGGCAGCTTCGGAGTCGGAGGATGAAGCATAAGACTGAAATTCAATAAGGATGTTATGCGCCGTTATGCTGAGAAAGATTATGTTGATGTGAAATACCGATTCCTGGCCGGCCGATATTTTTGATAAATATAACAGTCGAAACAGCTTAAACAGATGAGATTTTAAAGTGAAAACAATAGACGATTTATTGAAAGAGCATGGTGAGGAAGTGTCGGGCTACAATCTTGACCCCGGCAAGATGTCCGAACATGATAAGCTTTTAAACCGATGCAAGGAACGCAGTCTCTACCTTATAGAACAGGCTGCAAAAACCGAATCAAAGCTCAGAGATAAACTGGTTAAATCCGGAAGGTACAGTGAAGATATCATAGAAGAGACCATAGACTTCCTGAAAAAATACGATTATATAAATGATCTGAGATTTGCAAAGCAATTGATAAAGCATTATTCTGGTTCAAAATCCCTGCGGGAAATAGAACAGAAGCTTTATCAGAGAGGCGTGAATCAAAAAGACTTAAAGGAAGCTTTGGCTGAATTCAAAGATGATGAAGAACTGTCGGAAGACTCTGAAATGAGAGCAGTTAAAGCTGCCATCAATAAAAAGTGCAAAGATCCTTCCTTATTGGATGCAGAACAGAAAAGAAAACTTTACGCATCTCTCATGCGAAAAGGATTCTCCTATTCCACAGTAAGAAAAGCACTTTCAATAGATGAAGATTATTGATGATATCAGGGAAACGCCTTATTAAGGGTTTCCCTGATTTTTTTATGTGCTATACGGCCTTCAGGCGAATATTTATATTCATTTGAAGGCCAACGCAACATCCAGCAGGGGGTGCTTTCCCCTGCTCGATTGTGGGACAATAAATAATAAACCCAGGTTAATAATTATAAAATATTTTTTAGAATCAAATTGTTGACAATCTAAATTAAATTGCGTACAATCTAAAACGTAAGTTAAAAGTTTTTGAACAATCATAATTCATTTAATAAACGGAGGTAACAAATATGGCAGCACATGCAATAAATGCAGCAGAGTTTGATGAGCAGGTACTTAAGAGTGATGTTCCGGTACTGGTAGATTTTTGGGCTAGCTGGTGCGGACCATGCAAGATGCTTTCACCTATCATTTCTGAGATTGCGGATACAGCAGAAGGTTTCAAGGTTATGAGCGTGGATGCGGATGAAAATCCGGAGCTTCTTGACAGGTACGGAATCAGATCTATTCCAACACTCATTGTTTTTAAGAACGGTGAGGTTTATAAGCAGTCAGTAGGCTTTGTTCCTAAAGAGCAGGTGCTTGAGCTTCTCAAGTAAGTGACATACCTGACATTTAAGGATTGCCGCCGATCAGAGGCAGCTGAAGCTGCACGGCGGCAGCCAGGGCAGGACGCTGTCAGCGATTAATAAATGAGAGAGGAGAGTTTTTGTATGACAGATGTTGTAATAATCGGTGCGGGTACAGCAGGGCTGTCCGCTGCGATCTATACAGTCAGAGCCGGAAAGAGCGCACTGGTGCTTGAAGCTGCATCCTATGGTGGACAGATAGTCAACACCCCGGATATAGAAAACTATCCCGGTATCGCACATATTTCGGGGTTTGATTTTGCAACAGGACTTTACAATCAGGCAAAGGATCTGGGGGCAGACATCAGATTTGAAAGGGTAACAGGAATAATTACCGAAGGCGATGTAAAAAAGGTCACCACTACACAGAATGAATATGAGTGTAAGGCTGTGATCCTTGCCACGGGAGCAAAGAATCGTCCACTGGGGCTTCCCAATGAGAAGGCTCTTGTGGGAAAAGGCGTTTCATATTGTGCGACCTGTGACGGAATGTTCTACAGAAATAAAGTGGTAGCTGTAAACGGAGGCGGCAACACCGCCCTTGAGGATGCTCAATTCCTTTCAAACTACTGCGAGAAAGTATATGTCATCCACAGAAGAGATCAGTTCCGCGCAGATCAGAAAGAAGTTGAACGATTAAAAGCAAAGGCTAATGTTGAGTTCGTTCTGGACAGCACCATTACAAAGCTCAATGAAGATGCTTCCGGTCTTACTTCACTTGAGGTTACAAACAAGAACACCGGCGAAACAAGAACCATAGAAGTTTCCGGATTGTTTGTGGCTATAGGTCAGGCTCCCGACAATGAGGCATTCTCGAATGTCACTAATCTTGATGAGAAGGGCTATATAAAAGCAGGAGAGGATCTGAAAACAGGAACAGAAGGCATCTTTACTGCCGGAGATTGTCGTACCAAAGCAGTCAGACAGCTTACAACCGCAGCATCAGACGGAGCGGTGGCAGCATTGGCAGCATGCGGATACATAGATGCAATGTAAGTTTTATGTTGGACATGCCCCAAAATGTGATGAGATCATCCACTTGGGGTTTAATGATAAAAAAATTAACAGAAAAAAACAAAAGGAGAGATTACAATGGCTAATATTTATGATATCAAGGTTTTAGATAAGGATAAGAATGAAACAACACTTGAGGAGTATAAGGGCAAGGTTATGCTCATCGTTAACACAGCAACAGAGTGCGGCTTCACACCACATTACGAGCAGCTTCAGGCTATGTACGAGAAGTATATGGATAAGGGACTTGTGATACTTGATTTCCCTTGTGATCAGTTCGGCCATCAGGCACCGGGAACCGAGCAGGAGATAGCAAAGTTCTGCTCAAGCAGATTTGGTGTAAAGTTCCCAATGTTTGCAAAAATCGATGTAAACGGCGAAAATGAGACAGAGCTCTTTAAGTATCTTAAGTCACAGCAGGGCTTCAAGGGACTTGGTGAAGGAAAAACGGCGGAATTCATGAAGGATTTTATCGGAAAGCAGCATCCTGATTATGAAAGCACACCGGATATAAAGTGGAATTTCACAAAGTTCCTGATCGACAGAGAGGGTAATGTAGTGGATCGTTTCGAGCCTACCATGGATATGGCTCTGGTTGAAGAAAAGGTAGCCGCAATTCTCTGAAGAAAAGATGTTTAAAAATTTTATTGGTTTTGTGCTACAATAAGGAAACTGATAGACAGGCCATCATGGCAGAGTTCTAAATGAATCATTTATCCGGAGGTTAAAATGTCAGATAAATATGAATCTCTGAAAATTGAGAACCAGCTTTGTTTCCCGCTTTACGTATGCGCGAAAGAACTGGTCAGAAGATATACACCCTTTTTGGAGAAGATCGATCTTACATACACTCAGTATATAGCTATGATGGTTCTGTGGGAGAAAAAAAGAGTCAATGTTAAAGAACTGGGCGAATGCCTTTACCTTGACTCCGGCACCCTGACTCCCCTTCTTAAACGCCTTGAAGCAAAAGGTCTCATAAAAAGAGAACGCTGCCCCGAAGACGAAAGATCTCTTGATGTCACCATCACAGAAAAGGGAGTTCAGCTTAGAGAAGAAGCCCTTGAAGTCCCTAAAGAAATGGGAAACTGCATAAAACTCACAAAAGAAGAAGCCGGCACCCTCTACCGTCTCCTCTACAGAACACTGGAATGTGTCGAAAACTCAAAAGAAACAGAAAAAAAGAAAAAATAGGATCAAAACCAGGACAGAGCCGGATGGATGACCTCCGGCTCTGTCCGTCCGTTATACTAATTGTCTATTTGACAGTGACTACTATTTTATATAAAATGTAATAGCTAAGTTAATGTTTATATTGAAACCAATATAATTTTATATATAAATGGAATTTGACAGAGTAAAAACCGACATAAAGTTTTTGCTTTTTCACATATCTGTTTGTACATTAACAACAAAATAGTGAAGGAGGTACACAAAGTGTCCCCATTAGGAATTGCTATTCTTTTGGTTGTTGCTGCCATTGTAGGCATAGCTATGTTCGCTGCCGGACAGAACAAAGCAAAATCCGACTACGAAAAAACCGTCGGATCCGCTGAACAGAAGTCCAGAGAGATTATAGATGATGCTATAAGAACAGCCGAGAATAAAAAGAGAGAAGCCCTTCTCGAAACAAAAGAAGAGGCATTAAAGGCAAAGAACGACCTTGATAAGGAAATCAAGGACAGACGTAAAGAGGTATCCGACCTCGAGCACAGAATGCTGAAGAGAGATGAAGCTTCCGAGAAGAAGGCTGCAAGTCTTGAGCAGAAAGAGCAGGAGCTTCAGAAGCGTCAGGACAAGATCAGCAAAAGAGAAACAGAAGTTGAAGAACTTCATAACCAGAAGGTTACCGAGCTTGAGAGAATTTCAGGTCTCACAAGAGACCAGGCCAAGACAGAACTTTTGAAATCACTTGAGGAAGATACAAAGCACGATTATGCCATGATGATCCGTGAGATGGACAATCAGGCAAAAGAAGATGCCGAGAAAAACGCACGCAATTATATCGTTGATGCGATACAGAGATGCGCTGCTGACCAGGTTACCGAGTCAACGGTATCCGTAGTACAGCTTCCGAATGATGAAATGAAGGGCCGTATCATTGGACGTGAAGGAAGAAATATCCGAACACTGGAACAGCTTACAGGTGTTGAGCTTATCGTAGATGATACACCGGAAGCGGTTGTTCTTTCCGGATTTGATCCTATCCGTCGTGAAGTGGCAAGGATAGCCCTTGAGAAGCTTATAGTTGATGGACGTATCCATCCTGCAAGAATTGAAGAGGTAGTTGAAAAAGCCCAGAAGGAAGTTGATGAGACTATCCGTGAGGAAGGAGATGCCGCAATACTTGAAGTTGGTGTTCATGGCATCCATCCCGAGCTGGTTAAGCTCCTCGGACGTATGAAGTTCAGAACCTCTTACGGACAGAACGCTCTCAGACATTCAGTGGAAGTCGCCCAGATTTCGGGACTTCTTGCCGAAGAGCTCGGACTCGATGTACGTATGGCAAAGAGGGCCGGTCTTCTTCATGATATAGGAAAAGCCATTGACCACGATGTGGAAGGTACACACGTACAGCTTGGTGTAGAGCTTTGCAGGAAGCATCATGAGCCTGAGATTGTCATTAACACTGTGGCATCACATCACGGCGGTACAGAGCCTACATCACTCATTGCCTGCGTAGTTGCTGCTGCCGATGCTATTTCTGCGGCAAGACCGGGTGCCAGACGTAAGTCGCTTGAGACCTATACCAACAGACTTAAGGAGCTTGAGGATATAACCAATTCATACAAGGGTGTTGAAAAGTCCTTTGCGGTTCAGGCCGGAAGAGAAGTCCGTATCATGGTTGTACCTGATCAGGTATCAGACGATGATATGACTATCATGGCACACGATATGGCTAAGCAGATCCAGGATCAGATGCAGTATCCGGGTGTCATCAAGGTTAATATTATTCGTGAGTCAAGAGCTGTAGATTACGCTAAGTAAATTAGTCAAATGAATAATAACGAGCAAAATATTGAAAAAAAGTCTGAGGTTTCCGCTCCCGTAAAGAGCAGGAAACCTCGCAGAAGACATCTTATAAGAAAAATATTTAAGCGCATGTTTGTAGGTCTGCTTGCCATTTTGGCGATAGCAGGCCTTTCTGCGTATTTTTTGGTGATTCTGCCGGAGTATGAATCACTTAAAGTCACCGCCTATGACAAGCTGGCCTCTGTGGATGTTACAGACATGACCCGGCTTTCGGATACCCAGGTGTTTGACACCAACGGAAAGCTTCTGGGTATAGTTAATGCAGGCCATTTCGAATATGTGGAGATCAATGACATTTCCATAAATCTTCAGAATGCCTACGTTGCCCATGAGGATAAGAATTTCAAGATACATCATGGTGTAGACTGGAGTGCTGTCCTGAGAGCCGGAATAGAGCTGGTTCGTAATAAGGGCGTCATAACCCAGGGTGGTTCCACCATCACCCAGCAGGTGGTTAAAAATACCTACCTCACTTCCGAAAGAACCTTCACCAGAAAGTTTGTGGAGATACTTCTTGCCCGGGAACTGGAAAAGATGTACACCAAGGCCGATATCATGGAGTTTTACTGCAACACAAACTTCTATGGAAACAGCTGCTATGGTGTTGAGGCTGCAAGCCGCTACTATTTCGGAAAAGCCGCAAAGGATCTGAATATAGTGGAGGCGGCAACATTGGCAGGAATCTCCAATGCTCCTTCAATTTATGAGCCTATAGGACATCCCGAAGCCTGTCTCGAGAAGAGAAACCAGGTGCTTAAATCCATGAGAGAGCAAGGGTACATTACCGCTGAAGAGTATAAAGCGTTTGTAGCATCTGACCTGGATGTTACAGCAGATAAACAAAAGCAGACGGATGAGGATTACCTCACTTCCTATGCGCTTCATTGTGCGGCTCTTACCCTTATGGATATCAACCACTTCAGCTTCGAGTATATGTGGGACAGCGAAGAGGAGCAGCAGGAATACGAAAAGAAATACGGCGAGTCCTATGAGTATTACACAAATCTCATAAGATCCGGCGGCTATGATATCTATACTTCCCTGAATCCCGATATCCAGGGAAAGGTTCAGACTGAGCTTGATGAAAAGCTTTCAAGCTTTACGGAACTCCAGAACAACGGAAAGTATGCACTTCAGGGTGCAGCGGCAGTTGTTGACAACAGAACCGGCTATGTGGTGGCTGTAGTGGGAGGCAGAGGAACAGAGGATAAGTTTAACAGAGCTTATCTCAGTGCCCGTCAGCCGGGATCTGCCATCAAGCCGCTTCTTGATTATGCACCTGCCCTTGATTCCGGAGAATACAGTCCGGCTACTCTTATAGATGATCACAGGATAGAGAACGGACCTTCCAACTCCGGCGGAAGCTACAGAGGTGTGCTCACCCTGAGGGAAGCCCTGAACAGATCCTTAAATACCGTTGCATGGCAGATACTTGAAGACATCGGAACAAAATTTGGCATAAGCTATCTTTCAAAGATGCACTTCATGCAGATGAGCTGGATAGATGGCACAACAAAAGCGGTTTCCATCGGTGGATTCACCTATGGTGTAAGAATCGTGGATATGGCCAAGGGCTACAGCACCCTTGCAAATATGGGTCAGTACAATGACAACACCTGTATTCTCAAGATAGTCCATGAAAAAGAAGGAGACCTGACAAAGGATTATAAATCAACAGGAACAAAGGTATTCAGAGAAGATACTGCGTGGATGATGACCGATATGCTGAAGGGTACCATTGAACAGCCTTTCGGAACAGGCTACGGACTTAATCTTGCCAACGGTCAGATCGCTGCAGGAAAGACCGGTACCACCAATGAATCAAAGGATACCTGGTTCTGCGGATACACGAGATACTACACTATGGCAGTCTGGGTAGGTTACGACACTCCGAGGGCCATGCCGGGAGTATACGGATCCACCTACGCGGGACGAATCTGGCAAAATGCCATGAATGTTCTTCACGAGGGACTTGAACCTGCAGACTGGACACAGCCCGCAACCGTAGATCTGAAAGTAAATGAAAATGGAATTACTGATTATGTTTCCACAACAGCGGAAGTGAGAGCACAGCAGGCCCTTCACGAAAAGGAACAGCTGAGGATCTATGAAGAGGCAGAGACATTGGTAGAAAATTACGAGAGGCTTGTGGCCAATACCGTTTCGGATGTACTCACAGCCCGTAAATACTATGAAGAAGTGAAGCCTTTGGTTGATTCTCTCGATGATAATGAAAAACGCGCAGAGCTTCTCAAGAGACTGGAAACCAAAAAGCCATATTTTGATGAGATAGAGGAAAGCTGGGAGCAGGTTATAGAACGTGCACTTCAGCAAAGTGAAGAAGAATCCAGCAGAGAGCAGCAGAGAGCCGAAAGTGAGGCTGAGAGCTCAAGATCAGAGGAAGAAAAGCGCATCAATAAAGAGTCATTCCTAAGCGCCCTTACAGAACTTGAAGAGCTTGAATACAGGGATGAAAATACGGAAAAGCTCATAACAGAAACTATAATGAGACTTCAGTATTGCAATACTTATGAAGAAGCCTCCATGTACGCAAAGGAGCTGCAGAATGCGATCAAGAGAGCAAGAAAGCTTCCTTTATATGGCGAATATGCTGAGGAAGAAGAGTCCCGGGAGGAATCGGAAAAAACCAGGATAAAGGATCTTCAGGAGTCACTTGAGCATCTCGATGAGACAAACGCCACTGCGTATTATGTTGAACCCTCAGCTTCGGAAACCTTCCCGGATGCTCCCGTGCCTGTCTTTGGCTAATGTTAAGTACAATCATATAAGTTTATGTCAAACCATTGCCTTTTTGGCGATGGTTTGATAAAAACATTTTCAGAGGGTGCCGGTATAATCGTTGCTTTCTTATTAAGATACAGGGTTTATACATGAGAAGGTATGCTGATGAAAACAGCGTGCTGAGCTCTTAAATGAGGAGACCCCGGCAGGCTCTCGCCTAACCGGGGTAATTATGAAAAATCTAATTTGGAAAATCAACCAATGTTAAAAGAAACATAAAAACAAACTTCATGTTTATGCCTAAAAATATAGTATTGAATTATGAATAATTTATGAACAATTATTAAAAAATCCTGTATACAACATTATATTTAGGATTTACATATGAAAAAGATAACAAAAATCATTTTGAATCATAATGAATCAATAAATCGGGAGGGTACATGACTAAGGGAAAGAGAAATATTCCACATAATACAGAACGTGAAGTTCTGGTTACCGGCCACAGAAATCCGGATACGGATTCCATCTGTGCGGCCATTGCCTATGCAAGATTAAAAAACAAGATCACAAAAACAGAGAAATATGTCCCCTGCAGAGCAGGTGAGCCTTCGAGAGAGACTCAGTTTGTCCTTGATCATTTCAAGGTTGAGAAGCCGAGACTCATAACAACAGTTAAAACACAGGTGACGGATATCGAATACCGTAAGACCCCGGGAGTGACCAGGGATATGTCCCTGAAAAAAGCCTGGACCATGATGAACGAGGGAAATGTCGTAACACTTCCCGTTGTTACCTCCAGGAATTCCCTTGAGGGTGTCATAACCATCGGAGACATCGCGAAATCTTATTTCAATGTCTATGACAGCCACATTATCTCAAAGGCCCACACAAAGTTTTCCAATATAGAAGACACACTTGAGGCAACAACTGTTACCGGCGATGTGAGCAGATGCTGTGAAAAGGGTAAGGTTATCATTGCGGCAGCAAATCCCGAGATGATGTCCTACTATATAGAAAAGCACGATATCGTTATCCTCGGAAACCGTGCGGAGAACCAGCTTTCAGCCATGGATAACGGAGCAGACTGTATCATCATCTGTGAGGGTGCCAATGTTTCCCCCACTATAAAGAGCCTGGCCGAAGCAAACGGCATGATCATTATGGTAACAAGCTATGATGCCTATACCGCGGCAAGACTTATCAACCAGTCAATGCCCATAAGCTACTTTATGACAAAAGATAATCTGATAACCTTTACCGAAGATGATTTCGTGGATGAGCTGAGAGAGATCATGGCTTCCAAGAGACATCGTGACTTCCCTATCCTTTCAAAGGACGGAAATTATCTCGGTATGGTATCCCGCAGAAACCTCCTCGGAAATCGCGGAAAGCAGGTTATCCTTGTTGACCACAATGAACCGGGACAGGCTGTTGAAGGCATCGAGGCGGCAGACATTCTGGAGATCATCGACCACCACAAGATCGCAACGGTTCAGACCATGACACCGGTTTATTTCAGAAACCAGCCTCTGGGATGCTGTTCAACCATCATCACTCAGATGTATAAGGAGAATAACATTGAAATCGACAAGCAGACTGCAGGTCTTCTTATGTCGGCAATTATTTCCGATACGCTCCTTTTCAGATCACCTACCTGCACTCCCCTTGACGAACAGACAGGAAGAGAGCTTGCAAAGATTGCCGGAGTTGACATTGAGAAGTATGCCTTTTCTATGTTCTCTGCAGGATCCAACCTGAAGGGCAAGACCATTCAGGAGATCTTCTATCAGGATTTCAAGCATTTCTCAGCGGGAAAGGTTGAATTTGGTGTAAGCCAGGTTACCAGTCTTAATAAGGAAGAGCTTGATCAGTTCAAGGACGGACTTGAGGAATTTGCAATCAATGCCCTTAAAGCTGAAAAGCTTGACATGAGTTTCATCATGCTCACCAATATCCTTGACAAGAGTACAGATCTTCTTGCGGTTGGCATGGGAGCGGGGCAGCTTGTGGAAAATGCCTTCGGTTATACGCCGGAAAGAAGACCGGGTAAGAATAAGAACGATAAGTCAGAAGATTCCTGGTCTGTGGTTCTTCCGGGAGTTGTTTCCAGAAAGAAACAGCTGGTACCGGCACTTACATTATTTGCAGAACAGCTTTGATCTAATGAATTATGACCCTGTGCCCTGAGCGCAGGGTTTTTCAGTAAAGTTCAGCGATGGACCATTGGGACGGAGTTAGTGGTTCATTTTGGCAAAAAATGAACCACTAACTCCGTCCCAATGGTCCACCGCTGAACTTTAAAATTCTCAAAAAGAGGAGAATATAGCAATGAATATTACCATGATCGGAATGCCCTCCTGTGGCAAATCAACCATAGGAGTCATGCTTGCAAAGCTGGCAGCCATGGGATTTCTGGACGTAGACATTATGATCCAGGAAAAAACCGGAAAGAAATTGAAAGACATTATTGCGGAAGCCGGTCAGGACGGATTTCTGAAGGTGGAAGGTGATATCGCATCCTCCATAGATGTACAAAACACCATTATCGCACCGGGGGGCTCTATCTGCTATGAAGAGGAAGCCATGAAGCATCTTAAGGAAATAAGTAAGATAGTGTATCTCAAGATTTCCTGTGAAGATATGGAGCAGAGGATCGGAGATGTTACGGACCGCGGAGTTGCCATGCCGGAGGGATTCACCCTCAGGGATTTATTCGATGAGAGGGCACCGCTTTATGAAAAGTATGCAGATGTCATCATTGATGAGAAGGGCAAGACCCCTGCGGAGATAGTCCGGGAGATAAAGAACTGGACAGAACAGAACGAAAAGAACATATAACGAAGTTCAGGTGACGACGGAGGGTCAGCTTTTGGAAAAACAGCAAAAAAAACATCTGGTAATAGGAATTTTGGCGCATGTAGATGCCGGAAAGACGACATTGTCCGAAAGTATCCTTTACGAGTGCGGAAAGATCAGAGCCCTTGGCCGGGTTGATAACGGCAATGCTTATCTGGATACCGACGATATGGAAAAGGAAAGGGGCATCACCATCTTTTCAAAGATGGCAACCTTCGACCTTAAGGATATATCGGTATCCCTTCTGGATACTCCGGGCCATGTGGATTTTTCGGCGGAAATGGAGAAGACTCTTTCTGTCCTTGACTATGCCATTCTTGTAGTTAATGGTGCCGACGGAGTTCAGGGACATACAGAGACCTTGTGGAAGCTTCTTCAAAGATACGGCGTTCCGGTCTTTATCTTTGTAAACAAAATGGATCAGCCGGGAACCGACAAGGATAAGCTTCTTGAGGATCTGAAAAAGCATTTCGGAGCGGCCGCAGTGGATTTCACGGAGGCCGGAAAGTATTCCATGTCGGAGGAGCTGAAGGAAAACATTGCCATGTGCGATGACCGGATCATGGAAAAGTATCTGGAAAAGAGTGAGCTGGATCCAAAGGATGTAAGGAACCTGATCTGGGACAGAAAGCTTTTCCCGGTATATTTCGGTTCCGCCCTTAAGAATTTCGGAGTGAAGGAATTTCTCGAAGGCATCCATACCTTTACGGAGATTCCAATGTACCCAAGCGTCTTCGGAGGCAAGGTTTTCAAGATCGCAAAGGATGATTCCGACAGACGACTTACCTATATAAAGATAACCGGAGGAGAAATAAAAGTAAGAGACGAGCTCCTGCCCGGAGAAAAGGTTTCGGAGATCCGTATCTACAGCGGGGAGAAGTATGTTAATGCAGACACCGCGGAGGCAGGCATGGTATGCACACTTCTCGGAATCTCGGGGCTTAAGACCGGGGACTCTGTGGGATGCGAACCCAAGGGAAAGGATCCATCACTAAAGCCGGTGCTGGACTATAAGGTGGAATCCACTGATGTGGATGACCTTGAATTATACAGAAAGCTTGACACACTGGCAGACGAATTTCCCGAGCTTCATATCAGCTGGGACAAGAATCTCAAGGAAATACACGTTCATCTCATGGGAGAGGTGCAGATAGAGATCATTAAAAAAGTTGTGAAGGAGCGCCTGGGAGTTGAGCTCCTGTTTGGAGAAAGCAGGATACTTTATCTTGAAACAATAGACGATGCGGTGGAGGGAGTCGGACACTTTGAGCCGTTGAGACATTATGCCGAAGCTCACATACTGATGGAGCCTCTCCCAAGGGGAAGCGGTCTCAAGTTCAGGTCTGACTGCAAAACAGATGACCTGGCCATCAACTGGCAGAGACTTGTGCTGACCCATCTCCGGGAAAAAGAACATGCGGGAGTGCTCACGGGAAGTCCGGTAACAGACATTAGATTTACGCTGGTTGCCGGAAAGGCTCATCTTAAGCACACCGAGGGCGGAGATTTCAGAGAGGCTACCTACAGAGCAGTAAGGCAGGGGCTTATGAAGGCGGTCAATGTCCTTCTGGAACCCTACTATGCCTTTACTCTGGAGCTTCCCCAGGAATATGTGGGCAGAGCCATGACGGATCTTTCCAATATGAACGGACATTTTGATCCCCCGGAGATAAACGGTGATACTTCAACCATCACTGGCACTGCTCCGGTTTCGGCCATGAGGGATTATCACAAAGAGGTTATGGTCTATACCAAAGGAAGAGGCCATCTTTTCCTTCGCTTCAGCGGCTATGACAGATGCCATAATGCGGAAGAGGTTATACAGAAGAGCGGCTATAACCCGGAGGAAGACATTCTGAATCCAAGCTCATCTGTGTTCTGCGCCCACGGCTCCGGTTTCATAGTGCCCTTCGACCAGGTGGAAAGCTACATGCATGTGGAGTCACCTTTGAAGCTTGATGGTGAAGTTGAGAAGAGAGATTTCGAAGCGGATGTTGCGAAGCTTCAGAGAAGTGCCGAAGCAAAGTCGGACGACAAAAAATATAAAACCGGCGGACACTACATCGGGGATCAGGAGCTTGAGGATATATTCGTAAGGACCTTCGGACCCATCAAGAACCGTGCGAAGGAGGTTAATATCTCCAGCGCCCGCACCATAAGAGCCAAAGAGAAGGAAGAAAACAAGGCAGCAAACCGTAGAGACCTGAAGGCTCCGGAAAAGAAAAAGGAATATCTTCTGGTGGACGGCTACAACATCATATTTGCCTGGGATGAGCTTAATGAACTCGCCCGGTCAAATCTTGACGCCGCGAGAGGCAAGCTTCAGGATATACTGTCAAACTATGCCGGCTACACCGGAAAGGAAGTAATAGTTGTTTTCGATGCTTACCGGGTGCAGGGGCATCAGGTGGAACAGACAAAGTATCACAATATCTATGTGGTATTCACAAGAGAAGCCATGACCGCCGACGAATATATTGAAGAAGAGACTCATGAGCTTAAGAAGCAGTATTCGGTTACCGTTGCAACCTCCGACAAGGTGGTTCAGGTCATAACCTGGGGAGCGGGAGCAGTGCTCCTCAGCGCCCGGAACCTTAAGGATGAGGTGGACAGAGTGGTAAATACCGTGCGGAAAGAGCATCTCAATGACTCTGCCCCGGGAAGCCGCATTGGCACAAGGCTGGAGATACCGAAAAGTAATGAGTGATATTTAAACCCGGAACGTAGGGCTCCAAGGCTGTAAAAAGTTCATCCGGCTCCGTCCGATTCACGTTAAGACAGATTTTTTTTCAATATTAATTGGATGCTCACCGGTCCGGACGGCCTCACTTGCGTTATAATTGACACGATGATATAATCTCTGAGTTAAATCGGACACGTATGACAGCGTAAAAGGCATTGCCCTCTTACGCCTTAGATAAGAAGGTATTTAAATGTATCAGATAAAATTTGACAAACCTGTACATGTACACTTTATAGGAATAGGCGGTATCTCCATGAGCGGTCTTGCGGAGATTCTGCTTTCAAGACATTTTACTATTTCCGGATCTGACAGCAAGGAATCAGAGCTTACAAAGAAGCTTGTATCAGAAGGCGCTGTAGTCAATTATCCGCAGAAAGCCGAGAACATAACAAAGGATATCGATGTTGTGGTTTATACAGCTGCCATTCATCCGGATAATCCTGAGTTTGCGGCAGCTGTAGAGGCAGGCATACCCATGCTCACAAGAGCTCAGCTTCTAGGCGAACTCATGCGTAATTACAAGCAGGCCATCAACATCTCCGGAACTCATGGAAAGACCACAACAACTTCCATGATAACCGAGATACTTCTGGAGGCAGACGTGGATCCTACCGTAACTGTAGGCGGCATCCTCAAGGATATAGGCGGCAACATCAGAGTCGGAGGACAGGATACCTTCGTTGTGGAGGCCTGTGAGTATACAAACTCCTTCCTTTCCTTCTTCCCGACTATTGAGATCATTCTCAATGTTGAAGCAGACCACCTCGACTTCTTCAAGGACATAGATGACATCAGACACAGCTTCAGGCTCTTTGCCGAAAAGCTTCCTGAGGACGGACTTTTGGTTATAAACTCTGACATTAAGCATTTTGATTATTTTACCGAGGGACTCAAGTGTAAATGCATCACCTACGGACATGACAAAGACTCCGACTATACAGCCAACTTCATAAGCTATGACAAGCTTGCTCATCCTACTTATACCTTATTCTATAAGGGAGAAGAGATTGCAAAGGTTGAGCTTGGAGTTACAGGAGAGCACAATATCTATAACTCAATGGCAGCCATTGCGGTATGCCGGGAGCTTGGTATCGAAATGGATGCGATCTTAAGAGGTCTTAAGCGCTTCACAGGTACAGACCGCCGCTTCCAGAAAAAGGGAACAGTCAACGGTTTCACAATAATCGATGACTATGCTCATCATCCTCAGGAGATAGCGGCAACCATAGAGGCAGCCAAGAAATATCCTCACAGAAAACTCTGGATCGCCTTCCAGCCTCACACCTACAGCAGAACTGCGGCATTACTTGATGATTTTGCCGGAGCTCTCAGCCAGGCGGACGAGATAGTACTTGCTGACATATACGCGGCAAGAGAGAAGAATACCATAGGTATAAGCTCTGATGATCTCAGAAAGCATATGCTTGAGCAGAACACCAATGTTTATTACATCCCGGAATTTCAGGACATCGAGAAATTCCTCCTTGAAAGAGTTAAGGAGGGAGATGTTCTCATAACCATGGGTGCCGGCAATATCTATGAGGTTGGAGAAGACCTCCTGAAGCTGCCCGGTGCTGTTATAGAAAAGTGATAGTATAATAATGAAGACCTGTGCCGGTACCGGCACGGGTCTTTTTCAATATCAACTATAATTACATCAAAATCAATTATAAAATAGTAAAAATGCTTAAAATTTAATATAAAAATGACCGTTCAGAAGTCAAAATAAGCGATTTTGAAAATAAAAATAATTTTTATTCCACACGAATCAACGGAAATCCACCGCTAAATTGTGGATAAACCCTGATTGTATTTAATAAATACATCTTTTTGGGGGATTGACATTTGAAAAGCCTCGAATTTTGCACATTGGAGAGAGGTTATAAACAAAATAAAAAAATAAGTGGATACTTGACAATTCAGTAGTGCACATTATCCACACCAATGTGGACAATTTTGGTGGATAAAGTTGTGGACTAGGCTTATTGAAGCACTAATTTTAGTATGCTAATATCAGTTCACCGAAGGGGAGAAACGTGAGATCGCAGCCGGGCAGTAGGGAAGATGGCTGCATTATCAGATCCATAATACTCTTCATTTACATTTGGGGGTTAATGAGATGGGCACGAGTATAGTAGATAATCTTGCAGTTCATGTAACATGCATATCGGATGATTTTCTGGATAAGTATCTTGGAACTGCAAACGGAGATTACATAAAAGTTTATTTGTTCATGCTTAGACACAGAGGAGAGCAGTTCTCAAAGGAGCAGGCTGCAGATGCTCTGAATCTCACCGATAAGGATATTGAGCGTGCGTTGAGATATTGGGAAAAGCAGGGCGTATTTGAAAGTTCTTCAGGATCACTTCAGGATCAGGAACGGGAGGACGAGGCAGAGCATAAAGTTGTCAGAAGAAAGAAAGCGAAAAAGGCTGCCATAACCGAGGAAGATTTTTTGGAAGCTGAAGAAAAGATGGAGACTCTTCAGGGCACGGTTGATGATGTAGAGACTGATGAAGAGTTCAACAGCATCTTATATTTTGCGAGACAGATGCTTCCTACACTGCCGAGCGTTCGCCAGGTTGGAGCTCTGAAGTTTATGTACAAAGAGCTGAAGATGTCTTCAGATGTTATAGAATTTCTTATAGAGTATTGTGCAAGTGCAAAAAAGACCACATATCAGTATATGCAGGCAGTTGCCATAAACTGGCATGAGCAGGGTGTTGTTACGGTCACACAGGCAACAGAACTTGTAAAATCCATAGAGGACGGTAAGAACAAGAAAAAGGTATCCGGATCTGCATCAAAAGCTTCCGGAAAATCAAACAAATTTATCAATCTTGAGCAGCGAGAGATTGATTACGATAGCATAGTAAACTTAAGAACACTAAACAGGATGAAGAATGTCACTAACTAATGCACAGTACAACAAAATAATGCGGGTTTATGACGATCGGCGGATGGAAAACAACAGAAAGCTTGAATACCGCCGAAAGACAGCGTACGAAAAACTTCCGGAGCTTAAGACTCTGGAAGATTTTGTACGTTCGGAGTCTATAAAGACCTTCCATCTTATGAGAGACGGTCAGAAAGAAAAAATCGCTGTTTTGAAATCTCTCATAAGCGATGCGTCAAACCGTAAAAAGGAAGTGCTTGTAAAGAATGGTTACCCGGCAGACTATCTGGAAATGCAGTATTTTTGTCCTGACTGTAAGGATACAGGATTCATAAACGGTAAGAAGTGTCACTGTTTTATAGAGATGCAGATGAAATATCTCTATCAGCAGTCCAATATAGATCAGATAGTAAAAACCCAGAATTTTGACTATTTCGATCTTAACAGATATGACGACAGAGTTCCTATCCTTGCTGACGGAAAAACCAACCGGGAATATATGGCCGAGAACAGAAAGCTTCTTCTTCAGTGGGTGGAGGATTTCGATAAAAACCATGGAAACCTGATGTTTACGGGAAATACCGGAACCGGAAAGACCTTCCTTATAAACTGTGTGGCAAAAGCCCTTATGGACAGCTTCCATTCAGTGATATATCTGACAAGCACGGATCTTTTCGACAGCTTTTCCAAAGCTATGAAGGGTGATGATGAGGAGCAGCAGGATATGCAGGAAGCAATCCTCGATTGCGACCTTCTGGTCATAGATGATCTTGGTACAGAACTAAATAACAGCTATACATCTTCAAAACTGTTTTATGTACTAAATCATCGCATGGTTTTTCGTAAATCTGTCATCATTTCTACCAATCTTAGCCTCAATACCATAAGGGATTCGTACTCGGAAAGGGTATCTTCCCGCATAATTTCCGACTATTTGATCATCCCGCTGTACGGTAATGACCAAAGACTGTATTGACAGCTTTCGATACATGAAGTAATTTATCTAATGTTTATGTGTGAGATTATGTATAAAAATCCATAATTTGCCGACATATATTAAAGACATGTGTTAATATGAACAATGTTTGCATGTTTTTGAAGGTTTGTTAAGGGACAGTTCTCATTAGGAGGAGAAAAGAAATGCCAGATTCCAGAACTTCAGAGTTTATTGAGCGTATTCCTGTTGGTCCGCTTGCACTTATGCCGCTTGATTCCATCATGCCACTTGGAAAGGCTGTTGATGGCTACTTATCAAAATGGCGTGGACAGCGTGAGAGTGAGCATAAGGAAACCATTGCTTTCAGCGGATATCAGAAGGATAGTTACATTGTTAAGTCAAAGGTTTCGAGATTTGGCTCAGGTGAGGGAAAAGCCAATGTTTTGGAGACTGTCAGAGGTGTTGACCTTTACCTTATGGTAGATGTCATGAATTTTTCTCAGACCTACAGTCTTTTTGGTCAGGTAAATCATATGTCACCGGACGATCATTATGCAGATCTCAAGAGAGTGATAGCTGCCACCACAGGAAAGGCAAAGAGGATCAATGTTATCATGCCGTTTATGTATGAGTCACGTCAGCATAAGCGTAACGGACGTGAGTCCCTTGATTGTGCCATCATGCTTCAGGAGCTCCATGAGATGGGAGTTGAGAATTTCCTGACCTTTGATGCACATGATCCGAGAGTAATGAATGCTATCCCGAGAGACAGCTTCGACAATATTTCCTGCTCCTACCAGTTTATAAAGTCCATACTTCAGAGTATAGACGATCTTGATATCGACAAGGATCATATGATGATCATTTCCCCGGATGAAGGCGGAATGAGCAGAGCTATCTACTATGCCAACGTTCTGGGAATCGACATGGGTATGTTCTATAAGCGCCGTGATTACGCGCAGGTAGTTAACGGACGTAATCCGATAGTTGCCCACGAGTTCCTTGGTACCAATGTTGAAGGCAAGGACGTATTCATCATAGATGATATGATCTCCTCCGGCGAATCATTGATCGATACAGCCAAGGAGCTTAAAGAGAGAAAGGCAAAGCGTGTATTTGCATGCTGTACCTTCGGACTCTTTACCTCAGGCTTCAATAAGTTTGATCAGGCCTATGCAAGCGGCACTTTAAACGGTGTTTATACTACAAACCTTATTTATCAGCAGCCTGAGCTTCTCACAAAGCCATGGTACCACAGCGTAGATATGGCAAAGTATATCGCGCTTATCATTGACAGCCTCAATCATGATATGTCCATATCAACGATTCTTGACACTTCAACAAGAATCAATCAGAAGGTTGCAGCATATAAAGAGCATCGTGCAGGTGTGAATAAGCAGATGGAGCTCCCCCTCTGATCTGATGGTTAATGTTGATTTTTCCTGCATCAGATGATCCGTGAGTTTACTTTAACGGTAGTAATGAAGGGTCGCCCATTCCCGGGCGGCCCTTTTTGGTACTATCAACGATCTTTGATCCAGGGAGCCCGGCGGATTTGAATGGTCCGTAACAATTCACTGTGATACTTTCCATAACAAGGAGCCGATTGGTTCTGCATCTGTATGGCAGATATTAAAGCTCCCAAAAGCACGTTAATAGAGGAGAAACCTTGGAAAAAACCTACTTTTCTAATAAAGTTTACATATATACATTCATAATGGGTATCCTTGTAGTGCTTATCCATTCGGTGAATTTTGCTGACGATAACACTATACTCCTCACCATGATCCAGTCGGCAGATTATAACAACATTGATCTTTCGGGCCTGACGGGAATCCCGGCTCATGTTGAGAATTTTTTGTCCAATGCTGTCGGACAGGCAGCAGTACCGGGATTTTTCCTGGTTTCCGGCTATCTGTTTTTCAGGGGACTCAAAGACCTTAAGGATATAGGAAATAAATGGAAAAAACGCTTCCTGTCACTTGTGATACCCTACGGTGCATGGAATATTTTCTACTATATAATATATGTGCTTCTGGGGAAGGAAAGGTTTAGTCTGACAGGGCTCCACAGAGCTGTGGCTGAATACAGCTGCAATCCGGTGTTCTGGTATGTCTTTCAGCTTATATTGCTGACGGTACTTGCACCACTGTTCTATATTCTGTTGAGAAACAGAATCCTGACCTTTGGCTCAATGCTTTTATATACCCTTCTGGTAGTAAACGGAGTGAACTTCCCATTGATAAATGAAGATGCCCTGTACTACTTTTTCCTCGGAGCTCTTACCGCAAGATGGTTTAAAGAAAGCTTTGAGACCCAGAGTACAGGAAAGAAGATCTGCGGACTGGGTTTGATCACAGCTTCATGGCTCACCCAGGTTTTCACCACAGTAGGGATGCAGATGTTTGTTATAGCACCGGTGGATTTTCATAAAATGGGGATTCTTCAGTATTTATATGTCGGTGGTGGGATATCGAAGATGATGGGGGTACTGATATCCCGGTGGCCTAAGCATTGGCTTGTCCTTATCCTGTCTTCAGGCGGACAGGTGCTGGTAAATGTGATCCGTAGACTCCTTATCTGCTATGGAATCTGGTTTATACTGCCCCTCAGGCTTCCCACGGCAAAGGATTTCATGAAGAACAGCTTCTTTTTATATGCCATACATTATCCGATTGCCAGAATCGGTATATATATGTTAGAGTACATGAACGTTGGTTACCATAGAAAAGAGGAGCAGGCTTTAAGGCTCCTTATGTATCTTGTAACACCGGTCATTTGCGTTTCAGCCGCTTACATGATGAAAAAAATGCTCAGGAGGAAAACTCCTTTTATATGGAAGATATTCAGTGGAGGTAGATGATAATGTTTATTGCGGATCATTGGAAAGATTATGAAGTTATAGATACAAGTTCCGGAGATAAGCTGGAGAGATGGGGTAAATATATTCTTCGGAGACCCGATCCACAGGTAATCTGGCAGACCCCCTTTAAAAATCCGAATTGGAAGAAGCTGAACGGACACTATCATCGTTCCGAAAGAGGTGGCGGAGAGTGGGAGTTCTTTGATCTCCCGAAGCAGTGGAAGATATCCTATGTATTGGGAGGAACCGCAGCACGCCCTTCAAATTTTGATGAGAGGAATAAAGAAACCTACAGACCGGTGGCACCGGTGTATGAAAATCTTGAAAAGCTGCCGGAAAAGAGCAGAACATTAACCTTCCACTTAAAGCCCTTTGCCTTCAAGCATACGGGACTTTTCCCGGAGCAGGCGGCAAACTGGGACTGGTTTTCCAATGAGATCCTCGGTGAAGTCAACAGACGTAAGGCCCAGGGATTGGAAGAGTCTGTAAAGGTGTTAAATCTCTTTGCCTACACAGGGGGAGCAACATTGGCAGCAGCCGCAGCAGGCGCACATGTTACCCATGTGGATGCCTCAAAGGGTATGGTTCAGTGGGCAAAGGAGAATGCCGATGCCTCGGGACTCTCACAGGCCCCCATCAGATGGCTTGTTGATGACTGTACAAAGTTCGTTGAAAGAGAAATCCGCCGCGGCAATAAATATGACGCCATCATTATGGACCCCCCATCCTACGGAAGAGGACCTAAGGGCGAGATATGGAAGATAGAGGATGCGGTTTATCAGCTTATAGAGTTATCTTCCAGGCTTCTTACCGACAAGAGCCTTTTCTTCCTTATAAATTCATACACCACCGGACTTCAGCCTGCGGTTATGAGCTATATGCTGGGAGTTATCATTAAAAATAAATTCGGCGGAGAGATACATTCTGAAGAAGTAGGACTTCCTGTGACCGAAAACGGACTGGTGCTTCCCTGCGGGTGCTCAGGCAGGTGGGTCAGAAATATGAAATAATTATTGTAAATGCGCACTTCCCGGAACCAGTTGATGTAAGATAATCGTAATTAAATCACGCCGATTATTAATGGAATAGAAATTGCAATTAATATCCCTGAAAGCTATTATTAAATCAAGAAAAGATAACTTGTGGAGAAGACAGGTTTTTGAGAGTGATGACTCTGAAAGAGACAGCTTTCGGAGGATCATCAGGAGGGTGTTATATGTTAAGAAGAAAAATTGCAAAACTTGCATTGACGACCGGAGTGTTGGCTGCGATTTCTGCCATCCATGTTATGGCTGCAGGCTGGACAACAAACGCAAAAGGCGATCAGGTATATGTTCAGGATACAGGAAATGTTGTTACCAATTCTTGGATAAAGGCCAATGACGGCGGATCTGTTATATGGTATTACGCTACACAGGACGGAACCTTACGTAAGGGTGGCTGGCAGACAGTAAACGGCAATAAGTATTATTTCGATGAAAACGGTGTTATGCAGACCGGATGGATCGATGAGTACAAGTATTATTGCGATCCCAACTCAGGTGCCGCAGTGACAGGCTGGAAGTATATTCCTATTCCTGATGATTTCGCATATTACTATTCAGATAATACGAATTTTTCCGCAGGCTCCTATGCATGGTTCTTCTTTAATACAAGTAATTCACAGAAGTATTTCGCGGATGGTGAGAATGTAGCCGTAAAGACCATAAACGGTATAAAGTACGGCTTTGATGAGAATGGTGTTATGCAGCTTGGCTGGGCCAAGGTTAAGGATACATCACCTGAGATCGCAGGCTACATGTTCTTTGCTGAAAAGACAGACGGAAACTTCAAGCAGGGACAGCAGATATCCGGAACCTGGTACACAACAGTAGGTCCTCTTGAGTCATCTGGGTCAGGCTCCTTCGATAAGGATCTCGCAACAGGAGATGTTGAGTATTTCTACTTCAAGCCGTCAGGATATGTTGCGGCAGGAAACAGCAATGCTTATCAGGTTTGTACAGTAAACAACAAGAGATATCTGTTTAATGAAAAAGGAAATCCGGTATACGGAATGCAGCTCGGATGTACAGAAAATGACAGCACTACTCACTATTACTATTGCGGTTCAAGCAAGTCTGACTGTTCTGTAAAGACCGGAAGATTCTCCATGACAGAGGCTGATGGCGACCGTATTACCTTCTATGCACAGACCAACGGAAGAGGATATACAGGCGTAAAGGACGGTTACCTCTACTACAACGGTAAGCTTCAGTGTGCAGATTCCGACAGCAAGTATATGGTCTGCAACGTTGAAGGAAAGGATTACGTAATATCCACCAGCGGTTCTGTTCAGAAGAGCAAGAAGAACCTCAAGGATTCAGACGGCAACAAGGTTTCAACTAACGGAGACGGAACCCTTAAGGAAAATATCGAAGGAAGCTTCGCTGTACTGGAGGCAACTTCACCTGATATCGATGATATAGATTAATATGATGTTTATATAAGAAGAAACCCGGTTGCACATGCCGGGTTTCTTTTTTTGCGATAATGCCGTCCCCGTTGGAATTTTTTGAAAAAAGTTGTTGCAATTAAAGAACGCCGGTGTTAATATATGACACGCACGGCGGGGTGTGAACCTGCCGCGCGGTACATTAATAAAGATACGCACGGCTCGGTGGAAATGTATCAGATTTTATACATTTTTTCGAAATTACCGCTTGAAATATAAAAAAGCGTGTGTTATCTTAGTATTCGCTGTGACATGATAGCGAAGAAATGAAGATTGCTTATATGGACGAAAGCCAAGATCCGTACAGTATTATCTGAAAAGATCCAGTGAACCTGCGGGTTCCGCCTGAGAGCTGATACGGCAACCAAGTATAAGGCATATAAGAGAACTTCATGGAGCGAATGTCTAGTTTAGAAACTGACGGCAGGTCACTGTACTACAATTTAATCCATTACACAGCAAATGGATTTTGATGCAGGGAAACTTTCATCTCACGATTGTTTCGCATGCAGTTAATGTACAGTCACCGACTTATCGTCAAATAACCGATAGGAGGCGACTTTTTTTATGGCAAGTCAAGTAATGAGAATCACACTTAAGGCTTATGACCACACACTTGTGGACGAATCAGCTGCAAAGATTGTGGAGAACTGCAAGAAGACAGGTTCACAGGTTTCCGGACCGGTACCACTTCCTACAAAGAAGGAAGTTGTTACTATCCTTCGTGCTGTACATAAGTACAAGGATTCACGTGAGCAGTTCGAGCAGAGAACTCACAAGAGACTTATCGACGTAATCAGTCCTAACCAGAAGACAATGGATGCTCTTCAGAGACTCGAGATGCCAGCAGGCGTTTACGTTGATATCAAAATGAAGAACAAGTAATGATTCTAGAATGAGTCTGAGATATCGGACTCCGCTGTAGAAAGGAGAAACAATGAAGAAAGCTATTTTAGCGACAAAAGTAGGAATGACACAGATCTGGAACGAAGATGGCGTGTTGATTCCAGTAACTGTACTTCAGGCTGGTCCTTGTGTTGTAACACAGGTTAAGACAGTAGAGAATGACGGTTACGCAGCAGTACAGGTAGGCTTCCAGGACAAGAGAGAGAAGCTTGTTAACAAGCCACAGAAGGGTCAGTTCGATAAGGCTGGCGTTTCCTGCAAGAGATTCCTCAGAGAGTTCAGATTTGAGGATGCTGAGAACTACAATGTAAAAGATGAGATTAAGGCAGACATCTTTGCTGAGGGTGACAAGGTAGACGTTACCGCTATTTCAAAGGGTAAGGGATTCGAGTCAGCTATCAGAAAGTATGGTCAGCACAGAGGACCTATGGGTCACGGTTCCAAGTTCCACCGTCACCAGGGTTCTAACGGTACATCTGCAACACCTTCAAGAGTACTTCCTGGTAAGGCAATGCCTTCACACATGGGTGCTGTAAAGGTTACAACACAGAACCTTACAATCGTTAAGGTTGATGCAGAGAACAACCTGCTTCTTATCAAGGGAGCTGTACCGGGACCTAAGAAGGCACTTATTACTGTTAAAGAAGCAGTAAAGGCCTGAGACGAAAGAAAGGAGGAACATATAGATGGCTAACGTATCAGTATTTGATATGCAGGGTAAGGAAGTTGGCAAGATGGATCTCAATGATTCCGTTTTCGGAGTTGAGGTTAACGAGCACCTTCTTCACCTCGCAGTTGTTGCTCAGCTTGCTAACAAGCGTCAGGGCACACAGAAAGCATTAACTCGTTCTGAAGTTTCAGGAGGCGGAAGAAAGCCTTGGAGACAGAAGGGCACAGGACATGCAAGACAGGGTTCTATCAGAGCACCGCAGTGGAAGGGCGGCGGAGTAGTATTCGCACCTACACCACGTGACTATACAACAACAATGAACAAGAAGGAAAAGAGAGCAGCTCTTAAGTCTGCACTTTCCAACGCAGTAGCTGAGAACAAGCTTATCATTGTTGACGATATCAAGCTTGCAGAGATCAAGACAAAGAACTTCCAGGCTATGCTTGATGCCTTCAAGGTAAACAAGGCATTCGTTCTTCTTGATTCAAACGACAAGAATGTTATTCTTTCAGCAAGAAATATCCAGGACGTTAAGACAGCAGGCGTAAATGAGCTCAATGTTTATGACGTTCTTAAGTACCAGACAGTAGTTGCTACAAAGGCAGCTGTTGAGAAGATTCAGGAGGTATACGCATAATGGCAGACATTAAGTATTATGACGTTATTCTTCGCCCGGTTATCACTGAGAAGTCAATGGGTGAGATGGCATCCAAGAAGTATACATTCCTTGTTAATCCACTTGTAACAAAGACTCAGGTTAAGGAAGCCGTTGAGAAGATGTTCGAAGGAACAAAGGTTAAGGCTGTTAACACAATGAACGCTGACGGCAAGACAAAGAGAAGAGGCCTCAAGTTCGGTAAAACTGCCAAGACAAAGAAGGCTATCGTTACACTTACAGAAGATTCAAAGGATATCGAGATTTTTAAGGGCCTTTGATAAGGATTAACAATTCATACACAGTCACGTGAAAAATTCTCTATTATACGTGACATCAAAAAAGGAGAAAACAAGTCATGGGTATAAAGACATATAAACCTTATACACCTTCGAGAAGAAACATGACCGGTTCAGACTTTTCCGAGATCACAAAGAAGACTCCTGAGAGATCACTTCTTTCAACAGTTAAGGAAAATGCCGGCAGAAACAATCAAGGTAAGATCACTGTTCGTCATCAGGGTGGCGGAAACAGACAGAAATACAGAATCATCGATTTCAAGAGAAACAGCAAGGATGGTATCCCTGCAAAGGTAATCGGAATCGAGTATGATCCTAACAGAACAGCAAACATCGCTCTTATCGCATATGCTGATGGAACAAAGGCATATATCCTTGCTCCTAACGGTCTTACAGACGGCATGAAGGTTATGAGCGGTCCTGATGCTGAAGCGAGAGTAGGTAACTGCCTTCCTCTTTCAAAGATCCCTGTAGGTACAAACGTACATGCTATCGAGCTCCTTCCGGGTAAGGGCGCACGTATGGTGCGTTCAGCAGGAAACGCTGCTCAGCTTATGGCAAGAGAAGGAAAGTATGCAACACTTAGACTTCCTTCAGGCGAGATGAGAATGGTTCCTATCGAGTGCCGTGCAACAATCGGTGTTGTAGGTAACGGAGATCACAACCTTATCAATATCGGTAAGGCCGGAAGAAAGAGACACATGGGATGGCGTCCAACAGTTCGTGGTTCTGTTATGAACCCTAACGATCACCCTCACGGTGGTGGAGAAGGAAGAGCTCCAGTCGGAAGACCGGGTCCCTGCACTCCTTGGGGCAAGCCGGCACTTGGACTTAAGACACGTAACAAGAAGAAGGCTTCTAATAAGCTTATTATCAGAAGACGCGATGGTAGAGCCATCAAATAATTGAGGAGGAGAGAAAAATATGGCACGTTCAATTAAAAAAGGACCATTCATCGATGCTTCACTTAAGAAGGCAGTTGATGCAATGAACGCTTCCGGAAACAAGTCAGTTATCAAGACTTGGTCTCGTCGTTCCACAATCTTCCCATCTTTTGTTGGTCACACGATTGCGGTACATGATGGAAGAAAGCACGTTCCTGTATATGTTACAGAGGACATGGTTGGCCACAAGCTTGGTGAGTTCGTTGTAACAAGAACTTTCCACGGTCACAGCGGTAACGAGAAGAGAGCTTAAACTTACGCATATTTGAAAGGAGGACATTTCAACAATGTCAAAAGGTCATAGATCTCAGATTAAGAGAGAGAGAAATGCAAATACTGTAAAGAGACCTTCAGCTACTCTTTCATATGCAAGAGTATCAGTTCAGAAGGCATGCTTCGTTCTTGATGCCATCAGAGGCAAGAATCTTGAAGAAGCACTCGGTATTGTTTCATACAACCCTAGATATGCTTCTACATTAGTAAAGAAGCTTCTTGAGTCTGCTGCAGCTAATGCAGAGAACAACAACAACATGAATAGAGACAATCTTTATGTTGCTGAGTGCTATGCAGGTGCGGCTCCTACAATGAAGAGAATTCATCCAAGAGCACAGGGCAGAGCTTACAGAATTTTAAAGAGAAACTCACACATTACAGTAGTTTTGGACGAGAGAAAGTAAAAGGAGGCATATAAATGGGACAGAAAGTCAATCCGCACGGCATAAGAGTCGGCGTTATTAAAGATTGGGATTCCAAGTGGTATGCTGACAAGAAGAACTTTGGCGATACACTTGTTGAGGACTACAATATCAGAAAATTCCTGAAGAAGAGACTTTATTCTGCAGGTGTTTCCAAGATCGAGATCGAGAGAGCTGCAAACGACAAGGTTCGTGTAGTTATCTTTACAGCAAAGCCCGGTTTCGTAATCGGTAAGGGCGGCGCAGAGATCGAGAAGGTTAGAAAAGACGTTCAGAAGCTTACATCAAAGAATGTAAACATCGATATCAAGGAGATCAAGAGACCTGACCGTGATGCTCAGCTTGTTGCAGAGAACATCGCTCAGTCACTTGAGAACCGTGTATCTTTCAGAAGAGCTATGAAGCAGGCTATGCAGAGAACCATGAAGTCAGGTGTTCTTGGTATCAAGGCATCTGTTGGCGGACGTCTCGGCGGTGCTGATATCGCTCGTCGTGAGTTCTATTCTGAGGGAACAATTCCTCTTCAGACATTAAGAGCTGACATCGACTATGGTTTTGCAGAGGCAGACACAACTTATGGTAAGCTCGGTGTTAAGGTTTGGGTTTACAAGGGAGAGGTTCTTCCTGCCAAGAAAAACAAGGAAGGGAGCGATAAGTAATTATGTTAATGCCAAAGAGAACGAAGTATCGTAAGCAGATTCGTGGAAACATGAAGGGCAAAGCAACCAGAGGCAACAAGATTGCTTATGGTGAGTATGGTATCATCGCTACTGAGCCTTGCTGGATCAAATCAAACCAGATCGAGGCAGCCAGAGTTGCTCTTACAAGATACATTAAGCGTGGCGGTCAGGTTTGGATCAAGATCTTCCCTGACAAGCCAATCACAGCTAAGCCTCTCGGAGTCAGAATGGGTTCCGGAAAGGGTGCTGTAGAATATTGGGTAGCAGTAGTTAAGCCAGGTAGAGTAATGTTCGAAATCGCTGGCGTACCTGAGGAGACTGCAAGAGAGGCTCTTAGACTTGCGTCACATAAGCTTCCTTGCAATTGCAAGATCGTTTCCAAGGCCGAACTGGAAGGCGGTGATAACTAATGAAGAAGAAAACCTACTTAGATGAGTTAAAGGCAAAGTCAACAGAGCAGCTCAATGCTGACCTTGTTTCAGCCAAGAAGGAACTCTTTAACCTGAGATTCCAGAACGCTACAAATCAGCTTGATAATACAGCAAGAATAACAGAGGTTCGTAAGAACATCGCGCGTATTCAGACAGTTATCACAGAGAAGGCTAAAGCGTGAGAAAGGAGAGCACAACAATGGAGAGAAATCTTAGAAAGACACGTACCGGTAAGGTCGTTAGTGCAAAGATGGACAAGACCATCGTTATCGCTATCGAAGATCACGTTAAGCACCCGGTAATCGGAAAGATCGTTAAGAGAACTGTTAAGATCTACGCTCATGACGAGAACAACGAGGCTGGTGTAGGCGATACAGTTAAGGTTATGGCTACAAGACCACTGTCAAAGACCAAGAGATGGAGACTGACAGAGATCATCGAGAAGGCTAAGTAATCAGGAGCAAGGAAGGAGCATTATATGATTCAGCAGGAAACAAGACTTAGAGTTGCTGATAACACAGGTGCAAGAGAACTCCTTTGCATCCGCGTTATGGGTGGCTCAACCAGAAGATATGCTGCAGTCGGAGATATAATCGTAGCATCTGTTAAGGATGCAATCCCTGGCGGACAGGTAAAGAAGGGTGATGTTGTTAAGGCTGTTGTTGTTAGAACAGTAGACGACATTCGCCGTAAAGATGGTAGCTACATCAAGTTTGATGAGAATGCAGCTGTTATTCTCAAGGACGATGGAACACCAAAGGGAACTCGTATTTTTGGACCGGTAGCTAGAGAGCTTCGTGATCATGGTTACATGAAGATCGTTTCACTCGCTCCGGAAGTACTGTAAGGAGGTTACCAGATGCGTAGAATTAAGAAAGACGATATGGTACAGATCATTGCCGGTAAGGACAATGGCAAGCAGGGCAAGGTACTTTCTTTTGACCCCGCAACCAACAAGGTTGTCGTTGAAGGCTGCAATATGGTAACTAAGCACCAGAAGCCATCTCAGGGAAATCCTCAGGGTGGTATCCTTCACAAGGAAGCAGCTATCGACGCTTCTAACGTTATGCTTGTAGTTGATGGACAGCCTACACGTGTTGGCTTCGAGATCAAGGACGGCAAGAAGGTAAGAGTTGCTAAGAAAACTGGTAAGGTTATCGACTAAGAGAAAGGAGGAATTTCAAAATGGCTAGATTAAAGGATCTTTACAATAGCGAGATCAAGGATGCTATGGCTAAGAAGTTCGGTTACAAGAATGTAAACGAGATTCCTAAGCTTGATAAGATCGTTATCAACATGGGAGTTGGAGAAGCTAAGGAAAATTCCAAGGTTCTCGACAGCGCAGTTCGTGATCTTGAGATCATTACAGGACAGCACGCTGTAACAACTAAAGCAAAGAAGTCAGTCGCAAACTTCAAGATCAGAGAGGGTCAGGCTATCGGATGCAAGGTTACTCTTCGTGGTGAGAAGATGTATGAGTTTGCTGACAGACTTATCAATCTTGCGCTTCCTCGAGTAAGAGACTTCAGAGGCGTAAATCCTAATGCATTTGATGGCAGAGGAAACTATGCACTTGGACTCAAGGAGCAGCTCATTTTCCCTGAGATCGAGTTCGATAAGGTTGACAAGGTTAGAGGTATGGACGTTATCTTCGTAACAACAGCTAAGACTGACGAAGAGGCTAGAGAACTTCTCAGACTTTTCAACATGCCGTTCGCAAAGTAATCGGAGGGAAATATGGCTAAGTTATCAATGAAGTTAAAGCAGCAGAAGGCACCTAAGTTCTCAACAAGAGCTTACACAAGATGCAAGATCTGCGGAAGACCACACAGTGTACTCAAGAAGTATGGCATCTGCCGTATCTGCTTCCGTGAGTTAGCATACAAGGGTGAGATTCCAGGAGTTAAGAAGGCTTCTTGGTAAGTCCTTAACTTCAATTTAGAGCCGATGGCAATGTTTTGGAGGATTCCAAAATGTTGTCAAAGGTGATAATTTCTGGATTGTATTCAAAGAAATACAAAAATATTTCTAAAAGATACGCCAGACCGGGTTGAAACCCGGAAAGAAATGGTTATAATGTAAATGTTGCGCCACAGGAAGTACTGTTCACACAGTACCATTTGGTTAAGCATCATATCTTTATGATAGGATGGACTGACCGAGTGAGAACACCCTGGAGACGTGGCATTTGCTTTGTCCGGATTTATTCCGGATATATAACAAAATTATTTTAATACTATTTGAGAAAGGATATCCGTAAAAATGAGTATGAGTGATCCAATCGCAGATATGCTTACAAGAATTCGTAACGCAAATACTGCAAAGCATGACACAGTAACCATCCCATCATCAAAGATGAAAGTAGCTATCGCTGACATCCTTGTAAATGAAGGTTACATCAAGAAGTATGAGCTGGTTGATGGCGGTAAGTTTAAGGACATCAAGGTAACTCTTAAGTACGGCGCTACAAAGAACGAAAAGATCATCAGCGGCATTCGCAGAATTTCCAAGCCAGGTCTTCGTGTATACGCTGGCAAGGAGAATATGCCATCTGTTCTTGGCGGACTTGGTATTGCAATTGTTTCTACAAATCAGGGCATCATGACTGATCGTGAAGCAAGAGCAAAGGGCGTTGGCGGAGAAGTTCTTGCATTTGTATGGTAATTGACCATTCAGATAAAAGAGCATCAAAGCAAGTAACTGTAAACATCTGAAAACTGTTTAATAACAGAGAATTTAAGAGAGAGGAGACATAGTATGTCACGTATCGGAAAATTACCGGTAGTTATCCCAGCAGGCGTTACTGTTGAGATCAAGGACAACAACCTCGTAACCGTTAAGGGACCTAAGGGAACTCTTGAGAAGGCATTCGCTACAGAGCTTACTTTTGAGCAGAACAACGGTGAAGTTGTTGTTAAGAGACCTAATGATAATAAGAAAGAGAAGTCCCTTCACGGACTTACAAGAGCACTTCTCCAGAACATGGTAGACGGTGTTACTAACGGATTTGAGAAGAAGCTCGAGATCAACGGTGTTGGTTACAGAGCAGCTAAGCAGGGTAAGACTCTTACACTTACACTTGGCTATTCTCATCCTGTAACTATGGAAGATCCTGAGGGCGTTGAGACAGTTCTCGAGGGTACAAACACAATCTTCGTAAAGGGTATTGACAAGGAGAAAGTTGGTCAGTACGCAGCTGAGATCCGTAGCAAGAGAGGACCGGAGCCATATAAGGGCAAGGGTATCAAGTATGCTACAGAGGTTATCAGACGTAAGGTTGGTAAGACTGGTAAGAAATAATTAGGAGGAAAGTGAAATGGTAAGTAAGAGAAATAAGGCTGAACTTCGCCAGAAGAAGCACCAGAGACTTAGAAACCGTTTATCTGGTACTCCAGAGAGACCACGTCTTTCTGTATTCAGATCTGACAAGCACATGTATGCACAGGTTATCGATGACGTTGCAGGCAACACTCTTTGCGCTGCTTCAACACTTGATAAGGATGCAAAGTTAGAGATTACAAATAACATTGAGGCTGCTCAGTATGTTGGTAAGGCAATTGCTGAGAAGGCTATGGCTAAGGGAATTAAGACTGTTGTATTTGACAGAGGTGGTTTCCTTTATCACGGTAAGGTTCAGGCTCTTGCAGATGCTGCCAGAGAAGCCGGCCTTGAATTCTAATCGAGAGGAGAACAAGCAAGATGAAGCGTGAAAGAATTGATGTAAATCAGTTAGAATTAAACGACAACGTCGTTGCCATCAAGCGTGTTGCGAAGACTGTAAAGGGTGGTCGTACCGTAAGATTCTCAGCTCTCGTAGTAGTTGGTGATGGCAATGGCCATGTAGGTTGTGGTATCGGTAAGGCAGTTGAGGTTCCTGAGGCTATCCGTAAGGCACGTGAGGCTGCTTGCAAGTCTATCGTTACAATTCCTGTAACAGAAGAGAAGTCTGTACCACACGATTATGTAGGTAAGTTTGGAAGTGCGACAGTACTTCTTAAGAAGGCACCTGAAGGAACCGGTATCATCGCTGGTGGTCCTGCACGTTCAGTTCTTGAGCTTGCCGGTATCAGAAATATCCGTACAAAGTCTTTAGGTTCAAACAATAAGACAAATGTCGTTCTTGCTACAATCACAGGTCTTACTTCAATGAAGACACCTGAGGAGTTTGCTGCACTTCGCGGTAAAACTGTAGCTGAGATCACAGGTTGATCAGGGAGGGTAAAGTAATGGCAGATAAGAAGTTAAAGATTACACTTGTAAAGTCTCCAATCGGTGCTATCCCTAAGCAGAGAGCAACCGTTCAGGCTCTTGGTCTTCGTAAGATTCGTCAGACAGTAGAGCTTCAGGACAATGGCGCTACAAGAGGTATGATTCAGAGAGTTAACCATCTTGTAAAAGTTGAAGAAATCTAAGGAGGCATACAATGGAGTTAGCTAATTTAAAGCCGGCTGACGGCGCTAAGCAGTCAAAGAACTTCAGACGTGGCCGTGGCCATGGTTCAGGAAATGGCAAGACAGCCGGTAAGGGCCATAAGGGTCAGAAGGCAAGATCAGGAGCACCAAGACCAGGATTCGAAGGTGGTCAGATGCCTTTATTCAGACGTATTCCTAAGAGAGGATTCAAGGATCCTAACTCTAAGGTTATCACAGGAATCAACCTTTCTGTTCTTGAGACAAAGTTCAACGATGGTGAGGAAGTTACAATTGAGGCTCTTCTTAACAAGGGAATCATCAAGAAGATTAACGATGGTGTTAAGGTTCTTGGAAATGGTGAACTTACAAAGAAGCTCAATGTTAAGTTAACAGCTTTCTCTGCATCAGCAAAGGAAAAGATCGAAGCTTTAGGCGGAACCTGTGAGGTAATCTAATGTTCAAATCAATACTAAATGCATTTAAGGTAAAGGATTTAAGAGATAGACTTTTATTCGTTTTCCTTATGCTCGTAGTAATTAGGTTTGGATCGAATCTTCCTATTCCGGGTGTAAACTCAGGATATTTTGCCGAGCTTTTCAAAAGCATGGCTGATAATGATGCATTTGGTTGGTTTAATACGATGACCGGTGGCTCTTTCGAGCAGCTGTCGGTCTTCGCATTGTCAATCACACCGTATATTACTTCATCCATCATCATCCAGCTCCTCACAGTTGCAATTCCTGCACTTGAAGAGTTACAGAAGGATGGTGAAGAGGGAAGAAAGAAGCTCACTGAGTACACAAGATATGTGACTATCGGACTTGCTCTTATTGAGTCAACTGCGATGGCCGTAGGATTCGGTGGACAGGGGCTTCTCATCGGTTACGCTGATGCGAGCATGATGAGAAAGATTGCAGATGTTGCTATTGCGGTAATTACAATGACAACAGGATCTGCACTTCTCATGTGGATTGGTGAACAGATAACTGATAAGGGAATCGGTAACGGTATTTCACTGGTTCTTCTTTTTAATATCCTTTCATCTATTCCTACTGATTTTCAGACTTTGTATGTCAGATTCATACAGGGGAAAAATGTTGCGACAATGGTTGTAGCAGCTATCATTATTGCTGCATGCATCATTGCTCTTGTAGCTTTTACAGTCGTTTTGACTGATGCTGAACGTAAGATTCCGGTTCAGTACAGCCGTAGAGTACAGGGCAGAGGTCTTGTAGGAGGCCAGTCTTCATCAATTCCTCTTAAGGTAAATACGGCCAGCGTTATGCCGGTTATCTTTGCAAGTTCACTTATGACCATGCCTGTTGTTATCGGACAGGTTCTGAAGGTAGATTACGGCACAGTATGGGGCAAGATCCTTATGGGACTTAATTCCGGTTCATGGTGTAATCCTGATGCGCCTATCTACAGCATTGGTTTGATAGTTTATATTGCACTTCTGTATTTCTTCGCTTATTTCTACACTTCCATTTCTTTCAATCCTTTGGAAGTGGCAAATAACATGAAGAAGCAGGGTGGATTTATTCCGGGTATTCGTCCGGGTAAGCCTACCAGCGATTATCTTGATAATATTCTTAAATATATCATTTTTATCGGTGCAACCGGCCTTGCAATCGTTGCAATAGTTCCGATCTTTGTTTCGGGAGTATTCAATGTGGGTCGTATATCTTTTGCGGGTACTTCGCTTATCATCATAATCGGAGTTGTGCTTGAGACACTTAAGGCTATTGAATCACAGATGGTTGTAAGAAATTACAAGGGATTTTTAAACGACTGATCATAACAAAAGCCTCCTCAGGACTATTTTCCGGGGAGGCTAAAAGTGTTTATACTCGTAAACGCCATTAAATGTTGATCTCATTGAACTAAAATGCGTTTACTCGTTATACAATGAACGTATTTGAAGACATTTACGTTAACATGTATAAATTGAAAAACATTATATGGAGGCCTCATATGAAGATCGTTATGTTAGGAGCGCCCGGTGCGGGCAAAGGCACACAGGCAATTAAAATCGCAGATAAGTTTGGCATTCCTCATATTTCAACCGGAGACATTTTCAGAGCCAATATTAAAGGCGGAACTGAACTCGGTATGAAAGCTAAGTCATATATGGACAAGGGACAGCTGGTTCCTGACGAAGTTACTATCGGTATGCTTTTAGACAGAATTGCCGAGGATGATTGCAAGGATGGCTATGTACTTGATGGCTTCCCACGTACCATCCCTCAGGCAGAAAGTCTTACAAAGGCACTTGCCGATAAGGGAGACAAGATCGATTTTGCTCTGGATATAAATGTACCTGATGAAGCAATTCTTACACGTATGTCAGGAAGAAGAGCCTGCCCTAAATGCGGTGCAACCTATCATATCGTATATGCAGCTCCTCAGAAGGAAAACATTTGCGATAAGTGCGGAAGCGAACTTATCATCCGTTCAGATGATAAACCTGAGACTGTTCAGGATCGTTTAAATGTTTACCACAAGCAGACTGAGCCACTTATTTCTTATTATAAGAATGAAGGCGTTTTCTGTGAGGTTGACGGTACCAAAGAGCTTCAGGAAGTATTTAACGATGTAGTTAAGGTTCTTGAGAACAAATAATGTTTTTGATAGATCATAAGTTTCTAAGTTTGAGTCGGAAAGAAGTATTAAATGATAGAAATCAAATCAAAACGAGAAATAGAATTGATGAGAGAAGCCGGAAAGATTCTCGGCGAAATGCACAACAGAGTCGGAGAGAAGATTAAGCCCGGTATAAGCACCGGAGAGCTTGATGAGTATGCAGAAAAGATCATGCGTAAGCTTGGAGGTTTCCCAAGCATGAAGGGTCTGTATGATTTCCCCGGATGCTGCTGCATTTCCGTAAATGAAGAAGTAATTCACGGCATTCCGGACAGACGCCGCATTCTCAAAGAAGGCGATATTGTTTCCATTGATACCTGCACAAGTTTTCACGGTTACAATTCAGATGCAACCAGAACCTGGGCAGTGGGCAATGTTTCCGATGATGCGAAGAAAATTATGAAGGTCTGCTACGATGCATTCTGGAAGGGTGCAGAGCAGGCGGTGGTAGGAAATCATTTAAATGATATCTGTTCCACCATCGGGAATTACGTTGAATCACAGGGGTGCGGAGTCATAACAGATTATTGTGGACACGGCATCGGAAGTGAGATACATATGGATCCCGAGGTTCCAAACTATGATCTCCATAGAAAAGGACCAAAGTTATGTGCAGGTATGGTACTTGCAGTAGAGCCCATGATCACACTGGGTTCACCGGAAGTGCATACAGGCCCGAATGGCTGGTCGGTTATTCCGGATGACGGAAGCCTTTCATGCCACTATGAAAATACGATTCTTATTACAGAGAATGGACCTGAGATCCTAAGTCTGGTTAATTGATAAGAAGAAAATTATTAAATAATGAAGAGGAGAACTGAATGTCAAAATCAGATGTAATTGAGATTACTGGTAAAGTAATTGAAAAACTTCCGAATGCAATGTTCCAGGTAGAACTTGAGAATGGTCATCAGGTACTTGCACACATTTCCGGAAAGCTTCGTATGAATTACATTAGAATTCTTCCGGGTGACAAGGTAACAATTGAGTTATCACCATATGACCTTTCAAAGGGCAGGATCATCTGGAGAGACAAATAAAGCCGTATAAGTAATTCTTACAATTAAATTAAAAAAGCACTTTACAATTAAAGAGGCTTTTGTTAGAATAATACGGCAACTTTGTTCGAATTCGTTATTAGAAAGGGGAATTACTATGAAGGTAAGATCATCAGTAAAGCCTATCTGCGAGAAATGCAAAGTCATTAAGCGTAAAGGCTCTATCAGAATTATCTGCGAAAACCCTAAGCACAAGCAGAGACAAGGTTAATTTTAACAGGAGGAAACAAAAATGGCTCGTATTGCAGGTGTCGATTTACCTAGAGAGAAGCGTATTGAGATTGGTCTGACATATATTTATGGTATCGGACAGTCTTCAGCTGATAAGATTCTCAAGGCAACAGGCGTTAACCCTGACACACGTGTTAAGGATCTCACTGACGACGAAGTAAAGGTACTCGCAAACTATATTGCAGAGAACCAGACAGTGGAAGGTGATCTCAGAAGAGCAGTTGCTCTTGACATCAAGAGACTTCAGGAGATTGGCTGCTTCCGCGGAATCCGTCACAGAAAGGGACTTCCGGTTAGAGGTCAGAAGACAAAGACCAATGCCAGAACACGTAAGGGACCACGTAAGACTGTAGCTAACAAGAAGAAGTAATTTTGCTTCAGCTTGTAGGTAAAAACAAGTCCGGATCAGAAATGATCCAAATCTGATGAAAATCAGAAGTAACTATTGTGATCTTCATGTTTTAAATACAGGAAGACTAGTAAAGGAAAGTAGGTTAGTTTTAATATGGCTTCAGGTAAGAGAGTAACAAAGAAGCGCGTAAAGAAAAACGTTGAACGCGGACAGGCACATATTCAGGCATCTTTCAACAACACTATCGTTACACTGACAGATGCAGAAGGTAACGCTCTTTCATGGGCAAGTGCCGGTGGTCTTGGATTCAAAGGTTCAAGAAAATCTACTCCATATGCAGCTCAGATGGCTGCTGAAACTGCTGTTAAGGCAGCTTTAGTACACGGCTTAAAGTATGTGGATGTTAGCGTAAAGGGACCAGGATCAGGACGTGAGGCAGCTATTCGTGCACTTCAGGCTAATGGTCTTGAGGTAACATCTATCAAGGATGTAACACCGGTTCCACACAACGGATGCCGTCCACCAAAGCGCAGAAGAGTATAATCTTTTTTTGGATTAGCTTAAGGCAAAACTTTAAAGACATAGGCCGCAGTATGTATAAAATAGCGGCAGATCTGTCCGAAGAAGTCTACGGATGTAAAGGACGTATCACTTGATTTTAGATGATATTAATAAGGAGAAAGAATTATGGCAGTTGATAAAACTCCCGTACTTAAAAGATGCAGGTCACTTGGACTTGACCCTGTATTTTTAGGAATTGATAAGAAGTCTAACAGACAGCTTAGAAATGCTCGTCGTAAGATGTCAGAGTATGGCACTCAGCTCCGTGAGAAGCAGAAGGCTAAGTTCATCTACGGCGTTCTTGAGAAGCCTTTCAGAAATTACTATGCTAAGGCAAACAAGATGAAGGGACAGACAGGTACAAACCTTATGGTTCTTCTTGAGTCTCGTCTTGATAACGTAATCTTCAGAATGGGTCTTGCACGTACTCGTCGTGAGGCACGTCAGGTTGTTGGACACAGACTTATCACTGTTAACGGCAAGGTTGTAAATATACCTTCATACCTTGTATCAGCCGGCGATGTTGTAGCTGTTAAGGAGAACAAGAAGTCTCTTCAGAGATTCAAGGATATCCTTGAGGTTACAAACGGTCGTTTAGTACCGGCTTGGCTTGATGCTGATCAGGAAAATCTTAAGGCTACTGTAAAGCAGCTTCCTTCAAGAGAGGAAATCGATGTTCCTGTAAACGAGATGCTTATCGTCGAGTTGTATTCAAAATAATTAGCCTGCAATAAAGGAGGCATTGCATGTTCGATTTTGAGAAACCAAACATTGAGATTGTTGAGATTTCAGATGATAAGAAGTACGGCAGATTTGTTTGCGAACCTTTGGAAAGAGGTTACGGAACAACTCTGGGCAATGCTTTGAAACGAATTATGCTTTCTGCATTACCTGGTACTGCGGTATCTCAGGTTAAAATCATTGGTGCCGATAAGGAAAGTGATACTATTCCAGGTGTCAAGGATACCCTGACTGAGGTTATCATGAACCTTAAGAGTCTTGAAATTAAGAACACATCGTCCTCCGATGACCCGAAGATCTTATATCTTAACTTTGATGGTGAAGGTGTAGCTACTGCATCTGACATACAGCTTACAGAAGATATCGAGATTCTCAATCCGGATCAGAAGATTGCAACCACAGATGGTACTGCGAATTTTGAGATGGAAATCACAGTTACTTCGGGCAGAGGCTATGTAGGTGCCGATAGAACGAAGACAAATGATCTTCCAACTGGAGTGATCGATGTTGATGCTATCTATACACCTGTTGAGCGTGTAAATATGTCAATCAACAATACCCGTGTCGGCAATATGACCGATTACGACAAGCTTACACTTGACGTATTTACCAACGGAACAATGAGTCCGGACGATGCTGTATCTGATGCAGCTAAGTTCCTTTCAGAGCATTTATCATTCTTCGTAGAGCTTTCTCAGGATGCTCAGACAGCTGAGGTTATGGTTGAGAAGCCTGACGATGAGAAGGAAAAAGTGCTCGAGATGAATATTGACGAACTTGAGCTTTCAGTTCGTTCCTATAACTGCCTTAAGAGAGCAGGAATCAATACTGTTCAGGAGCTTTGCTCAAAGACTCCTGAGGATATGATGAAGGTTAGAAACCTTGGTCGTAAGTCTCTTGAGGAAGTATTACAAAAACTTAAGGAATTAAATCTTAGCCTTACAATAAGAGAAGAGTAATCTTCTCTTATTGTATGAGCTCTGTGAAAGGCCACAGATGCTGAGATGAATTTACCGGTAAGACTAAAAAGCACGGTGGAGGAAATATAAAATGGCAAAGTACAGAAAGTTAGGAAGAGAGTCAAGACAGAGACAGGCTATGCTTCGTGCTCTTACAACATCTCTTTTCCACAATGGAAGAATTTTTACAACAGAGGCACGTGCCAAGGAAGTACGTAAGCAGGCTGAGAAGCTTATCGCTCTTGCAGTAAAGGAGAAGGACAACTTCGAGGAAGTTACTGTTAAGGCTAAGGTTGCTCGTAAGGATGCTGACGGAAAGCGCGTTAAGGAGGTTGTTGACGGTAAGAAGGTTACAGTTTATGACGAAGTAGAGAAGACAATCAAGAAGGATAAGCCTTCAAGACTTGCTGCTCGTCGTCAGATCCTTGCATACCTTTACCCTGTAACTGAGGTACCTAAGGAGAAGGCAGGACAGAAGAAGAACACAAAGAAGGTTGATCTTGCTGCAAAGCTTTTAGACGAGTACGGTGCAAAGTATGCTACACGTAACGGTGGTTATACACGTATCGTTAAGGTTGGTCTCAGAAAGGGTGACGCAGCTATGGAAGTTCTCATTGAGCTGGTATAATCTTTCAGATTAAATAATAATTGATATAAAAAAGAATCGTCTTCTGACGATTCTTTTTTTGTACTTTATTGTCCATCGGGGACAGTTCTGTCCTGCGGGAACCGTCCCTGATGGTATTGTGTGAAAATAAGCTTCTTGATTGTTATATAAACGTAATAAGTATATTTAATTATAAATGGTATACTTAATGCGTAGAATTCTATATTTTTTTGGAGGGGACTATTCCCGAAATGAGTGGAGTGGGTATGAAATATAAAAGTATGGTAAAGAAAAGTTTGTGTGCTGTTTTGATCGCAACCATATTTATCATGAATTTTGCTTTTTTGATATCGGCAAAGGATCGTAATGTCAGAATTACGAGTGTCAGAATAAAAGTTGAAGATTATCTCAGACATAGTGAATATGATACTTCTTCCTCAGGATTACCCTCAATATCGGAGAATGATTTTACGGTACCGGATAATGGAGAGTATGATATTGATAATGTTGCCTGGTACGGGGACAGTGGCTATGGTGTTTCCATGACTCCTTATGTTGAAATATATCTCACTGCAAACGAAAAAGAACGTAACAATGATAATTACACATATTATTATTTCAGTGGAACCTATGACAGCTCTAATGTACATATAACCGGCGGATCATTTGTTTCGGCAAGACTCGAAGGAAACTACGGTTTGAGAGTTATAATCTCCCTTAACGGTATAAAAGGAACTTATGATGCACCAACAGCTCCGGTTTGGAGTTCCTATGTATTGGGTAAAGCAACCTGGACACCTCCTTCTATATCTTCGGGATATTATAGAGTTAATGTATATAGGGACAGTACAAAAGTAACCTCTATTATAACGGATCAGACCAGTATAAATCTGTATCCTTATATGACAAGAGTTGCAGCATATTACTTTGAAGTGGCTACGGTTCCTTATACTAACGCTCAACTTTCAAGCGGAAAAGAGTCTGAAAAGATTGCTTCGGAATTCCTTAACATCTCACAGGAGCAGGTATCTGACGGAACAGGCCAGTATCCGAATTCAACTTATATATTAAATTCAAATACCGGTTCAAATTATGTCAATGCAACTACCGGTGTGGCAGGATACAGCACCAACATTGGTAATCTGTCAACTTCTGTCCAGAACGGAAATTATGATTATAACAATTCCGGTGCCGTATTTACAGTTTATAACTCATCAACAGGCCAGATGACGACATTACCGGGACACAGCACAGAAGTGGTAAATAATGCTGTAAATACGTACAATTCTTCAGGCAGTACTTATACCACAGGCTCCTGGTACAAACAAGGAAATAACTGGTATTTCAAGACCTCTCAGGGCACTCTGGTTGCTAATGATTGGCTCATCTGGAAAAATGCCTACTACAGATTTGATTCTGAAGGCAGGATGGTCACAGGCTTCTACAACAAAGATGACTACAGGACCTATTACCTTTCACCAAACGGAGACATGAAGACCGGATGGGTTAAGATAAACAATGCCTGGTACTACTTCAATCCTCAGACCGGAGAGAACTATGGTCTTATGTACAGAAACAACCTGGTAACCATCGGTGAAAAGAGCTATTTCTTTGATGCAGAAGGCAGGATGGTAACAGGCTGGGTTATGATCAAGGACGGATATGAAAATGAGCAGTACTATTATTTCTATCCTCAGAAGAGTGCAAGTGACAATGACTACGGCCAGATGGCAAGAGGCACCACTGTACTTGGAAGCTACCAGTTAGCCGACGACGGACATTGGATTCACTAATTTATATTAATGTATTAATGGCAGGCCATTTACGGTCTGCCATTGTATTTTATGCCTATTTTTAATATACTAAACACGCTGAAAACTATATTTTTTGAAATGGTTGACTGCTATCAGTCAATAAGTCTGGGTGAATAAATTGAAAATCATTGAAGCGATCAATCTGGTTTATAACTACATACGAACCGATGAAAATGATAAGGTTGTGGAAAGTACCAGAGCCCTTGACGGGGTTAATGTTTCCATTGATGAAGGAGATTTTGTGTGTGTTCTGGGCCACAACGGTTCAGGCAAGTCAACATTGGCAAAACTCATCAATGGACTGAATCTGCCGTCTGAGGGTACACTTTTAGTCAGCTCTAAAGATACAAGAAATGAACAGGAGCTTTGGGATATCAGAAAAGAGACCGGAATGGTTTTCCAGAATCCCGATAACCAGATCATTGCCTCGGTGGTGGAAGAGGACGTAGGTTTCGGACCTGAAAACATCGGAATTCCCACAGAGGAAATCTGGAAAAGGGTAAATACTGCCCTTGAGGCAGTGGGAATGACAGCCTACAGAATGAAATCACCCAACAGACTCAGCGGCGGGCAGAAGCAAAGAGTGGCAATAGCCGGAACTATGGCAATGATCCCGAAAACCATAGTGCTTGATGAGCCCACAGCCATGTTGGACCCCACAGGACGTGCGGAAGTAATCAGAACCATAAAAGAGCTCAACAAAACTCAGGGAGTGACAATCATACTGATCACCCACTATATGGAAGAAACGGTGGATGCAGACAGAATCATCGTCATGGACCAGGGCAAAATCGTAATGGACGGCACCCCAAAAGAGGTGTTCAAGAATGTTGAAGAGCTTAAGGCTATCCGCATGGATGTGCCGGAGGTCACCGAGCTTGCCTGGAAATTACAGAAGGCCGGAATGCCGGTACCTGATTCGGTCCTTACCGGAAAAGAGCTTGTCAGCTGCCTTCAGAAGTGCCTGCCGAAGCAGGTGGATTTTGAGCCAAACTTCGTAAAACGTAAGCCCCTTCATATAGATATAACAGACCCTGTAATCAGAGTCCGTCACCTGGATCATGTATATCAAAAGGGGACGGCCATGGAGAGCTATGCCCTTAAGGATGTGTCCTTCGATGTTCAGCGGGGTTCCATAGTTGGTTTTATCGGCCACACAGGTTCCGGCAAGTCAACATTAACACAGCATCTCAACGGGCTGTTAAAGGCCACAGAGGGCGTGATAGAGGTAAACTTCAGGGACAATGCTGACCTCATAAAAACCGGCAATAATTCTAAAAACGTATATAAAGGCTCCGAGCCTGTTTCCAATGTGAAAAACAACCCCGAAAAATCCGGCAATGAAGAGAAAAAGGATGGGGCTAATGCCGACACCTTAAAGGGAACCTCCCTCAATGACTCGAATGAATCAGGTCAGGGTACAGGATTTATCAATATTTATGACACCAACTTCAACATGAAGCAGCTCAGATTCAAGATTGGACTGGTTTTCCAGTACCCCGAGTATCAGCTTTTTGAGGTTGATGTTATAACTGACGTAATGTTTGGACCGAAAAATCAGGGGCTCAGTGAGGATGAAGCCAGAAAGAGAGCGGAAGAAGCCCTTAAGATGGTGGGGCTTGACAGCAAATTCTGGAAAAAATCGCCATTTGAACTGAGCGGCGGTCAGAAGAGAAGAGTTGCCATAGCGGGAGTCCTGGCTATGCATCCGGAAGTTCTGATTCTGGATGAGCCTACTGCGGGACTCGACCCTGCCGGAAGAGATGATCTTTTCAAGCAGATAAGGGAGCTTCATGATAAGGTGGGCATGACTATCATTCTGGTTTCACACTCCATGGATGACGTGGCGAGATACACAGACCAGGTTATCGTTCTGGATCATGGTGAGCTTAAAATGGCGGGAACGCCGGAGGAAATATTCAAGAGATATAAGGAACTGGAAGGCATGGGACTGGGCGCTCCGCAGATGACATATCTTATTCATGATTTAAAGGACGTAGGCATTCGCTTTGAAGATCGTCCGGATACTGTGTCAGAAATGGCGGACTGTATCATTGATCTATGGAAACGATATAATGAATCGGTTAAATCGAATAAAAACGATGCTTCCGGAAAGGAGGCAGACAGATGATCAGAGAAATAACTTTGGGACAATATTATCCTGTTGACTCTGTTATCCATAGACTTGATCCTCGAGTCAAGCTGCTGGGAACACTGGTATTCCTGATTGCTCTCTTTGTGGTGGACAGCTGGACAATGTATGCGGTGGCAGCTGTGGTGCTGGGAATACTCATTAAACTAAGCAATGTTCCCTTCAAGTTCATGACAAAGGGACTTAAGAACATCCTGATCCTGCTTCTCATTTCCGTGAGCTTCAACCTGTTTCTGACACCGGGAGAGCCGCTGTTCCAGCTTGGAATATTGAAAATTTCAAAGGAAGGTCTGACCATCGCCCTGAAAATGGGTATAAGACTGATCCTCCTTGTTATGGGTTCATCACTTATGACCCTCACAACAACGCCCAACCAGCTTACAGACGGAATGGAAAAGGGCCTCCGGGGCTTCAAGAAGATAGGCGTGCCTGTGCATGAGATTTCAATGATGATGTCCATTGCACTCAGATTTATTCCTATTCTTATAGAAGAAACCGACAAGATCATGAAGGCTCAGCAGGCAAGAGGTGCGGATTTCGAATCGGGAAACATCATCCAGCGTGCAAAAGCCATGGTTCCTATTCTGGTACCGCTTTTCATCGGTGCTTTCAGAAGAGCCAATGATCTCGCCATGGCCATGGAAGCAAGATGCTACCGTGGCGGCGAGGGCAGAACCAAGATGAAGCCTCTGAAATATGAGGGAAGAGACAGAATTGCGTACTTCCTGATGTTTCTGTATTTCGCGGGGGCGGTAGGATCGAGATTTGTTACTCTGATTTGATCAGAGCCGGGTTTTTATTATATAACCGTAATCGGAATAGATGGTTTGATCATTACCGGTATTCGAATAAGTTAAAAAAGCTTTGGTTTCGTGGCTTCAGGATGAAAAAATCAAAGAAGATTGGAATAAGAAAGTGAGTTATTGGTTTTTAAGGATGAGTGAGTTTTCAATTTAGCATGAAACGACGTATCAAATTAACAATCGCATATGACGGGACCGGTTACAAAGGCTGGCAGATCCAGAATCCTACGAAGGAAAAGCCCGAAGGTGATAAGCCTACTATTCAGGGGATGCTCACATTGGGAATCGGGAATTTGCTGAGGCGGAGCTCAGGTAAAGACCCTTCTTCTGCCTCCTGTATGCTTTCCCAGGGGGAAGGAAATTCACCGGAGGACGACAGCATTCAGCTTATAGGCGCAAGCCGCACGGACAGCGGAGTGCATGCTATGGGTAATGTTGCCGTATTTGACACAGACTCCACCATCCCTACGGAGAACTTCCCCTCCGCTATCAACAGTTTTCTGCCGGAAGACATAAGAGTGGTTAAAGCAGAGGAAGTGCCGGCGGAGTTTAATCCGAGATTCGAGCCCCATGAGAAGGTATACGAATATAAAGTGGACAATTCTCCTATCCCTTCGCCGATGGGAAGGCTTTATGCCTATAGCTTCACCTATGCCTTAGACATTGAAAAAATGCAGCAGGCTGCGGAGTATCTCTGCGGAGTTCATGATTTTACAAGCTTTGTGAATCCGGACAGTCAGGTCTTTGAACACGGGGGAGATGCGGTAAGAGAGATTTACAGCATTGAAATCTTTTCTGATAGGGGAAGAAAGAGTCCGGAAGCTGTGGATTCATTCAACAGCTCAAGGGAATTTGAGGCCTCGGATTTGGTCAGCAACCAGGAACAGATCTGCGAAGCTGTAGATTCAGCCAACAGCTCAGGGGAATTTGAGGCCTCGGATTTGGTCAGCAAACAGGAACAGATCTGTGAAGCTGTAGAGTTACCCAACGTCTCGAGACGGGTTCGGATTGATGCGAACTTATCCAAGGTTTCGAGAAAGGTCAGGGAAGAGGATGCGAGTCTTATCACCTTCAGGATCAGAGGAAACGGCTTTTTGTATCATATGATACGAATAATTGTCGGAACTTTGCTTCAGGTGGGAAACGGCAAGAGAGAACCTGAGGACATCAGGGACATTCTTGAGGCAAAAGACAGAACCAAGGCGGGCCCGACAGTGCCGGCAAAGGGATTGTGTCTCAAAGAACTGAGATATTAATGTTAAAGTATATTCATAAATATTATTCTCTATAATTCTGTAATATTCTTTATACCTTAAATGAGTGATTCGGAAAGCATTTAGGTTAATAAGTGTAATTCATAAAGATATACGAAATGATGTATGGTCAGCCTTTAATGAAACTAAAAGCATGAAAAGGCTGACATTTGTTCAGGAAGGAAAAAGTCATGAAATATAACAACATCAAGGGTTTTATATTCGACATGGACGGTACCATGTTTGATACTGAGAAGGTATATCACCATTTCTGGAAGGTGGCATCGAAGGAGCGAGGCTATACCATGACAGACGAGATGATCAACAAGATGCGCGGAGCCTCCATGGAAAACATCGGAAAGATGTTCAATGAAGTTAACCCCGACTTTGACTACTGGGAGGAAAGAGGCTACAGAAAGAAATATATCGATCAGTATTTTATCGATAATGATATCCCCAAGAAGCCCGGTCTGGACGAGCTTTTTGACTGGCTAATGCAGAAAGGCTACAGAATAGCATTGGGATCATCTTCACTAAAGCCGGTGGTTATGCATTATCTTGATAAAACCGGTTACACCGAAAAGTTTGATTACATCTGTTCGGGGGAAATGATAACCCACGGAAAACCTGCACCGGACATCTATCTTCAGTGCGCGGAGAGAATCGGACTTAAGCCGGAGGAGTGCATCGTAGTGGAAGATGCTCCTAATGGTATCCATGCCGGATATGACGCAGGCTGCAAGGTTTTCGGAATCAAGGATATGAGCGACCTTGATGATGTCAGGGATTTGCTGGATGAAGAGCCGGAGACATTGGCAGAAATCATAGAAATCATGGAGAAATAGATTACAGGTAACAGTTCAGCGAATCTCAATGACTTAAATCATGCAATTTTATTTATGAGTCAATAGTTTTGGTTAGTCTAAATGACTCAAATTATACAATTTCATTTATAAGTCAATGTTTTCGGCTGGTCTCAATGACTTAAATCATGCAAATTCATTTATGAGTCAATGTTTTCGGCTAGTCTATATGACTCCATCCATGACATTCCTGATGTGAGTCATTGATTTCAACAATTCTATGTGACTCTGATCATACTATTTCAAAATAGAGTCAATATCTATATATGATCCGGCTGAATTGTTTCCCTTTTATAGTAATTTTATAATTCGAAATGAGGTCAATTGTATTGACAGGCTGAGGGATTACAAATATAATACTCATTGCTGTTTGTTCACAGGTGTATTGCGCCTATGGATATGCAGTTAACTATTCACAGCAGGGTCGAAAGCATCGGCCCGGGCTACATTAAATACTGAAATCAGTCTCAGAGTGGACCACTTGCGCCGAAAGAAGTTCTTCTTAATTAAGAAGAAACCTCGCATTTAACCCGATGCGGCGGCCGACAGAAGTTCTGTTTTGGACAGAGACCAGAGTAAGTAGCCTTATAACAGGAGGTTGTTATGAATTCATACGTAGCTACAGCTTCTACTATTGCACAGGACAGAAAGTGGTATGTAGTAGACGCAGAGGGTAAGACACTTGGACGTCTTGCATCAGAGGTTGCTAAGGTTCTTCGCGGAAAGAACAAGCCAACTTACACACCGTTCCTTGATTGCGGAGATTACGTGATCATCGTTAATGCTGACAAGATTACCGTAACAGGTAAGAAGCTTGAGCAGAAGATTTATCGCACACATTCAAAGTATGTTGGTTCAATGCGTGAGACAACTCTTCGTGATCTCAAGGCTAAGAAGCCTGAGAAGGTTATCGAGTATGCAGTAAAGGGTATGCTTCCTCACGGACCATTAGGCAGACAGATGTATAAGAAGCTTTTCGTATACGCTGGCGCAGATCACAAGCACCAGGCACAGAAGCCTGTTGAGCTTACATTCTAAGGGAGGATATCAAGATGGCAACAAACAGAAATTACGGAACAGGTAGAAGAAAGTCTTCTGTTGCAAGAGTTTATATCATGCCTGGTACAGGAAAGATCACAATCAACAAGAGAAGCCTTGACGAGTACTTCGGTCTTGATACACTGAAGCTTATCGTTAACCAGCCACTCGTTCTTACACAGAACGTAGGCAAGCTTGACATCCTTGTTAATGTATGTGGTGGTGGTACTACAGGTCAGGCTGGTGCTATCCGTCACGGTATCTCAAGAGCACTTTGCGAGATGGATGCTGAGTACAGACCAGTTCTCAAGAAGGCAGGACTTCTTACAAGAGATCCGAGAATGAAAGAGAGAAAGAAGTACGGTCTCAAGTCCGCACGTCGTGCTCCTCAGTTCTCAAAGAGATAATTATTTCTCACAAAAAGAGAATACAAAAAAAGCTTACAAAGCCCTGGAAACCTCGAGTTTCCGGGGTTTTTGCTTATTCTGAGATATTATTTGTAAGTGCCGTGAGAAGTGGTGAAAAGTGTGCTGTTCCAGACGGTAATATACAAGTAATACACAGGTAATATACAAAAATCTCTCCGAAAGGTATCGGGTGTGACATATAAATCGATGAATCTCATGCATCTATATTGAAGAGCGGATCATATAAGGTTTATGGCTTCGACCAAAGCTTCGATATCAGGATGGGTATAAACTCTCTCGGTCAGACTCATAGCTCCGGCGTGTCCAACGATCTTCTTAATCATGGTCGGGTCAACATGAGCTTCGGCCAGAAGGGTAATACAGGTATGTCTTGTTTCATGAGGCTTATGCTCGAAACCAATCTGCTCCATAAGTGGAAACCAATAGCTATCGTAATAGTTCCGATAGGTAAAATGCTTCTGATCAGGTGTATGCAGCAGATAGTCACAATTAGAGCTTTCGTACCAGGACTTATAAAATGGAAGTACCTTGTCAGCGATTGGAACTTTCCGAATACCGTTCTCGGTTTTGCTTGATATTACATCAAAGTACTGTTCATCAATGTGCACATTCTCTTTCTTAAGATCCAACAGTTCCGATATTCTACAGCCGTTATGGATGAGCATTAAGATAATCTGATAGTAAGGATCATCTGCCATATCCCAAAGCCTTTCTATTTCTTTTTTACTGAAAGGATGTTTATCTTGCTTGTCGGGATTTCGATCTGAAAATTTTGCTATATCAACGTATTCGGAATAGTCTTTATTGCAGATTTCGTTTTTCATACTGTATTCGTAAAGCTGATGGAATAAGATCCTGAGTTTCTTTAGTGTGGGATAGTTCTTTTCACAATTATCGATTACATATTGTAAATCTGATAGTTTTATATCCTTGAATACCTTGTTATAAAGCGTGCCACATACCTTATATGAAGCCACGTATCCATTTATGTTGGATTTAGAGATGGTTTGGAATTTTTGTTTTGACCATCGGTCATAGACCTCTTGGAAGGTTGCTTTAGAAGCACTAACATCAAATGGATTCATATGATATTCGGCTAGCATTTGTAAACCTTCTTTTTTTGTAGCGGCATATCCGATAATGCTGAATTTCTGCTTTTGCTTTTGTGTGATAGGATCGAATTCCCACCCGGAAGTTATACGAACTCCATAAGGTTTTCTTCTTTTTCCGGATAATTTATATACACTTCCATATCCGTTTGGTGATTTCAAATAATTTTATTCCTCCTTTTTTCTGTCCCAGGATATATATGATAATGGGATTATCCCTTATCAACTTTTGTTGTCGGAGCTTTCTGCCCCGGCTTTTTTTGATTCGATTTTTGCCTTCTCCAGTTCATTTCTACGTTTTAAGCGTTCTTCTGTAGTGAGAATTTCGACTTCTTTATCTTTGAGCTTTACATCGGCATAATATGCAAGCTCTGTCTCAAACCAGTGATTGAAATAATCGGCATCGGTCCAATAGGTATCAAGACGTTCTTTTTCATCCGCATATCTTTCAAGGGAGAGACATAGATCCTGATTGAGCGGGGCAGATGAATCGTTCCCGTCAAACCTAAGAGAACAGGACCATTCTCCGGCTTGAGGCGGACGCTTAACATCGATGTCGAAATGCAGCCCCACCTTATTGCTTAGTTGGTTGATTACATTTAGAACATCGGCAAGACTATCTAAACGGATTTCCTGTTTCTGGTATCCTATAATTTCAGCAGGCGTTACTGAAAGGGCATCCGCAATTTCGTTTATCATCGCAATTGAGACTTCTATTTCGCCACTTTCATATTTCTGAACGGTTCTTAGAGTTTTATTCAATTTTTCGGCCAGATCAGACTGGCTCATTTTTAATCCTTTTCGAATCTCTTTTATTTTCATTCCTATTGGATTTGTTGGATTCATTGTGGAATTCCTTTCTGAAAATGTCATATATACGAATTGTAACACGAAGCCTTGAGAAGTGCAAGAACGTAATGCGAATAAATAGTGCGCATACAGTATTGACGAGTCGCTTTAAGGGTGATATCATCAAAATGCGAATTATTGATTCGTAAAAATATAAAAGGGAGGTGAGAAAATGGACAAATCGAAACTCTATCTGGAGCTACCGGCGTTTACAGGTAGGAATGTCCCGATTGCAGAGATAGCAAAAGCTATGCATAAGGATGCACAGTTTGTGAGAATTGGTATTAGGCAGGGAATCTTGAAGTTTGGATATGCTTTCAAAATGGATGATTCCGGAGACTACAACTATTACTGTCCGGATAGGAAAGTCTGGGAAGAAATCGGATATTTTAGTCCGGAATGTGCATGAAAAAAGCTCTTACCCGGCAAGATAAGAGCTTGATCAGATGATATAAACGGCGAATGCCGTGCCATAAACATCTCTCGACAAGAACAGTATAGCATGGCATTCAAAGTTTGTATCCATGAAAATCAAAGATTTTAGATATGTACCGGAGCTTTTGAATCGGCACAGAAAGCCTGCTAATAAAAAGTCAAGAGGAAATTGAAGAAAATATCGGATCTGGTTTTGGGCATCACAAATAAGCCACCTTTAAAGCTGGCCTACAGAAAAAGATATCCACAATACTCAGTTTTCAGTTTCCGACTGAGTTCTTAGACACTCTTTGACCTTGCCGTAGTAGATACGAAGAAACTTGTTAGCGCCGGCAGTCATGTAGACATGATAGGGTTTTCCCTCGGAACGTTTCTTATCCAGGAAGCGATAGACGGGATCGTCAATCGGCTTCGTTTGGAGAAGAGATGACATGATCAGAAAAAGGGTCTTTCGGAGGCGTGAGGGTCCACATTTAGAAGCGTTGTTACTCTTGCTTTTGAATTTGCCGGATTCATCCACCCCTGGATCCACTCCCGCAAAAGCCGTGAGAGCCTCCCGATGGTTGAAGCGGGAAATATCCCCGATTTCAGCAATCAACTGTGGGCCAAAGGTGGGCCCAACGCCGTTCATGGCCATGACAGTGCTATATTCTGGCAGGGTGGAGGCAAGCCGGTTCATTTCCTGACGCGTGTGCTCCACGTTTGCAGAAATGACATTGAGCTGCTTGATGCTCATCTGGATCATATCCTTGTATTCCTGTTCTTTCGGGAATACGGCGACAAGTTCTTTGGACGCATTGAAAAGCTCTTCGGGCTTACTCTTCTGGAAGTTGTAGCCATGGCGTTTGCAGAAAGCCTGATAGCGCTCCGTAAAGGCTTTGAGGCCGATCTTGCGGACACAATCCACATGCCAGAAAGAGGCCGCGTAATCGACCCATTTCTCGCTTCCATCATCTCGTGAGGGGGTGTCAAAGAGGTCATTCACGCCTGGATAAGTCATATCCAGGAGCGAAATGAGGTTGGTCTTGGCAGCGACTTTCTGTTTGGTGAAGAAGGCCATCTGCGCATTGAGGGTTTTGAGTTGTGCGCGTGTAGTATCCATACTGGAATATTCACGTAATTCGGCCCAGTTGTCAAGCGTATACCGGGCAATCTTCTTGGAATCGGCAGGATCGGACTTGACCTTACGGATGGTGTTATTACCGAAGTTTTTGATCAGATGAGGGTTCACCGCGCTGACAAAGATCCCGGCGTCGGATAGGGCACGGAGGATTGGCTCATGATATCTGCCAGTGCACTCCATCACCGCCTTCGACTCGCCATCCAGGGTCAGGATGTAATCAGTAAGGTTTTTCAACTCACAGGAAGAGTGTTTGACATCGAAGGGTTTCCTGACAACAGTACCTCCCGGCTGCAGGACCGCCACGGTGCTCTTGCCCTTAGAAACATCAATACCGACTGCGTTGTACATTGCTTGTACCTCCAAGAATAAAGAATTGCATGGGCCAGCGGCTTTCCATTGCTGATTCAATCTCCTGGGGTATCATGCGGACATACAAAAAGGCAGTCCAACCTGCATAAACCGAACGGCTGCGAATGGAGGGCTGGCTGACGGGCTTTCTGACGGACGCTTATAGGTCCAAGGAAACTGTCGTCATACCAATGCCCACCTATTCTAACAGCTTTAGCAACGGAACGGTTAGTCCTTTCTGGCGGAGAGGTATCTAACCACCACAAATACATTATAGGAGGAGACAAATGAATGTATTTGAATGTGTAAGGAATAATGTAACAGCAAAAATGACTGCTGAATACTATGGGATTAAAGTTGGCAGAAATGGTATGACCTGCTGTCCCTTTCATCCCGACCGGCATGCAAGTATGAAACTTGACAAAAGATACCATTGCTTTGGATGTCAGGCAGATGGTGATGCGGTTGACTTTACAGCTAAGATGTTTGGGATAGGAAAATATGAAGCGGCAATTAAGCTTTCTAAGGATTTCGGATTAGCCATAGATGATAGACACTGGGATAATCCGGGAAAAGGTAAGCAGAGGAAAGACAAAGGAAATAGTACACAACAGGGAAAAAAGGAGCTAATCCGAAGTGCTACAAAACGGTTTGATGAATGGGAATCGTACGCTAAGAAAGTGATTCTTGAATATAGGAAAATGCTTAATTTGTGGAAAAACGAATATGCTCCTAAATCTCAGGATGAGGAATGGCATGATTTATTTAAGGAAGCATTACAACAGGAGTCAATTATTGATTACTGGCTTGAAATACTATTCTACGGGAGCGATGCAGAAAAACTGTTTTTTTCAAAACTGAGAGGAAGGAGGTGAAGCGTATTGAACAAAGAACTAGAGACAATGAGCGACACAGAACTGAAAGAATTGGAGCGTGATCTGAAAGAGGAGGCTTTCACCGTGGAAGCTGTAAAGGAAGCTCTTGAAAAAAACGAGGATGGCAAAGTCCGTCAGACACTGGATAACTGCGTATTTGTTCTTGAACATGATCCGGTGATGAAAGGGGCAATATGCAGAAATGAGTTGAACTGCAGAATCGAAATCACAAAGGATATGCCTTGGAAAAGACAGGGAAATCCAATTATGGACACGGATGAAATGAACATCAGACTCTACTTGGAACGAAATTATGGTCTCACTTCAAAGGAAAAGGTGGAAACGGCAATCTCAATTGTTGCGAATGAGCATAGATTTCATCCAATCCGGGAACTGTTGGAGTCATTGGTATGGGATGGGATTCCGAGAATAAAATACGCTTTGAATCATTTTCTCGGAGCACCGGTAGATAGATATACGGAGGAAGTTATGACAATGCATATGTTGGCAGCTATAAGCAGGGTTTATGAACCAGGCTGTAAGTATGACATAGCACTTTGTCTGGTAGGTTCACAAGGGTGTGGTAAATCAACGTTTTTCAGATTCCTGGCAATTAAGGATCAGTGGTTCACTGATGATTTACATAAGATTGATGATCCAAAAGTTTTTGAAAAAATGAACGGACATTGGATTGTAGAGCTTGGGGAAATGGGAGCATTGGTAAGAGCGAAAAGCCTTGAAGATATGAAGTCTTTCATAACAAGGCAGTGTGAAACATTTCGAACGCCATATGCCAAGCACCCTGAACATCATGACCGTCAGGTGGTTTTCTGCGGTACCTCAAATGATATGCAGTTTCTTCCCTTCGATAGGACAGGTAATCGTAGATTTGCTCCGGTATCTGTCAATCCGGCTCTGGCAGAGCAGCATATTCTCTCGGATGAAAAAGCTTCAAGAGAATATTTCCATCAGATGTGGGCAGAAGCAATGGTTATGTATAGGGAAGGTAACTTCAAACTGACTTTCAGTAAAGAGATGGAGGAATACGCCCAGGAGATGCAGAAGGAGTTCATGCCGGAAGATACAGAACTTGGCCTGGTAGAGAACTATTTAGAAACCATGGGATTGAAACGAACTTGCGTGAAGGAAATCTACTGTAAGGTATTTGGACACTGCATCACAGAGGAAATGCCAAATTGGATGTCCAAGAAGATCACTGAAATACTCAGAAGCATGGGATGGCAAGACATAGGAAGCAGGAAGTTTGGGGAGTACGGATCGCAAAAGGCATGGGAACCGGAGGCTGGAAGCGGTAAGGCACAACCTGATGAAGGGTTTGTACCTGTATCAAATCCATCGGAGATTCCATTCTTACAGTGAGATAAATAGAAGCTTAGGACAAGGGAAAATTTAAAAAGTTTTGAGCTCGGTGGTGGAGTATGGTGGTAAATCCTAAAATCTGAGGATCACCACTGTACCACCATTACCACCGACGATCGGTAAAAGAAAAAACAAAAAATCTAAAGAAAACGGGGTCCGGGAACGGACAAAAAAGAAAAATGGCAATTGGAAATAAGAAAAAAATAATTAAAAACCCGATACAAAGACAACAGATTAAGCCCTCGGCGATTGAGAGCGAAATACTCCCTTTGCACAAACCTACGGTTTATTCAAAGGGAATTTCGCCCTCCGGGGGCTCGCAATGCGAGAGGAGGTGGTGATATGCCGAGGCATTCATTTATAAGAATGACAAAACTGACCGACATCCAGGGGCGCATCGACTATATTAGTAATCCCAAGAGACAGGAACATCTATATGCGACTTACAGTACAGTTGCTAAGCCTGAATTCTGGCAGCGCCTATCAGAACAGTCACAATATGATTTCTGGAGGAGCAATCAAAAAACAGGAAAGTGTATAGAAGGAAGGGAGCTGATCATAGCTTTGCCGGAAGAACTTCAAAGTAAAGATCCGGAACTGTTACTCAAACTATTTACGGAAACCATGAGAACATATTATGGGGTGCATTGCAGCGCGGCTCTTCATCATAATAAGGCAATGACAAACTATCATATTCATCTAGTATTTGCAGATAGAGAAGTAGTAGACAAAACGGAAATGAAATATGCCACAAGGAATATGTTTTACAACGAAGAGAGAAGACATGTCCGGACGAAAAAAGAAATCCTGGATGAGAATGGAAATATAAGGCCGGGATGCAGGATTATAGGAAAAGGAGACCTATATGAGATCAAATGGTTCTCCGGTAGAAAGGATATTTTTAAAAAGAAAAGCTTTCTGACGGAAATAAAGGCGAGATATACGGATCTTATCAATCAATGTGTTGACAGGAATGAAGATATGCTAGAAGTGTTTGATGATGCAGGACCGTATCTTCCTACAAAGAAAATTGGGAAGCATAATCCGCGGGAAGCAGATATAAGGCATGATAATGAACTTAGAAAAGAGTGGAATCAAACAGTTGATCAGGTGTTGATTGCAGGTGGAAGTCATGAAGAGGTAACAGAATTTAAAAGGGAAGAAGTGGTAGATAAGGTCGCGACTTCTGTTAAAGATAATGGCTATGCACCGGGGCTATTTGCTGATCTTTTGATAAAAGCAATTGCAGTTTTGAAAAGGTTTCTTGATATGCTCATGAATGAGTATGAATCTGAACAGGTTAAAGGGGAGGAATCGATAGATGTAAATTTTGATCTGTCTGATAAGAATAAAATGGAACCAAGACCGGATTCACACCTAGCAGAGATGAATTTCTTAAAGATTAAGCCGATTCATGAAAAACTGACTAAGTGTAATCGTAAACTCTATGCTCTTCAGAAAAAGAAACAAACATTACAAAAGGCATTGGATGGAATGAAAAAGTCCTTCTTTAACAGAAAAGACAGGAAAGCCCTGAGTGAGAGCATTGAAGGATTAGAGAGACAAATAGAGCTTACGAGAAATCAGATGGAAGCAATTCCTAAACTGAGCGGATATAACAGTGTACAGGAAGCCGAAAATGTATACAGAACAGCAAAGAAAGAGTTGGATGATATCAAAAGGGCACAGGCTGAGTGGGACGGAGTTACGATTCCTGAGAACAAAGAACAAACCGAAGGTAAAAAGACAAGTGTTCTGAAACAGCTGGCAGAAAAGCAGAGGTTAGTAAACGACCAAAAGAAAGAACAGCTCCATTTCAATTTCAAAAGAAGTACAGTTGATATGATAGAGTTATAAATAGTTTCTGGTAAGTTTGATAGGATTACTCATCTCTTATCCAAGCACAGAGAATGGGGCAGTTATCATGTGAAAGGAAAAAACTGATGTCTACTTTCTGTCATATAAAAGCGACCATGGAGTACCTTAATTTCTTTACTGTATAGCCGATATAAGAAAAGGAGATGATTTATTTTCAAAAGAGATTATAAGAATATCGGTATAAAATTATGGTTATTGGAATATGTGATGATGAAAAGAGTATAAGAGACACTATTGATCGGTCTGTTAGAAATATCGATGAGCACAGCACCATAAAGCATTTTAAGAACGGAGAAGAAGTTCTCGGATATTATAGGCAGGGTGGAAGCTTGGATGTTCTATATCTGGATATAGATTTAAACTGCTCAATGGATGGAATGGAAGTTGCGGAAAAGCTAAAGAGAAAATACATAGAAGAAGGCAGAGGAGCTTCTGAGACACCGTTTATTATTTTTATTACTGGATTACCGGAACGTATGCCGGAAGCCTTTGGAGTGAGAGCATTCCAATTTATAGTTAAACCAATAGAGGAGAAGCATTTTATGTTTGTGTTTGAGCAGGTACGGAAAGCTGTTTTGCAAACATTAGAGAAAAGTAAACCAAGGTATTTGACTGTTAATTCATGTGGGATAACACGACCAATTAACTTATCGGACATTGTCTATATAGAAAGTATAGGAAGAAAGCTGATCATTCATTTAGCAAACACAGTTTTTGAGATATATGGGAAATTGGATGATGTTAAGAGTAAGCTTGATAAGAACTTTATATTGGTACATAGAAGCTTTATTGTTAATATGAGATACATTTCTGATTATACAAGGAAGGATATTAGAATAATCACCGGTGACCTCATACCATTGTCCAAATATAAGTACAAATATTTTGTGGACGGGTATGTAGCCTTTTTGGAGAGTGAAATATGCTGAGTACGGATGTAAAAGTAGATTTATTGTATGCGGCGTCACAAATCACAGGAATTATTTGGAGGGCGTTCATTTTTATAATACTTTGGAATTCTTTTGTGCCATTGTGTTCCGGTAGTTTCCGTAAAGAAAGATTTCGTACAGATTCGTTGATGGAGCCGGCTTTTATAGGGAAGAGCCCTGTAAAAGCATTGTTTAATAAAAGTGATTATGGCATTAATACAAATTCATTAGCAACGAAAACAACCAATCTGAGTGTTCCTATTAATCTTTTTGTTTTGATTTCTTTCATTGAAATAGTTCGTTGGTTTATTAATGAGGACGGATGGCCTTTTGAAATCATTGTTTTATCAGGCATAACATTATTATTTATGGTTGTATGCAAAAGAGAATATCTTAAAGAGACCATCTTTTCGCTTGTTTTGTATCTTAATTTACGATATCTTTCGTGGTTTTTTGTTAATTCATTCATGAATGAGTTTATAAAAAGAGTGATGACGGGTTATGAACTAGGAAGAGATACGGATGTAAATCCTATATCAACAGTAGGAATTCTTTTCTTTGTGGCAGAAGCATTGTATTGTCTCGTGCTTTTTATTGAAATACTACCTTTTGTAAAAAGCGTACAGCAATATGAAAAAATGAGCTGTACCGAGCTTTGCTATCTTTCAGTAATGAACATTGCCGGAATAATATTGACCAGGATAATGCTCGGTATTGCAGTATTTAAAATTGCTGACGGAGATATTGTATTGTTGGATATGTACCCTTATCTGGTTTTTCTTATGCCGGCAATTGCTCTATTTTTGTATCTTGGGGAATTGTGTGCGGTAATTATATGGAAAAAATATAATCTGTACAGGCAGAAGAGCGAAATGGTGTTTGCCGGAAATGTTGAAAAGGAGTCAATACAAAGGAGGCTGGAGGATACTGAACGGTATTATGAACAGGTCAGGAAGGTACGCCATGAAATGGCCAATCATTTGACCACACTTAAGGGACTTGCTGAACATGGACTTCTGATAGATATAAACCAATATATCTCGGAAATAGATCATACTATTCAATCTGTAGAAATGAGATATTATACAGGAAATCCTGTCACAGATGTTGTCATAAATGATAAATACCGGAAGGCAAAAGAAAAAGGAATTCTGTTTTCGCCGGTTTTTTCTTTTGATGAGTCATGGGGAATAGCAGTGTACGATTTATCCGTAGTGTTATCCAACATTTTGGATAATGCTATAAATGCAGCAGAAATATCAGCAGAAGAATTAAAATACGTTAGTATCAAAGCAGTGGATAAGGAAAACTTTGTCCTTATTGTTTGCGAAAATGGCTTTGATAAATCAATACATGAGGAAAGAAACACGGATGATTTTTGGCATGGAATAGGACTTAAAAATGTGGCTGATATAGCTAAGCGATATGGTGGCATTATGAGGATAACGGAGGATGGAAATAAATTTAAGATAACAGTTATGCTAAAAAAAAGATGTCCTTCTGATACATAGAATTGACCTTTCGTTACATATGGGTTATTAGCATGATCATTAATCCGATGTAAAAATTGAGAAATAAAGTATCTAATATTTTATTAAAGTTAAAAATGCAAATATTCGATTAGCTAGAACTGAATTTGAATATTACAGAAACTTGAAAGAGAGGTGTGAATGCTATGAAGGTTAATGCAGTTGGTATGAACACACTACCTGAACAGGAGAGATATATCAGGGCACAAAAGACCGACGATGTGAAACCCAAAAATCAGAAAGATGACGAAAAGCCAGATAAACCAGTTACAGGTGCGGAATATCCTAAGAATTATGATGAGTATATTCCATCGGATTATGCAAAAAATGTTATGAAACCCGATAAGGAAAATGAGGAAGATAAGAAGGCAGATTTGCCAGAAAACCATAAATCTGGAGCACCAAAGTCGGGAAAAGCACCAGAGGCTCCGAAAGAAACAGAAACCAGCGAGACTACAACTTTAAGTACAGATAAGGTAGACAGGGAGATAGAAAAGCTGAAAGCTAAAAAAACTAGCCTAGAGCAGGAACTACGTACTGCTGATGAATCCCGGAGAAATAAAATTGAAAAGGAGCTAAAGCAGGTAGACGCAGAACTCTCAAGGAAGGATAATGAAGAATACAGAAAAAGACATGCAGTTAAGATATGAGAGTTTTACTAAGGTATATTGCTTAAAATATATCCTCGGATTTTGGGAGAAATACAAAGGATATTAAATATATGATATCACGAGAAGAATATTTTTTCGTGAGAAGCAACAAAAGACTTAATGAACGATATTGTTGGTTTAAATTTTAATAAGAAGCTATTAAGCGTTATTTGACTGATTGAGAGAAAGGTGTTAATATCTAAGTGTAAGAAAAAGGTGCTACCGGTAGACGGTTAGCCCTGGATATTGTAAAACGATTAGTAACCGCTCACAAGTTTCCTAGGCTCGGGCGGTTACTTTTGTGTCTTGGAATCACGCTTACCATGCATGTATCCAAGACTATAAAAAGTCGCACAAAGTGCAAGAACAGTCATGAGATCAGTTATGGTCAGCATAAGCAAGTTCCTCCATTTGAGATTTCTCTTTCGAGATTTCTATGATAAACAGAGGTCACAGTCCTCTGGAAAAGGACTAACCGCCTACCGTGGGTACTGGTAGCACCGTCCGGCATTATAACAGATTCTTGGCTGTCGTTCAATATCTTACCTGTAGTCCTTAGCAGTCCTGGGACGTCCACCGTAAGACACAGGTAAGATACAAAATGATATTTACAACAGTTTCTGTTTCCGTAGTAAGAGCACTAAAAAGCCTTATTTTAAGCCATTTTTCTTGATGGAAGTGTTGCTTTTATGGCTGTCCGGAAATTCTCAAAGCGTTAATCAGCGCTCTCAAAGAGATAATCTTCGAAGAATCGAAAAGAATTCACAAACCCCGGAAACTGATGTGTTTCCGGGGTTTTTTCTTTGGGAAAACCAATGAACTTACCGTTCACTGCAGAAAATCAACCATTTACTACATTGGCAGATGACTATATCGGTTTATAGTAGATAATATATAAATAGTATGCTTTTCGGGAGGGCGTAAGATATCCGGTGGATGTCTGATCTGTGCCGGCCGGAGTTGATCGGAGACAGACATGAGAATTGCTATTTGTGATGATGAAAAAAGAATATGTGACATACTTGCTGAGAAAGTTGCAAAAATCTGTCCGGAGGCAGAGATTATTACATTCACTTCCGGAGAAGAGCTATTGGCTGCCGATAAACTCCCGGATATTCTATTACTTGATATCTGGATGCCTGAGATGAGCGGATTGGATGTGGCAAAGACATTGAGAGACAGAGATTGGAGAAAGATACTGATCTTTGTAACCGGTGAAGAAAGTCAGGTGTTTAGTTCATTTGATCTGCATCCATTTCATTTTCTTGTGAAACCTTTTGCAGATGAAAAGCTTAGTGAAGTACTGGATGAACAAGCACGACAAAGAATAGAGGGAAGTGGTGCTACGCTTGTTGCCCGGGGATGGGCCATAGATAAGGACGGAGGCATTAGCTGTTGGTCAATAAGTAAGCATGATGACAGACGTTCAAAGATAACATCACCGAATGAATTTGGAACTAAACTCCGGCAGCAAAAGGTAGAAAAGAAAAAAGCAGAAGAAAAGGTTGCGGAAAAGAAAAAAGAAAAAGCAGAGCGGAAAGGCGCTGCCCGAGCTCCTTCATCAATATCTCTTCTGAAAATGAGATGATCAGGGTATATTTTCTCACAATGAGAAAATATAAAGACATTCTGAATTGATAGAGCCTCCTATGTGTGTAAAATAATAATAGTAGTTGCGCACAATAAGACAGCGCACAATAACGATAATAACGACGGAGGTATCTACGATGACAAAGGTTGAACTCTTAAAGGAATTTGCGAAGGGCTGGTTCGGTAATTCTCAGCAGCATTCCATTCACGCACAGCTGCTGAAGCAGAGAGGCTTCGGCAAGCTCGGCGACAAGATCATGGCTGAGTCCGACGAAGAATGGGAAGAGGCAAAGAAGGTTAATGCCAGACTGATCGAGCTTGGCGAGACCCCTGTGGTCGCTATTCAGGAGTACCCTGTTATAACGGATATCAAGGAAATGCTGGAGTATGACTGCAAGGACAGCGCTCAGGCACTCCCCGAGATGAGCAAGTCTCTGGCCCTGTTTGATGACGATTATGTAACGAAGAACATGATCCAGCAGTTCATCGTTGACGAGCAGGAGCACTTCAACTGGGTTCGCCAGCATCTGAACCTGATCGAAGAGATCGGATACGAGAACTACCTGATCGAGCAACTGGGCTAATTAAGTCCAAGAAAGGAAATGACTGCTATGAGCAAGATTTTAGTCGCTTATTTTTCCGCCAGCGGCGTTACCGCAAAGGTTGCTGCCGAACTTGCAAAGGCTGAGTGCGCGGATTGCTATGAGATCAAGCCTGAAAAGCCTTATACAAAAGAGGATCTGGACTATACGGTAAAGACCTCCCGCAGCAATGTGGAAATGGCTGACGAGTCCTGCCGCCCCGCGATCAGCGGATGCGTCGAGAACATGGCCGATTATGATACGGTGTTTGTTGGCTTCCCGATCTGGTGGGGCCGCGAGCCGAGTATCATCGACACCTTCCTGGATGCCTATGATTTCAGCGGTAAAAAGATCATCCCGTTCTGCACTTCCGGCATGAGCGGTGTCGAAAAATCCGTAGAGCATATCAAGGGCATTGTCGGTGAGAGTGTGACTGTCTGCGACGGCAAGAGACTCGGTGCAGAAGGCTCGGAAGAAGAAGTAAAACTCTGGACTGAGCTTCTGGGACTCTAATTACGTAGTAAACCAAGCTTAAAGGCTGACGTTCTCTGTGAAGCGGCGTCAGCCTTTTGTAAAATGGAGGAAGCTTAAATGAGAGCAGCAGTAAGATATTATTCAAGGTCAGGCAATACCAAAGCTGTGGCCGAAGCAATCGCTGAAGCCGCCGGTGTATCCGCAATCTCGGTAGATGCTTCGGATGCGGCGATCACAGAGCCTGTGGATGTGCTTTTCATCGGCGGAGCTTTATATGCTTACGGCCTTGACAGCCACTTGAAAGACTACCTGAAAACCCTGAAGAAAGACGATGCGAAGCAGGCAGTTGTCTTCGCTACTTCCTGGATATCGAAGCATTCCATAGATCTGATCAAAAAGGCTTTGTCTGAAGCAGGGATTTCCGTCGTCTCTGAGTCTTTCTACGTAAAAAATAAGCCCAACGATGCACAGCTTAAGGCAGCAGCCGATTTTGCAAGGAAGTATCTGTAATGGAGAATTCACGAGCCATAGATAAGTATGACTGCATCCGGCTGGATAACCAGCTGTGCTTCCCCCTGTATGCCTGCGCAAAAGAGGTTGTTCGGCAGTACAGAAAACCTCTTGATGAGATTGGCCTTACCTATACCCAGTATGTGGTCATGATGGTCCTGTGGGAAAACGGAGGCATGACGGAAGGCGAGCTCGGCAAGCGGGTACATCTGGATTCAGGAACCCTGGCTCCTCTTCTGAAGCGTCTCGAAAAACAGGGCCTGGTCAACCGTATCCGACCGGATAATAATGAGCGCAAGCTGTTCCTGACGCTTACCGAAGAAGGCGAAGCTATGAAAGAAAAAGCCGTGATGATCCCGGAAGTCATGAAAGGCTGTATTCCTCTTGCGGAAGAGGACATGGTACTTCTTCGTGATCTGCTGACCCGCGCACTGGCAGCGATGGGACAGGAAGCTTAAGAAAGCAGATGGGAAACCGTGTGCAGAGACATTGCTGCCCGGAAGACTGTGGACGTAAAGATCACGGCATTCACGAAAGCCCAGATGGCTATGTATCGCAAGAGGCTGGCGGATAAGTGGCTGCGCAAGGATACCGCTCTGTCGTATTCCGTGAATGATAGCTGCATTCGCTGCGGCATCTGATTAACAGATCGCCTATATTCATGGCTGACAGTGAACACTCAATCCTAAGAATTGGTTTAAAAAGGGGTTAAATGCTTCGGTAGAGTCATATCCCTTTTGTTGATATCGTGAACGTTTGTTTAGCAAAGCTTAATAATTGATAACGCTGGGTTTCTTGAGCAGGAAAGGCCTCTGGTGCTACAATATAGAGTAACAGACGAGGTGTTCTGTGTTCCGGGGTAAATCCCCTTTTTATCATAGTGCTTATTATTTGTTATGGAGGTATTCGATATGACTTTACAAGCACAGTCAATATACGATGATACCGTTGATTTGCTAAAATCATTAGACGAGAGCCAACTAAGGGCAATTCACTCAGTTATTGTGGAGCTTACAGCCGCACGGGAAAAATGGCATAGCCCATTAGGGAAAAAAACAGATGAAAAGCTATGGAATCATATCGATCATTCACTGACACAGGCAAAAGCAGGTCAGGGACGAGATGCAGATGATGTAATAGAGGATTTGATGAAGGATTATGAGAGTAAGCTCAGGTGAATAGAATGCATACATCAAGTATTAAAAAACTTGATTAACGTATCGGTTATGGAATATACTGACATCAACAGAACCCAACACGCCTCTCAACGATGCGGACCACGTTGGGTCATTTAATTATCGGGAGAAAAATATATGAGTAAAGAACCGCAGTTATCTGTACAAGCAGATAGCTGCGGTTTTTCTGTTCAAACGTATATTTCACCGCAAAAATCCCGTAGTTCACTACATAATAATGAAAAGTAGAACATTTTATGGCTATATAATAATAGTTCATTTAATGATGAAAGGAATCCGGAAATGAATATAGCTGTATGCGATGATGACATTAACATCAGTAAACAATTATCTGATCTGATAAAGAAGCAACATAGAGATGCAAAAATTAGCTGCTTTAATAGAAGCGAGGATCTGATTTCTTGTGGAGATTCTTTCGATATTTATTTTCTTGATATTGAAATGGGAGATATATCCGGGATAGAGCTTGCGAAGCGTATTCGAAAGAGGCAAGAATATCCGGGAAACAGTATACGCGAGGGACAGGCAGATTTAGAGAAATGTATCCGCGAAAGGCAGTCAGACCCCGGAAACCAAAGCGTCATCATATTTGTGACAGCCTATCGGGAGTATATGGAAGAAGCCTTTGATGTAAATGCTTTTCATTATCTTGTGAAGCCGATTAAGGAAAGCAAGTTTGCGGAGGTGTTTCAACGGGCGCTTAAAGAAGCTCGCTTTTCTGACGAGCAGAGAAAAAAATACGTGATCATTAAGGATGGGGAGAATAGGAAAAAAATCCTGTTTTCCGAGATTCAGTATATCGAAAGCAATGACAGGAAGGTGGTTTTCCATACAGACAGTGGACTCGCAGAGACCTATGCCAGAATGTACGATCTTGAAAAGGAATTGGGTGATACTTTCTTTAGGTGTCACAGATGTTATATTGTGAATTTTGAAAAGGTAACGGCCTATTCCGTTAACAGTATCCGGGTGCTTAACGGCGAAAGCATTATTCTTGCTGAGAAGAAGTATACGGATTTCGTAAAAGCGTATCTTCGTTACGCCAAAAATGGAGGTATCGTGAATGTTTGATATCATGTCTGTTACCTTGACACTGCCGATATATATGGCAGACGCAGTTTTCAGCTGGCTGTACGGAGCTGCGATTCTGAAACCGAGATACAATACTTACTTCCGTTACCGAGAGCCCTGGATTTCTCCCGGTATGAAACAGATAATAAGCAAAAACGTCAAGCTTCCGTCATCGGAAGATGACGAACTAAAGGGCTCGGGACCCCTTAAACCGAAACACCCCGGGAGGCTAATGCTTATTCTCTGGATAATCATATATCTTTCGTCAGAATCTGTACTGTATAAATTGGCAGAAACCCAAACGGTCATGCTCCGAACTATGATGGATCTTGCTTTACTGGGCATACTTGAGCTCATATTCTTTGAGCAAGATTTCAAAAGGCAGATATTTGCCGCCATAAGCTTTACCGCCGGAAAAGAGTTGATCAGAAATATCGGAAGTGTCGGTTATTACCTGATCTCACACGCCACCTGGAGCATGTTTGAGAGCATGGTTCTCCAATCCGAAAACCTGACTATGGAGAAAGCGGATATGTTTCTAAACATCTATCTTTTCGTTCAAAGCCTTGTCTCCGTAGCCATATATGTGGGGCTAATGTTTACATATCTGAAAGTGTTGAGCAGAAAATATATCCACAAAGGCTATGAGCCAAGCCTTAGGGAGAGTGTATTTTTGATACTCCCCTGCATTACCGGACTTGGGGTGTCCATGACTTTGCGGGTAATAATACTGAAAATTAATGAAAGATTATCTCTGCTGATTTACGACAAGGTTCCGGAGGTTCTCATATGGATCATAGTCATTTGTTTTCTGCTTCTTGGCTCTATCATTGCCGCCATGATGCTGTTTCAATATCTTATTGAGCGTAATGAAGAGAGACGGAAGCAGGCCATCCTTGAAAGACAGGTGGAGCAGCTTCACAGGGAAATCAAAGATGTTGAAAATATATATTCTGATCTGCGGGGACTGAAGCATGATATGAGGAATCACCTGAACAATATCATGCTGTACGTTAAGAACACCGGAAATGATGTGTCAGAGATAGATGGCTACCTCGACGAGTTGGAGAATGCAGTAAATAAATTGGATTTTTCATCAAAAAGCGGAAATCCCATCACGGACATCATCATTTACCAAAGGATGCAGGAAGCGAAGAGGAGTGGAATAACCTTCGAAGTAGATTTTGTAGCACCAGACGCTGGACTCAAATATACGGATCATGTGGCGCCGGACCTCGGGCACATAAAGACGGATTATATGACGCCTGGTTCCGGGCAAATAGAGGCAGGTTTTGTTGCTCCAAACTCTGGACGTATAGACATTTACGATATTGCGGTCATTCTGGATAATGCTTTGGACAATGCCTTTGAAGCTTGCCGAAAGGTGGATGGTGCAAGAGAAATCACGCTTAAGTCCTATATGAAAGGCACCTTATATTTTATTGAGATTGAAAATGTATTTGACGGGCAGGTAACTTTTGACAAGGACACCGGGCTTCCTGTGACGAGTAAAACGGATAAGCATTTGCATGGGATTGGGATGTCGAATATTCAAAAATGCGCAAGAAAATATATGGGGGATGTAGACATTGAGATTTATAATAAAGGAGAAAGACAGATGTTTTGTTTGACAGTTATGATGAATAATAAGTGCACAAGGAATTGACTGCAAGAATAGTGGTGTTCACTGCAATTGTATTATATCTGGTTTCTGACCTCCGAAGTAAAGATTAGATGAAGGAGGTTTGAAATGGCAGTAGAGATTAATGATATATATGGAAAATATTCCGGAAATAATGTAAATCCAAAGATAATAAAACGAGGAAAGAACTCCGGAATCAGACGAGATATAGAAATAGGAGACAGAGCCGGAAAGTCAGTGGTTGAAGTATTGCTAAACCAGAAGGATACCCTGGAGATTTCCGAACAGGGTAGGACAGCTTTAAAAGCAAACCTGAAAGCAGATGATGCGAAATCCGATCCGATATTTGATATGGACAAAGATCCGTCATTCGACACGGTCGGTGATCTGACATCTGATACAGCTAAAGATCTGATATTTGAGACAGTTGATGATCTTTCAAAATACCTTTATGAGAACTACAACATTGTAAAACAGGGTATGGCGGAAATCTCATCAAAATATCTGAGAGATTGCCTCACGGATCCGGACAAACGCCAGTCTCTTTTCGATAATTTAAAGGCAGCAGATGAAGCTCTTGAAGAAAAGCAGGGAGAAGTAGGCTTCCAAAGTATGAAGATAAAAATCGACGATGATGGAGAAGTCACAACGGAATCTACCAGTAAAACTGTGAGTGTCAACGAGCAAAAGCGAAGGAGACAGATTGCAGCAGCTGCTACCAGAGGTGATATGCAGGCAATCATCGCCTTGCTGGAACAGGATCTTCAGGAGGTGGAAGCAGGACTTGAAGAAAATGCCTGCGACGAAAGAGAAGTGGAAAAGGTGAAAGCACTTCTTTCTGAAGCAAAGCAGAAGATGTCCTCCCTTCCTGACCGTGAACCCACACCGGAAGAACAAGCTATTATGATGATGAATACGTTGATGTGAAAACATAAAAGGGAGTCGGATTAATCTGACTCCCTTTTGAATTGGGAAAGCTCCTCTTTTGAAAGAATAGGATTATCTTCATCGAATACATATTCAGTTTTTTCCGCCTCTTTCAGCATATTCTCACCCTATGAGGCTTGTAAGATTGATTGCATATTCAATAATCTCCGGAATGAGTCAATAATCTCGAAATGTTTCTATGACCGCGATACTGATATTTTAAATAGAGTCACATTACGCAGGCAAATCTACGGACAATTCCAGACCAACCTTTCACCTTGTCCCATATCTATGTGCAAAAAAATGCAACCCGAATCTGCTTTACTATTCATAACCCGTTAGAAAATTGTTATGATAGGAGCAGTAAAAATGAGGTTTCGCAAGATGACAACAATTAATAATCTATTCAATCAATTGCCTAACGGCTTCTTTAATCTGCTGGCCAGCAACAGTAACAATCAAATCTACGCTGACTGCCTGGAACTTATCTTCCGTGAATATGAACGGGAAGTTTCCTACCGTATACCCAGAGACCGAATCCGTGATGCCATAGCAATCTATATTGCTGAGAATCATATAAAGGCATTGGATGAAGCTGATACAGATACTACAGTTAACAAATCCTCAGGACAAGAAACAAGATATGATTCAAAACAAGATTCAAGACAAGATAAGAAAAAAGGACAGATTAAAAGTGAAGGTCTAAGGGTTAAAAAGGATGCTGTGAATGCAGTTTCCAAAGGTCGTGGAAAAAATAAGCAGCAAGATGCAAATGCAGTCGACCAGTCCCCCAACGACATCGCAAGTCGAATCATATATAAGTTCCTGGACTCAAATATCGGATGGCTTGAAGAAGAAATAGATGATGTAACCTACGAACGCCAGATAATCATGACCGAACAGGGCGTTCTGCTTGCTGAATTCCTCATGAACCTGAAACGTCCGGAAAAGGCCGAGTTTGCAAGCTATATCTTTGATATCTATAATACCCTCAACAATAAAGATCAATGGCAGGACAATCCCTATGCCTTTGCATTGAAATCGGTGTACAGAAATGCCAAAGCCCTGGCGAAATCTTTAAAACGGCTTTCTACTTATATGAAGAAATACATCGAGCAGATGGTTCACGAGGAGACATTGGAAAGCCTGACAAACAATCTCCTGGAATATTCCACCGGAAATTTCATACACGAGTATGCCCGCCTCACAAAGCAGTCAAACATTCACCTTTACAGGCAGAGCATCAATAAGAAGCTTAGGCAGCTAAGAAGCAATAAAGAGCTGTTCGAGCTGCTTGTAATAGGATGCTTTGATGAGGAGGAGCTGTCCAATGAAGGTGAAGCGGAAGAATTTGTTATTGACCTGATAGACAACACAAACCGTTTTCTGAATCAGGATTATGACGAGATCCTGAGAGACATCAAAAATAAGATAACCCTTTACCTTGACATAGCCATAGGACGTGCCAGGTTCATACAGAATAAAGAAGCTGATGCCCGTGGAAAAGTTGAGCAGGTTCTGAAATATATTGCAACTGAGATGGAGTCTCTGGGCATGAAGGAAGAAATCCCCGAAGAGATGAACTCATTATTTGCCATGGATTCTCAGGAATTTTTAGACCTTCAGTCCCTCAGATACCCTCGAAAGGCTCAGCCAATACGAAAAGCTACAGTTGATCAATATGAAGAAATGACCGAAGAGGACAGAGAAAGAGCCCGTATGCTGCAGGAAAAGGAAGCTTACAATCCCTACGCCAGAGAACTTATGAAGCAGTACATCGAGCAGCAGCTTCAGGGGCGCACAACTATGACAAGTGAGGAACTTCCCCTCAGCAGCAGGAGAGACGTTCTGGCAGCAGTTTCGGCAGCGGCCTATGGCGATCAGAACGGCTATGACATTATCATGGATCAGGAACCGGAGTATGAAGACAAGGGCGAATTTGTTCTCAGGAAGTTCACAATAAAGAAAAGGGCTAATGTTTAGGCCGGTCAGATCGACATCCGTATGTCAGTGATGAGCGGCGTAAGAACATGGGCTTATAGATGATAAATAATGAAATGAGTTAATTAGCTTTGTATTCGTATGTCAGTGTTAAATGGCGAAAAACAAATGCCAGTGAGAGAGAAGGGGATCTGCAATGGAAATGCATGAATATTGGGATGAGTTTACCGGCGGCGAGAAGGATCAGTTTCAGAGGGCAGCCAGAAGACTTCTGAGGACAACATTTATTGTCAGGGACAAGGACGAAGACAGCAAAAAGCTCTATTATTTCGTATCCAACCAAAGAGAGGCATTAAGCCTGTACCTTGGCTATATCGGCTTTGATCTCATAGTTGACAGAGAAAACGGCGTGATAATGCTTAGAAATCTGGACGAAGGCGGCGAGTTTGGGCGTGTCGGCTCCAACAGACTAATGCTTAAAAAGGTAGACAGCCTGCTCCTTTGTGCCATCTGGACCATATATGATGACAAGATCCATTCCGGCACCATGTCGCGAAAGATATTCATTTCGGTAATGGACCTCAACTTCACTCTGGAGAAATTCGGAGTAAAGGATATCATCGATAAAACAACCATGAGCGATAGTCTCAAGCTTTTTAAGAAATATAACCTTCTGGATGTTGTGGGAAAAGTCGGAGACCCGGACTGCCGCATTGCATTGTTCCCGTCGCTTCTTTACTGCATGAACGATGACGAGTTTGAGACATTTTTGAAGAATGCAACAGACCGGATGCTTCAAAGGAAATCCGGATTCAATGCTGACGACGATGAAGATGATATAGATGATATGGCCTAGAGTTTTAGAAATTATTTGAATTTCTGAGAAACTGAATAGGAATATGTTATACAAAGTTGCAGCTGTTTTTGATTAAAAACCGGCACGAATCATCATGCTTTATGGAAATTAGTTTCGCAGTGGGTGATGTTAACAAGGAGACATTGTGATGGAAGAACAGACAACATTAAACAGAAAAACCGCCTCCAGGCTTTTACTTATAAACTGGTCGAGATTTCAGAGGGAGATTATCAGACTTGAGGGCTCAACGCTCATTACCGGTATCAATGGTTCCGGCAAATCCACCATACTGGATGCCATGACATTCCTCTTAACCGGCAATACCAAGTTCAATACAGCAGCAAAGGATCGTGACAGAAGCGTCCTTGCCTATGTTCGCGGGGATACCAGGAGCAATGGGGACAGCCGGTATCTTCGTGGAAAAGATAAAGCAGTTATAAGCTACATCGTTATGGAGTTCTGGTCACCTGTGGACGAACAGTATCAGCTTTGCGGGGTGGTCATGGAATCTCCCAACTGCACAGAATGTAAGATGCAGAACTGGTTTGTAATAAGAGATGCCCGTCTTGAAGACGCAAATTTCTGTGAAATCAAAGACGGAAATCTTTATGTAACACCGAAAAATGAACTTCACGTCCATGGAAAGCTCATAAAGGCCTCCGAGTTTAAAAGAAAAGAAGAAGGAACAAGCCAATTGCTCCGAACCCTGGGACTCCGCTCTGATGTACATACCTACAGGCAGAAGATCCTGAAAATGATGGCCTTTAACCCTGAAAATAACATTGACAAGTTCATCCAGGACTGCGTTTTCGACGCCGGAAACATTCAGTCACTTGCAAATCTCAAGGAGCAGAGACAGAAATTCGAGGAAATAAAAGCCCTCTACGAGCGTTTGAGCCAGGGAAAAAAGAAGTTGGAAGAGCTTGAAAAGGTTGTCCGGGAATATGAAGAGAAGCTTCGCAGGTACAATGTCCGCCGTATGATGTTCAGATACCAGGATACTGTGGCCATAAGTGAGCAGCAGGAGGAAAGTATCCGGAGAGCTGAGTTTTTGAGGAAGCAGCTGAAGGATCTGGAAGCAAAGTATGAAATCGCACTCCGTGATTACAATGCTGCCAACGAGCGTCTCACCATCTGCAGAAGTAATCAGGACTTCCAGAACATGCAGTCACAGCTAAGCGGACTGGAGCACCAGATTGAGAACATGAGCCGTGATATCACTGATCTGGAAAAGGATATAGCAACTCTCACTAAACTTGAGGAGCAGATCGTGGCACTTCTTAACTGGGCATTGCCGGAGCTTAATGAGGAAGACAGAAGGGTGGGAACAGCATTTTCCGACCCCGAGATTGCAGCGGACCGGAAGCTTTCTGCTTTTTTCTCGCTGAAAACACAGCTTAATGCAGAAAAAGAAAAGATTTCAGAGGACCTTGTTCATGTCGGAGACGCGGTCAAAGCATTACAGGACGAGAAGATAGAACTTGCGAAAACCATTCGTCAGCTCGAAAACAATGTGATGACTTATCCAAAGGAAGCGGAGGCTGCCAAAGCAGAAATCAAGAAAGCATTTGCAGAAGACGGAATCGACACAGATGTCCGTTTCCTTGCCGAGCTTGTATCCGAAGTCAAGGAGCCTAAATGGCGCAGAGCCATTGAAACCTTCCTTGGCAGAAAACGTTTTTTCATCATAGTGGACGGGAAATACTGTCACCGCGCCATGGAGGTTCTCCACAGTTCCAGAAACTACTCCGCCACAGTTGTGATCACTGACAAGCTTCCGGATACGGAGGCGCAGGAGGGCTCCGCCGCCGGCATTCTTACTGTGCCTAATGTTTACGCCAGAAGGTATGTGAACTACCTTTTGAACGGAATACATCTCTGCAAAGACCTTGAGGAGCTTCATAATTTCCCCAAAGGCGGTCTCATGGAGGACGGCGGACTTGCAAAAAGCTATGCATTTTCCAACATGGATATCCGGAAAACGAAGATATATTTCGGACAGGACGCTGTAAAACTGCAGTTAAAGGAAGCGAAGAAGCAGGAGGAGCAGCTCCGGGAAGAGCTTGCGCATAAGGAAGAGGAACTCAAAGTCCTGAGGGAGCATAAAGACGAACTGGAAAAGCTTGACCTCAACGAAGACCATTATAAGATGAATGCACCTTTGCTCCATGCCGAACAGTCCGTGAAAAAGCGTGAGCTTGAGAAGGCCCTCAGCGATCTTAAGAACAATCCTGACTTCGTAGCGATCCTTCAGGAGCAGGAGGCCGCTCAGGCTGCGGTAAAGACAGCAGACAGCATGAGACAAAAGGCGGAGCAGGACATCATTGTCAATAAAAATGAAACTGCACACGAGGAAAAGAATCAGTTTGAGCTTTCAGGTAAGCTGAAGGTGGCTGAAAACCAGTATCTTGAGCTGGAGCGTGAACATTTCGAGCTGAAAAAAGAAATGCTGTCCGAGTATGAAAAGCTCAGGGAAAGAAACGGCCGCTCCATCGTGGTGACTGAAAAGCGCCTTAACGAGCTCAGGAACGAAGTTGAGAACAACTTGGTCAAAAATATGGAGGACATCCAGATATCCTATTGCCGTATCGCCGGCGGAGACATGAACCGTAGAGGCCCGGCATTCATAGTTTACTATCGCGGACTTTATCAGGATCTTGCCAATGTTGAGATCGAACGTGCATCGGAAAGCCTTCACGAACAGGCAGGCAAACTGGAAAGTGCCTTCATGAATGACTTTGTGGCGGAGATTCGCGAAAAAATTGCCGCGGCAAGAGAAGAAATGGACAACATTAACCGGGAACTCAGGAAGATTCCCTTCGGAAATGATACTTATAAATTCCTTATGACAGAGAAGCCCGACAGACAGGTATTTTTCCGCATCTCCAATAAGCTCAATGCCTACATGGATAATCCGGAGGTTTACATGAACTCTCTCCGAAACGATGAGGAGATGGAGCGTGACATTAAAGAGTTTATGGATCTGATCCTTGACAGTGAAGATGAGTCTGAGTACACGGATTACAGAAATTACTTCACCTACGATATGGAGATAACCAGCCGTCAGGGCAAGGAGGAAATGCAGGCAGAACTGTCAAAGAAGCAGGGTTCCGCCAGCAACGGAGAAAAGCAGACACCCTACTTTATCATTCT